>NZ_LLXX01000143.1:35402-174898 GCF_001440405.1 Bradyrhizobium valentinum
GACAGGCAGCGGCTCCTACTGACATCGACACGACCCGAGCGCGAGAGAAGGGGCGAAGAGGCATCCAATGTTCAAACGATCCGATCAGGACAGCAGAAGACCGGTGCACATCGTCGTGGACGGGGCCGCCGTCGCCGCGCGCGAGGGCGATACGGTTTCCGCTGCGCTGCTCGCCTCCGGCCGTGACGTGCGCCGCGCAACCGCGGTGAGCGGCGCGCCGCGCTTGCCCTATTGCATGATGGGCGTGTGTTTCGATTGCCTCGTCACCATCGATGGCGTCGGCAATCGCCAAGGCTGCCTGGTGCCCGTCGCCGAGGGCATGCAGATCGAGATCCAAAAGGGCAAAAGGGAGATCGGCCGATGAACGTGGCTCCCAAGCGCGATAGCTATGACGTCGTGGTCATCGGGGCAGGGCCCGCAGGGCTCGCCGCCGCAGCGACCGCGGCCGAAGCTGACCTGTCGGCACTGCTGCTCGACGAGAATGCCGGCCCCGGCGGTCAGGTCTGGCGCGCCATCGCCTCGACCCCAGTAACGGAACGCGACCGCCTCGGCGCCGACTATTGGGCGGGCGCGGAGCTCGTTCGGGCGGTGCGCACGAGCGGCGCCGAAATCATCCAGCGTGCGACGGTCTGGAGCCTTGACCGCCACCTCGAGGTCGGCGTGTCAATCGGCGGCGCGTCGTCCCTCGTCAAGGCGCGCCGCGTGATCCTGGCAACAGGCGCGCTGGAGCGGCCGTTTCCGATTCCCGGCTGGACCCTTCCTGGGGTGATGACCGCAGGCGCCGCGCAGACGATGCTGAAGTCCTCAGGGCTCGTGCCGGATGGGCGGACGGTGATCGCCGGCCAGGGACCGCTGCTTTGGTTGCTCGCGGCGCAGATCCTGCGCCTTGGCGGTCGGATCGACCGCATCCTCGATACGACCGAGCGTCGAAACTATTTTGCCGCGCTGCCCCACGCATTCGCCTTCATGACCTCGCCCTATTTCGCAAAGGGCCTTGCCATGATGCGGGAAGTGCGGGCGAAAGTTCCGGTGGTGAGTGGAGTTAGCGAACTTGCTGCCGCTGGCGACGGCCAGCTTGCAACCGTGACCTATGCAGTCGGCAGCCGACGCGAGACGATTCCAGCCGAGCTGCTGCTGCTGCATCAGGGCGTGGTGCCCAACGTCAATCTCGCGATGGCGGCCGGGGTCGAGCATCGCTGGGACGACCTGCAGCTCTGCTGGTCGCCGGTTCTTGATCACAATGGCAGCGCGTCGGTCGAAGGCATTGGTATCGCCGGCGATGGTGCCGGGATCGGTGGTGCGGGAGCCGCAATTGTTCGCGGCCATATCGCTGCACGAGTTGCGGTCGAGGCGCTGGCACCTGCGGCGGCTGCGAAGCTTGCCCCGATGGCAACCTTCCGAGCATCGCTAGCGCAGGCCGAGCGAGGCCGTGCCTTCCTCGACACGCTGTTCCGCCCCGCCCGGCAGTTCCGCATCCCCTCCGGCGATACCGTCGTCTGCCGCTGCGAGGAGGTCACGGCCAAGGACATTGTCGATGCCGTCGCGATCGGTGCGACCGGTCCCAACCAGCTCAAGGCGTATCGCCGCAGCGGCATGGGTCCCTGCCAGGGCCGGCTCTGCGGCCTGACCGTCACTGAACTGATGGCGCAGGCCCGCGGCAAGACTCCGCAGGAGATCGGCTATTATCGGCTGCGCGCACCGGTGAAGCCGATCACGCTCGCGGAGCTGGCGGCGGTGCCGAAGACAGAAGCCGACGTCCAGGCGGTGGTGCGCGGATGACGAAGCTCGCCGATGCCATCGTTGTCGGTGGCGGCATCCACGGATGCTCGACCGCGCTTCACATGTGCCTCGCGGGCATGAAGCCGGTGCTGATCGAGAAGGACTATGCCGGCCGCCACGCCTCAGGGGTGAACGCCGGTGGCGTTCGTCAACTCGCGCGGCATGTCGCCGAGATCCCGCTCTCGATCCGCTCGATGGGAATTTGGGAGCGGATTGAAGAGCTGGTCGACGACACCTGCAGCTTCGAAAGCCACGGCCAGGTGCTGGTCGCCGAGAACGACGCCGAATTCGATGCCTGTCGCGCGCGCGTCGCCGAGTTGAACGCGCTCGGCTTCACTCATGAGGAGCTGATCGACGGGCCGGAGCTGCGGCGGCTGGTGCCGGCGGTGGCCGAGAGCTGCCCTGGCGGTGTGGTGTCGCGGCGGGATGGCGCGGCCGATCCCGCCAGAACCACCACCGCATTCCGCCGCAAGGCTGCCGCGCTCGGCGCAACCGTCTGTGAAGGCGTGGCAGCGACCAACATTCGTAAAGAAGATGGGTTGTGGCGGGTGGATGTCGGCGCCGACACCTATGCTGGGCCGGTGCTCGTCAATGCCGCCGGGGCATGGGCCGGCCGCATGGCCGCGGCGCTCGGCGAGCCGGTGCCGGTTGAAACCGTGGCGCCGATGCTGATGATCACCTCCCGCGTGCCGCGTTTCATCGATCCGGTGGTCATTCTGCGTGGCCGCAAACTCTCCTTCAAACAGTTCGCCAACGGCACCGTGCTGATCGGCGGTGGGCATCTGGCGACGCCGGACCAGGATCGAAATGAAACGGTGCTGGACTGGCGCAGCCTCGCCATCAGTGCACGCACGGTGTTCGAGCTATTCCCCGTGATGCGCAGCGCCGCCATTGTCCGCGCCTGGGCCGGCATCGAGGCGCGGACACGCGACGAACTGCCCGTGCTCGGCCCGAGCGCGCGCCACGCGGGGCTCTATCACCAATTCGGCTTTTCGCTGCATGGCTTCCAGCTCGGCCCCGGCGCGGGCGCCGTGATGACGGAGCTGATCGCCAACGGCGGTACCCAGACACGGATCGGCGATCTCAGCATCGACCGCTTTCATCCTTCCACACCCTGGAACCCAAGATGAGGACATCATGAACATCATCCGCAACATCCGTACGCCGATCATGCACCGCGCAGTTGAAGCCAATGGGTTTGTGTTCGTCGGCGGCACGATCGCCGACGATACCAGCGCCTCGATGGGCGAGCAGACCCGCAACATCCTCGGCAAGATTGCCGGCTATCTGAAAGAGGCGGGCACGGATGCAACCCGCGTCGTCAGCGCCTCGATCTTCGTGACGGATCTCTCCAAGAAAAAGGAGATGGACGCGGCATGGCTCGAATTTTTCGGCAACGACCTGCCGGCGCGGGCAACGGTCGGTGTGGCCGATCTCGGCGGCGGCGCCTTGATTGAGGTCGTTGTCACGGCGCTCAAAGGCTGAGCACACTGGCCCGCTTGTCCAATTGCTGACAGCGGCTTGTCGTCCCAGAATTGCTGAGGTCGTTGCCTGGCGATCTCAAACCGGTCGCCTGGTTCGAAAGTGGCGCGCACTATCAGATATTTTGGTGGAGCGCTCCACGCGGGCACGTCGCGGCAAAATTCATCGCCACCACGGTTCATCATCAATGAGGCACGGATGATTTGGCCGCCGCGACCGAATCCTGGGTAACCATCTCGGCCAGGCCATCCGGGCCGACGCCGCGGACGGCGATGGCGACTTGCGTACGATTGCAGACGCCCAACTTGCGCATGATCTCGCGGACATGAACCTTGACGGTCGTTTCGGTCATGCCGAGCTTGCGACCGATCACCTTGTTGGGATCGCCTTGGCAGAGGCACGCGAGAACGGCGTACTGCCGTTCGGTAAACTCGGGTGCATGCCGCGCGCCGTTGGAGCCACAAGACCCATTGGAAGACCCATTAGAGCCGTCGACGCCGCGGTCACTCGCCGCCTTGCCGTCGAAAAGGGAGACTTGTTGCTCGTATAGGCCGTCCTCCGGTCCGAGGGGCGGGGCCTGCATCTGTTGCTCGGGGGGCAGGAGCGGTTGCTCCTGGGAAAGATCAGGCAGTCTGTATTCGATGGGCGGCGAATTGAAGGCCTGGGCTAAGACGGCGGTCGGCGGAAAATAGGTACCGCCATGGAGGACGAACGAAAGGGCCTGCAGCGCGAGCTCGGGCGCCATGGAGTTGCTGAAGTAACCCTGGGCCCCGCAACGCATCGCGGCGAGGACGGTGGCGGGATGTTCATCGTCGGAGACGATGGCGAGCGCGGCGTCCCGGCGAAGCGTGTGCAAGACCTGTATCTCGGTGAAGACCTCGTAGGGAGAGGGGGCACCGACGCTGTAAATCAGCATGTCGCATTCGGCGCGCTCGGCAAGCTTCGCGTGCGCTTCGTCAGGATCGAGCGAAATCAGCTCGACGTTTTCGTTCCTGGCCCACGGACTTAAGAAGCTCTCCGCGCGGGCTCGCCTAAAGGCCATCGTATCTACAATAAAAACGGTCTTCTTGGGTGGGACCGACATAACGCGCCCCTTAATGTTACATCCAATGATATCGACAGGTTTCTTCCGAGACCCCAAAGGTCGCTATGAAATAGATCACTTAGCATCTTAATTGTGCAGAAAAGTTTACACTTGTTGGAACGAAATGCCAAGATAAGGATGTGTGACAAGAAGTCGTCAAAAAAATGGGAACTGAAGCAGGATAGCAGCAGGAAAGCAGCAGGATAGCAGCAAGAAGGCGACATTTTTCATGCGATGATGCAAAATATTTCAGGCGCTGATTGCATGAGTGAGGTTCCTCCAGCCTTCGTTATTATATCTTTCGATATATACTTCTTTGGCGACGAAGCCCGTTACGATCGAATGATGATAGGCCTGATCTTCGGAGACATGGCCGTGTTTGTCAGCAAGCTGCCGCCAAAGCCGGATTTTGACATGCTCGCCGCCGCGGCGCCCGCGTCGGCGGATCGCCGTACGTTCGTCCTCGCTTTGATGGGAAACCTGATCTGCAGTTGGTCGAATAACGAAAGCCTTTTCATCTACGTGCTGATGATTCTGTTGCGGACCGACGAGGCTTCCGCCGCAGTCGTGTTCGCGACATTGAACACCACCCGCGCGAGACTCGATCTGATCCAGCGACTGGCCAAGATCAGGGTGACCGACAAGGCTCTGTCGAAAAATCTGACAGCGCTCATCGAACGTTTCTCGGAATCCACCAAGGTTCGCAATGAGTTGAATCATTGCATGTTCATTTTTGATTCCGCGGGCGCCATCACCCACACGCAGTCGATGCGATTGATGGAAACAAGGGCGAGCCTGAGGTTCGGAGAGATCAAGGCGCTGGACGAAAGCCGTCTGCAGGAGATGGTGCGGACGACCCACGAAATGACGAAGATCAACCGCGAGATCTGGGATCTGCTGCCGCGCCTTGAAGCGCATGTTTATGGCGTGAAGCCCCAAGGCGTGCCGCGCGACGCGGCTTGAAGCAGGCCGGCGATAACGAACGATCGAACGTCGTCGCGCCGCTATTCATCCAAAAGACTGACTCGTTCTGGGCGCCAACCGTGCCGATGGTTGATATCGCAAGATACAACGGAGGATCGAATGCGTGCATGTTGTTGTCGAAGATGTGGCGGCATTCTGACCGTGCCGTGGTTCGCAATAACGCGAGTGCCGGCAGTCGGAAGAAACCGACGTTGAAGAGCACCGCCGCGCTTCGAAGACCGCAGACTTAGAAGATCAGCGCTCTCCGTTCCGCCCGCGATGCTCCAAACCACAGGAGCTCGTCATGTTTGATCCCAACGATCAGGAACAAGAGCAAGAGCAGTTGCAGGCGCAGGCCAATCTCCAGGCTCAATTGCAGGGCCAGGGCCAGGGTCAAGGCCAGGGTCAGGGCCAGGGCCAATTCCAGGTCGCGGTACAGTCGCTCGAATCCAAGAGCGACAACGAGAACGACAACGAGAACGACAACGACAATGACAACGACAACGACAACAAGAATGAGAACGAGAACAAGAACGAGAACGAGGTCGAAAACAAGCTCGACAACGAGGTAGATAACGATCTCGACAACGACGTCGACAACAAGATCGACAACGACATCGAAAACAAGATCGAAAACACCGTCGAGAGCAAGGTAGACGTTGATGTCGATGTGGATGTCGATGTGGACACAGAAGGCCTGAGCACCCCGGTCATCGACCTCAGCCACTTCACCACGAATGGTTCTGTCGTCATGCCTGACGTCGTGACCCAGACGATGAACGACGGCAACCAGTTCAATATTGATCAGGTCAACAACCTGGTCGATAACGACAGCAACTGGTCGCATGCCAGCTACACCGGCGGCGCCGGCGGGGATTGGTGTGAGCCGGGTGCAAGCTTCAGCATGGAAGCCAAGATCGAAGGCGGAGAGTCCAGGATCGGCGACGTCGGCGATGTTGGGCGTGGCAGCGTGTCTTCGAGCGCCGATGCAGTTCTCAACCAGTCGGCCTTCGATCAGAACATCACGCAGGGTGCGAACATTCAGTTCAACAGCATCACCATTCAGGCTGCTGGTAACAATGTGAGCGACGACGATATAGGGTAGTTTCGCGTTCGACCCGCGCGGCGTTAGCCGCGCGGGTCATTTTTTCCCAGCTTTCATTTCAGTCGCCGCAGTTGCCGACAAGAAGCTGTGGGGTCGCCGTGCGGCCCCTAACAGCTCGCGGCGACAGGGGAGGTTCCCATGGCGTCAGCTAGTTTCGTCGAAATCATTTCCCATTTCGCTGGATATCTGCAGATCTTCGAGGACATCGCTCGCGATCGCACCCAGTACGATGAGACGCCCGCGCCCGGTCCCTCCGGCGACTACACGACGCTGCGACCGAACTACCACCATCGCTACGCGCCAGAGGATATGGACAGTGCGGGGGGGCCAGGGCCGGAGCTGATAGCCGACGATCCGATGGATCTGATCCGCGGCCGTCCGCTCAAGCTGCACAAAGGCCCGCAGGATCCCGATTTCGATTTTTTTCCGACACCGCTGAAACCGAACATCGTGTTGCCCGCAGCGGGCGGCGGCGGTGGCGGCGGGGGCGAGCTTAACATCAGGGTGACCTACGAGGACGGCGGCGCGCAGATTCAGCTTGCGGTCCGCCAGTACAACTTCATGCATGACGAGGACGTCAATCTACCGGCGGATTTCATGGCTGCGGCCGAGCCCTTGATCATGAGCCTCAATGATGATGCGATGGCCGTCATCGGGAAGTTGGTGGACGGTGCCAACGCCGAGATTCCTACCCATTGGTGGATGACGCAGAACGATGCCGGCCTGCCGGATTTCCTCAAGGCTCACGATGCCGCATGGGCCGACCGCGATGGCACGCCGGATGAGCATTCGGTGCCTGCCGGCTACTATGTCAACGGTGAGCTGCAGGAACCGCCAACGGAGCCGAGGCCGCCGATCGAATTGAAGGAGTTGCCGGACACCGGCGACGGCATCGGCCAATGGGCGTCGATGGGCGGCAACTACAGCATCAACGCGGCGCTGCTGGTCGATATTGGCGAGGGCGCCCGCACCATGGTGGTGTTGGGGGACTACTTCAAGACCGATGCCATGTTCCAGACCAACACGACCATCGACAACGACGAGGTCAGCGTGTCGGGTGGGGAGGGCGCGCCATCGGTGACCAGCGAAGGAAATGTCGCGACCAACATCGCCAACTTCGTCCAGAACCCCAGCATCTACGCCGAACTCCCGTCCTACTGGGCGGGGCCGAACTGGATCGTCGATGTGGTCGACGGCGACTACTACAGCGTCAATGCGGTGAGCCAAACCAACTATCTCTCCGACAACGATGTGGCAGCGCAGGTCAGCAGTGATGGCCACTACAACCTCGTCAGCGGCCACAATCAGCTCGGTAATCTGGCTCAGATTTTTGATGGTGACATTCAATACGACCTGATCGTCATCGAGGGCGCCTATCACGGCATGAACGTGATCTTCCAGAACAACATCCTGTTGAACAACGACAACATCGTGATGTCGGCCGACGGCGCCGATCCGTCTCAATCGGTGAGCTCAGGCGACAACAGCCTGTTGAACGAGGGCGCTATCGAGAATTATGGCGGCGACACCTTCGATGTGCTGACCCCGGGCCTCCAGCAGATCCTGGATCTGCTGGCCTCCGGCGTGACGTCGATTGATCCCGAGCTGGGCAGCGCCATCGCCGGCAATGGCGGCCCTCTGCGCGTGCTCTACGTCAAGGGGGACTACTACGACATCAATGCGGTTTGGCAGACCAACATCACCTCCGACATCAACGTGCTGTATCAACTGCAAAACGAGCCGTCGGCCGATCTGATGGCGCTGGAACCCGGCGGGGGCAGGGGCATAAGGCAGTCGGCCACCACAGGCGGCAATGAACTCGCCAACGATGCCGCGATTGTCGATGTCAATCCCGACGTCATTTACGTTGAGGGCGAGGTCTACACCGATTCCATTCTGGTGCAGGCCAATCTGCTGCCGGTGGACCAGGATGATGCGGTTAATGGCGACACCGATACCCTGGTGACTGAACTCATTGCGTTCGTCGATGACACCCAGGACCAGACAAACACGAGCCCGGCTGTCGTTACCAATTCGGTGCAGGCAGATCCGATGGCGAGCGTGCTGCATTAGCGGCAAGCAGGATGTTTTGATTATTGGAAGTGAACGGAGTTTCCAAATGTGGGGTTGGGATGTTCGTCCAGGCGGGAGTTGGCGCTTGAGGGAGTATGACGAAGCAACGCCGCATATGGCAAAGATAATTCCGCTTCGTCCATGGTTTGATCAGCCCCCTCCGCGTGCCGAGGATCCGCCTGTCGCATTTGCGGACGAGAAGGCGGCTCCGGCCGTGGCCAAGGTCGCGGAGCCGCCGGCGGTCGAGCCATCACTGCGGGAGGAAGCCAAGACCCCGGCGCCGGGATCCACCGTCGTGATCGAGCAGCAGACTCCTGCGCCCCCGCTGCAGCGTGGCGGCGACAGGAACGGTGGCGGCTCCTCCGGCGGTGGTGGCGGCGGAGGCGGTGGCGGCACGCCGCGGCTCCAAAAGCGTTCCGGCGACAATGAATTTCGCGATGTGCTCGGCAAGGGCCTTGCGAATGCCCGCCGCAACCTGGTGACCGTGGGGATATTCTCGATCGCGGTCAACCTGCTGGTGCTGGCGATTCCGATCTACCTGTTCAACATGTCCGATCGCGTGATGACCAGCCGCAGCACGGACACGCTGGTGATGCTGACCATTATCGTGGTCATCGCGATCGGGGCGCATGTGCTCATGGATATGATGCGCCGCGTCATCCTGATGCGGGTGGCGGTCGAGACCGAGGCGCGATTGGGCGGACCGGTGCTGAGCGCCGCCGCCAAATCCGCGCAGAGTGGATCCAGCCGCGAATTCCAGACGCTGGCCGACCTGCAGCACCTGCGCGCGTTCATTACCGGCCCCGTGCTGCTGACGATGTTCGATACGCCGGTGTCGCCGGTCTATTTCGCCGTCGTGTTCCTGATCCATCCGCATCTCGGGTTCATCGTCCTGGGGGCCGGCGTCGCATTGGTCGTTGTGGCGCTGATAAACCAGCGGGTGACCGCGATCCCGTTCAACCAGGCGAACAATTACGGAGCCAGGGCAAACCTGCAGGCGGAATCGATGGCGCGCAACGCCCAGGTCATCAACGCCATGGGCATGATTCCCGAAGGCGTGCAGGTATGGGGCCGCGAAACCGTGGAGTCTCTGAAGGCACAGGTGATCGGACAGGACCTCAACATCCTGATGACGGGCGTGTCGAAATTCCTGCGACTGTGCACCCAGATCGCGATCCTCGGCTGGGGCGCATGGCTGGCGCTGGAGAACGAGATCACCAGCGGCATGGTGATCGCGGCCTCGATCGTGGCGAGCCGGGCGCTGGCCCCGCTGGAAGGCACCATCGAAGGCTGGCGCAATTTCGTGCAGGCGCGTTCGGCTTATGCCCGCATCAGATCCCTGCTGCTGAACTCGCCGCTCAACCTGGAGCGGCTCCGGCTGCCGCGTCCAGCAGGGTATCTCAGCGTCGAGCGCATTCTCTACGTGCCGCCGCCGAACAAGAAGGTGATCCTGAACGGGATCAGCTTTCAACTGAAGCCCGGAGAATCCCTTGCCATTGTCGGAGATTCCGGTACTGGCAAAACCATGCTGGCCCGCATGCTGGTTGGATCCATCATTCCAACCGCCGGCAGCGTAAGGCTGGACATGATGGATCTGCGTAACTGGGATCCGCGGCAGTTCGGCGAGAGCGTCGGCTACCTACCGCAGGATGTGCAATTGTTCCCTGCATCCATCAAGGCCAACATCGGCCGGATGCGCGAAGACGCCCGCGACGAGGATGTGTTCGACGCGGCCGAGGCCGCCGACGTGCACGAACTGATCTCGAGCTTCGCCCAGGGCTACGAGACCGTTGTCGGCATGGATGGGAGTCCGCTGTCGGGCGGCCAGCGCCAGCGCATCGGGCTAGCGCGCGCGTTCTACGGCAATCCGCGCCTGCTCGTGCTCGACGAACCGAATTCGAATCTGGACGCCAATGGCGAGCGGGCGCTCGCCAAGGCGCTGGTGCGCGCCAAGGAAAAGCAGATCACGGTGGTGACGATCACCCAGCGCGCAGCGCTGCTGATGAGCGTCGACAAGATCATGATCCTGCATCAGGGCGCGGTGCAGGCATTCGGCAACCGCGACGAGATCATTCCGATGATCACCGGACGCAAGCCGAACAATATCCCCCCCAACGGCAATCCTCCTTCGTTGAATTCATAGGGACATCAGTCAGGTTTGACAGCAACGAGGTTACGCCATGGCCAACAGGAAAATTGCGGACCGCTCCGCAGTATCACAAGGCACCTGGTACGATTCGCTGCCGCGATCGACCAAATTTCCAACGGTTGCCGGCGCGCTGATCATGGCCGTGGTGCTGATGGGATTCGGCGTCTGGGGCAACATGGCGCCGATCGCCGGCGCCGTGGTTGCGTCGGGCGTATTCGTCGTTACCGGACAGAACAAGATCGTCCAGCATCTCGAGGGCGGCGTGATCCGGGAGATTTTCGTGCGCGAAGGCGACAAGGTGGAGGCCGGACAAATACTGCTCGAACTCGATGACACGGCGGCGCGTGCGGAGTTGCAGCGGCTGTTCCTGCGTCGCATCCGCCTGTCGGCCATGGATGCAAGGCTGCAGGCCGAGATGAGGGAGGAGGCGGATATCACGCTTCCGCCGGAGGTCGTCGGTTGGCTGGGCAAGTCGCCCGAGGCGAAGGAAATCGTGGACAGCCAGCAGATGACGTTTGCGGCGCGCCGTAACAACCTCAACAGCGACGTCAAGAGTATCCAGGAGAGCATCAACGCTCTGGAGGAGCGGATCCGGGGGTCGCGGGTCCAACTGGACGCGGTCAAGCGCCAGATCGTCCTGCTCGATGAGGAGATCGTGACTAAGGACCGTCTGGTGCAGGCCGGACTGGTGCGCAAACCGGAGCTGATGGTGTTGCAGCGGTCGAAGGCCAATCTGGAAGGCGAGGTCGGTCGCATCATGGGTGATATCGGGGATGCGAAGGAACGCATTGCCCGCGCGCTCGAGCAGATTAACGGCGTGCGCAAGACAGCGATCAAGACCGCGGTCGAACAGATGCACGAGGTCCGGGGCGAACTGGCCGACGTCCGCGAGCGGATGCTCAGCGCCAAGGGCATACTCGATCGGGTTCGCGTCACGGCGCCGGTGAGCGGCGTCGTGGTCAAGCTCCGCTATCATACGCGGGGCGGCGTGGTCGAGGCCGGCAAGAACATCATGGAGCTGTTGCCGGTGAAGGACGAACTGATCATCGAGGCGCGATTGCGGCCGCAGGACATCGACAGCGTAAAGCACGGACAGGCCGCGATGGTGCGGCTGACGGCGCTGAACCAGCGCATCACGCCGATGGTCTCCGGCGACGTCGTATACCTGTCGGCCGATACCCTGGCGGACGAAAAGAAGTCCCAGCAGGTCGGGCCGACCGACATCTATCTCGTCCGCGTCAGGCTCAACAGCGAAGAGAGCCGGAATCTTCCGGGCTTCAGTCCGACGCCCGGCATGCCCGCCGAGGTTTACATCAAGACAGCGGAGCGCACGTTCTTCCAGTACCTCATGAGGCCCATCTACGACAGCTTTATGCGCGCATTCCGAGAGCGCTAGGTCTCGACAGGAACTCAACACGCACTTTGGAAAGGCGTCCGCCGTGCATATCGACATCATCGAAACCTTGCCGTCGCTGGCGAAACTCGAGGACAACTGGAATGCCGTCTACGACGCGGACGACGAGGCGCAGATATTCCTGTCATGGAAATGGCTCAACGGCTTACTGTCCCACAGTGCGGGGCCATGGTTTATCCTGGCGGCAAAAGCCGACGAGGCCGCGGATACTCCCTACGTTGCGTTCTTTCCGTTGCGGCTGCAAACCACAATCAAGAACTCCGATGTCTTCCATGAAATCAGGATGACGGGCTCCGCCGATTACACTGGCATCGTTTGCAGGCCCGAGGTGGAGAACAAGGTCATTCCCGCGTTTGCCCGATATATCAGGCAGATGAACTGGGCGCGCTTCAAGCTTGATAATCTGCGAATGTCGGAGAGGCGCGTGCGGCTGCTTCTGGCCTGCTTTCCGAGAGCCAGTTTCCACTGTACGGAGGTCGACATGGTCAGCAAGGTCGATGGGATCGACCTCAGCCGCTGCCCGTATGTGACGCTGCCCAAGGACTGGAACGCCTATCTCGAAACGCTGAGCTCCAACACAAGACAGAAAATCAGGCGCCTTCTGAAGCAGATCGATGCGCAGGGCGAATATCGAATATCCGTTTCCACCCCCGAAACCTTTGCGCAAGACCTCAAGACTTTGCTGCGGTTCTGGGAGGCAAGGTGGCGCTCCCGCAAAGGGGATCGGATGGATGGGCTCGTTCGTTCGAACAGCGCCATGCTGACGCGCAGTTTTGAATCCGGTCTGGTCTACCTGCCGACGTTCTGGCACGGCGACCGGGCTGTCGCGGCGCTGGCCACGCTGGTGGATCCGCGCAAGCGCACCTTCTCATTCTACATGACCGGACGCGACGAGACGTTCGATGGACCGCCGGCGGGGGTGATCCTGCATGCCTTCAGCATTCGCCACGCGATCGAGCTCGGCTATACTGAATACGACTTCCTGCGCGGCAACGAGCCGTACAAATATTCATTCGGCTGCGCGGAGCGCAAGATCCGCGGCACCGTTCTGGCGACCAGGAACGGCGGGAATCTCGGCGGCAGGATCGACCGCAGGAGCATCCCTGACGTCCTGCGACAGGCGACCGAACTTCACCGGAAGGGGAAGGCTGCCGACGCCGAGATAGGCTACCGGCGGATTTTGGAGGTTCAGCCAAAACACGCCGACGCGTTGCATCGGTTCGGCCAGTTATTGACGGCGAAGGGTGACTTCGTCGCGGCCAAGCGGCTGTTCCGCACCTTGACCGCGGTTCGCCCCGACGCCGTCAAGGCATGGCAGTGCTTGGGCCAGGTCTGTGAGAGGCTCGGTCAGTACGAGGAAGCGCTGCGCCATCATCTCGAGTTCATGCGGCTGCAGCCGGAACTGACAGACGGATTCGTCGCGGTCGGTCGATGCATGGTCAAGCTCGGCCGGATGGCTGAGATCAACGCCGCGCTGCTGGCCGCGATAGAGCCGGCGAGCGGGTTATCGGTCAGGCGCTGGCGCAACGGCGGGGATGCGCCGGATCAGAGGGCTGACCGGGAGCAAGCGATGTCGCAGCACTGAATGGCTGCCGCGCCGGCAAGGCGCGGCGGATGACTGGTCAGGAGTGAGCACCATGTTGGCAATGACCAGAGATGTCAGTCATCGGCGTTCTCGCAGCAAAACAACGGCGCGGCGAATCCCCGGCGTTGGTGAGGCGCCACTATTCGTATCGCTGCTGGTCGCGTCCTATGAGCGGGAGTTGATCGCTGGGTTCTGCCGGTCGTTTCCGACGGTGCCGCAAGCTGCATGGATGAGCTGTAATGGGTTCTGGTCCAAAGACACCATCCGATCCAGCCGCGTCCACTGAGCAGCCTCCGCTGCCTCACCGGACGCGCGTCAGGATGACAGCGCTGGGCGCGGAACGATGCCCGAACCTCGCCGGCAGGGAAGGCGTCGTCGTCGGCTCGGGGCAGTACCGCAGCACCGTCCGTGTCATGTTCGATGGGTTCAAGTCGCCGACGTCGCTGCACAGCTCTTACGTCGAAGCTGTGGTCGAGCAAGAGCGCGCTTCCAGCCGTCGCCGGACGTGCCGATAGGACGCAAGTCAGCGTTGAAGCTGACCGTTATGAGCGCGGGACTCTACCTGGAAATTCGAGCAAAATCAGTGATTATCGTTTGAGATCGTGCGCGTTCGTGCACGTTTGTTCATGGGGTTTCTGGCGGATAACTGGCGGGGCGGCGGGCAGCAATTTCTGCTCGCAACGCTGTGAGCGGCTTATTGCGGTCCAGTTCGGAGCCATAGAGACTTGTCGAGATCAGACCCGCTCGGAACGCCAGCGCGGTTTTACGTGGCGCAAATATGACGCCCATCAGTGCCAGAGGCAGGCAGAAGAGCGTCGCCGCCCAGTGGCGGTAGCGTCCGGCGGCAAACTCCCAGGCGGCCATCTGCATCTCTCCCGTCATCGTGCAGGGATAGCCGGTGAGAATGTGGTGGAGGTCGTGCCGAGTGATGGCGTCTCGCCTCCACTTCCAGTTTGGAAATTCAACCGACACCGGCCCTATCTTGCAAATCCATGTCGCAGCGCGAGCGGGGTCAGCCTCTATGCCATTCGCCGCATAATAAGCGGCGAGGGCTTCAGCCGCAGTCGTCACAACTGGACTCTCGAAATTTCAGCTTGGCCGGGCGCACAGACTGAAAGCGAGCGGGCGCGGACCGGGCTTATTCCAGGCCTGGGCGGCAGCTCCGCGGGCACCTGAACATTCCACGCCAGGCCAAGGGCGCGAAGCAGCCTCACGAACTCCCAGCCGAGATCGATCTGCCCGGGATAGAGACCGTGCCGCGCAGAGCCCGGAAAGGCGTGATGGTTATTGTGCCAGCTCTCTCCCATTGTTGGAATAGCCATCAAGGGCACGTTGTGCGCCTGGACCACCGCGCCGTCGACTGTCCAGTCCTGCTCTCCTTGTGTGTGCGCAAAGTAGGATATTCCCCAATGCATGGTCGTGCAGGCCGCGACGCGTACAAAGACGCCCCAAACGACAAAAGGCCACCCGCCCAGCCAATAGAGAACGAGTGCGATCGGAATCTGGTGCAACATCCAGGTGCGATCGAGAAACTGATAGAAGGGATCGTCGCCAATTCCCGGACCAGGATCGAAACCAGGAGGACGCTTCAGGACAAGCCGGCCATGGAGGTAGAGCAGGCCATCCAACCAAAAGTCTTTCCGGTGCGCGAGGAACGGATGACAATCGACCTGGCGCTGCGCCCAATCCCGGCTGTCGTGCACGCGAATAGTCCATAGCGGCCCACCCATGCCCACCGCCGTTCCGAACCAGACCAGCGTCCTCTCCAGCCATTTAGGACACTCGAAGCTGCGGTGAATGAGGCGCCGGTGGAAGCCGACGGAGTGGCCGGCGCAAAGCGTGATTGCGGCTGTGATCAGAAAGACGGCCAAGGCGCTCCACGAAGATGTGAGCGGACCGAGGACGATGGCCCCAAGCAGCATCGCGCCATTCCACAGGGAGCGCGGTGCATCCCAAACAATCGTGCCCTCGACAGGCGACGCCTCGTCCAGATTGGTCAGCGAATTGACTTTGTAAAAATCGTGCTGCTCCTGGACCATCATCCAGACCTCGGCTCTTTGCTGATACCAGGAAAAAATTGGCGAGACGGTGCTGCTCCGCCCAGCTTTCCTACCAGAAAAGCATAAAGAAAGCATGAAAGTGCAACGCCAGATTGAGTCGTTGCTTCCCACGCAAAAGCTAGTCCGTCAAATTTGCCGTCGCTGGTGCGAAGCGGACTCTTTGAAAGCAGAGTTGCCGCTAACGACAACACGTGAGCTGACCAAGAGTGGCTCTCAATCAGCCGGTCAGAAGCCACCATTGCTGCCCCCAAGAGCCCGTCGTCGGGCAGGGCCATGGGCGATCTTAAGAATTGCATGATGATGCAATAGTGCGGCTGATTTGCCCGACGTGTCAAAATGTTTTCGCGGGATCATGCCAGCGACCCCTGTTACTTTGCATGGGGTTGTTTTCGATATTTTATTGGGAGCGAGATCGCGTCGGTGCTCGCGGCTGTCTCCTCACTAAGATCGCAGGATGGCTTGCCGAGCCGTAGCTCGCGGATGCGCCCGCCTACGCCCAAGCGGGCTTCGGCGCGGCAGCCTTCACTCGCTTCGCGAGCGAAGGCTGGTGGGCCCGGCAGGACTCGAACCTGCAACCAGACCGTTATGAGTGGGAGGATCAGGCGAGGGCGGTTTGCCTGGCCGAGCCTGGATTCATTGCGGCTCGATACCTGCCTGCTTGATGATGCGAGACCATTTGTCGGTCTCGGTTCTGAGAAAGGCATCGAGCGCCGCGGGCGTGGCGCGTTCGTCCTCAACCGGCGTCATGCTGAGTTCGGCGAAGCGGTTGACCAAGGGCGGGTCCTTGAGCGCCTTTTTCAGCGCATCCACCAGCGCATCGACGATCGGCTTCGGCGTGTTGCGCGGCGCATACATGCCGTACCAGGTCGTCACGTCGAACGCCGGTACGCCGGCCTCCGCCGAGGTTGGCAGGTTCGGCAACGTCGATACGCGTTTCTTGCTCGTGATGGCATATCCCGGAATGGTGCCCGCCTGAATAAAGGGCGTCGGCCCGGTCGCGGGATCGCAATAGACGTCGATGTGACCAGCGAGGATGTCATTCAGCGCCGGTCCGCCGCCCTTGTAATAGACCGGCGTAAGCTTGGCTTGGACGGCGCTCATGAACATCAGCCCGCAAAGATGCGATGCAGACCCCAGGCCGACATTGCCGTAGGTGACCTTGTCGCCCTGGGCGCGCACGTGCGCGATCAGCTCTTTCAGATCCTTGGCGGGAAAGTTCGGACGCGCGATCAGGATCATCGGAACGTCGGTCACCAGGCCAATCGGTGCGAAGTCGCCGATCGGATCGAACGGCAATTTTGCATATAGCGCGGGCGCAGTGGCCTGGCCGACATGCATCAACAACAATGTGTAGCCGTCGGGCGGGGCCTTGGCGACCCGGTTGGTGCCGAGGGTGCCGCCGGCGCCGACGACGTTTTCGATGACGACGGCCTGCTTCAGCGTCGCGCTCATCGACGTTCCGAGCAGGCGCGCGATCACATCGCCTGGCCCGCCGGCAGAGAACGGAACGACGAGGGTGATCGGCCGGCTCGGATATTCCTGGGCGAATGTCGGGGTGACCTGTGAAAGCAACAGCAATAGCAGTACGCGCTTGAAAAACTTCATGGCTGCTTCCTATCGGGATGAGGTTCGCTCATTCGTTCAACTTCTCGTTCGATGCGGATGCCCGCTCGATCATGCTGAGCGCGGCCACCGCGGCCGCCTTCACATGATCGACGCAACACTGCTCGGCGAGGTCTGGGTCGCCGCTCTGGATGGCGCGCCAGATTGCTGTAACTTCGCGGAGGCTCTTGTTGATCCGCTTCGGCTGCGACATCGAGGTGATCCGCAACAGCGTGATGCGGTCGTGCAGCGGGCGAAGCATGCGCTCGATGAAGGCATTCTGGCAGCCGCCGATCAGCGCTGCATAGAACTCCGTCTTGGCTTCAAGCGCCATCATCAGGTCGGATTCGGCGAACGCGGCCTTCAGCTTGGTCAGCGCGTCCCCGATCTTGCGGACGACAACGGGGTCACGCAGGCGGGCGCATTCACGGCCGGCAAACCCTTCCAGGACGGCGCGGGCGGCGTAAAGCTGCTTGGCTTCCTCGAGGCTGATGGTGCTGACGACGGGGCCGCGATGCGGGACGGTCGCGACGAGACCGTCGGCTTCCAATGCCCGAAGCGCCTCGCGAATGGACGGCCGACTGACACCAGTCATCTCGCAAAGCTCCCGCTCGATCAGGCGCTCGCCCGGCTTGAATCTTCCGGACATGATTGCCTCGCGCAGCTTTTGCGCAACCATCGAGCGGACGGTGGGAACGCCCTCGATTCGCAGCGTGGATTGCAATTCAGCGCGCTTGTCCATTGCCTACCGCCTTCGTATCGGAATACCGATTCAGTAGCGATTTACGGGCAGAATCATCATTTCCGCAATCTGAACATGAGGTGGCTGGTCCCGTGCAAACACGGTCGACCGGGCGATATCCTCGGTGTGGAGTGTTGGTGCTCATGCGATGGACCAGCCTCCGTCGATCGGCAGCGTCGCGCCCGTGATGTCCTGCCCGGCCGGGCTGGACAGGAAGACAACCATTGCGCCCACGCTTTCCATGGCGACAAACCGCCCGGTCGGCTGCCGCGCCATCAGATAGTCGCGCGTTGCTTCGTCGACGGCGCGGCCTTCGCTCGCCGCGATCGATGCAATCTTGCCCTGGATGGCCGGCGTCGGAAGGACGCCCGGGCAGAGGGCGTTGCAGGTGATCCCGTCCCGTGTCGTCTCGATCGCGACTGCCCGGGTCATGCCGAGAATGGCGGTTTTCGTGGTCACGTAGTCGATGCGGTCGGCAATGGCGCGGCTCGCATAGATCGAGGCCATGTTGATGATGCGGCCCCAGCCACGCTGCTTCATGGCGGGCAGCGCGAGCCGGACCAGATGAAAGGGCGCCGACAGATTGACCGCCAGCGCCTCTTCCCAATGCTCCGGAGCAAATGTCTCGACCGGTGAAAAATGCCGGACCACGGCGTTGTTCACCAGGATATCGATGGCTCCGAGGCGCCCGAGTAGGTCGTCCATCATGGTTTCGATCGATGAACGTTGTGACAGGTCGGCGGCCACGCTTACGGCATCGACACCGAAACGGGAACGAAGACGATCCCGGGCCTCCCGGGGCTCAAGCAGGTCGTGCAGGGCAATATTGGCACCGGCGCCGGCCAGGCTCTCCGCCACGGCCAGCCCAAGGCCGGCTGTTGCGCCGGTGACGAGTGCCCATTTGCCCTGCAGCATCGGATCGGGCTCCTGTTTATTTCTTCTGGTCCAACTCGGCGAATACTTCCCGCGCGTTGCGGAAAGCATCGACGCCGGCCGGTACGCCGCAATAGATTGCAACCTGCATGAAGACCTCGCGTATCTCCTCGCGCGTCGCTCCGTTGGTCAGTGCGCCCCGAACGTGCGTCTTGAGTTCATGCGGCCGGTTCAGTGCGCACAGCATCGCCAGGTTGAGAAAGCTGCGGGTCTTGTGGCTAAGGCCATCGCGGCCCCAGACATAGCCCCAGCAATATTCCGTCGTGAGGTCCTGCATCGGCCGGTTGAAGTCGTCGGCCGAAGTGATTGCCTTGTCGACGAATTCATCGCCCAGGACGCTCTTGCGGATCTTGAGGCCTCGATCGTATGTCGCCTTGTCCATATCGGTATCCAATGTGTTGCGGTTGATGGCTACACGCTAGTTTTTGGGCCAGAACGGTTGGGCCAGCGCCAGTTGCGGAGGGAACACCGTGACGGGTACGCCGGATTGCCATTGCACGATGGTCATGCCGGCGCCGACGCGGCGGCCCTTTTCATCGAACTTGATTTCACCGAGCGGGTAATATTTGGAGGGACCGCCATCCATGGCGCGCAGGGCGTCGGCCACCGCGACGCGGTCGGCCTTGCCGGCCTTTTCGAGCGCGTCCTTGATCACCCACATGTCGCCATAGGTGGAGATCGCATTCTGCGTCATCCACGGTTCCTTGTAGCGGGTCTTGAGTTCGGCAATAAGGGCCTCGTGACCCTTGGCGCCCCAGCTTGCGACGCAGGTGAGCAGGCCTTGCAGCAATTCAGGGCTTACGGTCTGCAACATGTCGGGTTCGGCGATGGCGATGCCGAACGAGATCGTCGGAATCTTGCCTTGTCCCAAGCCGAACTCGTTCATCTTCTCGAGCAGTAGCTTGGCGTCGGAAATGACGGTCGGCAGGAAGAAGAGCAGGTCTGGTCTGGCTGAGCGGACTTTCTGGACCAGCGAGGTGGCATCGGCGAGCGGCGGGGTAAAGGTTTCGTCGACGGTCAGTTGGAGGCCGTTTTCGGCGAGCAGGCCGTCCCGCATCGCTTTGGCCGAGGAAACCGATGCCGCCGTGTTATCCGTGACGATCGCGACCGTCTTTGGCTTCTTGCCGGAAGCCGTCTCCGCAAGCTTCACGATCTGAGGCAGGGCCTGCTTTGCCTGCGAGCCGGCCGTTGCCGACGTCTGGAAGACATACTTGAAGCCCCGATCGGTAATCAGATCGGAATAGGAGAGGGTCAGGACCGGAAGATTGGCCCGCTCGGTCACTTCCGTGACGGCAAGCGTGAATGAACTGAGATAGGCGCCGCTCGCCGCCACAAGGTCGGGCTCCTGGGCGACCATCCGTTGCGCGGCATTCTTGGCCTTCTCTGTCGTATCGCCGGAATCAAGTACGACCAGTTTCAGCTTGGCACCGCCGAGCGATTTGATGCCGCCTTGCGCGTTGATGTGATCCACCGCCATCTCGGCGCCTTGTCGCATCACCGTACCCGGGCGGGCATAAAGGCCGGAAACCGGCACCAACAATCCGACCTTGACCTCGGAAGGCTGCTGCGCCCATGCGCGAGAAGAGATCAGGCCGGCGGATGCACCGGCGAGCAGGCTGCGCCGCGTCAATGCGGCCCGGGTAGCTCTTGTCATCGCTAATCCTCCCTGAAGTTTTTGAACGCGTTACGGTCAGGACTTCTTCGGCCAGAATGGCGCAGCCAATGCGAGATCGGACGGATAGACTGTGACGGGCACGCCGGACTGCCACTGCGCGATCACCACGCCGGCGCCGACGCGGCGGCCCTTCTCGTCGAACTTGAGCTGGCCGCCCGGGTAGTGCTTCGACGGACCGCCGTCCATGGTCCGGAACGCCTGTGCAACGGCAAGGCGATCGGCCTTTCCGGCTTGTTCGAGCGCTGCCTTCATCAGCCACATATCGCCGTAGGTCGAGATGACGTTCTGCGTCATCCAGGGCTCCTTGTATTTTGCCTTCAACTCGGCGATCAGCGCCTCGTGGCCCTTCGAGCCCCAGTTGGCGACCACCGTCATGATGCCCTGAACGGCTTCCGTGCTGACGCTTTGCAGCATGTCGGGCTCGGCGATCGTGATGCTGAAGGAGACGGTCGGGATCTTGCCTTGGCCGAGCCCGAACTCGTTGATCTTTTCCAGGCCGAGCTTGGCGTCGGAAATGGCGTTGGGCATGAACAGCAGCAGATCTGGACGCGCCGACCTGACCTTCTGGATCAGCGGCGTCGCATCGGAAAGCAGGGGCGTCCATACTTCTTCCACGACGAGCCGAAGGCCTTCCTGCGCGAAGATTTTCTCCTTCAGCGCCTTGGCGGTCGCAACTGACGTCGCCGTATTGTCCATCAGCATCGCTACCGTCTTCGGGCGTTTGCCGGATGCGGCCTCGGCAAGCTTCATCAGTTCAGGCAGGCCGAGTTCCGACTGCCGGCTTGCGGGCGCTGCGGTCTGGAAGATGAATTTGAAGCCGCGCTCGGTCAGCAGGTCCGAATAGGACAATGTGAGCATCGGCAGCTCGGCGCGTTCGGTCACCTCGGTCACCGCCAGCGTAAACGAGCTGAGATACGAGCCGGTCGCCGCAACCAGGTCCGGCTCCTGCGCCACCATGCGCTGCGCCGCATTCTTGGCCTTTTCAGTGGTATCGCCGCAATCGATCACAATCAGCTTGAGCTTGGCGCCGCCGAGCGATTTGATGCCGCCTTGAGCGTTGATGTGCTCGATGCCCATCTCTGCGCCCATCCGCATCACCTGGCCCGGCCGGGTGTAAATGCCCGACAGCGGCACGATCAAGCCGACCTTGACCTCGGCAGGTTGCTGCGCGCGCGCCATCGTCGACAGTCCCATGGCGGCGGCACCGGAGAGCACGGTTCGCCGCGTCAACGATGTCTTCGACATATTGGCCTCGCCCATTTTCGTTCTCCCAATGGTGTTATTGATCGTTTGTTGGTTACATGCCGAGATAGGCCTTGCGGATGCGGTCGTCCGCCCGCAAGGTTTGGTTGTTGCCTTCGAGTGCGACGCGGCCTGCTTCGAGAACGTAGCCGTGGTCGGCCGATTCCAGCGCCTCCGCCACGCGCTGTTCGACCAGCAGGATGGTGAGGTTCGATTGCCGCCGGATCTCGATCAGCCGTTCGAAGATGAAATCCGCGATGGTTGGCGCGAGGCCCATCGAGGGCTCATCCAGCATCAGGAGTTTCGGCGAGGAGGCGAGCCCGCGGCCGATCGCCAGCATCTGCTGCTGTCCGCCGGACAGTGTTCCTGCGAACTGGCCGCGGCGTTCGGCGAGGATCGGCAGCCATTCGAAGATGCGCTCGATATTGTGTTTCCAGTCGCGCTGACCGGCCTCGGTCATCGCGCCCATTTCGAGATTTTCCATCACCGTGAGCGACGGAAAAACTTGACGGCCTTCCGGGACATGGGCGATGCCGAGATGCGCGCGCTGCGCGGGCCGGATCGACAGCAGGTCTTGATTGGCGAACCTGATCGTACCGGTGCTCGGACGCACGATGCCGGAAATCGTCTTGAACAGGGTGGTCTTGCCGGCGCCGTTCGGTCCGACGATAGCGACGAACTGGCCTTCCTCGACCTTGATCGAGACGTCGTTCAAGACCGGGATCGAATAGCCTGATGTCAGCCCTTCAATGTGGAGCATGGGCCATCCATTTCTTGCCGAGATAGGCTTCGATGACGCGGCTGTCGCGGGTGACGGCCTCCGGCTCGCCCTCGACGATAACGGCGCCGTGGTCGAGCACGAGGAAACTGTCGACCAGGCGAACCATGGCCTGCATGGTGTGCTCGATGATGGCGATCGTCATGCCGTCGCGGGCCAGCCGCTGGATTACGGCTACGACCTCGTTCGCTTCGTCATGGCCGAGGCCCGCGAGCGTCTCGTCCAGCAGGAGGATGCGCGGTTGTCCGGCCAATGCGCGGGCGAGCTCCATCAGCCGCAATTCCTTGGTGGTGAGTTCGCCGGCGATGCGGTCGGCGATCTCGGACAGGCCGACGCGGGCAATCGCCTCAGTCGCCAGCCGTCTTGCCTCGGCATCGGTCTTGGCGCGGACATAGGCGCCGACCACAACGTTGTCCGAGATCGACATGCGCAGGAACGGTCGCATGATCTGGAAGGTGCGGCCGATGCCGGCCTCGCAGAGCTCATGCGGCTTGCGGCCGGACATCTCGCGTCCGTCGAGGAGAATCTCGCCCGTACCTGGCCGCAGGAATCCGTTCAACAGGTTGAACAGCGTGGTCTTGCCGGCGCCGTTGGGACCGATGATGCCGAGGATCTCGTTTCGCCGCAGCTTGAAGCTGACATCCTGAACGGCTTTCAATCCGCCGAAGGAGCGCGACAGGTTACGTACTTCGAGGACGACGTCGCCCGTTCCCGGGAATCGTTCCGAACGCGATGGCGCCGGCGCGGAGGGAACGGCGGCGGCCGGGATATCCGGGCCGCTCGATGTTTTCGCGGCAGGCGATGCCGACCGCTTGCGCAGGAAGTCACGCACTTTCCAAAACAGGCCCTCAGGCGCGAGAAGGATGACGCATATGATGGCGAGGCCGTAGATCACGCCCTGAATGCCGGGAAAGCGCGAGCCTGCTTCGGCGTTGAGCGTTTCGGCCAACGGGATCAGGATCACGGATCCGATCACCGGACCCCAGACCGTTCCAACACCGCCGAACATGGCGACCGTCAGCGCCTGGGCCGATACCAGCATGCCGAATACGGATTGTGGGGTCACCACCAGCAGCACGACCGCGTAGAATCCGCCGACCGCTCCGGCGATGGCTCCGCTGAGCGTGACGGCACGGAGTTTCCAGGCCAGCGTGTTGATTCCCGCGCCTTCCGCGGCGGCTTCGTTTTGTTTGATCGCAAGCAGCGCCATGCCGAAGCGCGACCGCTCGATCGCCCGTGTCAGCAGGATCGTAGCGAGCATCATCGCCAGCGCCAGCAGTGTGTAGAGACGGTGATCGGCGAATTGCATATAGGCGATCGGATTGTCGCGTTTTATTGGCAGCGTAACTTCCTGAAGGCCGAGCCATTCAAACACATAGAGAATGGCGAGCGGGTAGGCGAGCATCGCCAGCGCGAAGTAGTGGCCCTGCAGGCGGAAAGTCGGAAAGCCGATCAGCAGTCCGGCGATGCCGCCAAGGATGGCTGCGATGGGGATCATGATCCACGGCGACAGATCGAAATGGATCTGTCCGAGCACGACGGCATAGGCTCCGAGGCCGAAGAAAGCCGCGTGACCGAACGAGATCAATCCGGTGTATCCACTAAGCAGGTTCCACGACAGGCCGAATATCGCCCAGACCGGCACCAGCGTCATGACGAGCTGGTAATAGGAATTGGTCACGCTCAGCGACACCGCCGCATAGAGCGCGGTGAAGACAATGATAGGCAGCAGCGATCGCCAGCCACGCATGGTCACGTCCTCTCGACCATGCGCCCGAAGAAACCTTGCGGGCGGAAAAAGATGATCAGGAGAAACACGACGAAGATCGCGGCGTTCTGCAATTGCGTCGGAAGGATCAGCGTCGACATCTGCTGGACCAGGCCGATCGTCATGCCGCCCCAGAAGGCGCCGATGATGCTGCCCATGCCGCCGAGCACGACGCCGGCATACATGACGATGACGTATTCGACGCCGACAAAGGGGTGAAATGGATAGTTTGTGGCGAGCAGGCCACCCGCGATCGCGGTGATACCAGTGCCGAGCGCGAAGGCAATGCGGTGCGCGCGGTCAACGTCGATACCCATATAGGTCGCCGCGGTGGGGTTGTCGGCCGCGGCGCGCAGCGACTTTCCGATCCGCGACCGCGTGATCATTAGCGTCAGCAGCAACATCGTCACCAGCGAAACAACCGCGTCTATCCCGCGCGCCTTGTTGATGAAGACGCTGACGTCATAAAATAACGGTCCAAGCTCCCACGCCGAACTCGACAGCGGCGTCCGGATCGAGGCAAGCACCGAACCGAACACGAGCAGACCGCCGTTCTGCAGGATCAGCGCGATCCCGAGCGTCAGGATGAGCTGGGCATAATGCCCCTCTCCCTCGAGCGAAGAGGTGCGCGTGCCTGATACGCGTGAGATCAGGGTAAGGTGGACGAAGTAGCCGAAGACGGCCAACACCGGGCCGGCCAGCAGGATCGCGACGAACGGTCCAAAGGTGTTGCCGAACGTGGCCTGCACGCCGAGCGCAGTGAAGAAATAGAACGCCGCGTACATGCCGAGCATCATGAAATCGCCCTGGGCAAAATTGATCACCCGCATAACGCCGAAGATCAGCCCGAGCCCGACGCACATCAGGCCGTAGACCGCGCCGATAAGGAGGCCGGCGGACAACGCTTGCAGAAAACCTTCCAGCACCTGTGTCACCGACGACCTCGTGCGGCGTTGGCATTCGTCTTCGGTGCGCTGGCCGATGTCGAGTGCGCCTCAGGTTTGAACATTTCGCTCCACATTTCCTGCTTGCTCATATTGGTCATGATGCCGGCCGCAACTGCCGTTCGCTTGGTTCGGACCGGCAGCAGGCTGCGATGACGCGGCTGTCCGGAAGCGATGCGCAATCGTCGACAAGTCCTTCGAGAAGCAGCGCGCGCTTGTCGCCGATCACGCCGGTCGCAGCAGTTCGAAAGCGCGTGCGGATCTCTTCCGGCGTCGCGGCAATGACATTGTCGAGGCGCTGATCGACGGCGTTTCCGTCGCGCAAGGTAACGCGTATCTCGGCGCCCTGCTTGGCCGGGAATGCGGCGGTGAGGTGCGGCTCGCTTTGCAGGCTGGTTCGCTCGACGAGGCGAAGAATTCTGATGTCGTCGATGTCAGCGTAATTGGCCTCTTCGAGCGCGCCGCGCGCGAGCACGGCAGCGACGCTGAAGGGGATGCTCATCTTCGCCTGCAACGCGTTGCGGAACGGGCCTTTGAAATCGCAGCCGGGATAGTCGGCCGCGGCCTCGGGGAAGCGGATCGAAACTGTCGCGATGTCGTCCGCCGTTCCTATGTCGCGCACGGCACGCAAGGCTGCTTGTGCCGCGGTCTGGGCAAAATTGCACGCGGGCGCCGGCTTGTTATAGACCGCCATGATCTCGGGCCGCGCGCCCGCGAACAACCGGATGCTGGCGGGGGCAGGCTGCCGGCGGAAGGCTGCGAATAGTCCGGCTTCGCCCTCGAGGATCGTTTCCGAGGCGCGGGCACCGGCTTCGGCCAGTTCGATCGCGGCAATCGCGTTGCGCGCAGCGAAACCCGGGTGGAAATACATCTCGGAGCCGCCGGCACGCGGCCATTCGTTCAGGCCGGATGATGTATTGGCGGCAATGGCGACCGCACTCGTTACGGCATCCTCGGTGAGACTGAGGGCACAACTTCCCGCTAACGCTGCGCCGAGCGGCGCCACCAGGCCGGTCGGCCGGTAGAGGCGGGCGAGGTCGGCCGTAACGAGTGCGCGGCCGATTTGCGCGCCGGCCTCATAGCCGATGATCGCGGCGCCAAGGAAATTCGCCCCGGACAACAATGTTCGCTCCGACAGGGCAAGCAGGATCGGCCAGATCACCACGCCGTGGTGGCAGATGCTGGCGGCATGCATGTCCTCGCGCACCAGGCCGTGGCCCATCGTCGCATTGGCGAAGGCGGCATCGCCCGGCGCGGCAAGCGAGCCGGTCCCGATGATGGTCGCGCCATTTGCCACCTGCCGCGCGATGCCGATCGCCTGGCGGCTCCAGGGGTGATTGCGGGCCTCGAAAGCACAGGAGAGAAAGTCCAGCAGGCAGATTTTGGCCTTCTCAACGACGTCCTGATCGAGACGGCCGGCATCGACGGCAAGCGCGTCGCGCGCGAACGCTCGCGCCATCGATACTTCGCCTGGTCCGATCGATCCGACCGTCACGCTGCGGCTCCCTTTCGACGATGGCGTCGGCCTACCCACGCATCTGCACGCCGGCCCACTCTTCCAGCACTTTCGCGATCGATGTGAAGTCGGACGACGCGCCATATTTGGCATTGGTGATCGCAAGCATCTGCCGCACCACGGAGCCGCAGACCATCGGAACGCCCATGGCTTCGGCTTCGTCGACGCAGAGCCGCACGTCCTTGTAGGAAAGGCCGGTGGTAAAGCCGAAGTCGAACGTGCCGGGAAGCACCGCGCGGGGGAATTTGTCTTCGGATGCGCTGTTGCGTCCGCTGCTGGCGTTGATGATATCGATCAGCACTTTGGCGTCGACGCCGCCCTTGACGCCCATCGCCACCGCTTCGGAGGTGATGACCAGAGCGGCCGCCGCCATCAGATTGTTGGCGAGCTTCGCGGTCTGAGCCGTACCCGGCTTGTCGCCGGTGTAAAACAGCTTTCCAAAATGCTTCAGGATAGGCTGAACCTTGTCATAGGTCGCCTGCGGGCAGGAGACCATCACGGCGAGCGTGCCATTTACCGCGCCCTTGATGCCGCCGCTGACGGGCGCATCGACCAGCGTGATGTTCCGGGCTTCGAATCCATTCGCGATCGCCTTGGCGGCGCCAGGTCCGGTGGTGGACAGATCGATAAGAATGGTGGCGCGGTTGCCGGCAACGATTCCATCAGGGCCTAATGCCACGGCCTTGACGATATCGGGGGTCGGCAGGCTCGCCAGCACGATGTCTGCGCTGGACGCGACTTCGGCGGGCGATTTCGCCAGCCGCGCGCCGCGCGCAACCAGCGGCTTGGTCGCTTCGGTCTGCGAATCGTAAACGCATAGCGAATAGCCGGCGTCGAGCAGGCGTCCGGCCATAGGTCCGCCCATGCGGCCCGTTCCGACAAAGCCGATTGTTTCTGCTGCCATGGTTCGCTCCCTGATGCGCCGCAAGCGCTCTTCTTGTTATTGGCGCCGCCGGGGTTCCCGGCCGCGTTTGACCAAATGTCCAGATTGTCAGTTAATCTGTCAAGCATAAGATTCCGGTCGACAGGGCGCGGCGCGGCGGAATAGGATTGGAGAAACAGGCTCACGGGGAAATTTGCTCAGTGCGGCAAGATGAAGCGCAAGGCGCCGGCACGACGCTCGCCAGTTTCGTTGCCGGTACGACGTGGACGGATGTCGCGGGGCAAAGTCACGAAGCGAAACGCTCGATCCTGAACTTCTTTGCAACCGCCTTGGGTTCGGCCCACGACCCCGCGGTCACCGCTGCCTTGCGCGTGCTTTCGCCGTTCAGCGGTGTCGCAACATCTGCGGTCATCGGCCGTCCGGAACGGCTGGATGCGATGGGCGCAGCGTTCGCCAACGCGGTGTCAGCCAATCTGCTCGATTTCGACGATACCCATCTGGACACGATCATTCATCCGGCTGCCCCAGTCGCAGCTCCGGTCCTGGCCTTGGCGCAGGCGCGAGGATTTTCGGGGCGGGACGTTCTCACGGCATTCATTCTCGGCGTGGAGATCGAGTGCCGCGTCGGCAACGCGGTGTCTCCCGGACATTATGCGCGCGGCTGGCATATTACTTCGACCTGCGGCGTGTTCGGAGCCGCCGCCGCCAGCGGCAAGCTGCTCGGCCTGTCGGCAGACCAGATTTCCAATGCGCTTGGAATTGCTGCAAGCCAATCGGCCGGGATCGTCGAGAATCTCTCCAGCGCCGCCAAGAACGTCAGCGTCGGCAATGCGGCGCGCAACGGCCTGTTTGCCGCATTGCTTGCGGCTGAGGGCTACTCCGCATCGCCCTTCGCCATTGAAGGCTCGCTCGGTTGGGCGCGCGCCATGGGAGATGAGCCCGATCTTGCGCGGCTGACGGGAGGTCTGGGCAAGACCTGGGAGATCGCCAAGAACACCTACAAGCCCTATCCCGCGGGCATCGTGTTTCATGCGGTGATCGATGCCTGCTTCAGATTACGGGAAAGGCTGGGCTCGCACATCGAGGATATCGCCTCCATCACGGTGCAGGGCTCCGCACTCTTGCTGGCACGCGGTGATCGGCCGGTCCGCAACGAACGCGACGCACGCGTCAGCATCCATCACTGCGCCGCCTGCGCCTTGTTGCTAGGAGCCGCTGGCATCACGGAGTTCTCGGCGGCGATGGTATTTCGCCCGGACCTGGTGTCGTGGCGTCAGAAGGTGAGGGCGGAGCTCGATGGCTCACTTCCGGATGGCGCCGCGCGCGTCGTGATTCAATTGACGTCGGGAGAGGCGCTGAGCGAGATCGTGATGGCGGCAAAGGGCAGTCTTGCCGATCCGCTGTCGGATCGTGCTATCGAAGCCAAGCTGCGTGATTGTGCGCGGCTGGGCGAAAGCGACTGGGATATCGATCGCATCATCGATGGCGTTTGGCGTATCGATACGCTTGATGACATATCGGGCCTGATGGGGGTGGGGCGCTGAGTCGCGCTGCCTTGAAAGACAGCACTCAAACAAACGGAAGGAACCAGTGATGAGCGAGTTGTTCGAAAAGGGATTGAAGATTCGCAAGGAAGTGCTCGGCGAGGATTACGTCAACAAATCCATGGCAGGCGCCGACGAATTCACCCGGACGATGGCGGAGTGGTCGACCGAATTCTGCTGGGGCGCATTGTGGGCCCGGCCGGGGCTCGATCGCCGGACGCGCAGCATCGTCAATCTTGCGATGCTTGGCGCGCTCAACCGGCCGCATGAGTTGAAGCTGCATGTCAAGGGCGCGCTGAAAAACGGTCTCACCAAGGACGAGATCAAGGAGATCCTGCTCCAGGTCGCCGTCTATTGCGGTGTGCCGGCAGGGATCGACGCTTTCCGTAACGCGCGCGAGGCGTTCAACGAAGCCGAAGGCAAGTCATGACCTGCCGGTCTGTCAGGGAATAGCATGGCCGAGCCGGAATACGAACTCTTCGCCATTCGCTACGCCACCCGCGATGCACGGCGGAGTGAGCATTTCATCGGCGGCGACCCGCACGACGGGCCGATGCCGATGGACTATTTCATGTGGCTGGCAAGAGGGGGAGGTCGTACCTTCGTCATCGACACCGGATTCAACGCGGAAGTATCGACGAGACGGAAACGGACATATCTGCGCTGTCCCGTGGAGACGCTCAGTGCGTTCGATATCTCTGCGAGTGCGGTCGAGGATGTCATTCTCACCCATTTGCACTACGACCATGCGGGAAATTTCGACCGATTCCCGAACGCGCGTTTCCATCTTCAGGAGCGCGAACTTGCCTATGCCACGGGGCGCTTCATGCGCTATCCGAGGTTGTCGCATTCATTCGAGGTCGAGGACGTCTGCGGGATCGTACGGCTCAACTATGCGCGCCGCGTCTTGTTCTACGATGGCGACGCCGAGCTCGCTCCCGGCCTCTCGGTACACGCGGCAGGCGGCCATTCGGCCGGGCTTCAATTCGTTCGCGTCAGGACCCGCCGGGGGTTCGTCGTGCTCGCTTCCGACGTCAGCCATTTTTACGAGAACATGGCGAGCGAACGTCCGTTTACCACCGCGCTTCATATCGGCGAAATGCTGGAAGGGTTCGACCGGCTGCGGGCGTTGGCGCCGGATGAGAGCCATATCGTCCCGGGGCATGATCCGCTGGTTATGAAGCTTTATCCGGCGCCGAGTCAGGAACTCGAGGGCATCGCAGTGCGCCTCGACGTGCCGCCATCGGGCGCGGCTCCGGTTCGCGCCGACTATGCGTCGGAGCACTAGCCAAGGTCGTTGCACTCCCAACGGAAGCGAATGTCTTCAACGAGCGATACACTGGCCGCGCCTATTTCTCCATCGCAGCTCTTAGGATCGGCATCAGACGCGCGGATTCGCTTCTGATCAGGTCGGCGAGGGGCTTTGGTCCGCGGCGGCCTGGCTCCACGATGTCGGCGCCGAGATCCGCCAACCGCTTTTGCACCGATTCCTCGCTGAGGCCTTTATCCAGCGCCTCCGCGAGCTTCTCGATAACTGATTGCGGCGTGCCGCTGGGCACGAACACCCCGTAAAACGGTGCGCAGTCGAATTCGGGCAGGCCTTGTTCGTAAGACGTTGGCACATCCGGTAGCATCGGGCTGCGTTTCCGGGCCGCGACCGCCAGTGCCTTGACGGCGCCGGCTCGCACCTGGCTCAACGTTCCGAGCACGGGATCGCATTCATAGTCGATTTCACCCGCCAGCATTGCATTCAACACCGGGGCCGTGCCGGTGAACGGGACCATGGTCGGCTTGATGCCGATCGCAGCGTTGAGAAGGAGGCAGCCGATGTACGACACCGAGCCAAGTCCGGCGTGTCCGGCATTGAGCTTGCCTGAGTTGGATTTCGCATAGGCGACAAATTCGGCGAGGTTGTTGGCAGGGAAATCTTTGCGGACGACCAGCAGTTCGGGGTACTCGGCGCTTAATCCAATCGGCTCGAAATCCTTTTGCGGATCGTAACCCAGATTTGGATAGAACGCCGGCGCAAGCGCATTTGTGCCCAGGTGCCCGGAAAGAATGGTGTAACCATCGGCCGCGGCACGGGCCGCTCGAAGCGCGCCAAGGGTGCCGCCGGCACCTCCGACATTCTCCACCACAAACTTCTGATTGAGATGACGGCTAAAGATATCGGCGACGATCCTGCCCGTGATGTCGGCCGGCCCGCCGGCTGCAAAGGGAACGATGATCGTAACGGTTCTTGCCGGATAATCCTGGGCCTGCGCACCATTCATTCCGGCTATTGCAAGAAGAACAGCCGCCGCCATCAAAAGCTTTGCCACTTGTCGCCTCCCTGAAGCTATTTTTGTTGTAACCATAGGCTGGTTTCGCCGACAGGCAAGTCGCCCATGCGGCAGCTTCAGCAGCCAAGCATCGTCGCTACAGGGACGTTAGGATCATCATGGCAATCGCGATAGCGATTAGTGGTTTACTTTCATCCATGTGGTGCGCTGGCGATCCAAAGAATAAAGCCGCCAAGCGGAATATACTCGCCTGACGGCTTCGCCGAGGGGCGAGGCGGTTTGCTTCAGACCGCGCGGCTATGCGTTGCGACAGAATGCGCAAGATGGGCATCGAACGCCGATGCGACGCTTGGCACCAGGAATTCAGCGCCGTCGCTGATGGAAAGCCCATCGTCAATGATCGTCACGGCGCCGTCAGCGATGAGGCTTTCGATCCGCGAGGGATCGACGATCGCGGATCGCAGGTCCCAGCCGTGCAACCGGGATACTCGGGGCAGGTTAACCGCAAGGTCGCACATGATGGTTGGCAAGAGCCCTTCTCAAGCTCGTCTCGTTGTATGATTGGTAACCTTCACGCGAAAGCTTAATGCCAAGTTTGCTTGCGACGTCTTCCGGCGCCGATAAAGTTGCATTATAAGGGATGCAAGGCATACGAGCCAAATTGCAGATATCTCTTCGCATTGGTTTTTGAGATAAAGCGATGAAGAAGCCTAAAAGCATTGCCGATCAGTTTCAGGAACTGAAGAAGCTCCGTATCAGCGTCGGTCGAGCTGAAATGGCTGCGGCGCGGAAGGATGAGAAAATCGCTAAGCGGAAAAATGACTTTTCGCGTTCAAAGAAACAGGCACCGGCCCGCAGAGCTTTGAAGGACTTGGGGACCTAGATCGCACGCCAAAGGCAAGGAACATCCGATCTAAGGGGATGCCGGCTTATGAAATAGGCCAAGCCACTGCGTACTTATACCTGGCAATTCATCTCTGCCTGACGCCTCTCTCAGTATTCAAGCTGATTGCGATCGATTATTTCCTCATTGAATGCATCGTGGCACGCGGTCTAGGGCTTTACATGGTTCGTCGCTAAGCGGACCATTGTAATACGCAGCGGCGACGGTTGCGCAATTTCCTGCTCAGTCGCAATCGAAAACAAAGGCAAGGCCCTGTTCGCACTCTGCGCGATCAACCGCTGGATGTGCAGCCGGGTTGATCAGGATATCGAAATTCGGTCGAACGCAGTTCATCAAGGCAAGTGCAAACTTGCCTCGTCACCTTGAGCATGCGGCGCCCAAATCGTAGAGTTCCTGGCGCGCCTCCTTATAGTCCATCTCACGCTTCGCGCGGTGGGCCGATTAAGACTAGCAGACGTCTTGCAATTCTCTCCGCCTTTGTTGGCTATGCGCTTGAAAGCCGTTGATCCACACGCACGGGAGCATACGCGATGGGGGTTGCCGAACGAACGTAGGCTCTCCCTGAATACCACAAAAGCGGTAATCACCTTGGTCTGGAGCCAGGACGGGTTACCCGCTGCGCCCGTCACGACTTGACTATCATTCCGCGCGCAGACTACGAGCGGTGGAGGCGGCACGGTGGGTTGAATGCCGGTTGATACATAATATGTTATGGTATACGCGAATCGGAACCATTGTTGAGCGCCCATGGACAAGTCGAAACTCGAGGCGATGCCTCTTGATGATCTGTGGTCTCTTCACGAGCAACTCACCGCTCTCTTATCCAAGCGGATCATTGCGGAAAAGCGTCAGCTTGAAGAGAGGCTAACCCAACTCAATCGTGGAAAAATCGCGCAAGCATCGGCGGCTGTCGAGGTGAAATCAACCAAAGCAGGTCGCAAGAGCGCGCGGCGCCATTATCCAAAGGTTTTCCCAAAATATCGGAATCCAGCGGTGCCGTCAGAAACCTGGTCTGGACGTGGTAAGCAGCCGCGATGGCTAGTTTCCGCTTTGAAGGCCGGCGGCAGGATTGAGGACTTCAAGATCCCCAGTGCGCAGCAAGGTAAGGTGAGAGCGCAGCGTTGATCGGAGCCTAGAGTAAATCTCTGCCCTCGGTCATCCAAACCGCCGCAGAGCGCAAGGCTCCCGCGTCCTGATTGGCTTGTAGTCTTCGGTTGGGGGCCTCCAGCCATTTACCTTTCCCTGAACTGCGAAAGGCGCAATGGGCTGCCGGACGGCTTGAGACTAGATGCGCTTCGAAGATCGGTTCAGGAGTTCGCGGCTGGTCAGCCCGATCATGTATCCCCCCTGAAGGGCGACCGCAGGTACAAGAATGGCCAACAGCGTCCCGGAAATAGTTTGGCCCTGCGACGCTGCGGCGGCACCGGAGGCTACGACTGTGGCCAGCGTGAGGGGCACCAGGAGCAGGAAGTTGCAGTAAACGCCAATGAATGCTCCGACCAGACAGGCAGCGACGAAAAGTTCCATTTGCGCCCCTGCAGCTTGATGCGGCACTCACAAGTGTTGCAATGCGGTGCGGCTAAGTTAATCAGAGGACCATTAACGAGAAGTTATTTTAACGGCGCTCCCATCCCCTGATTTCCTGATCGGACTGCCGGCCGCCAGAAAGGCTCCCTGGTCATCGCCGGAAGTTGCCACACGGCCGCAACCGGCCGACGAATTTGGTTTGCTCCGACCCGACGAAATACTCTTCCTTCGGACATGAGCGGGTAGTAGTTCCAACTGGCGGCCGAGCGGAGAACAGGGCGACGACCGTCGCCTCTTTTATTAAAACGGGGCAAATGGGATTTAGGTCGTCGTCCGCGCAGTCGACCCGCTTGACGTCTTTGCCAAGTTGAAATCGGGAAACCTCGTCAGGAGTGCTGTTCTTAAGAACTGGTAGTGGCCGATACTTACCGTCAGTTCACTCAACCGGCGCTGCCCGTTCGCGATTTCAGCACCAAGAGTGTCTTGATTCCGGCTATCTTCAGCCTCACGCGTGAGATATTCGTCCGTGCCATTTCCCAGCGTAATGGCAGCTCGTGCGAGTACTTCGTCGACGCGTGCGGTTAGGCCAGCGTGCTCGGCCCTGGCCGCCTGCAGCGCATCTTCGATCGCACGAAAGATAGCTCCAGCTCTGAGACGATCCACTTCGAGGTCCCGCTCTGGAGATCGCGCCTTGAAGTTGATGGCTCGCGGACGCGTGAAAAATCGAAACATGTCGCAGATCCTCGGATAATCTGACGGGATCGACGAGCTCTCGCCGATTCGACCAGAGTAAAGTTACCATGAAGATATAGCAAAAACGGTCGGTGCCTTCAGGCAAAGAAGACGAGTCATCGCCGCCGAGGATGCCAGGTCGCTGCGCTGCGAACATCACGCAAGCGCCGTGTCATTCGAAGCCGCTCCGGGACGGGTAGCCTGAAGCTCCGCGATCCGTTCCGAATTGCTCGTTGCGCAGGGTAGGGCAAATTGCTTGCCTTCAAACCCGCTTCATCGATGTTATCAAGTTCAGTCACGCCGCGATGAGGCAAGCAATGACCATCGTGGTCTTAGATTGCACCTGATTGCCAAATCCAAGCTTCGACGGATTTCATCGTCTCATCCCTTCCGCTTTTCTTTGTTCGTGAAGAACTTGTCGAAGAAAATCGCTGCTAACCGTACCGGTGTCGGCTCCAGCCTGGCGAACAAGGTTGAGATCGCGATCCTGGCATCCAACAAGAGCGACCAGCTCTTGGCATAAGCGCAATCGAAGCTAACTCGCTCGCTATACTTCGCCTGACCGCTGACCCGCCAAAGTCCAGTAATGCCTGGCTTGCACGCCAGATAGGCCGCTGCTTTATCGGCATAATGATCGATTTCGTCGTCGCTGATGGGTTGCGGGCCTACAATGCTCATGTCACCCCGCAGCACATTGAACACCTGCGGCAATTCGTCGAGACCGGCCTTACGAAATACGGCCCCCAAGCGTGTGACGCGCGGTTCGTCCGGTCTCTTTCCGGCTTCGCTTAACTCGCGGGCAGCAGAATCCGCGCTCGAGCAAAGGTGTAGCCGGTGAGCCGGTGCGGAGGTCTCGAACTTCAAACAATCAAAAGCACGACCGCGAAAGCCAACCCTCCGATGGCGAGCGATGATCGACCCTCCTGAGGCCAAGAATGTTGCGACCGCGCAGAAAACAAGAAGCGGCAGCAAAAGCCCGATCCCGCCTACCGCGAGAATGATGTCAATCAACCGTTTGATCGCTCCCCCAACAGGCGCAACGCTCGCCGTTCTGACACTCGCGTCGGAGGTTCGCTTGGCCATTTCCGGCATTAAAAGTCGCCCCACTCGAAAGTATCGGCCGTCAAAATGATTTAAATGCGCAATCAGTTTTAATACCTTATCGCATCGCATCATTCGGGCAAGGCGATTATTGGGCGTAAAGGCGTCTTGTTTCGGCGCCGGCGCGGAGTTCTACCCGAGCCAGCCACGTCTGATCAAATGCTTCGCAAGCGAATAGGCGGCGACGGAATCTAACAGGCGCGCGGCCCGCGTTTGCGACATAGAGAGACTGCCAACGACGGAGTTGACATGCCGGCGTGGTCATCTGGTCCGGACGCGAATTGATTCATATGCCGGTCACGACACTTGTTTATCTTGGCCGGCTCAAGCCAGGGCAGTGAGCTTTCACTTGCAGACGAAGAGGCGATATCTGAACCTAAACCGAATTTTAGCTTACTAACGAATTAGGTCGCCAACAATTAGTGTCCGAACCGGATGGATCAGATGCAACAGATCAGTTCCAAGAAGGCCGAAGATGTCGGGATCGATTGTAATCTTGCTGAGCAGTATGCTGAAATCCAGCGTCTAAGAAGCTGGGTTCGGCGGGCGGAATTGGAGCGAAAAGGCGGTCCCCGTCGGCGGACCGTTCGGAAACATCCTGGCATCGATCTTGCCAAGCACAAATGACGTTCGCATGCGCGAGTTCGCGTTGAACTCACTGCGATGTCAGGGTGTGCTGGCGAAGGCCGAACCAGGTAGCAACCTAAAGCCAGGCGGGGCTGCAGGAGAGCTGGATGGCCGAGACCAGCGAGAATGCGCTGGCTGCATTTGACGCCTTCGTTGAAACCTGGGGCGTCAAATATGACAAGGCCTGTCGAGTGCTGGGTCTTCGGCAACTTGTTTGGCACGTTGGCGGTTTTGTGCACCCTGCAGCACAGGCCGCTGGTCTGAGGCCACGTCTTCCCGACTGCTTGCCAGAAGCCGGTCTACGCCGGATGGATACACTTCGATCCGCCTTGACTGGCTTTTCAGCTATGGCGGCCGTGGATCATGGTGCTCCACCACATCGCGCCTTATGGGCGTCTCCAGTCTCAGCACTTCGAGTGTGAATTCACGACCCGGGCGTGCTAAGAAGGCTATGCCGCGACGTGAGCGGTGGAATTGATTGGCTTCGACAGCGGTCATTCGCACGCTGTCGTTTGCTTAGGCCGCGCACATGATTTGCTTGGAAACCTGTTTCGTACCTGCGCCTTTTTAGTGCTCAGGCTGGTATCGAACGTCAGTAGAAGAAAGGGAGCGTAGGATGCATACAGGGCAATTGGCGGTCTGCGTACTGGCCGCTCTTGGAGCTTGGTCCCAATTGGATTCGGCTGATGCCCGCGAGCGAAGGCGAGGCTCGGAAGCGCGGGTCGAGCAGGCCCATGGTAGCCTGCCGCCGGGCGCAAACATAGATGGCGGAAGCAAAGCGCTGAAAGGCGCGCCAGAGGGCGGGGCCGGCTCTGCCGCCACAAAGACCGGTCCTACCGCACCGGTGACCTGCAATCAGCAGAACGCATCGTCGCCGGCCTGTTATAGCGCGACCCAGCAGGCACGCCCTGTCGCGCGATAAGCCGGCGGGCCTATCAGTTCTTGGTGATCACCACCGGCTCGGCCATCGGAGCGGCTGCGACCACGGCGACCGGCGGCGGCACGGCCTTGCGGTGGAGTTCGAGCTCCCGCATGAATGCAGCGCCGGCCGCGGTGTCCCTGAACTCCCAGAGATTGTTCTTCACGCCTTCGAAGATGAGGGAGTAGACGGCGAGTTGAATGCCTTCGCGAACGGCGAGCGTCGCGGGCGAGTTCTTGGTCACGCCGATATCCGCCTGCAGCAGCGCATCGACGGCGGCGAACTGGAAAGCGTTGGCGCCGACGCTCGTGGAATAGATGGTCTTCGTGGTCGTGACGGATGCCAGCACGCGGCCGGTCTGCACGCTGACAGCCCGCAGCGCCACCGAGACAATGTCCTGGCGATACGACACGTTGCCGCCGATGCCAAGGTAGTTGGCGCCGATGCCGCCGGTGGTCTCGTTGGTATCGTAGCCGATCACGCCGCCATCGAGCAGCACGCCGGCAAACCGCAGGGGCGGCAGGCTCTGGGCTTTGTTTCCCATCAATGCGGTGCGGGTATTCTGAATGATTTGGCGTTCCTGCAGGAGTGACTGCAGGTCGGCGCGTTCGGCGACGTCGAACCAGGCCCCACCGCCGGCCTTGACCAGAACATCGGTGAGAATCGAGCTGCCGCCCTGGGTCACCGCACGCGAAAATTCGGCAAAATTGTCGTTCGATTTATTCTGGCCCGTCATGTCAGGAAAATTGTAGACGGCAACGTCGAGCTTCTGCCTCGGGGGCGGAAGCGTATCCAGAACCAGGCCGGTCTTGGTCGCGGGCACAAGGGTTGCAGCCTGCGTCACGGGATCCTTGGCCGTGCCGGTGAGGGCGCAGCCGCCTGCCGTCCAGCCGAGGAGCGAGGCCATAGCCAGCCTGACAACGAGACGATTCAAGTTAACCCCCAAGACAAAGTCGTGCGCGCTCCAAAAAGGAACGGTGCAGCCAAGGACTGGTCCGCAAGCCGACGAAGCAAAAAAGCGAAAAGAAAGGCCGCGAATGACGGCCTTTATGGACTCGATGGAATGGTCGTCTGACCGTTGCCGCCGATGATGATGACGGGCTGCCCGCCGCCGTTGCCGATACCGCTCAGCGCGTTGGTGAGCCCCGAAAGATCCGGGCTCTGCTGACCGGACTTGGTGCCGTTGCCCTGAGCCTGGGCGGTGGAGAGCAGGAAGTTTCCATTCAACGCATTGCCGCCAAACGTGGGGCTCACAGGGCGATAAATCTGCTCCGTTGCGGAAGCGGAAGTGGAAAGGACGAGGCCTGCGACCAGGCCGGCTAGGGAAATCAATAATCTACTCACGGCAATCTCCATCAAAATTAAATCGATCAAAATCCCGCGTAAGTTACCAAAAGCCTATAGATAAGGCTATTGCGGGCCAGCAACACTGCGACGCTATCTCAACGGCCTCAATAATTTCTAAAGCTTCGACGTTTTCTGAACGCAGGGCTTACTGGCAGATAGACTTGGAGCATCGTTGTTAATCCCGACAGAGGTCGGGCTGCTGAAAGCCGAACTTACCCACGTTGCATCTCCTCTAGAGAAATTCGAGTGGATTATCGCTTGATCAGCAGCCCGCCGTTGGGAAGCCGCGCGATCATCACGTTGACCGGCGCCGATCCGTTCGGCTGGATCACACCCACCGCAAGTCCCTGCGTGTTGATCAAGGCAACGTTGGACTTCAGATTGTTGCCGGCCTGCAGGACGCCGACGCTGTTGGCGTAACCCTTGATGATGCCGACATTCGAAACGTTGTCGGCGCCGAGCTGCGCCTGGAACACCTTGTTGTAGGCGCCGATCTCGAGTGTGCTGGCGTAGTTGCCGCCGCTGGCCGCTGCGGCCAGTTCGGGCACGGCCTTCAGGCTGGCGGTCCTCGGCGCCGTGTAGGCTGCCGCGCCGCCGCCGGTGAGGGCCGCGGTCGGCGCAATGGGATTGGCGACGCTTTGAGCAAACGCACCGGAGCTGGGCAGGATCGAAATGGCTGCGAACGCGGCAATTGATTTTAGGGTGAGACGCATGAAACGCTCCCGAATTCCTTTGTGTCCAGTGTCAGCCGCGCCCGGTAGTGGCCGCGGGCAGACCCGTCCAGAACGACTGTGGTCAGTATGGCGTCCCGATCGGCATCCAGCCCGAACGCCCCGCTTTGGACGTTCTGGCTGGTGCCGCTCGGACTCTGCTTGAGGATCTCGAAGCGATAGTTTCCGGTCGCGGATTCCGGACCGTTGGCCACCGCGTCGAGCCGAAGCATCTCGTTCTGCGATGTCACCCGGATCTGGCAGCCAATGGTCATTTTCGGCTCCGCTGCGGACGAAAGCTCCGCCCGCGTACAGTTGAGAAAAACGCCAGTGGCAATGGCAAACCCGGTGACGAAGGTCGTGCGCAAGCCCGACATGCCCGTCATCCCCTGAAGGAGAGGGCGGCGGAGAGAAATCCCGCCGCCTTCTGTGGGCTTACTTCTGGACGGTGATCGCGGTGTTGTGCGAACCGAACTGCGCCGTAACCGAGGTGTTGGTGACGCTCGCGCTGTTCTGGGCGGTCACAGCGTAGTTGCCGGTACCAACCTGAACGGTCGCCTGGGTATTCAGGGCGCCAATCATCGGCTGCATGCCGGTCGACTGGGCAGCGATCGCGGTGTTGTTGTTGCCGAACTGAGCAATCAGAGAGCCGTTGGCTCCGAGGTTGAGCGGGTTGGCGATCTGGTTGGTCAGCGCCTTGTTACGCGAACCGACCTGGATGGTGGCGGCGGCGTTCAAGGTGCCCGACACAACCGAGTTCGACTGCAGCGTCACGGCCGAGTTCTTCTCGCCGATCTGCACCGTTCCCTGAGCGTTCAGGCCGTTGGTCTGGCTGGCAAGGGCGAAGTTCTTCTCGCCGATCTGCACGGTCGCCGAGTTGTTCGACGAGGGCAGAACGCTCATGCCGCTCTGGAGCGTGAAGGCAGAGTTTTCCTTGCCAACCTGCAGCGTCAGGGCGTTGTTGTCGACAGCATTCACACCGATGAAGTCGGGTGTGGTGACGGAGCCCCAGAGCGTCGGAAAAACGAGACCCGAACTAAAACTCGGGCCTTGGAAGCCGACTGGAAGAATGGACGGAAGATAGCCGGAGATGACGTTTCCTCCGATCCGACCTCCCTGCGAAACCTGATTGGTGAACGCTTTGTTGCCGTTACCAAGCTGCACTGTCGTTGATGTGTTTACGCCACCATAGTAGGCGCCCAAAGTAATCGGCGAGAAGGTTGTGCTCGAATCATTGAGGGCGGGCTTCTGTATCCAGGGCCCGAAGAAGCTATTTTTGGTATAGTATGGGGTTGAGGTCGTGGAAGAAGCAAACTTCGTGATTTGACCCTGCTGCGCCGGGGAACCCTTCGACACTTGGCTGGTAACGGCGGTGTTGCCATTGCCGGCCTGGAACGTGGTCGAGGTGTTGGTGAGGCCCTGCGCGTTGCTGTTCTGGCCGGTCAGCGAGAGGTTGCCGTAGCCGATCTGCAGCGTGCCCTGGTCGTTGTTGCCGCCGGTCTGGCCGACGAACGAACGGTTGAAGCCGCCGAACTGCAGCGTGGTCGAGTCGTTGGTGCGACCGTTCGTCTGGACGCCGGTCTGGTTGGTGACGGCAAGATTGCCGACGCCGACGCTCAGCGTGGTCTGGTTGTTGTTACCGCCGGTCTGGTTGACGAACGCACCGTTGAAGCCACCGATCTGGGTGGTCGACGAGGTGTTGGTCTTCGCGGCAGCGGCGTCCTGCGACGTCGTGGCGAAGTTACCGACACCGATCTGCAGCGTGTTCTGCTTGTTGTTGCCGTCCTTCTGGTCGGCCGCCGAGGCGTTGAACGCGCCGAACTGCGCGGTGGTCGAGTCGTTCAGCTTGCCGTTGGTCTGCGTGCCCTTCTGCGTGGTGATTGCGAAGTTACCGACGCCGCCCTGGATGGTGGTCTGCTCGTTGTTGCCGCCCCTCTGGAGAGCAACCGAACCGTTGTGGGCGCCGAACTGCAGCGTGTTGGACGTGTTGGTCTTCGAACCAGCCTGGTCCTGCAAGGTCAGCGCGCCGTTCTTCTTGCCGACCTGAATCGTGTTCTGCTTGTTGTTACCGCCGTCCTGGCCCGCGATTGCCTTGTTTTTTTCGCCAGCCTGCAAAATGAAAGATTCGTTGCTCGCCGCAGAAGCGAGCGACGTCGTCGCCATCAGAAATGAAATGATTGTTAAATTTCGCATTTGGAAATCCCTTGTTTCCCATTGGTGGTACAGCGACCATCGCTGCCCTCCTGGGCGGGACTTAACCCTTTCTTAAGCATGCTCTGCAAGTGCCAAAGCAAATTTTACCCTAATGTTCGTGGTTTAAATTCTGCGACGGCAATGTTTAGTCGCTGGGAATGCTATCCAACCTTCAGCGGGGATTAATGAAATTCGACTTGTTGACTTATATGTCGACATCGTTGGCGTCGATGCTACGAGGCACGGTTTGTTGACATGAATGTCGACAAACGAGGACGTGCTGCTCATCTCCGACGGATATCGGGAATCGATCGGCGAGCTCCGCTTTTTTGTGGTGCGCCGAATCATCGTGTGGCTGACCGACCGGTTCGCTGGCGCATCCGGGAAATCACCGCGTGTGGATTGCTATTGTCGATCTGCTCTTCAGCTGCCGCCAAGTCAGGATTTCTGTTTTGGCTTGCGATGGAAGGGTAGGCGAGAAGCGCACGGTTTCTCCTGGCGGGCATCGCATGTGAACATCGGCCCCAGTCTTCGCTTCGGTTCTGTGCTCTCTTCGAAATCGAAACGGTGATCGGTCTCGGCTGTAGTGACAGTCGATGGCTGGCGTCTTTAGGTCTAGGCTGTCACCGTTGGCCGTGAAGTCATTTCACGCGGCCCGGATGCCGGGCGCCTGAATGGTTGCAATGCAGCAGATACTCCCGTTCAGCCCGGAAGCTGTGCCTTCAGCGCCTCAGGTGCAAAAATTTAGGGTTGCGCGCGGCCGGGCCGAATACCATTGTAACGTTCGGGAATGCGCATCGAGCCGCATGCTAGCATCAACGGATCCACGAATTTATGACCTCGGAGCGGTTGTAGACTTAATATGTCAACGATCGAAGATCTCGTCGCCGCGGGGGCCATTTCGAGAATTGAAGTGGAGTTGAGTGGCCGCGAACAGGCGCAACGCCTGCTGTATGGAACGCCTGATTTTATTGAGTGGCTTCGTAAACTCGTAAACGGCGCTGAAGCCGAAGGCCGCCTCGGGCAAGCGACAGCCGCAGAGCAAATCGATCAGCTTTTCCACCTATATCTAAGCGGCGGGCCTCTTATCCATACCCGCCAATTTCGATATATTCGCGCCGAAGAAAATGCTGTATGGGAATTGAAGACGCCGGATATACGCATATTCGGCTGGTTCATGAAACGAGATTGCTTCGTTTGCGTATTTGGTGATTGGGCTGATAGAGTTAAAGACCACGAGCTTTATCGTGGCTATCGAATTGCAATAAGAAGAATCCGTCGGCAATTGGACGTTGATAATACTTTATGTGTTCAGGGGGTAGATCCAGGTGACGTCCTTTCAGTTTGATATTGGAAGCAGGGCGCGTAATGCCGGTCGATTTATTGGTCGCGTCAGAAATGAATTGCTGAGGGCGCTCTCAGAGCGGAAAAAAGACGAGAAGCTTTCGCAGCAGCAGCTTGCGAAGAAGCTCGAGGTTCATCGCTCGCTGATTAACCGGCAGCTCTCCGGAGAAGCGAATCTGACGCTGAGGTCACTGGCGGATCTCGCGTGGGCGATGGATATGGAAATCTCATTTGAGCTCAAGAAGCCGGTGGTCGAGGCGGGACAGAATCAGCCAGTAACCACTTCGACGATCGGCCATGGCCAGATCAAATATATAGATGGCGGTAGGCGACGCACGTCGCTTTGTCAGAAGCTCGTCGCATCTTCGCTCGCGCCGGGCGAGCAACGAAATCTCTAAGATGAGACGTTACGGCTATTCCATTTTCTGCGACGACATTCGAAGTGAAGCTGGTGGCAAGCTCAGCTTCATCGGCTGTTATAATGCGGTCATGATGACGGCGCAGAAATTCCCGCTAGTCCTTTCCAAGTTCTGCATTCATTTCCACGTGTTCTCTCCCGCAACGCAGCCCTACACGTCTGTGACGGCTCGGTGCTATGTGCCCGGCGAGCCGGAGCCTATTGCCGAAGAGCCGATCGAGGTGCCCGGACTGCTGGACCAGCAGAACCTGCTGGATAGGCTGCCGAAAGATATCGCTGTCCCGCCCTATATCGTCGTGGCATCGAGCCTGGTTTTCTCGCCGCTGGAGATCCGGGAGCCGGGCCTGATTAACATTCGTGTTGTGATCAACGGAGGACCTGACGAATTGCATCTCGGCTCGTTGCAGGTGGTACCCGCCTCGACGTAGCGAAGAATGAGGAGGAGCTCGAGGAATCAGCGTCGCTGATTCACGATGGCCTGATTTCCCGCGCCCTGCTGGACGATTGCGGACAAGTTGTTTCCGCCGGTCTGCGCAACCATTGCGAAGTTGTTCGTCCCAACCTGTGTGACGGAAGAAACGTTGGCATTGGGTGGCAATGTCGTCGGCGCCGCAGCGGCAAATGCGTTCGCCTTGACAGGCGCTGCGATCTTCGCGGCCGAGACCGCTTCTGTCGGCCATTTGAAGCTGCCGGCCATCTGCCTGCCACCGCCGATCTGCGGAATGAAGACCTCGCCCGCCAGGCTGGGCGTATTGGCTGCAGTCAGGAGGGCCGCGAGAACGAGGATGTGTGTACGCATTCTACTCACCATTGCAATGCGCCGTTCTAGCGGATTTTCCTTAATGACTCGTGACGCCCTCATTTTCGGTTAGCGTTACCGATCCGATTGGACCATCGCGAAGCCGTTCGTTGACGTGTTCGGCGCGCAGGGCTGGATGGCTTTGAATTTCGCAGCGCACACGGGCGCGACATTGTCGTCTGCAGCGCATGTCGTGCTCCACGAAAGTAAACCCTCCGAGTAATCGGTCTCTGCGACAAACCTTGCAGGTGCAGGGAAAGTAGGGGCTGGCGCTGGCGTTGGGCTGGCGATATCTTGCCGTCGTTTGTAGTCATGTCCCCTCAGCGTTTTGCGGTTGCCCGAGCACGAAGGCTTTTGTGTTATGCGCGAATTTTCATTTTCCAAGGCTCACATCATTCTTTTCGTATCTGCCGCAGTCTTTTGTGATGTGGCGCCACTTCATGCCCAAGACACGCTAGGGCCCGTCGAGCCCAATGCCGTCTTCATTCCGCAGGCGGATCCAAAGGGAGCCAAGAAGGCGACGGCGCCTGCACGCCGGTCTGCGCCGCAAGCGGCCAGTCAAGGCCAGGTGCAAACGAGCACTGCGTCAGGTGCGCGCGTCGGCGCATTGCCGAACGGCGCTTCCCAACTCAGCGAAACATACGGCGACTGGACCTTGAATTGCAGCACGGGAGCTAAGGCTTGCACGCTGAGCCAGGCGCTCGTCAACAAAGAGGGGCAGCGAGCCTTCATGATCGAGTTGCGGGTTGCAAAGGAGGGCGCGAGCGAGGGAACGATCCTGATGCCGTTCGGCCTCAAGCTGGAGGCCGGCGTTCTCCTCAAACTGGACGGTCAGGATATGGGACAGGGCCTGCGCTTCTCGACCTGCGTGGCGCAAGGTTGCGTGCTTCCCGTCACCTTTCCGATCGCCGGCATGAACGCGATACGAAACGGCAAGGCGCTTGCGGTGGACGCGCTCAACATGAGCGATGGTCAACTCATGACGTTTAGCGTGTCTCTCAACGGTTTCGCTGTCGCGGTCGATCGCGCCATCCAGCTCGCGAGCTGAATCCAAACGGAGCAACTTCAGCTCGTCTGAACAAGCCGCCTTGATACAGAGCAGCGCGACGCGTTCTCCTGCTCCTATTGGAAACTTGCCTCGGGAGATTATCGCCGGGCCGTTTAGCCGCGTCTCGTTGCATCCCTTCGTCCAAGCCATGCGAGGACACCGCCGCGATTTTGGGGGTTCCCTTTTCCCTCAACCGGAATAAATCTTACCCTTGCTCGAACCAACTATGGGGACGGTGGTGTTTTCGCATTCTTGAAGTGGGGTTGCTGAGCGAATTTCCTTCTTCGTCGGGAAGGATTCAATGAAGTCTTCCGGTGCTGATAGGCAGTGTCAAGGCGCTGTGGCCTTGATGCCATAACCGTACGCGTGCCGAAGGACGCAGGGTGTTCTGCATCACCCATCGCGCGCCTGGCGGCAGCGGGGAGAAGCTGAGGATTGAATTTTCAATGGGCGTACGGCGGAGCTGTTGATCTGTAATGGATCCAACCAAGATACGGATGAGATATCTAATCCTCATTCTTGCGGCGGCGGTGCTTACCGCCGCCGTCCTCCGGCACACGCTTCATGTTCATGCCGGCTTCACGCGAATTGAGATTGCCATACTTGCGGTTGTTGGCCTGGTTGCCTTTTTGACGGCGATCGGTCTGGTACGGCGCAGGCATCGCGACTGAACGGGCCGATAAATCTCTCGTTGCCGCTCAGAGCGAAGCCCAGCCCGCGGCGCGCTGCCGGGTGACGCTTCTTTCCTCGACGAGCACCAGTTCTTTCTGCATGCGCTGGACGACGTTTGCCAGGGTTTCCGCAGCCAGCTTTCTGTCCGCTTTGCCGAATTTTGCTCCCTGAATTTCCCAGTTCGGATCGAGATTCGATTTTGGGGTCTTGCGCCCGACGATCACACCAACGAAGTCTTCGCAGGGCGCAGTCTTCTTCACAGCCTCCGAAATCGCCGCTTCGAGTTCCGGAACGGTTATCTCAGTGCGGGAATCGTTTCTCCACCACTTCCGCTTTTTCGGCCGGCCGAGTGGTTGCTTCTCTGGGGCTGGTTCTTCCTGTGGCACTACTTCCGGAGACGTGGCGACAGCACTCACCGCAGGCTCCTCGACTTCCATAGGAGGCTTCGCTGAAGCTTTCTTCGCATTCCGATGCCTGCTCGTTTTCCTGGACTGTCGCGCCTTTCGCCTGATCCAGAGATTGATCTTCTTCGCGGCAAGAACAACGGCGCTGCCGTCGCTGCTCTGTTTGGTGGCATCGTGCAGAATCAGCGCTATCAGCGCAATCCAGAGGATTAAAATCACGATCCAAACAAACATCGTTCATCCATCTACGCCGTCGATCTGGAGCACGGATGTTTCCGCGAGCCCGGCGAGCGTGCAAGGAGATTTTGTTGGCTGGAGCAGGACCGTGAACCGGATCACCGGAGCCGGGGGCGCGGTCGGCCAAAACCGGCGCCTGCCAAAGGCGTTACAGGACTCCGCGCGGCGCGAAGGCGTTTCGCACCAGCCCGTGTCATTAGCATCAAGTGCTCAAGAAAACGGCGATAGATCGAGCCCGACTGACGTTCCGAAGAACGCCAGTCGCACCTTGGGGTGGCCAGGTGCCGCGCGCGAAGACGAACAGCCCGCTTAGCCGGCCTTGGTCATTTGCGAATGTTCCGCGGAGACCCCCGGGGTCAGTACCGCACCGAAAGCACACGCGTCGCCTGAAGCACCGGTTCGCAAATCAGAATCGGACCGTAACGATAGACGCGCCGCCGGAAGAACGGCTCCCAATTCGGAGTCGGGTAGATGTAGGTCGGACGTGGCCCCGGATCGCTGCAGGCACCCGCACTCAGCGCATACGCGGTGCCAGCGTGCCGCAGATGGCGGGCCTCGGCGGGGCCTGCAGCGGCTATCGCGGTCATGCCCAGCACAAGAGAGGCAGTCAAAATGGGCTTGATACTTTTCATGAATCTCAATCCCCGGATGATTGAATAGTGCCGGAACATTCCGTGTGGCGTCAACTACAGTTCGTTCGATGAGGATTGCAAGCAAACTAGGCGGGGGTGGCAGGTATCCTGTGACTCACGGTTGCGCCTAGCTGACCCGCCGGATTTGATTTCGTCAAGGACCGTCAGCCTCTTGTCGCGGAAAGAATGCAACCAGGATGATGGCTCGATGGTAGAGGGCTGGCATTATGGTGGAAAACTGCGCAGTTGCGCCATTAATTGGCCGCGACTCGACCGTCATCGCGCCATCAGCGCGCCTCGAACAAACGATCTATCGGAATCCTCTAGCTTTAGTTTAAATTAGTTGAGTTGTTAGCAATGAGACACTTGTGGGCAATTCTTCTCATTTTGGCTGCGACGCTATCGGTCTTGTTCGGGAGGAGCGGCGCTGGCGTCGCCCAGTCGTCGGATTCCACGCAGCGGACGGAAGCTTCCGATGACGGGCCGCCGCCCGGCGGGTGCAATCCGATCGGCGTAACCGCCTCGGGCGAAATCGTTTTCCCGATGACCTGCAAGGATTTCATTGAAAAGCACAAGGCCACGGACCGCGACGCCGGCGCGGCGAAGACGAAGCCAGCGACCGGCGATGCCAGCATTACCGCAGCTGCGGCCGAGGCCGGCAAAGCTCCCGCTGCTGTCGATGCCGGCAAGGCGCCGACTGCGGCCGATCCAAGCAAGCCTGACGAGAAAGACGCCAGGCCCGCTGCGGCACAAGCTTCAGCGGATGAAGCAGCCCGGCCCGCAACCAATCAGGCCGCGGTAGCGCCGGCCGAGATCAGTAATTTCGCGACCGAACCCGCTACAACAGCCGCAGTACCGAAACGGGCCCGAAACCGCGTCGCTGGTTCGCCTGGCTGTATGAAATTCCGGACGTACGACGCGGCGAGCGGGACTTATCGCAGTTACAGCGGACATCGTCGGCCGTGCCCCTGAGGCAGAGGCCATCCGTAAACGAACAGACGCGATCGCTATTTCGCACAGCCCTTTACTTGTCTTTGCGGAGGCAAACCACGCGTCCCAAGGTTTGAACCCGCTGGGCTGGAATTGGTGCGTTGATTTCATTCCTGATTGCTTCTGCTGCATTGTTGCAGAGCTCTTCTGAAGCAAAGGGTTGAATCAGCTGCGAGGTTGGCTGAGTGGCGCTTCCAAGAACAATCCATTGCAGCGAGACGAAAAGAACCCATTCCATGCGGTAACTCCTAGCTGTGTATGCCGGCGCGGCATTCGTGCGCGATCACTGTCTACGGCGAAACATTGAATGGCGGAGGCCGTTTGTTGATCTGGGGAACGGCGCCGAGGCCCGGAGCGGAGTTCCGAGGGACAGCGCTGGAACGGCTGCCTGCGATTCCATGTACCACCTGGGATGCATTCTTCCGTATTCGGGTCTATGATAAGCGCTGGAAAAAATAGAGGTCACATGAAAATCACGTTGGCGGTTCTTTGCCTGGTTGCTTGCAGCAGCTCGGCGCTCGCACAATACGGCGTATCGAACGCCAGAGACGGCAATGGCAATCTCATTCGCAATTCCGGGATGAACCCGGGACGAAATTGGGATCGTGCGCCCGTCAACAATTTAAACGGGCCGATCAGGCAGACGATCACCCCGGCACCAAATCCCACGCTGGCGCCAAATACTGCAGCGACAAAGCGCACCAGAAATTAACCCGGGCGCTCGACGTGTTGACGACCGTCGGTCCCTTACCAATAGACCATCGGCCTTTCAGGCGCTCCGCAAACGATTGCGCGGCGGCGTTCAATTCCCGCCGGTGTTTCCACGCTGACCATCTTGATGCAGCCGGGATGGATGGCCAGGTTGTAGTGGAAAGGAGGCTGGCTGAAGTAACCGTGGATCGGGCAGAGATAGGCGAGGTCAGGTCCGCAGCGCGTCAAAGGATACAGCCCGCGCGCCGACGCTTCATCTGACAGGCCACCAAGCACTGCGACGATCGTGGAAAAAACGGCGATCTTGATGGCGTGCGACATTTCCGGATCCTTGCTGCGTGGGACGATGAGATCGAGCAGGAACGGACCATAAACCGTAATGGGCCGGTTGGCCAAGCTATATGCCGAGATCAGCCCGACCCATTGCCTTGGGAAAGTTCTGGAATAGTCTTCAATTTCGTATCGCGTATCGGACCGGTGGGCCTGAACACCAAGCGTCAAGACATTAATAGCGTGCTTTTCCATGGCTTTAGCCGGTAAATGAGATCGCAAGAAGCGTTGCATGGTCCATGAAAACAGAATTGTCGCAGCCTGACGGAAATGAGACCGCGGTTTTCCAGAACCAGGCGGTCGAGTTCGCCCTGATTCTCTCGCGGATGATCAACACCGTGAAGGAAGACCCTTCACAGATGCGCCTGGCGATCTACGAGTTTGCCCGCGCAAGGCTGAAGACCGATACATCCTGGGCCAATGATGCGGAACGAAAACAGCTTTTGTCCTCGCTCGAAGCGGCGATTCGGGGGGTTGAAGACTTCGCTGTACGCGGCGGAGACCAGGCACGTATTGAGGCTTCGACGCAAGCTCCGCAGCTCCCGGGCCGGAAATCCCAGGAAGAACCACCGGGCATGTCAGTTGTGGAGATCCATCGTCCGGAGCCGCCGCAAACGATTGTTCCTGGGAAGGTGGTTTATTCCTGGGACAACGCTACGCCGGCCGCAGGAGTTCAAGCCGCACGACTCACGTTGAGGCCGAACCGCTTCTGGATCGGGCTGATGCTATTTTTCGCTGCGGTGGCAGGCACCGCGATTTACGCGAACATGCAGTTGATTTTTGCGCTTGGTCGCGACGCGGAAGTCACCAAGGCGGCGTCACCGGCAAGCGCAGAGCCCGCAGCTCCGCCGGCATCGGCGCAATCTCCACCTCCGACGTCTCTCGCTTTCGAAACAAAATCAGCCGCCGCGGCCACGCGGCCATTTCCGTTGCCCACTGATTATGGCGTCTACGCTTTGAGCAGCGCCGGCTTGAGCGAATTGAGCCCTCTGCCTGAACAGGTGCCTGACAAGCGGGTCTCGATATCTACACCGATCAGCCAATCCAGCAGCACAACCTTGCCTGACGGGAAAGCGAAGTTCGTGGTGTATCGGCGCGACTTGGCAGGTAACGCGCCGGAGAGGATGGACGTTCGCGTCGTGGCCAAGGTGGTGCGCGCCCTGAAGTTCGATGCCAAGGGCAAGCCGGTTATTTCGCCGGTCTCCGATGCCTGGAATATCCGAAATCTGTCGTATGAATTCAGGGTGCGGCCGATTGCCGGGAATCCCGAAATGCTGCTGGTGCAACCGGCGGATTCTGAATTCACTCTGCCCGCTGGCCGCTACGCGCTGGCTCTAAGAAACCAGGGGTACGACTTCACGGTTGCTGGTGAGATCACCGACCTGTCGCAGTGCCTTGAACGGACCGATGCAGTCAATGGCTCGTTTTATTCCGATTGTCGAAAGCCGTAAGCAAGCTTTTAGAGACCCGGAAAGCTACATTATAAAGAACCCCAGAATCTGAGTACGCTGCTCTCGCGGAGAGCTGCACTTAACGCAGCCCTGACCACTAATCCTCCAAAGTAACTGCCTTGCACGATCATTTGCGCCGCCATCACGGCCAGAGCGGCGTTCAGAAAGCCAAACCCGTAGACGAAGGAAAAGACGACAGAGACCACGAGAAGCAGAGCCAGAAACCAAAGGAGAGCTCTGACGCGGAATGCCATGCCAAATACAAATCCCAATATGGCTAGCGCGACTGCAGCATACGTCATGCCAATGTCCCCCGTCGCTTGTGACGATACCGCCGTACTCGCAGAAAGTACTCAACAGGTAGGACTTGCGAAGACAAAGCCTAAGACCGCTACTTGTTCGCCTTTATTCGCCCGTCACGGGGCTGGCTCGCTCATTCCGCGTGAGCGAATCATTACTTGCATTGAATCACGAGACTTTGAAAAAAGCAGCTGCAAATCACAAAAGGATCAGCACTGGTTGGCCGAGTTTTGCAGCCCCGAAAAGGAGAATTGTTTGTCTGCTTCGCGATGCGACCCGCGCGGGTAAGTTGTCAAGACGGCGATTCTTTAAGGATGGCAAGCCAATACAGACTTGCGCCGCCTGTTGTGATGCTATCGTAGGCTGCGCATTATTTTTAATCAACTCTTAATTGAACGTGAATGTCAGGGAAATCCTAGGAGTCGACGTTCAATAGCGTTTTAGAGGGCAGACAAACACTCCCGATTTCCGGGACACATTCTGGATCGCGCGCCGGTGAGTGGGGCCAGAGGTCTTCCGGGGGATGCGTCTCGGCCTTAAAGTCGCCGACCAGCCCGACTGGGGGATACAGGACGGTATGGACTGTTAGGTTTTCCAGCTCTTGACATCCAATCGCATGTAACTCCTTCAATATTCAGCGCTTTGCGGGGTGTGGCGCAGAGGCAACGGATCGCTCAAAACCGAGTCAAGGCGCCACTGCGCTGTTTGATACGCGCGACTCCCCCTGTAGGTTCGGTTCGGAAGCGTCCGCGAGCCAATTGACGTGAGTAACGGGAATCGAAGACGCAGGATCCGGGGGCAGGGCGTTGAAATTAAGGGCGAACCATATTGCTAAGATGACCCAAGACCGGCCAAATCTGGGCGGGCCTTTGCGTTTGGGTCCCGAGACTGTTCGGCAGCGGTGCTGGCGATGGGGGGCACGCGCCGGGGTACGGAGCCAGCCGCTGTTTGCAGTTGTCTTTGCGTTTATGCTGCCGGCATGCTCGATTCTTCCCGGAACTGGGCCCTCGAGTGACGCGGTAAATGGAAATGCGACCGCTGGCATACGGTCTACGACGGCTTTGCCCTATGCTCTGGTCGACATTAGCGCCGATACCATTGGCTTTCTGTCGCAACCTAACCTGATCACATTCAAAGGGCAATTTCCTGACAAACGCGCCAAGCCGACTCAGGTTGTCGGTGTGGGCGATGTCCTGAATGTATCGATCTTTGAAGCTGCTCCGGGCGGCCTGTTCACGCCCGGCCAAGCTGCCGGCGCTCGGCCGGGAAATTTCGTCGATTTGCCGCCCCAGGCGGTGGATCAGAAGGGGAGCATTTACGTTCCCTATGCCGGCGAAATACCTTCCGCTGCGCGGACCATTCCAGAAATCCAGCAGGCAATTGTTGCTCGGTTGCGCAACCGCGCTATCGAGCCGCAAGTGGTCGTCAGCCTTAATCAGCAGCACTCGAGTGTCGTCAGTGTATTGGGTGACGTGAATACACCGGGCGTCTTGGCTCTGAACAGTGTCGGCGAAAGGTTACTGGCGCTTATTGCGCGCGCAGGGGGCCCGAAGTACGAAGCAATTGAAAGTTACGTTACCTTGCAGCGCGACGGCAAGCGCGTGAAGGTGCTGCTCAGTCGCGTGGTGCACGACCCGCGCGAGAATATCTTCATAAGACCGAACGACGTGATTTTCCTTACCCGTGAGTCTCCCACTTTCACGGCATTAGGTGCGCTCAATCAAAATGTGTTCGGGTTCAATTCAGAAATTCCGTTCGATGTTGAAACGCTGACGCTAGCGCAAGCAATGGGCAAGGCTGGCGGACTCAACGACAATCAATCCGACCCCAGGGAACTTTACGTCTATCGCTATGAGGACCGTCATTTCCTGGAAAAGCTTGGTGTCGATACAACGAGATTCACCTTTGAAAGGGTGCCCACGATCTATCGACTAAACCTGCGGGATCCATCTGGTATGCTGCTCGCCGCTGGTTTTCAGATGCGATCCAAGGATGTCATGTACGTCGCCAACGCCAAGGTTGTGGACTACTACAAGCTCCTCTTGCTGATTAACAATACGACCTCGACCGTCAGAAATGTCAATTCAGCCGTCCATGAAGTGGCCACGCCGATTAACTAGGCGTGGCCCGATAGGGTCAGCGATTCGGCTATAGATTGATGGTAATTGAGATTTCGGCGTGACGGCCAGCTCTGTCCATCTGTGGATCACCGTCCTTGTGCTTGTGCTGGCCCCGCTGTTCTTCGGGTCCGTCGATCTTTTCTGGATAGCGGTCTGGACTATTCTGCTCTCAACAAGCGCGTTGTGCGGTGTGGTCGCACCAATGAGCTCCAGTCAGAGCCGGGTATTGCTCGGCTTCCTTGCTTTATGCGGGGTCTATGCGCTGGTGGCGGTCGTTCAGGTCGTTCCTGATGCGATCAGCCAGCTCAACGATCTAAGTTGGCATCGGGCCAACGAGATTCTTAATCTTAATGCGTTGCCCCGTATTTCTAGCCGAGCCGAGATTCCACCGATAGCGGCAGGGCATTTTCTGCTCTTTACTACGTCTTTCGTCAGCGCCTTCTGCCTGGGAGTCTCGCAGCGCAATTTCGAAATAATTGTCCGGTTCGCACAATACTCAATTCTTGCTTACGTTGCTTATGGCCTTGCCGCTTTTGCATTTACGCCGAACACGGTGTTATGGGCCCCTAAGCTCGCTTACCAGGGAAGTCTGACCGCGACGTTCATTAATCGCAATACCGCCGCCACATTCGTGGGGGCCGGCGTGATCCTGTGGTCCTGCTCAGCCTTTTTCTCGATACAGTCCTTTCAATTTTCCTCGCTACGGCTGCTGTTACTGTCCAAATTGAATGAGGACCTTGCGTTCAAGATCATTCTTCGATCGGCCGCCGCGCTAATGTGCTTTTTTGCACTGCTTTTGACGGGCTCACGCGCCGGATTGATTTGCACCTGCTTCGGATTAATGGTGGCGATCATCCTGATGGTCGCTAACAGGCGCAAGGCGAGATTTTGGTTCATCGCGGTTTCAGTAAGCGCGGCTATTGCGCTCGTTGTCCTGTTGCTCAGTCGGATGGGCCAAATTGTCACTCGTGGGTTGTTGGACGAAGCGCGATGGTCAGTCTATGAGTTTTGCGTTGAGGCCGTCCGGCAGCGACCTCTTCTGGGTGCCGGAGTTGGCAGCTTTGCAGATCTGTTTCCATCGCTCCGGACCAACGACTTCTCCAGTGGGGGCGTCTGGGACTACGCTCACTCCACAATTCTAGAAATTGCAGTCGAGATGGGAATTCCTGTGGCAGCCATGGTTGTCATTGCGGCGCTGGCCTCCTTTTTTATCCTTGCTCGCGCTGCCCTTATGTCCAAGGACCGGAGCCGGAGCTCGCTGGCTGCAATCGCCGGCATTGTGGTCCTTAGCTATCTGCACTCGCTCGTCGATTTTTCACTGCAAATTCCTGGCTATCTTATCGTGTTCGGTATTCTGCTCGGTTGCGGGCTCGCCCGAGCATCCTCTACCTGCCAGTCCAAGCAACCCGCGATTACGCAATCTTCTTGAGTTGAGAGGGAGCGGCAAGCCTGCGTTGAGAGCAGCGGGTCGAGATGCTTATGGCGGCCAGAATTATGCGCGGCTTTTTCGAACCGGCTATCGATCCGCCAGGCGAACTTTTTTATCAGCTTGCGCCATGGACGGGCCACTCGCAGGATACTTCACCTCATACCAAAACTTGGCGTCGGTGGCTGATTGTATCTTGAGCCATTGGTAGCCCGTGCTCTGCCAGGGGCGGATCGCTTCGGTCAAATTGTCCATAACGAGGTCACCCCGCGTCGTCGCGACGACGAGCACTAGGTGGCCAATTCCGGAGGCTGTCTTGACCACCGATAGCCGCAGAGCTCTAGAGGGCAGACCGCCTTCAAGGAGCTCGTGCCGTTTAGTTACGGCGTAGTCGTTGCAGTCTCCCATATCTGGGGCAATCGTCCAGCCGTCCCCAAGGTTGGAACCATAAGTCTTGGAGGCTGGAATGATGGACATGTTGATGCTGTGATTCACACGCTTCAGCAACTCCGAAGTTTCCGTGTTGAATTCGATGCGGTCGCTTTCCGCCGCGCTTGTCTTGCAATCAGAAGGATATCGAAGGCAAAACCGGACATGCTGAAAAGGAGCTAATGTCGGAGAAGCTTCCGCAATCGCTGGAGGCACATTTGAGTCCTGTGGGGATCGACTGCGAGCTTCGGCGAGGCCAGCAAACAGTGCGCCTGCAAGGATTGCAGCCAGCATCGAATATAAGTGTCGCGTCATAAGACAACCACCGACCGAGGATGATGCGACCGCTTGTGCGCGCGCTATCAATCGGCGGATTGTCCGGCTGCGAGGTTAAGTCTTCCCTAGCAAACGCCGTTAACGAACTCTTATGATCTTCTCCTGCAGCCCGCGGTGGTCAAGAGCTGGGTCAAATCGTCAGGCAGTTTGAGTGCCAGTTCCAGGCCGTACTGACAATCGATCGGAGGTCATGCCGAGGAGACCACCCGATCGTTTGTTTCGCCAGAGCGTTGTCTGCTACCAAAATCGGTGAGTCGCCTTCCCGACGTGGCCCATATTTGACGCTAATGCTTTTGCCCGCAATGTGCTGAACGGTCTCAAGCAGTTCCTTCACGGTTGTCCCATGACCGGTGCCAAGATTCAGCGCGTGGCTTGTGCCGTTGTTCAAGAGATGCTCGATCGCGCGGACATGCGCGTCGGCGAGATCGAGCACGTGGACGAAGTCGCGCACGCACGATCCATCCCGCGTTTCATAGTCCGTTCCCAGAATCTCAAAATGTGGCCGGCGACCCAAAGCGGTCTCGATCGCTATGGGGAGGGCGTGAGTTTCCGGTGAATGCCATTCACCGATTCTTCCTTCAGGGTCTGCTCCGGCCGCGTTAAAGTAGCGCAAAATTAGGGATCGAAAGCCCTGGTACAGATCCAAGTCCTTCAATATCTGCTCGACGATCAGCTTACTCCGGCCGTAAGGATTGATCGGCGCCTGAGGGTGGGCCTCATTGATCGGTATCGAGGAAGGAATACCGTACGTCGCACATGTCGAGGAGAACACGATCTTGTCGATTCCTGCAGCTTGCGCTGCTCGAAGCAACGTTATCGTGCCGACCACATTGTTCTCGTAGTAGCTGCCTGGGTCCAGAACCGACTGGCCAACCTCAATCGCTGCGGCGAAATGCACGATGGCGAGCGGTTTGTGTTTCCTGAGCACGTCGTCGAGCTTGCCACGATCCCGGATGTCGCCGATTTCAAGAGGACCCCACTTGACGAATTCAGCATGACCGTTTGAGAGGTTATCATACACGATTGGCGTGAAGCCCTTAGTGAATAGATCAAGGCAGGTGTGCGCCCCGATGTATCCCGCTCCACCAGCGACAAGAATATTTGCCATTCTAGGATTTCCCGGAGGGCGCTCGCGGTGTCAGTTCCGCTGCGATTGAAAACGCGATTGTTGCGAACGCCCCGTTCTATGCCTGAAGGGCGGCTGCGATTTGAAGGATCCAAGCTCAGTCGCGTCTTGAAACAAAGGCGGTAGTCCAGAACTAGACGTAGGTCGTCCAGAGGTTTTTACTATGATCGAACACCCACTGCCATAACGTGATCATTCCCCACCCAAGAAAGGCGAGCCATGCGAGCATTGCCAATACAATCATTGTGGCAAGCAGCCAAATCGCGACCTTCCTGCCCGTTCGCACACCAGTGAATCTGGTTGACGAACCCTGCAATTCGATGTCCGATTTTTCCGATCGCTGGTCATCATTCATTCGTCGTTACCGCTCTGAGACAGCGATCAGTAAACGCAAATGCCTGCGATCAGCAATCTCAATGCAAAATTAACGTAAAAGGAGCTTGCTGGCATGTCATTAAATGTAGACCCGTTATCCTTACCCCTTAGCGATGATTTGGAGTCAACCAAGGGTGGTCTGCCTGTTGAACGCGACGTCGGCCTGTTCGGAACATGGATTGAGCTTGTGAGAATGGCTGTTTTGACGCGAGGGCCGAATAGCCCTTGCAAGTCGGTAATCATGCTCGAACGTTCGGGCCAAGAAATAGAATGAGTTAGAGATGATGGTTCTATGACGCAAGATTGCGTCCCGCTACATGCCGTGCCAGCATATCACTATAGCCGGCAAGATGTGTTGAGAGCGCGGAAAGTCGGATCGACTACTAACATGATGCACAAGTCCAACGCCCGCACTTGAACCTCGAAAGCGTGGTCCTGCCCAGTCGTCTAGACAAAGACTGGAGCGCGGCCAGAAGTTCTTCCGAACTCATTTTTCTGCGGCCGCCCCGCGATGGATCAATCACACGTTCAATAGCCGCTATCCGAGAGCAGAACGACAGGGATTGTGACGACCAATATCTTCACGTCCAAAGCCATGGACCAGTTGCGTGCATAAAAGGTATCATATTCGACGCGTTGCTCATACGTCGTGGTACTACGCCCGCTCACCTGCCAGAGGCCGGTTATGCCCGGCCGGCATGAAAGGTAGGCCTCTATGGCGGCGGAGTATCTGACCAGCTCTTCATCGGTAACCGGACGAGGCCCAACAATGCTCATGTCGCCCTTCAGGACGTTGAACAATTGAGGCAACTCGTCCAGGCTGGATTTGCGTAGAATTGCTCCGATCGCGGTCACCCGAGGATCGTGCCGCAGCTTGCGTGTGGTCGCCCACTCCGCCGCCGCTCTAGGATCCGAGTCAAGAAGGTCGCGCAGTCGCGCCGATGCATCGGTCGCCATCGTGCGGAATTTCAGGCAATCAAAATACTTCCCCCTAAAGCCGACGCGCCGGTGACGGAACAGGGCCGGTCCAGGCGACGTCATAACAGTGGCGACGAAACAAATGATCAGCAAAGGCGCGAGTAAGACAATTCCAGAGATTGCCAATACAATATCGATTGCCCTCTTGCCAGTTAGTCCAACAGGACGGGGCGACGTTTTTGCAGCAAATCGCAGCGTATCGACCAAATCGTTCATTTGGCACTCCTTAAGAACTCACTTCTGAAAATACTTCATCCTACGTGTTCTAATTTACCGATTTTTAACATATGAATGCCTGCACTGCAAAAATGTGCAAGGCTCTATTGTTGGCACGATTTACAAAAAATTAAACACACCTAACGCACTGCGTTTATTAACCATTTCTTCTGCTTGAATCCTGTCCGCTTCGAATTGAAGCAACCCTATGCCTCCCTAATATGCTGCAGTGCGATATCTTTGGTCAGCCCGTGCCGGGAAAAGAGGCTAAGAATCGTCATAGTTAAATATTTGTGCAAGTCTTATCCGTCTTTGACATCAGGTTCTAGGAGGGCGGCATCAACCTGACGTGATCAAGCCAAGGCCGCGGGCCCGGTTTCGTATCGTGAGGGGTTAGTCTTCTACAAAGCGCGATTTCGAACGGACCTCATGGCGGGCGGTGCGGTTCGAGGACCGGCGAGAAGTCCGCAGGCGTACGTTCCTTGCGATCGTCTCCGGTGAAGACAAACAAGCCCTTGCTGGTTACAATCATGTCGCCTCGCTGGAGGCTTGGGTCGTTCATGGCTCGTTGGTCTGCGGCTTCAGCGTCCTCCTGGTCAGATGACGGAGGACCCGCAGACCGCGTGCGCGCCTTGGCGACGTATTCCTCGGAGAGACGACGCGCGTCCAGCACGCGTTGCTGCCACTGATCGGCCGTAAGCGTAGAGTCAGGAAAACCTTCCAGTTCTTCGAGACAGTTCACCCCCGATCCCAGTAGCGACAAGACAACGACCAAAACCGGGGTCCGAAATGTCATGGCAAGCCCGAAAGTTCGGTGATCAAGCGTATCGTAGCGGACACGACAGAGTGTCTATAGGTACTTAGCTGACGCGCAACGGAGCTCGGGTCTTGCTTGATAGTCAAGATCGGAGTTTCTGCAATGCGTCGGAAAAGCTTTTCTGCTGGGGAGAATTGAGCAGTTCGACCTGAGTCAGAAGCAGCGAACGAATGGATTGAGGAGCAGCTAAATAACTGCGGGCCGCACTGTCCGCGAATCCGTGGCGTATCAGCTGTTGAAACTCGCTAATAATTTTCAGCCGGAGCGGTTCAGGCGCGATATGGAGCAGGGGCGTCGCAACGACGGTCCGGCGGATCGAGATCCATGCTTCGTTCGGAGAGGCTTCATAGGACATGGAGAGCGCGTCAAAAGACCGTTCGTTCAACAGACCGTGCAGCACCTCCAGGTTGAACACCAGCAGCCAAACGAACGAATCTCGCGGAGTGCAACTCAGGATCAGTCTCGAACGAGCCTCAAGAGAGCGGACGTGCCGGTCGAACTCCTTGGTGAACCCGGCCCGTAGCGCGGCTTCCGCCAGGGGCATTTCCATGAGCAACATTGCCCTCTGAGAATGGGTGTCACAAGCGCTGAGGCTCTGCGCAGCGCGACTTTCCAGCGTCTGCGTCGATGCCGTCCGATTGAACCTTTCTAAGCGCAAGAGACGACTTTCGATGTCCCGAAAATCATCAGCCGCCTCGCTCCGCGGAAGAACGAAAAATCCCCAAACCAGCCCCAGGCAGCCAACTGCAAGCGTCAGCGCTCGTCCAACGACCAATGCAAGAGGAGTCTTTGATGCGGGGCCCAAGACCTAGACGGTTTCCGCCGATGCCGGTTCATTTGTGTAATAAGTATAACGCCGATCGGAATAACCTTCGAAGCGGCGCATGACGGCTTCATCGGCTTTGTTGAGGACGGCACCCAGGAGGCGCTCGGACACGATGGGGGAGGCGCGGACGGCCTTGACAATCTCGTCGGTGGATGTGCTGCCCCACTCAACGACCAACACAAAGGCGTCGAACAGATGGGCCACAGCCTTGACGTCAACCACCGGAAGGATTGGTGGCAAGTCGACAAGGACATAGTCGTAATTGCTCTCGGCGGCCCTGAGCATATCCTTCATCGCCGGCGAGTTCAGGATGTCGGAACTGTGGGAAGGCTTCATCCGCGTTGAAGATGGCAAGAAATCAAATTTAAATTTGGAGTCCGTGATGACCAGATCGTCAAAGTCCGATTTGTCGGCAACCATGTTGACCAAGCCTCGCGTATTTACATAGCCAAGGGCCCGGCTCATCGAAGGGTTTCGCAAGTCGGCGTCAATCAGCAAGGTGCGTGCGCCGTTCTTTGCAACGAAGGCCGCAAAACCTGTTGCGACCGTGGTTTTTCCTTCGCCAGGGAGCGCCGAAACTATCCCGATAACCTTGCCCCCGGTGGGGTGAAGGTCGATGGCGACCTTGATGTAGCGCAGAGCCTCGGCCGTTGCGGAAAAAGGCGCAACTTCGCTGATCTGTCGAAATGCGCTTGAATCCCGGGTCGCATGCCGTTTGCGTAGCACAGATTTGTTCTGTGGAAACGCGGGTAATACGGCGAGGCAACTTACTCCCAGCAGTTTTTCAAGTTGCGCACGGGTGTGGATCTGGCGATTCATATGTTCGCGGCCAAAGGCTAACAATATTCCAAGCGCCAGTCCGGAAAGCGATGCAAGTGCAAGTGTCAATCCGATCTTTGGCGAACTTGGCATGCGGGGAGGGGTGGCCACTGTGACAACTCGGGCCTCAGTCGAGGGAAATGATTGTTGCTGCACAGATTGAGTGAAGCGTGAGAGGAATGTCTCATAAATACCGCGATAGGTATTCGCGGCAGTTTCAAGCTCGCGCAGGCGGACTTGTGATTGTCTGGTCGAGCCGGAGTTCTGGAAGACCTCAATCATGCGCTTATCAATGGATTCTTCCTGACTTTTGGCGATCTGCAGTTCACTCTTGTAACTTTCAGCGATGCGGGAAATCTCATCCCAGATCGCCCGCTGCAGAGCCGCCATTTCAGCCCGTAGATTTCTGGCGGCCGTATGATCCCCTCCATAGCGGGAGCTCCACTCCGATTCCTTGTTCTGATTGTCCAAAAATTGCTGCCGAAGCCTCGTGATAACCGGATTGCTGAGTGCATCCGTTACCACCGGATCAGGAATGTTGAAGCGGTTTTCCTTGTCCGACCGCTGTTCCAGAACGCGCGATATCCGGTCAAGCTTGGCCCGAGCCTGGCTGGTATCGGCACGGGCCTTGGCCAAGGCTATTCCAAGCTGATCAAGCTCGACTTCACTCGCCAACTTGCCATCGACACCGATGATAATGCTATTTTCGGACTTGAAGTCTTGAACTTCCTTATAGGCATTGCTCGCCTGCTGGCGCAGCTCACCAATTCGCTGCTCAAGCCATGCGGTGGCGCGACGAGTCGCTTCAAACTTCGCCTGCAGTTGATCTTCGATGTAGGCATCGGCAAAGGCATTGGCGATCGTGGCAGCCTTTTCCCGATCAAGCGAGGTATAGGCGATCTGCTCGATGTAGCTGCGTCCGAGGCGGGTGACGCGCAGATCAGCCTTAACGGCGTCTACGACGCGGCGCATCAGTTCTTCTTTCGAAGGCTCCGGTTCTGGTCCTGAATCCGACTTGAACAACGAAAAGATACGGCGTCTGAGCCCCGGTCCGGACCCGACGAATTCGGGGTCCTCGGTCAAACGCAAGCGACGAATAACGGCTTCGACAACTTTTTCGGACTTGGTAGTCTCTATCTCGCTTTCGACCGCTGCATCTTCAATGCTGCGATTTTCAGAGGCCATTTCGGTCTGTGTCCAGGTAACCCTCTTGGTATCGATGATCATGTCCGCTTGCGCAGTGTACCTGAACGGCGAAGTTGCGATGTAGGCGGTTCCAACAACCGTCAAGAGAGCGGTAACCAAGGCGATCAGGCGCCACTGGCGGCCCAGAAAATCGCGTATCTGAAGCATGGACAACGTTCCGGAATCGGGATCGTTGTCAATCGCCGGCGTGTAGGGGGAAAACTGCCGGGCAATGTTCATGCCTAGTTCCTGTCTAACTCTGCCCGTTTGGCTCGGGTGGGCGTACCGCTAAACGGTTTCGAATTCAACGTGTGGGGCTAACGGGACCTGCCGCGTTCGTTGATGAAGCGCTGGGGTTGTTGAGGCCGGGAGCCGAAATTTGGACAAGCGCCGAAACGGTGCCGCCACCGCCCGGTGCCAACGTGGAGCGACGCGACCCGTTCGGGTTCACCACGATCACGCTGCCTACCGAACTGGTCGCAAAAGCGGTCGCAGCCTCCGTCGCGGCGGTCGAGAGATCTCCCGCAACCGCGGCAAACGCTGCCTGGAACTGTCCGTCCTGGAAGCCGGCGACCGCCTGCTGGATGAGTTGGCCTGCTTGCTGGTCAATGGTCGAACAAGCGACTGCGGCTTGGGCGAGGCCGGCAGCGATCGCCGTCTGAAATCGGGGGGTAGTGCCTTTCGCAACTCGGACAAGATCCGCGGCAAGTGAGGCGTCTGTTCCGGCGAGATCCCGTGTCGTTGCCTCGATGGTGCGGGTATCGGAATTGGGGGTGACCAAACCTTGCGGGTTGGCGCGGAAGTGACTTATCGCCTGTTCGGAAGCGCTCGGGTTGATGCACGCTGCCCAACCCTGGGCTACGGAAATGGCGAGAAACGCCGCAGCAAAAAGCGCGATGGACGTGATGGGGGTGGTGATCATGGGAACGCTGCCAACTGTTTGTTTCTGATTGAAAATTGCTTTTAAGCTACATTACTTGCTTTAAGCTACATTAGAGTGCAAGAGTCAGCAAGCCTACCCATCGCTATGGTTGATCCCGAGGTCCCCTCACTAACCTTATGATAATATTTATGTTTCAGGTTCCAGACACCTGATCTGATGGACGCGTGCTTCCATAGACTATCGGCTGGCCTGTCATTGCGCGACCCTAGTTAAGCCACAGCGAGGCTATCGAAATGCAGCAACCGTTCAATGTATGGTAGCCTGATCGGAAGGTGCAAGATGCTGAGCCAGTTGATGTTCCACCGTTGTGGAAAGCGTTCTGCGATGGCGGGTTGACAAGTGCTGCCGGCTCTTCTTCCGGGTTTTAGCGAACTGCGCGTGCGGGGACGGCGCCCCTCGGTACCGGCAGAACTGAGGATCTACGCCATTGGCGACATTCATGGTCGCCTTGACCTGCTCAACACGTTGCTGGCCCGGATCAGTCGCGATATCGCGTTCCGCCCGACGGCAAGACCAATTTACGTGTTTTTGGGTGATTATATCGATCGCGGGCCATCGTCGCGCGAAACGATCGATAGATTGATCGAACATAGGAGGACGCATGCATGCGTATTCCTGAAGGGTAACCATGAACTGATCGCGATCAAGTGCCTGAGCGATCGCGCCCTGTTCGATCAATGGCTGCGTTTGGGTGGTCTGGAAACCTTGGTCTCGTATGGCGTGCCTCCTGACACCTTGGCCTACGGAAGGCAGATCGCCAAGCTTCAATCGGCTTTTCACAGTGCATTGCCCCGAGAGCATTTTCGTTTTTTTCGAGATTTGAAAAATTCGTTCGCATGCGGCGATTTCTTCTTTGCTCATGCTGGGGTGAAGCCTAACGTTGAGCTGTCAAGCCAGAGGGAAAATGACTTGCTTTGGATAAGGGAAGAATTTCTGTCGTCAAAGGAGGAGTTCGGCAAGATCATTGTTCACGGACATACCCCCACCCGCGAAATAGAAGTGGGGCCAAATCGGATCAATATCGATACCGGCGCCTTTGCGACTGGCCGCCTGTCATGCCTTGTACTTGAGGGGGAAGACTTGTCGGTGATCGATACCTCTTTCGAGTCCTGAAAGCCGAGCAGTTCTTCCTGCGGTTTGCGCCGTGTTGCCTATCTTGCGGCCAGCAGGCCATCGATGTGCGCCCGCATTTTTTGAAAGAACTGATCGCGGCCGAATTGGTGCGCGTGTGCGGCGATCTTTTCGGGATCGATTTCGATATCTGCCAGACTTCTGACCGCCGACGAGATGGCCTCGACCGATTGTTCGGCAAAGAAAGCACCCGACAGACCAATTGCAACGGTTTCAGTAGCGCCGCCTCGACCAAAGGCGACGACGGGACGGCCGCTCGCCATTGCCTCAACCGGCACCATGCCGAAATCTTCCTCGCCGGGAAAGACCAATGCGCGGCATCGCGCATAATGTTGCTTCAGGACATCGAACGGCTGCGAACCCAGGACCGTGACGGTGGGCCCCGCAAGGCGGCGAATTTCATCAAGCATCTCGCCGCCGCCGATCACGACCAGCTCTAACTTCATTTCGTTGAAGGCGCGCACCGCGAGATCCGGTCGTTTGTAGGATACGAGTTCACCAGCCATCAAATAATATTCATCAAGTTCGGAGGGCGCGGCGATCGAAAACGCGCCGGTGTCGACGGGTGGGTGAATGACGACGGAAGGTGCTCCGTAATACCGGTGAATGCGCCTCGCAACCGTCGCCGAGTTCGCAACAAAGCTGTCGACCCGGGCGGCCGATGTCACGTCCCACGTTCGCAGGTAATGAGTGAGCGGCGGCATCATCAACCGTGCCACCCGGCCGGCGCCATTCCGGTAGTCGTGATACATGTTCCAGATGTAGCGCATCGGGGTGTGGCAATAGCAAACGTGCAGCGCCTCCGAGGGCGCAATGATGCCCTTGGACGGCCCCGATTCGCTGCTGATGATGAGGTCGTAGCCGCGTAGATCAAGCTGTTCGAGCGCAAGCGGCATGAGGGGAAGATACGTCTTGTACATCTTGCTTGCGCGAGGCAGCGAATTGATGAACGTCGGAATGATGCGATGCTGGCGAATCCTGTCGGAGACCATCTCCGGCACGTAGACGTGGGTGAAAATGTCGGCCTGCGGATACATTTCGCAAAGCGCCTCGATCACCTTCTCGCCACCACGCATTCCGACGAGCCAATAGTGAATGATCGCAACTTTCATCGTGTACCTGGTGGCGGTCTAATTGAAGCCAAAATAAAAGACGAAGTGAGTTGCTTACATTATCATTCAGAGATGGATTGTGAACCCACGGCGCGGTTGTTCGAGTCGGAAGCAGGCGGACACGTTGTGCAGGAGAGGGGTATGCGACAACTGGCGCCGAAAGTCGCCTGTCATATCATTGAGCGGCCGGCAGGCAAAACGCGATTTGTCAATTCTCTTCGTGGCTGAACCAGGATCGCGGGTCAATGCCTGCGAGAAGCTATTCGGCCGATCCCTTCGCGCGCTAAGTGCGAACCGCCTTGAAGCCGCGTCAAAAATCGTCGATCAAGTGGAAATACCACAAGCGTTAACAATTGGTGTGGTTAATGCGCGTCGGGGTGCGTTTACTTCGGTATACCGATGGCGACACCCCGATCTCGATCGTGCAGGAATAAATAGCAAATAAAGTGTCTCTATGGTGATGCGGTTAGCCGGGTCGCTAGTACAAAATGTCGAAAGGTTGGACTAAAGTAGCGGCAGGTCGAAAGAGACGGGCTGGAAATTGAAAAGACAGGTGCACTACAAATTCGATACGGGCAAACTTTCGTCGATGTTGGATTTTTGTGCGCCCAAACATTCGAAATAAAATCTGCATGCGCAAATCATGAAAGAGACGCGAGCGAAAGTATGACTATCGAGCTGATCGGAATCATTGCGCTGCTCATTGGAATTGTCGGCATATTCTGCGAACCGGCGTTCATCGTCTCCGTGTTCTTTTGTTCTACTCTTCTTGGGTCTGCTGCGGCATTCACGCTGCCAGCGTTGGGTGGCACAAACATACAACCCGCTCACTTGCTACTCGGGTTTTTGGCTTTCAAACTAATAGGCAAGGGAGGCCCGAACAGCATGAAGGAGGGACTTGCGATTGGCCGCCCGGGTTTTTGGTTGATGCTGTCTCTGATTTGGAGCGTCCTCTCCGCATATTTCCTACCAAGAATATTTGCAGGACAAACTTTTGTTTTCCCTGCGCGCACCACCGGCTACAGTTTACCACTTGAGCCCGCAACTTCCAATTTAACACAGTCAATTTACCTCGTTGGCGATTTTGCATGTTTCATACTGCTGTACGGCTATGCGGCGACGCGGATTGGACGGAGGGCGATGGAAAATGCCGCGCTGCTCTGCGTTGCACTGAATCTAGTGTTTGCAGCGCTTGACTTGTTAACTTTTTTTACAGGCACGGCCGAGCTTCTGTCGTTTATTCGAAATGCTAATTACGGGTTGCTCAACGATACTGAACTAGCCGGTTTCAAGCGGATTGTTGGATCGTTTATTGAGGCATCTTCTTTCGGTGCGATGACGCTTGGGTATTTCGCATTTTCAGGGAAGCTTTGGCTCGAAGGCGTCCATCCCCGACTGACATTGATACTTGCTGGTCTTTCGTTTTTTGCGCTGCTATTTTCCACGTCCACCACGGCCTATCTCGGACTAGCCGCCTTTTTAATCGTTGCCTATCTTCAGACGATCTTCAATGCGCTGCGTCGGCCGATCAACCCTCAAGCCTTGTGGTTTATCGTAAGTATGCCAATTGCCGCGCCGCTTGTGATGGTTGCAATTGCCCTAAACGACAGCTCTGCGATTTATGTTGGAGGTCTTCTCAACGACCTTGTGTTTAACAAAATGTCGACTGCATCCGGTGTCGAGCGGTCGTCGTGGAACGCTCAGGGATTGCAAAATTTCATTGACACGTTTGGTTTTGGAGTCGGAAACGGGAGCATGCGAGCTTCTAGTTTTCCGGTCAGCGTGCTCGCGAGCTTAGGTGTCATCGGCGCACTCACCGTGAGTCTATTCCTTGTCACAGTTTTCCTGAGCGGTTTGAAAGGCGATGATAATCCAGCTCGAAGTGCGTACCGAAATGCAGCAAAATACACCTGTCTTGCGTGGCTTCTCGCCGCAACCGTATCAGGCGCGCTAGTCGATCTCGGTTTACCCTTTTTCGCTTTCGCGGCGTTGGCATGTTCGCCGGTGGCCTCATCATTTGCGGCATCGACTGGATCAACACGAGTTCTCTCAGCGGAAAGTGTGGCCCGTTGAACTACTCCGCATCCAGCCTGTCGATCAGTTCAACTGTAGATAAAAATGAGAAGAGCGTGTTTACTGAATAGCCGGCAACGCGCCAATCGCGTCCAGGGTACCTTTGCTATGCGCTCCTAGCACCGAAAGCAGTTTGAAAACGTAAATGCTCCAGGACAAGCCGAGCTATTTTTTAAAGCGAAGAATACAGCGCGCGACTCCCACACAATCAACCAGCTGTTTAGTCGCGCAGAACTCAGCGCGATATGAATTTCCTAACTTCGACTTGTTTGATCGAAAACTCATTTGGTGAGGCGATCCCGTTCAGACGGAAATGCCATCCCCATTGGCCCACGAAATTGGCGTCCGCAATCTTCCATTTCAACTCTTGCCATTCATCGCTTTGGGGGATGCTCAAATACCCAGCGTTGACGTAACCGCTTTTGGATTCATAATCCAAGCTCATACCGGCAACTCCGGCTGGTTCAAGGCGCCGAACAATCGCAGTGATTTCCACTTCGTAGGTTCCAAAAGGAATAAACTGCGGCGCTACAGCAAAATAAACATAATGCCCTTCGGAGCTGTGCTTGGAGAAGTCTGTGCGGCGCCACGACTGGTCGCCAACAACAACTGCGAGTGTGGTATCAAGATTTATTTGCCGAAGGCCATTCTCGGCGTTGTCAGCCTGCAACCGTGAGGTCACTAGATTGGCTTTCTCGTAGTCTTCACCCCAGAGGTATGGACTATCCTTGTTAGCCGTTGCCTCTTGCACAAAAGAGAGTGGCGGATTGATGATGAGCTGTGGAGCATCCGTAAGCATCATTGTTTGACCAGCAGCTAGCAATTTTTTTGTTCCCGCGAGATCGAAGACCTGAATATCAGTGTCAAATTTGATCTCTAGATTTTGTTTTGATGGCGCCCACGCAGCCAATATATTCTGACCACCTCTGCTGAAAACGAATCCGTAGCCATTACCCCTGGCCCCCAACTTTGCCCAGCCGACACTCGCTGGCTCCGGGCCAAGGAGGGCGATCATAGTTTTCAAAGCTTGATAAGAAGGTCGAAGAGTGAAATCAGCGCGAATAAGTCCGTGGTCCGTCTGATGTCCGTAAGAAGGACCGCGGGCTTCGAACCAGAACACGCGTTGAAAGCCCGAAGCGATGGCGAGCAGATACCCTTTGGCCAATGCGATTGCCTGCCGTGTGTCGGCTTGTTGTTCCGGATTGACCGGCGCTTGCGCGCCAAGCTCGGTGATCCAAAGCGGCATATCCTTCGGTAAGTTGTTCGCGGCTAGCATCTGCCGCAGCGTCCGCGCCATTGCCAGAAAATCGACTTCGCCGTTGTCGGCCAGCGCGTTCAATTTTTCGTAAGGATGAACGCAAATGTAATCGAAATGGCCGCCAGCTCCGGCCTTGATCGCTGCATCCAGAAAAGTTACGTCGAAATTGGCAACACTCATGCCAATTTGCGCGGATGGATCGATTTTCTTGGCCGCAATGGAGGCTTCTCTAACCATCTCAGCGTAGATAGCGGGAGTGCCGTTTTTGGCGAAGCTGCCGTTAAATTCGTTCCACACTTCCCAATACTTGATATTCTCGTGGTACCGTGAGACCAGAGCACTGACATAGTCTCGCCAGTACTGCATGTCCTTAATAGGAAATGTTCGTGTTCCTCCATCCGCAGATGCCCATGGTGCGAAATAGGCGAACGTGTAGGTAAGATGGATGGCGTTTGCCTTGGTATCCGCGACAAGCCGATCCGTAACCGCCCAATTAAAGTATCCGCGCTTCGGCTGAATGATTTGCCATTCATAGAAGCCTCGCAACCACCGCACGCCAGCCGTCTTGAGCAAGGGATTGAATCTGGGGAAATCAGAAAACCACTCGGCTCCTGACGCAACGCCCCAGGGGCTTGAATCGTCCCGCGGATCGTTAGCGACCGGAATTGCCGGCACAGTGTTTTGCGCGTTCGCGGAGCCTAAAACGGGAATCTGAATTTCCAGCATCAAGGCGAGCAGAAGGAGCCCCGCCAGGGCCATAGCGCAGAGGCGACCCTTTCTATATTTCCTTGAGCGTCCCATCCAAGAAATATGATCCCGTTTGAACGACAACCTATGCCGAAAAACCGTTTCCATATTGCGCTCCGATTGGATAAGTAAACTCTGCGGCGGATTGGCTCTAAATAAAAGCATAAGCCTCCAATGGTGCCCAGCAGAAAATAGTCATGCACGATCGGAACGCTGCCAACGCGCTGCTCTCTCGTCGTGGCCAACGCCAGAATCGCGGGGCTCATCGGGGGGCGTCCGATGATGGTTGCATCTGGACGCTGTGCTGATGGCAGCGATGGGTGCTAAGGCATAAAGAACTTTGTGAGATTTCGAGGCACCTTTGACCTTTCGCCGCTTAGCCATCAACGGTAAATTTCTGATTGCGGGACCAACGGGCGTGCACCGTGTCGCTGAACAGCTGATCCGCCAGCTGGAAGGCCGTGTCAGCGAATTCGCCGGCTTATTTGAAAAGTCTCCTATGCTAATCGCTCCGCCCAATCTGCACCGTCGACCACTCGACGCCTTCGAAGTGGAACGCGCAGGTGCTTTCCGGGGTCAGCTGTGGGAACAACTGGATCTCCCGCGGCTAGCGCGGCCGGATTTGCTGCTTAATCTCTGTAACCTAGGGCCGATGGCAAGCAAAGCCGCAATCACTATGATACACGATGCTCAGGTATTCGCCACGCCCGGTTCCTATTCTTGGGCCTTCGCAAAATGGTATCGAAACGTTTTGCCTGTGCTTGGATCCAGACATGCGCGAATACTGACAGTGTCGGAATTTTCAGCAAACGAGCTCGCGCGCTTTGGCGTCGCGCGACGCGACCATATTTCGGTTGTTCCAAACGGGGTCGATCACCTGTTGGCATACGATTCACGGCCTGAAATTGTAAATCGACTGGCGCTTGTTCCACGCAAATTCGTTGTCGGACTTGCTAACGTCCAAGCCCACAAGAATGTCGGTTTGTTGCTTAAGGCGTTTACGGCTTCAGAATTAGCCGATCTCAAGCTAGTCTTGGTGGGAGCCGCTCGTCGCGAGGAGTTCGAGGCTCTTGGTAATTCGGTGCCACCGAACGTCGTATTTGCCGGCCGCATTAGCGACGGAGAGTTGCGGGCGTTACTTGAATCGGCGTTATGCGTTGGATTTCCATCGACGACCGAGGGTTTTGGCCTACCCCCGCTGGAGGGCATGATTCTCGGCTGCCCGGCGATTTTGGCGCCCTGTGGTGCGTTAACTGAAGTTGCAGGCGAGGGCGCTCTCTTTGCCGCGCCGGACGATCCCAGGCAATGGATACCGGCGATCCGCAGGCTCGTGGATGATCCAAGCCATTGGGCCGGATATTCCCGTGCTGGTCGCGAACGCGCGGCCTTTTTTACTTGGAAGCGGGCTGGCGGAAAGCTGGCCGATATAATTCGCGAGGTTGCGATGGTTCTGCTTTCCAAAGGGCATTAGCTTTCGATGTCGACACAGCCGTCAAGTCGAATTGCTATAGTGATTGCAAGCACTGGCCGGCCGACGGAGCTCGGACGGTGGGTGGATCACGTGAAGCGCCAGACGATTCCGCCAACCAAATTGGTCTATGCGGTGGTAAAGTCGACGGACCTTCCGGAGGACCTTCCGGACAATGTATCCGTCATCGACTCTAATCCCGGCTTGCCAATCCAGCGCAACGCCGCGCTTGAAGCGGTCATGGAGGCGTGTGACATCATCGCCTATTTCGATGATGATTTTGTCCCCTCATCCTTTTGCATCGAGGGGATCGACGCCTTTTTTCGCTTGTACCCAGATGTCGTTGCAGCAAATGGAACGCTTCTCGCCGATGGCATTAATTCAGCCGGAATTAGCTACGAGGCGGCGATAGAGTTGGTGGCTCGGCACGACAGCCTTCCAAGGGCGCACCCGGTCGTGCTGCACGAGCTCGGAGGACTTTATGGTTGCAATATGGTTTATCGTATCAATGCCATCGGTCAAGAACGGTTCGACGAAGAGCTTCCCTTATATGCGTGGCAGGAAGACATTGATTTTGCAGCGCGCGTCGGGCGTCGCGGCCGCGTCGTGAAGACCAACGCATTTCATGGCGTGCATCAGGGGGTCAAGGGCGCGCGGCTTCCCGGCGTACGCCTTGGATATTCGCAGGTTGTGAATCCGATCTACTTGATGCGCAAAGGAACGCTTCCGGCTCGTGACGCTGCGAAACTTATTCTCAAGAACATTCTTATGAATCATGCGAAGTCTCTCTTTCCGGAAAAGTGGATCGATCGTCTTGGTCGCTGCAAAGGCAATTGGCTGGCAATTGTCGATGTACTTCTGGGCCGTGACCACCCGAAGAATATCCTAGGGTTGCCGCGCTAGATGTTGGGCAACCGCTAAACGTCACACGAGCGACTGGTGGACCAAGGTCGGGCGCCGTCGGCCGAGGCAATGTCTGCCTTCTCCATCCCAGAAAGGGTTTAAGAACGCAGAGCCGTGGACGGGGAGGATGCTGCAAGAATTAGTGCCGAACGCCATGCCACCACAGCGTTTTCCAACGAAAACCGTTTGATGCTATTGCGCAGTCGGGTCACTCGAATATCGCGCTCTTCATCACTCAAGCTGGCGAGCGATCTCATCCCCGCAGAAATATCGGCTACATCGAGGGGATCTACGTAAACCGCCGAATCGCCGGCAACCTCTTGTAGTGCCCCGCCACGTCCCAGAAGCGGTACGAGGCCATAGTCAATTGCCTCGGCGGCGGGCAGACCGAAACCCTCCAGCAAACTAGGTAACACGAATCCATTGGCATTCTTGTAGAGCCACCTCAGCTCCTCATCGCTTACGTATCCGGGAACCATGACACCGGGTGTGTCCTGCGCTAATTTTATGACCTGTTCAGCTCCGGGCTCTGGACCGCCACAGATGACGTATGCGTAACCTTCATTGGCAAGGTCAGAGGCATTGAATGCCTCAATGCAACGCATCTGATTTTTACGAGCGCCAATGCTCCCCACCGTCAAGAAGAACTTCGCGGGAATGCCGGGGACCGCTCGCGCGTCATCGCGTTTCATCCCGGTTCGGATGGGAGGATAGACGACTTGCATCAGTGGAAAGTCGCTTCCCCAAATTCTAACAAAATCACTGCGCGAGGCCTCACTGACGAAGAGCATGAATGGCTTTGCTGCCTTGATCCTGTCGAAAGCAAGCGCGTAGAGTTCTCGAACTCCCGGACTGTAGAGGTCAGGATGGGTGAGGGGGCCCATATCGTGGCACAGGACCACATCGCGCGCCTTCATTTGATAAAGGACACACTCCCGCGGATCAGTAAATACCATCGGACGAGAATGAGAAATGGGCGCTAAGACCTGATAGCTAAAAGGCCACTGTGCACGCATGTTGACTTCCATGCGAGCCAACCTGCCAAGAACTCGTGCTATATTTTTGGGCGGCAAATCGGTTAGCGGAATTCTCCAATAATAGCAGCTGTGAATAAGATCTCGGGATGCGTTAATCATGTCCCTGCAAAAAAAATACTTACCAGTTCGGTTGTTAAGCGCTAGCGTAAATTCACAATCCAGAGCGTTAGCGAGATCAACCACTATACAATCCTCGTGGGTCGGATGCGCGGGCGCCGGGGAAATATGCTTTGATAGAAGCCGGGCTATATCTTCTAATGTGTATTGCTTAAAATGGGAATGCTCTGCATAGGGCAAGCCACATTAACCTGAACCACGCATACCACGGCTCGATCGGCCGATATCTCGACTTCTACAATCGCTGCCGCCCCCATTCGAGCCTTGACGACCGCACCCCGGATCAAGCCTACTTCGATCTTCCTCCGCTCCGCGCGGCGGCCTAACCCCGGCAGAGGCTCCACTTATCGACGCGGAATTTTTGTTCAGACAACCGGGACCGGCTCACTTTACACTTCAGGGTTAAGTGTTAATCTGCCTCGTACATAACGCAACCATTTAGGTCGGCTTGTGGCATAGTCATGCCTATGTATCGGGGCCGCGCACGACCTAGGGATTAAGTATACTCGGCCCGAAAGGTGCTTTTGTGAGGATATTAATAACTGGCAATATGGGTTATGTGGGCCCTTCGGTGGTTAGCCATTTGCGTGCGGGACACCCCGGCGCGATATTGCATGGTTTTGATAATGCATATTTCGCGCATTGTCTGACTGGCACGACGATGTTTCCCGAACGAAATCTCGACAAACAATTTTACGGAGACGTTCGATCAATTTCTCCGGATATACTTAAGGGCTATGATGCGGTCGTCCAACTAGCGGCCATTTCGAACGATCCGATGGGAAATCAGTTCGAAGCTGTAACATTCGACATTAACCAGAATACGACGATTTCGATTGCAAAAGCTGCGGAAGCATCGGGGGTGAAAAACTTTGTTTTCGCATCGAGCTGCAGTGTCTATGGCGCTGCCGAGGGTCTGCCGCGCAAGGAGACTGATCCGCTCAACCCCATCACAGCCTATGCGAAATCCAAAATTGGTGCGGAACGAGAGCTCAGTGAGATCAAGACGGATATGGTCGTGACCTGCTTACGGTTCGCCACCGCGTGTGGCATGTCCGATCGGCTGCGGCTCGATTTGGTCCTTAACGATTTCGTTGCGTGTGCGGTTAGCAAAGGCGAGATCTCCGTTCTGTCGGATGGCTCACCGTGGCGCCCACTGATTGATGTTGCCGACATGGGACGCGCGATCGAATGGGCAGTCGGAAGAACGGCTGACCAAGGCGGTCCCTTTCTAGCTATCAATGCCGGCTCGGACGATCGTAATTATCAGGTTCGAGATCTTGCGAATGCGGTTGCCGCCGCAATACCGGGTACAAAGGTTTCCATAAATACATCGGCTCCGGCGGATAGCCGTTCCTATCAAGTCGATTTCGGACTTTATCGGTCGTTGGCTGCTGGTTACCTACCGGTGGTAAGCCTCGATCAATCAATCCAGAATCTGATCGCGGGTCTTCAGCGAATGAATTTCAAGGATACGGATTTCCGCAGTTCCGAATTCATGCGCTTGAAAGTACTGCAGGGGCATATCGCAAACGATCGACTGGATACAATTTTGCATTGGAAATCGCGCGCGCGGCAATAGCAGGCCAAGATGCACCGTCGTTCTGCAGAAGAACCTGCGAGTCTTAGTTTGTCGACGACGCCAGCGACTTCTTTTGCCGACATTGTGGGAATGAGTATGCTGCTATGCGCGGCCTGAACCGTCTTATCCGCTCGAGGCTCTCGTTTGCCGCGAATGCAGGTTAGTGCAGACGGGTGACATGTTGGCCGCGGAAAGATATATTCCGGGCAGACTATGCATATTTCTCGTCACATTACACATCAGCGGCGAAGAAGTGTGGATATTGGCTGGTCCAGTATTGAGGGGCTGTTAAATGAAAGTCGTTGTTTTTGCGGGCGGTCTCGGCACCAGGCTGAGCGAAGAAACCGCGATCAGGCCGAAGCCGATGGTTGAGATCGGGGGACGTCCGATCATCTGGCATATCATGCAATGCTACGCCAATTACGGGCTATCAGATTTCGTTGTACTCGGGGGATACAAAGTCGAGTTCATTCGGCAATATTTTCTGAATTATCGACTGCACTCTTCCGATTTTACGATCGATATGTCGAATGGCGAGATTCTATGGTGTGTGTCGAAGGGCGTGCCATGGCGTGTCACTGTGCTAGACACTGGTCTTGATACGATGACTGGCGGGCGCATGAAACGGGCGCGAAATATTATTGGTAATGATACGTTCTGCCTGACCTACGGCGACGGTGTAAGCGATGTGGACATTGGTAAGCTTATTGCCTTCCATCGTGAGGGTGGTGCCTGGGCGACGGTAACAACGGTTGAGCCGCCGGGCCGTTTCGGCGTGCTGAACTTTGCCGATGATGGAAAGAAGATTGCTTCGTTTCGCGAGAAGGACGGCCGTGATGTTGGTCTTGTGAACGCAGGTTTCTTCGTGTGCGAGCCCGAGGTCTTTGATTTAATCGATGATGATGCGACCGTGTGGGAACAGGCACCCATGCGACGCCTGGTCGACGCTGGGCAGTTGCGCGGCTACCACCATAGTGGATTTTGGCAAAGCATGGATACACTACGCGACAAGCAAGCGCTGGAGGATTTTTGGGCAAAAGGAAACGCGCCGTGGAAGGTTTGGAACGACTAGTCTCCGCCGACCACCTTCTGTGCAGGATGGTATCGAGATGTTTATAGTTGATAACGCGCTCAAGCAACGCGAGGAAGACGGAAAACCAATCCTCGTAGGCATGATCGGCGCGGGTTTTATGGGCCGCGGTATTGCGCTTCAAATCATCTCCGCAACGCCAGGAATGCGGCTCTGCGCAATTTCCAATCGTAATATCGCAGCAGCGATTCGGGCTTATACTGAGGCCGGCATCGAACCCACTCAGTGCGGAAACAGGGCTGCGCTGGAAGCAGCGATTCTCGCTGGCGTTCCAGCGGTAACGGACGATGCGCTCGCGCTCGCTCAGGCCGATGGCTTAGACGCCATCATTGAGGTGACGGGATCGCTTGACTACGCCGCCGTCGCGGTGTTGACGGCGATCAATGCCGGTAAGCATGTCGTGCAAATGAACGCTGAGCTCGACGGCACCGTCGGACCGATACTCAAACGCAAAGCGGACGAAAAAGGTGTGATCTATAGCTTCTCTGACGGCGATCAGCCCGGCGTGCAGATGAACCTGTTTCGCTTTGTCAAAGGGCTTGGCGTGAAGCCGGTCCTGTGCGGCAATATCAAAGGACTTCACGATCCATATCGCAATCCCACGACCCAGCAAGCGTTCGCGCAGACATGGGGGCAGAAGCCTGCCATGGTGGCATCCTTTGCAGACGGAACCAAAATCTCCTTCGAGCAGGCAATCGTCGCGAATGCTACAGCTATGAAAGTGGCGCGCCGCGGTATGCTGGGACCGGACTTCTCGAACGGCAAGCCCGCGGCACCGATGATCCCTTTGGAAGAGGCTGTAAGCGCTTTCTCAGAGCATCTCGATAGGGGTGGTCCAGGGATCGTTGACTATATTGTCGGCGTCCGACCGGCACCTGGCGTATTCGTTCTAGGAACGATCGAGAATCCTCGCCAGCAACATTACCTCAATCTCTATAAGCTTGGTACCGGCCCTTACTACTGTTTTTATACGCCGTATCATCTTTGCCATTTTGAAGTGCCGACCTCGGTAGGCCGCGCCGTACTGTTTCGCGATGCTGTGCTCGCTCCGATTGCCGGTCCGGAAGTCGGCGTGGTCGCGCTCGCTAAGAAGAATCTGGTGCCAGGCGACACAATTTTAGAGTTGGGTGGTTATGAAGCGTATGGTGTCGCAGAAAATATCGAAGCCATAAGATTTGAGAATTTGATCCCAATTGGATTGGCTCTTGGCGCAAAGATCATACGTCCGGTGGCAAAGGACAGGCCGCTTACCTTCGATGATGTCGAGGTGCCCGACGGCCGTGTAATAGACGCGCTATACAGGGAGCAGGAGCGCGTCTTTGCGCCTCCTTCCATCAAAGTTGAATAAGCATGCACCGACGCCAAAGGTAATCAAGGGTCATCGGATGATATTTAACAAGACAAGCTTGAAGGATGCGTGGCTGCTCGACATCGAGCCTCATGGAGATGCCCGCGGCTTTTTTGCACGTACAATGTGCAAGGACGAGTTTGTTGAACATGGTCTCATTAGCGACTATGTTCAGCAGAACATGTCATTCACGCTTTACAAAGGGACGCTGCGTGGAATGCACTTTCAGCGCGGGACAGCCGCGGAAGCTAAGCTCGTTCGGTGCGTAAAAGGAGCTATCGTTGACGTCATCGTCGATATCCGTTGCAATTCTACAACGTACTTGAAGCATGAGGCGTTCGAGCTGACCGAGCACAATCGCCGCCAACTCTATGTGCCGGCAGGATTTGCCCATTCTTTTCAAACGCTGACCGATGATGTCGAGGTCAGCTATTTGGTCTCAGCACCATACACCCCGTCTGCTGAGGGTGGACTGCTCTACAGCGATCCGGTGCTGGGAATAAAGTGGCCGCTTGAGGTAACAAATATCTCCGAGAAAGATGCCTCTTGGCCGCTGATTGAAAAGGGCGCTAATCCGCTTTGCTAACGCCATATCCACTTGGATTGATGGCCCGAAATTAACAAGAAATATCCGCGGTGTGACGCGCGGGCGTCCCTTTCCGGTAGCGCTTGTATGATTTTTTGGTCTCCTACCAATTTCGTAGACCAGCATTTGCCGTGCAGCAGGCCTTAGCAAAAAAGTCAGCCTTCAAACTGAGACACTACAACGGTGCGCGGATGGGTGCCGTTGGAATCCAAGACTACTGAGGATTCGAGCTACGGTTCCGCGTAAGGTATTCCTCCGCCGAAGACCGCCTTGCCTGAGACGAGAATGATGTGAAGACATAGGCGTATGACTGGTCATACGCCTATGTCGAAGGTCGCCCGCCTGGACGTGATTTCGTCCGGTGCGCGGCGTCGCTGGACGCTGGAAGAGAAGCAGCGGATCGTTGCGGAGAGTTACGCGGCATTGCGGCAGGTGTCAGCGACAGCGCGTCGGAACGGGCTATCTGCGAGCCAGCTGTTTACGTGGCGGCGCCAGGCCCGGGATGGGCGCCTGGTGGAAGCGGATGAGGTGGTAAGGTTTGACCTGCCCCTGAACTTTCATCCAGCGGCGATTAGAGTCTCGGTGGGTTTTACGCCGTCAGGCACGGGTGGAGCAACGTGGGATCGGCGGAGCAAACTTGGGGGCAACGTCACCGGTTACGATATGGGCGCATTCGTCTTTGGCCCACTCGCTCAATTTCAATCGCTATCGCCGTCAGCCAACAGGCGATACGGATCATCTGAGCTGCTTGCAGATTGTGCTAAAATCACAAGCGCGTAGCTGAGTTTGGCCTGCTAATCCGCGCCAAGTGGAAGTTGCGTTAGCTCGGAGATGGGTTTGCCGTAATCTGGATGAGTAAACAAGTGCGCGACGAAAATCTGCTCATGCCATATTTGAGGAATTCGCCTATTCGAGAACCGTAGACCGCTGACAGGCGCGATTTTAATATCCTTATGCTGCGCATTGAACTCTTTGACCGCCAACAGTTCGCCGGTAAAATCATTGTAAGCCCAATCGATATCACCGACCATATCGTCGAAGTAGCAGGCGACCCGAGGCAACAGATACCGATGGTTTGTCTCGAAAATCTTTAACGCCGCGACCGTCGAGGAATAGTAATCGAGATCGAAAGCAATAAAGCCTATTGGCGGAGGATTCTCTTGCTCGGCAAAATTTCGCAGAGTTTCCGTAACGTCGCCGAGGACCAGTCTGGCTGACTTGAGACGAGCTCTCAGTTTTGGGACGTCCATAGCAAAATAGCCGGCTTGCCAGAGATAAGGCATGTCGCGGTAGTCCTCCGGCGCTGGCATGCCCTTTCCAGTGTCAAAGCCGAAGACCACGACCTCTACTCCGGTTTCGGCGCGGGTCGCCTCGGCATGTCGTTCCATTGCTACCAGCCCTGCACCGCCGGCGACGCCGAACTCAATGCATGAAATGCGCGAATGCCCGAGTTTCCGTGCCAGCATTGCGGACTGCAGCATGCAATGTCCGTAATTCGCTCGCTCGATCGTGCCATAATCGAGCTTGCGTTGGTAGGCTTTTACAATTCCGAACCGTCGGTCTAGTGCTCGGAGAATCAGATAGCGAGCAGGAATCGGGTCTTGTGAGAACAGCTTACGTTGCAACAACCCGCGCACTCTACGGGCTAATTTGTTGAGAGGAAGTGGCATTTATTCCTCGCAAAATTGTGCGTCAGTTGGGTGGTTTTAGCTTGCGGTTCCGGTTCTTGGCTAGATCAAGCCGTCGGCTGAGTCCCACTCGGCAAGATTCGGTACGGGTGCGCGACGAATTCTCCGAGTATCATACGTCGACAACACTAATCTCGTAAAGGCGCAGAGACGGAGTTCGCCTCCCGTGGTCATTGTACAACGATCTGAGCGGCTTATAAATCCTTGCGAGGCACTTCTGCCGCCTCGTGCCAAAAATTGCGTACGGCGCCTACTATCCTCGATTCAAATCCATCTGGGCAGCCTGCCAGCCGCCAAAGCAGAAATATTGATGCTCCATACGCAGCCGCGCCGCTGCTCGCCACCGCCGCCAGACCAAGCGCCAACGGAAGAAACTCTTCGACGCCGGCAAGCCGTCTTTCAAGGGGAAAAACGACTATCGCCATGACCAAACAGCTCAATATCGGTCGCCAGGGACCGAACACCTGAGTTCGTATCGGTAGCCGAATCAACTCGCGCACCGCGAACATCGAGCACGCCGCCACAACAACCCCAGTCGCGAGGCGAACGACGAGAACGCCTGCAATACCGTAATAAAGGGTTCCATATATCATCAGGGGAAACTTGAAAATGAACTCAATCGAGGAAAGCCGAAGTAAGATCTTGGTTTTACTTAGCGCCATCGATAACGGCGCAAGGGGGGCGACAAACAGCGAGGGGACGATCGCCAGAGAAAGCCAGCGCAGGATGGGGGCGGCCTCGATCCATTGCCCGCCGAGGATAATCCGAATCATCGGTTCTGAGATCAAACTCATCCCCACCATGATAGGGATTCCTGCGCCTACTATGGCCGTTGCGCTGTTCTGATAGGCAGCTGCGAGCCTGCGGGAGTTTCCCCTTAACAGTGAAAATGCCACCATCAGCGGGTTCAACACCTGCATTACGATCACCTGCGTGGGCAGAACTGCCAGGTTTGCAGCCATTGAGAAACGGCCAAGGTCCAGTCGGTTTACGAAGCGGCCGAGCAGCAGCTGATCCATCTGCCAGTTTAGCGCGTTCACGACCTGGGACGCCGTCGACCAGCCGAGAAAGCCTGAAAATTTGCGCCATTCCTGCAGCGTTAACGTGGGCCAATATGGAGCAAGCACATAGGTGAGTATGACCATCGAGACCGGCGCCGCGATGGTGGCGGATGCGAGCGACCAGTAATTTTGAGTCGACCAGGCAAGACTGACAGAAATCGCGAAAGCGAAAATTTTGCCGGCGACTTCGATGACAAAGTGGGGCCGAAAATCCAAATTCCGGGAAAATTCGGCAATCCGCGGGCTACCAAGACTGCGCGCCACTGGCGAGATGGCGAGCGCGGGGATCAGACTGATCAACCTTGGATCGCCATAAGCCAGCGCAAATGGCCAAGCCAGAATGAGTAAGATCAGCGCCAGTGCCAGTCCACGCAGCAAGCCGAGCGTAAACGCTGTATCGAGATCCGCCTTTGTCAGTGTGGGCAAACGCACGAGCGCCTGGATTACGGGGAGCTCCATCACGGCCTCGGTGACCATGATGATGGACATCGCGATTGCCACGAGGCCAAAATCTGCCGGCGAAAGAAGTCGGCCCAGCACCAATAGTGTTACGAGATCGATGCAGCGAGTGACTAGTCGAAGGGCGATCAACAAAGTCGCCCCACCGGCAGTGCGAGTGCTCACCCTTCCGCCAAACTTGTCGTTCAACCGGAATTTCCTCCACTACAGACGGTAGGAACGGCGGTGATCACAAATGTGCTCGACGTCGCTACGGCACGTTGTCCCATTTGGCATTCGGACAACAAATGATCCCGAGAAGTGGCGCCCCATGTCAGTCAAAGCGTTTCTCTTATTTTCCGCGAGCGTCGAAAACGGCGATAGAGAAAACGCCACCGTTGAAGGTTTTGCTGACGGCGCCTATGCTTGCGGCCCTCATCAAAGATTACTTTGTTAACCGGAGGTCTTGGGACATTCAAACCATTCAAGGTGCGTTCTGCTTCCCTAAATCCTCGATTGAACTCATCATCCCATGGCCATTCGGCCTGATCCCAGGGCTTCGGCGAGGCAGCAAAGTGCCAGATGGCAGGTTGAACACCGATCCTGCGCGGGTCCAAAACCATCATATGTTCCGTCTGATAATTCCAACGCAGGGGTAGCCGACCGCGACGCTCACCGGCAACGACATTTAAGGCAGTTTGGTCGGACGATCGACACAGCGCCGCGTTGTTCATCAAATATTTCAGTGCATCGGCCGACAATGTTTCCCATCCTTCGCGCTCTACGAGCAGAACGCCTGAATTGAAATAGTCCCGCCACGCAACGCCGATACTCTGCAGGTATGGCTGCCAATACCTGCGCGGCTGACGTGTCTCGTGTTCATAGAGACAAAGACAATCATCGGCCGCCAAGAGGCCACCGGACGGTACACTTAGATCGAAAAGCGGATCCAGAGGCGCATCTACCAAAACATCGCCATCCAAGTACAGAAATTTTCGAACATCGTTATCGAGAAACCGATGGAGCCATAGCCGAGACAACGCTGATATCGGCACTGCTTTGTCGGTATGGTACGAGGAAAGCGCAGCCAGCTCGTCGATTTTGACAGGTTTTACGATGATGCCGCTCGGAGCAAGGCGATCGGCCACCGCCGAAACCAATGTTGTTTCGTCTTTCACAACGACATATTGAATAACAACAACGTCCGATCTAGACAAATTCTTCCGCGCTGAAATTGCCGTTGCCGCGCTGGGAAGGATGTAGTCCTCATCACCGATGGTAACCACCGCGTTGACTGCCATGTTGACTCTCACCTAACTTCCGAAGGGACGGAACCGGCAGCACTTCCAGCGTGACGTAGACCAAGCCGCAATCAATCCGCAGCTGAACGTAAGCCGCGGGCCTCGTCTGACGTCGACCGGCGAAGTTCGGCCCATGTGTTCGCCCACAACGATCTCGCGGTACTGACCTCATTCCGACGATTCAAGAGGGCGAGCCAGACCCATTCAAGCAGCGCGCCTGCATAATCAAAAAAAGTTGGGCTAACGCCACGTTCTTTCAGGAACGCGATATGCATATCGAACAGAGGCTTGTTACGATCCTGATATCGCCAAAGAAGCAATCGACGAAAATAGTAGCGCAAAAAAGCCCTTCTGCACTCGTCAAACTCTGAAGGAGACATAACGGTCGGACCATAACGATCGATTAGAGCAAGCCAGTTAGCGTCGTGCATCTTGTTAGGTTGCATAAGTCGTCCTGTAATGCTTCCACCGTGAATTCGGGTGAAACCGACACGACTATGAACGAAACCGTAGTTCCAACGTGTACACGTTTTCAAGCAGGCATCGACATCCATTAGCATCTCATCATTTGAATAGAACTGATGGGTCTCTTCGATGACGCTTCGGCGGAACATCTGGCATTGCGGGGATGTCGCGTAATGCAATTGCATCAAATATGACTTCACGAACCAGCGGCCGCTGAAAATTGAAATATCTGCAGGTAGGCCACATCGGCTGTTCTCAGCGTTACTGCCTGGAACAGAACCAGTGGTCCATAAACATCCGACCACGCCAACCGACGGATCGCGTTCTGCAAGAACGACCATTTTTTCTATCGCGTCGGGCGTGATCAAGTCGTCGGCGCATAGCAACAAAAAATAAGTCGCTTGATGCGGACTTGATCGGATTGCCGTCTCCCAATTATCTCTGATACCGATCGTTTCAGAATTTCGTTGCGCGATAACCGGCACTCGGCAATTTTTGAATAGTTCGATAATGGCCGGTGTCTCATCGGTGCTCGCGTTGTCCAACACGAAATGGACTAGATTATCGTAGCTCTGCGCTTGAACGCAGGCCATCGTTTCACTCAAAAAGCTGGCGCCGTTGTAGACGGGCGTTATGACAGCCACTAAAGGCAACTTGAAATCTTCAGTCATCGCGATATCGATTTTGAGTCCATCTGATCTTTAGACCGGCGCCGGCCAAACGGCATCATCAAGCCTTACTCACGATGGGGCGAGACCCGTCCTGAAGCAGTCTCCGGCACGCTGGTGAACGGAACATACTTGCCTTTTGAATAAAACGAAAGCAGCCTACCTTCTGTAGGTCGCAATCTAAGACGACAGTGACGATATTCGGGCCAGTGGTTAACCGTCAATTGGAAGTTTGATTGTCGCGGCGCGTCAGTCAGCGTTGACGATCGATGAGAACGCCATGACGGCTTCATTCCAATTCTGCAAGAACATTGAGCTGGCTGCTAGATTTATGGACAAATCCCTGTTACCACGCTCTTTAATGCAAAAAGCGTACTCGGCGTCACCGAGTCATTGGGGTAGAAACAGCCTTGTGCTATCCTTTTTGGCTGGGAGGGTAGCGGCCGTCAGCTTATTGGAGGCACTGTCCCCGTTCAAAAACGTGGTCCATGGGTGCATGCGGACCTGAGAGTGACCGTTCCGGCGGCGATCCCGATTAGGAAGATGATAAATTGGCATAGCCCAGACCCTCCTGCCCATGATCGGACGGAGGGTTTGCGATGCCCAAGACGACAACCGGTGACCGCCCGGAATTGAAGCCGGTCAACTTCGGGGCGGCCGCCATCGACATCGGATCAAAGATGCACATGGCCACAGTGAACTCGGCCTGCACTGACATGCCGGTGCGCACGTCCGGCACATTCACACAGGACCTGCATGATCTGGCGGACTCGTTCAAAGCCTGCGGTGTGACCAGTGTCGCGATGGAATCCACCGGGGTCTATTGGATCCCGGCCTATAGATCCTGGAACAGCGCGGGTTCGAGGTCATTCTGATCAACGCGCGGTACGCCAAGAATGTGTCCGGGCGCAAGACCGATGTCAGCGATGCCGCGTGGTTACGCCAGCTTCATTCCTGTTACGCGGTAGCTTCCGTCCCGATGCCGAGATTGCGACCCTGCGCGCCTATCTGCTCCAGCGGGAACGGCTGGTTGAATATGCTGCCGCCCACATCCAGCATATGCAGGAGGTTCCGCTAGAGATAGGATAATCCGCCTATGTTTCTAAAGTCATTCTTTCAACCTTATCTTGCAGACGAGTCTTTCCGAGTAAGACTTAAGAGTATCCTTGGTAAAGTGGGTTTTGATACGACGGATTGGCTTCGCGTTGTTATGTACCGGCGTTGCTTCGAATTCATACGCGGAATTCGATCAGAGACTCTTGATGTTCTGGAGATTTCTGGCGGCCCGCAATGGAGACGAACCTTTAATTTCGGCTCTACAACTCCACGCAATTTCCCGAATTTGATATTTGCTCCGAAGCGCTCGATCGCGAGTTCGATCTAATCATAGCGGATCAGGTTTTTGAGCACCTGCCTTGGCCGATGAGAGCTGGTCGAAATGTGTACAAGATGCTTCGGCCAGGCGGCTATTTCATTATTGCAACGCCTTTTCTCGTAAGAGTTCACGACGTGCCGATTGATTGCTGTCGGTGGACAAAACAAGGTTTGTCATACTTGCTGCAAGAGTGTGGGTTTCGAGAGCAAGATATAAAATTAGATGCCTGGGGCAATCGGAAATGTTTAAAGGCCAACCTCTTCAAATGGCGCAGATACGGCTGGTATCGTTCGCTAGCGAATGAACCCAATTTTCCAATAATGGGTATGGGCAATCGCTCAGAAGAGGGGCGAAGAATCGGAAACTCATTGAGGTCGAACAAGTGGGATGGTGCCCATTTCTCTTTTCTACGATGCTCGGCTCATTCAGGTTTGCTGCCCTTTATTTCTTTGATTTAGAGATTCGGCGAAGAAATTGCGTTTATTCGAAAAGTGCCATCCCCAAGCACCGACGAAATTCGCACCGCTTGGACCACGGCGTGTTCGAGTCGATGAAGGGTTGGAAACTCTCATGACGAAAGCATTCTCGAGCAGGCGCGGGGGCTTGACGCAGCGGGCATCGACATCGTCGTTGTAGGTGCGGCATCAAGCATTTCCGCGAATACGCCCGGTTATCAGCGATGAAACATTCATCACGCGGGCCATGTTGGTGATAACGACCTGGTCGCTCTCTACGAGGGGCGCTATGTCTGGTATTCCCTTCCGAGATCGAGGGATTCGGAATTCCGTTGAGGCAATGGGCCCCGGGGCTGCCCCGTCTTCTCCTCGAATACAGCAAGCCTTATCGAGGTAGGAGGCGACGCGGTTACTTATGTGGATGCCAATGACGGTGACGGCTGGCGGTACGCGATCATTGGCTTGGCAGGAAACCAGGATGCGTCCGTGACGGCGCGGGAACGAACGCGAGCGACGCTATTCTTCTGGAAACGCAGCGCACAGCTGTATCTTGACGAAATCCTCGTCTGCGTGGGTATATGCGGGAAAAGCGGATGACGAAGAGGGTAAGATGCTGGCGAGCGGGGGTCGGAATATTGGCTTGCGCCGTAGCGGCTTCGGCTCACGCTGACCAACCGATCCAACCCGCCGTACAGGCTGTAAGTTGCGACACCTTTCTGAGCTCTCTCGGCGTTAACACGCATGTGGACCAAGGATACGATCCGGGCTCATATGTTCTACCCTTGCGGTATCTCGGAGTTCGCAACATCCGCGATAGCGGGCGCAACTTGTCCGGCCATCTCATGCTTCATGCGCAAACTGGGGTTCGGGTTGATCTGTTAGGCGCCGATGTGATCGACTTAACTGCCGCTGCGAGGACCTTGGCCCGAGCCGGCGCGCTGCTTTCGATCGAGGGGCCGAACGAACCCAACAACTTTCCGATCAACTACAAGGGACAACCAGGCGGGGGAGCGGCCTTCAATTGGCTTCCGGGCTGGCTCCTAGGCTGGTTTCCGGATTGGCTTCTGGGTTGGTTACCGGGCTGGCCTAGCTGGCTTCCGGTCGCCAAGCTGCAGAGAGATCTCTACAGCGCGGTAAAGAATGATCCTGAATTAAGCCGGTATCCAGTCTTCCACGTTTCCGAAGGAGGTGCCGAGACCGACAATGTGGGGCTGCAATTTTTGACAATTCCCGCGGGAGCAGGGACGTTGCTTCCCGATGGCACGCAGTTTGCCGACTACGCCAATGTGCATAACTATGTGTCAGGGGTCCGCCTTGGGTATGTCGACAACCAGGCATGGCAGGCCGCCGATCCCACGCTGGACAGTCACTGGGATGGGCTTTACGGTGAATATGGAAGAACCTGGAAAAGACACTTCAGGGGCTATTCAAACGCTGAACTAGAAAATCTACCGCGCGTGACAACCGAGACCGGCTGGGACGCCGCGACGCCCGAAGAAGAAAGAATTCAAGGCACTGTCCTGGTAAATACCTATCTCGCGCAGTTCAAGCGGGGTTGGAGGTACACCTTTATTTATGAATTGGGAGAAGGTGAAGGAGGCGGCGGCAACCAAGGGCTCTTTCATCAAGATTGGACGCCAAAATTAGCAGCGACTTACATTCACAATCTTACGTCAATTCTGGCTGACAATGTTCCCGTCGCCACCCCTGGAAAGCTTGACTACTCTATCGCGAACGCCCCCTCCACCATCCACGATCTCCTGCTGCAAAAAAGCAGCGGCGTCTTCGAGCTAGTAGTCTGGGGCGAACAGGTTACGGGCGCGAATAGTATCACGGTCAATTTGGGCAAGACCCACGCGATCGTGAAGATCTACGACACAACCCTGGGCACCACACCAATCCATATCCTGAGCGACGTAAACAGCGTTCCCCTGACCGTCAGTGATCACGCCCTGATACTTGAAATTCAATAGTGCGAGCATAAAGCAATCTGAACCCTCTACAACTCGCGACACTACTTTGAACGAAGCGACTTTGTTCCATTCAAAAATGAGCATTTCTGCGAACGAGATTGCGCCTGATTCACTTGCGTATGCAAAGAAGGTCTGTGATCATTCCGCCGATCACACGGACCTAGTGTAATGCTAGGTGGCTCTTCTGGCCACCGATCCGCCAGATAACAATTTTCCGCGGAATGTACCACCGTAAGTCTTACCGGGCTTTCAAATCTTTGAAGTGAAAAGCCAGCTTTTGCTGAGGTTGCTGCCATCTGGACAACGGTAGATCCAGCTATAAATCAGGCGAGACATTATGCGCGCGCTCGATTACGCGAACTATGGTCATTGGAAGTCGTGGGATCACGACTCTTTCTTCCGCTTTAGTGAGTATGAGGCAAATTGGTTTGCTGCCGATTTCGATGGCGTTCCGCTGGTTGACGCCAAGTTTCTAGAAATTGGATTTGGAAATGGTGCATTGTTGTCGTGGGCAAAGAGTCGGGGAGCTTCGATTTTTGGCATCGAAATTTTAGACGCGTCACTTGAACGTGCAACGGCACGAAACATCCCTTTGCTTTCAAGCAATCTCGGCGACAACCTTCCTCAGTTCAGAGAGTTTTTTGATGTAATTGCAGCTTACGATGTGTTTGAACACCTGAGCATTTCAGAGTTAACGACAGCACTCGATGCTGTCGCAACAATGCTGAAGCCTGGAGGTGAGTTGATCCTTCGCTTCCCGAACGGTCAGAGCCCTTTTGGCCGATTTCTTCAGCACGCTGACCACACGCATCGATCGACGTTGTCCGTGGCTATTCTTTATCAGTTGACCGTGGGCGGACCTCTGACGATTTCTTCGAAGAGGCCAAAGAAGCCGGCACCAATTGGCCCTCCTTGGCGCAGACTGGGAGCACGTTTAAAGTCGGTATTGAGACTAGTTACAGAATGGTATCTGAAGAAGATTTTTGATCTCAATTGCGAATTAGGCACGAACGTCGTCATGCGGCTTACCAAACGCCCCTAACCAACAGCAATCTTCGTGGCAGGGAAAAGTGGGGTGCCCAATCCCCATAGTTTGTCCTTCCTCAAAAAGTTTACCCAGTCGGAGCACCCTTATTCCCTCGAGCGCGCTCATGACTTGTCGCCAGTGCGCTCAACGTCACTATCCGGTGCACCGAATCAATGATTAAATCTGCAAGCTTTCTCGCAGCTAATGTAGCTTCCGCATAAGAGGCTTGAAAGCTATTTGCGAATAAGAGGCGATGGCTTCATGTCGTTGCGGATGAACTACACCGATCGGCATCTCCGGGATGTGATTTAAATTCAGATGGTTTTTGATGCGCGATATCAGATCGTGACGATAGCATGTTCTGCCTGTAATGACTCCTTGTTTGCAGGACGCGACTGCTTGTCGCAGTTGCATTGCGTCTCAATCCGGCAATGATCATGACATCGCGTGGACTTGGTGAAATTCCAAGTGGCTCCTCTGGCCGCCGACCCGCAAGATAATCATGGGGGACTTGAAGACGATAACTGCCTCTAAGTAGTTGTCTACGATCCCATTGTGATCGCGCTCCACACTGCGAAAGTCGCGAAGAAAGTCGACGCTTACATCGTATCGACGTTCTGAAGCCTCCCTCGTTCTCTTTTTGGTGGCAGGATTCGCAGGTCCTCATGGCGTTGCGCGTCCCCGTCGCGTTTATAGGAGACATCTCGTGAAGCAATTGATTCTGAAGTGCCTCGATCAAATCGGTCTCAAAGAGCGCCTGAAAGCTCTGGCCTCCGCGCGAGGCTTTTTGAGGTGGGACCCGTTGGTCCCCAAAGATGAATTCTACGCATGCATATTCAACACGTTGGGCATGGTTAAAGCTGCCAAGGGAGATATACCCTTCGGCGAGTACCTTGAATTTGGTGTCAGCCGAGGAACTTCGACCGCGTTGGTGTATCGGGCCCTTAATGCGCAGGAGTTGGCTGGCGTCCACATTTTCGGTTTTGATTCGTTCGAAGGGTTGCCACCTGAGGCTGACGGACAAGGTTGGGGTGAAGGACAATTCCACTCGACACTAGCTGCAACACGACGCTATCTAAAAAAAGAAGGTGTCGATCTAAATCGGGTCACGCTGACGAAGGGTTGGTTCAAGGAAACATGTACCGAAGCAACCAGAGACAAATACCCTATCAAGAAGGCAGGGCTGATCTTGATTGATTGTGATATCTACAGTGCGTCAAAGGAAGCTTTATTCTTTTGCGAACCTTTTATTCAGGATTGTGCCGCAATCGTATTTGATGATTGGGGATGGCGCGAGAAAGACGGAGAGATCGGACAAAAGGAAGCGTTCCAGGAGTTTCTCGACGCTTTTCCTTCTCTGGACGCTAAAAGTGTAGCCGCATATCGGTCGGAGGCGAGGGTATTCCTGGTGACCAGAAGCCCCCACGCTATTTTGCGTCCTTCAAACTAGCGCTACTCGAAATCTGCTTAGGAGCCAAAAATTGAACGGGCCGAGACGTCGCCCGCGTTTCTTAGGCGCAGACACTCGCAGGCATGCGCGCAGCATTCATTGAAAGGAATCAGGCGCAATCTCGTTCGCAGAAATGCTCATTTTTGAATGGAACAAGGTCGCTTGAACGTCGTCTTTGGCAGTAAATTCGGGTCGGTTAGATGAGGCAAATTACGTTCGCGACACAACGCTCGCCGGCATGGGCTCGCAATACGAATTGAAAACGATTGTGAACAAAAGGAAAGGATCGCGTGTCTGGCCGCAATTCTGGCTGAAGGTAGCGATGATTTCCTGAGGATCGAGCAATCGCGCTTCGTCGCTGAATGTCATTTTGACCTACACCGGATTCGGGCGGCCCGTTACAACCTTTTTTTGACAATGAATGATCTGGAAGATGTGGGCGGTAAACGACCTTGAGACCGCGTTGCGCGGAATGGATAGAATCAGCCGCTACGAGACGAGGGCTTTGTCGAAGCGCAAGGGAGCACTGCGCAGGTCGAACGACTAAATGTCGTCGCTATTGGGCGGCCCTCAGGTTCGAAATGTTGAGGAGGCCGAGTTTGGCAGAACGAACCCCAACTGCGATCATCGCCGGACGCTAAACTAATGCCCCGTAGTTCAGACGCTCCCGGCGAGACGGCGAACGACAAAAGGGATGGAAAACGAACCCAACGTGCGATTGCATGCATCGAACCGCTGCTGGAACCGCGAATGATCGCCGTGCAAATCGATACCAACAGAGCCGACTTATTGAGATTGGCAGAACGAACCCAAACTGTATAATTCTGCCTTACGATCGAGCGCGACGGGCGCAACTAGAGTTGCAAGGGCTTCGATGCTGCTCGCGGCATAAACCTGAAACCCTAACGCTATTATATGAAGCCGCCTCCACGGGCCGCGGGAAGGTAGAATGACGGGCATCGACATAACCGCACGACCAATTGGGCCCGAATACCAGGATATCGTCAAAGCCCTGAAGTCCCTTATGATCGAGCATTCGCTGCCTCTATGGTCCGGCGAAGGCTGGGATGCGGCGGCCGGCGGCTTTATCGAAAGGCTCGATATCGAGGGCAGGGCGGATCGTGCGGAGCCGCGGCGTGTCCGGGTTCAAGCGCGACAGATCTATTCGTTCGCCAAGGCGGCTCAAATGGGCTGGTATCCGGAAGGCCGTGAAATCGCAATGAGCGGCCTGGACTATCTTTTGGCGAAAGCCAAAAGCCCGGATGGTCAGCCAGGCTTTGTTCACTTGCTGGGTCCGGACGGTTCCACGATCAACGCGATGCGCGATACCTATGACCACGCCTTCGTGCTGCTCGCGCTGTCGACATTATATCAGTTGAGCGATGATGCCCAGGTTCGAAACGAGATCGAATCTTTGCTCGCGTTTATCGACCACGACCTGCGATCGCCTCATGGCGGGTTCATCGAGGGAATTCCCGCAACGATGCCGCGCCGACAAAATCCGCAGATGCATATGTTCGAAGCGTTGATCGCAGCATTCGATGCGATGAAGGATTCCGTTCTTCAGAATCGCGTCGGCGATTTATACAGTCTCTTCGTTGCGAGTTTATACGATCCGCAGCGTCAGGTTCTCGGCGAATATTTCGAGGAGGACTGGTCGAAAATAGAGCCTGTCAGTGTTGAACCGGGGCATCAGGCGGAATGGGTGTGGCTGCTGAGGGGCTTTGAACGGATCACGGGCTGTCCAACCGCCCGGCATCGCTCGCAGCTGCTTAACTCGGCCCTGCGATATCGCGATGACGTGACGGGCTGCTTGTTTGACGAGGGCGACGCAGAAGGGAATATCAGAAAGTTCACCCGGCGCTGCTGGCCTCAGACGGAAATCGCCAAAGCGTGGGTCGCGCAGGCCGAGGCGGGAGAGCAGGGGGCGGCTGACGAAGCTCGTGAGGCCCTTGCTCGACTGCATCGAAACTATCTGCGCCATCCCGTTTTGGGTGGCTGGTACGACCAGTTTGATCGCGACGGCCGATCGTTGGTTAGTTTCATTCCGGCCTCTTCATTCTATCATGTTCTCTGCGCCATCGCTGAAGCGGAGCGGGTTCTCGGCTGATAACTGCTGCCGCTTGGAAAATGAAATGAACTAATACAGTACTCCGGTATTCCTTGATCGGTAGAACCTGGGACCGCTTTGATTCACATTGTTTCTGGTCCGATCTGTTTCTGGGAAGTAGAGCCGGGATGCTCAGCATCAAACCTGCTATCGAGAAATTGTTTATGAAAAGCTCTAACGACGGAGTTGACGGAAGGTCAATCTGGGCGATCAACGGCCGCTTCATGACCCAACGGATGACGGGCGTTCAACGTTATGCGCATGAAATCGTTGCCTCGCTTGACGAAATATCCTCCGAAGACGGCGATGTCGCGAGGCGGCTTGGATTTGGACTTGTTATGCCGCCCGGTGTGGACGCAAGACCTGCGCTTTCGCAGATCGATGTTCGCCAGACAAAGTTCGGCTCGGGTCATGCCTGGGACCAATTGGTTTTGCCTTGGCATGGAACATCCGGCGTCCTGAGCCTTGGAAATTTCGGTCCGGTGCTGGCGCGACGTCACATCGTATGCATTCACGATGCAAATACGTTCATCCAGCCGGGAAGCTACTCACGCGCCTTCGGCCTGGCTTATCGCACATTGCTGCCGTTGATCGGCAGGAGAGCCAGCAGGGTCGCGACCGTGTCGCAGTTTTCCGCGGACATGCTGGTCAAATACGGGATATGCCGACGGGAAAAGATCTTCATCGCGCCCAATGGCCACGAGCACGCGCTGAGATGGGACGCAAAGCGGGCAGAAATTCCACTCCTCAAGGTCTTGAAGCGGCCTTACGTACTTTTGCTCGGCAGCAGTGCAAAGCACAAGAACATCCATGTCATCCTCGAGCAGGCTCCGGGACTTGATGCGGCAGGCATCGACATCGTCATCGTCGGCGCGGCATCGAGCATTTTTTCGGCGCATGCGCCAAACTATCAGCGATCCAACATTCATCACGCCGGCTCTGTTGGCGACGACGATCTGGCCGCGCTCTATGAGGGCGCGCTATGTCTGGCGTTCCCTTCCAAGACGGAGGGATTCGGGATTCCACTAGTGGAGGCAATGGCCAGGTGTTGCCCCGTCATCTCGTCAAATGCGGCAAGTCTGATGGAGGTCGGAGGGAACGCGATTGCTTACGTGGACCCCGATAACGGCGATGGCTGGCGGGACGCGATCGTCGGTTTGTCACGGAATGAAGGTCGTCGTGCGACAATGATTTCAGAAGGCCGAAAAAGGGCGGCGCTGTTTTCCTGGAGATCCAGTGCGCAAATCTATCTTGCGGAAATCATGCATCTAATCAGGGAGGTTGCCCCGCAAAGCCGGGCCGGCCTCTGATTTACCTCAGGAATGCAAGCCAAGCGATTATCGCCCACATCGAGATGCTGATGGCGAGGGCATAGATCCATGGCCATGGTGACGAGTGTCGGAGGCCCGGCCCGCGTCGGGCCTTCGTTCCGATCACATAGTCGGCTTGATCAACAACGCTGATTGTTGATCGAGCACCGAAATAGCCGAATTTGGACTCTGACATCCGTACCTTGCCGCAGAAGTTTGTCAGCCTAGAGGAAAAACTAAAGAGTTAACAAGATGTTCCAGGTACGGCCAATATCGGGCCATTATGAGATCAGAGCTGCCGACCAGCCCTTTTTCAGGCTGCCGGTTTTACGGCTTATCAGCAATTTCCGGGATTCTAGGCCTCTATTTCAGGCACAAAATTGCGAGGTCAGGACATCGGGGTATCTGAAACCGGTTCTGATCGCTTGGTAAGAAAGGAAGATCGTCAGCTTGCCTTGCAGTGCAATATTGCGAGGCGCTAGAAAATCATGGCAACCGGCATCGTCAAGTCATTTAGCCAGTCCAAGCGATATGGGTTTATACGATTAGATTCGGGCGGTCTGGACATTTTTGTTCATCTTTCGGCGGTGAGGCAGGCCGGTCTTGCAGATCTACGCAAAGGTCAAAAAGTATGTTTTGACATCTACGACAACCGGGGTAGGGCGGCTGCGAAGAATTTGCAGCTGAAACCGGTGATTAAGGTCGCCTCGGAACGGTCAGCGACACCGATCCAGAGTGCGATCCTCGAAAGCGGCGGGAGCGAAATGAGATTTGCAATGATAAAAAAGGCCACCCCAAAACGCACGCTGATTCCGCGCGCGGCTTTGGAGCGAACTCTCGTGGAGAGGATCAGAGCCAGTGATCAAAAGTGCGAGGGTTTCCTAGAAATTTTTGTCGAGCGTGTTGTCCCAGTATCGCACGGGAGTGCAAATTGGACCGTCAAAGGCGTTAGATATGGGAAAGCGATGCGCGATCAATGCAACATTGCGATCACTCGTTGTATCGAAGACAGCCAGCTCGAGTTCGAAATCTCGGATTGATACGCGAAGCAATGCGCCTCGCTGGGATCAATTTCGAACGCCATGCCGATAGAACCGTCCCAACGCCAAACGAGACGGCACTTGCGCACAGTATGAAAATTATCGAAGGAAAGTTCGAACTTCAGTGGCAGTAGATCGACGCGAGCTAGTTCAATCCGTGCGCTCGCATTGTGATGTTTCTCACCTCGCAGGCTTAGCGCTAAAGAACAACGCTGCAGTCTTTGAAATCGTAATTCTGCCAGCCACGCGTTTCTCAATCAGCTCGGTCATCCGCGAACTCAACGAATTTCTTGTAGATCCAACGTCGGCCGTCGTAGCGTCGCCAAACCTTTCCATGCACCAGTCGGCCCGTAATCGATCTTCGCGGGATGACGATGGTCCATAGATGCCAGATCTGCATCCATGACGCAGGTGGTTCCAAGCTCCCCGGTAGACGGCTGTTCTCGCCTTCTGCAATCATCTATGTAGCTCACTGCGAATAGCGCCAGGGGCATATGGTTTCCTGAAGGCCTCGCCAAGACGGATTCGGAAACGGTGCGCCAACTTATTTCGTCCTGGATGAGGTGCAACGAAATGTCCGCATTAAGATTGATGTGGAGAAAGAAGGTTAAACCGGGAACCCGAAGCAGAATTGGCCCACACCAGATCCGGGCTGGACAAGTGGGAATGATCGTCAACGTGCTTTCAATTTCCAAACCTCAATTGCACGCCAAAACATCCACCCTGTTACGCGCTAACGCATGTTGGATGACGCCACATATTGCGCCCGAGATCATGCTGATGGTTGAACTGCTTGGCTCGGGCGTAGCGCCCGGCCATCATCGCCGAGCGTTTGGCGATGCGGAGATAGCGTTGCCGTCCCCCGTGCTTGGTGGCCAGGCGGTTGCGGCGTGATCGCGGCCGTGCACCAGCTTGGCCGCATTCGGGAAAGCTGCTGTTGTTCGGTTGCATCGCGGCTGTCTATGTGACCCGCTTAAGCTCGTTGCCTCGCAAGCCCGCTCTTGTCACTTACTGGCGCCTTTAAGGGTCTTCTAGGTAAGCCTACTAAGGCCTCACAACAAACCGGAGGCGAGAGACAATTGCGAACCAGCGATGATTACCTTTTTGCGCATTGAAAAATGTTAAGCGATTGTTTTGTATCGGGGCCCACTCCGATGACATCAATATTGGCGTTGGGGCTACCGTGTTGCGCATCCTCCACGAAGGGCCCGACGTCGAGCCACATGATGCGTTCTGTCAGGAAACGCGGCGCGCCTTAGAGACGCGCGGCGAGGGGCGAAGCATCTGGTTGCGCGACAAGTCGCTGATCTTGGCTAGCTTCACCGACACTCTACGTCCGGAGCATAAGGGGGCAGACCAAACAATTATCTAAGCAGCGTCTCAACCTCGTAAATCCCGACCTGATCCTGACCCATTCCCGCAAGGGCGGGCATCAGGACCACCGGGTCGCGAGCGAGGTAACCTGGAATACATCTCTCGCATCAGATCTGGGAATACGACGACGGTATGGCTGGCCCCTGATTTGACTGACGCCCGCCAAGGGTAAACGCGTCGCGCTCTGGTGCGCCGCCGCGGGCTCTTAGCCAAAAGCAGCTTCAGTTCGTGCCCGGGGATCCCAGTCCGTCCCTTATCGCTGTAGAGAGAGGATCTCATCGCTATAGAAAGGGGGTAAAGTCCCAGTCAAATCTGGCCGGGGAGCCGGGCCAGTTTGTCCTTCAGGTTGATTGTCCGATCAAGCTGCGCTCGCACCGCCTGAAGGCAATCGAAATTAAGGAACCAAGTCCTTGGGTTCCCGTTGTGAATTCAACCAAGGAGCCGGTCATGCGTTTTCCTCATTCCCTCGTATTAGCCGCTTGTATCGCCTTACTACCGATCGGAACGGCCTTAGGTCAGGGGGCGGGCGGTGGTGGAAGCGCGGGTGCAACAGGCGCCGGCGGTGCGGCTGGTGCGGGAGCGACGCATCCCTCCCCGCCCATTTCGGGTCAGTCTCAACCACCCGTGGCGCCCGCCGAAGTTCGTGGGATTGCTGAGCAGTCGCCTAGTTCATCAACAGGACTGGCAAAGCCCGCAGAAGACGGTATTGGCACAAAGATAGTTCCTGCAAGGCCGTGCAGCACGGCCGCTCGAGAAACGGATGGGACGACGACTTGTGTGGGTATCCCGGGTAAACGTTGACGGATTATTCCAATCCTCTGGTCCGGGTGTCGCCGGGGGAGCCACTAAGAACAGGCGGCCTGACATGCCAATAGCGCCCTTGGTTAGTCAGTCATGAGGATTCCCGGTACCGCCGGACGACAGCCTTGCCCGCGATTAGGACGTCCGGCCCCTTCATGTGATTTCTCAGTCGAGTTCGTCAGGTCGCTTTTGCAGGCTTGGCTGGAAAATGCCGGACCAAGGCCGATCCAACCGCGGGACCTGCTTCAGAACGGGGCCTGCTATGATGGTGAATGCAGGTTTTCGCACTGCTGCTTTGAATAAGCAGGAAGTAGAGCGCTGCCATCACACGATGAGCAAGGAAGGATTTAAGGGCGAGATCGCAAAAAAATTGTTCTTGCAAGCCATTTCAACAAGCGAGCGCAATGAACGAAACCGGTTATCAGATCTAGTGCCCACATTGTGTATCCGGTAGACGATGGACCGCGAGTCAAGTCCGGTAGCCTCTCCCACTTCCCGTGAAGCTTCGACGCTTCGCGTGGCAAGGTATGTTGCCTGAGTGGGCACGTGACAGCTGCGGCTCCGACAGATCGCCTGGTCAAGAAACAAAGTTTACCAAATAGACCAAGGTTACATCATCTTCTGAAGCGACTTGTGCATTCGCAGCTTCGTACGCCGAGCGTTCGTCCGCATGAGCGATGCGAACATTGATTGATGGAGGTGCATCGCTTTCAAGAAAGTTTCTGGCGAGTAGCTCGCTTAAGTGTTCTGCCGTCCATTCGCGGCAAACCTCTTCAGCTTCGCTATGCCGCTTCGCCTGAAATACGAAGATTGCTACTCCATTGATATCGACTGTAAAGGTTGATCTGGAGAATGGCATAGAGCGACCTGTGCTACCTCTCACCGAAGCCGCAGGGTGAGCCAATCGCATCCAAACCGGCGATTGTGAGCTGCAGCTTGCCATTCACCTCTATCGGCCTCTTGTTCTGGGTGAAAGAGATCTCTCTGATCATAACTACCACCCCGACCTTTTCCGGCACCATCGTGACCGACGGGTTATGGCGGAGGGCAATGGGAGTCCGACTCTGCCGCGCGGGGCTAGTTACTGAGAAGGTGTCAACTACTGTTATCTGGGAACCAAAAGCGTGTTATTGCACGCAACCAAGCGCGCACTCTCATGGGGTAGGTATAAGGGTGGGCACCCGGGTGCTCCGCCGCGCGGCGGTGCGGCATCTCAGGAAAACACCGACGCGCTAAACTGGTGCCAAAACGAGAATTTGCCTCGAACGTTCCGACAATGGTCGTTGTCCGACCTGTGACGAGGGCGCGCAAAGGCGAGCCGCCTACATCCGCACTAAGCCCTAAGTAACGGCAATAATTCATCTTTTCCCCGCGGCGTATTAACGGGGGCCCGGCTGGTGGAGCGAGAGTTGACGAAACCAATGTGGAATGCTGCAATGCAAACCATGCAGTGCGAGTATTATTGCGAGTATTATTATGGGCGAGATTGTAGAGAGTATTTTGAGAACGTCCGGCCGCAGCGAATTGGATGCGCAATCGCGCGCTAAGATCATACGTTATCTTGAAACCCTGAAATCTGCAGGGAACAAGGACAAACAACAACTGGCTACCTTTGGTCTTGCTTATCTCGAACAGCTCCTTAATCCCGATCCTCGATATACTGGCTGCTAAGTACGTGGCCACGCGCTAGTAGTCTTCCAACTACTTGCAAACTTGCCGTCGTGATCTTCCCCTGAAAAATGCAGGGGTAAGCTGCTTTGATTCGATCGGGCTGATGTAGCCGATTGCCGAGTGGCGACGCGTTCGAATGTAAAAGCCTTTGATGAGGCTAAGATCTCACGCTGGCCCCCCACCCGTGTTGCATAATGCCGGAGATGGACAAGCTAAGCCTTGAGCATGTGGAGAGAAGCTATCCATCGGCGCGTTCTCGTGGCAGTCGACCTTGCGGCTCATCTAGGCCGGAGCCGGCGGATTGCATCGAATTGCGATACTCCGACGAGGCACATATTGAACGCCCCCAGGCCGCGAGGGTATCTACAACGGCGCTTTCGGGGCCGGTAGTTAGCTTCTTACGAGCAGCAGTGGGTAAGCCCGTGCAGAGAAACCGGCGTACGGAATTCGAATTGCCTCACGCGCGAGGGAGAGAGGGTTCAGCATTTGCATGCGGTGCCACTGACGGGCATTATCCGGCGTTTAGAATGCAACGAGCCGACTCCTAATCCATGTGATTTCACTGAGCTGCGGCTGGATAATGTCTCATGGGTACAGTAATGAAGCCTTACCGCATTTCGATTAGCGACGCCGTGCTTGACGATCTCAAATCACGGTTGCGCAACACGCGCTGGCCGGAAGCCGAGCTGGTTGACGACTGGAGCCAGGGCGCGCCGCTGAAATGGATCAGGGACATCTGCCGATACTGGGCGGAAGAGTACGATTGGCGTGAGCGCGAGGCGCGGCTCAATCGCTTTGCGCAGTTCACCACCGAGATCGACGGGCTCGACATTCATTTCCTGCACGTCCGTTCGCCGCACCCGGAAGCGATGCCGCTGATCATCACGCATGGCTGGCCGGGCTCGGTGGTCGAGTTTCACAAGGTGATCGAGCCGTTAACCGATCCGACCGCGCACGGCGGTAACGCCGCCGACGCGTTTCACGTCGTTTGCCCGTCACTGCCCGGCTTCGGCTTTTCGGCCAAGCCGACGAGGACCGGCTGGGGCATCGATCGCATTGCGTCGAGCTGGGCGACGTTGATGGATCGTCTTGGGTATCAACGCTACGGCGCGCAGGGCGGCGACTGGGGATCGGCGATCACCACCGCGATCGGTGCACAGGATTCCGCGCACTGCGCCGGCATTCATATCACGCTGGCGATGTCGATACGGCCCAACGTGGAAGGGCAGCCGACGCCAGAGGAAGCGCGCGCGCTGAACGACATTCAGTATTACGCCGATTGGGATTCCGGCTATTCCAAGCAGCAATCGACCCGGCCGCAGACACTCGGCTACGCCTTGACAGATTCGCCCAGTGGGCAGGCCGCGTGGATTCTGGAAAAATTCTGGGCCTGGACCGATTGCGATGGCCACCCCGAGAACATCCTTGGCCGTGATGAACTGCTCGACAACGTCATGCTCTATTGGGTGACGGCGACCGCCGCCTCATCAGCGCGTCTTTATTGGGAAAGTTTTGGGCCGAAGCGCCGCACCGTTCACAAGGTGATGGTACCGACCGGTGTCACCGTCTTCCCCAGGGAGATCGTCACGCCGGTTCGAAAGTGGATGGAGGCGAGCTACATGAATATCCAGCACTGGAGCGAAATGCCGAAGGGCGGCCACTTCGCGGCGTTCGAGCAGCCGGACCTGTTCGTGCGGGAAGTGCGGGATTTTTTCCGGACGTTGCGAAGGGCCTCGGCATAGCGCCTTCTGGCACACGCGCAAGGCGGCTGAACGCGCCTTCAGAGATACCAGGCGAGCACGGCCTTGAGCAGGGCGTTTTCGATCACTGGCAGCACAACGATCTGGTTCATGCCGGCTGCGCGCGCCTGCTGCGCTGCGATCGATTCATCAACCTTCAGATGCTCGTTGATGGCGGGCATGCCCGTCGCCCAGGCACCGCCGATACTGCCTTCGCCCTTGCGTATCGTCTTTTCGGCATAAAGCGAGGTCAGATCGGCATTCTTGCTGCAATCGCCGCAGTGAAACACCAGTTCCGCTCGCGACGGGTTGGGCACCCAGATCTCGAACCGTCGGGCGATTGGCGTCGCCTGCGCGGACAGGAAGCTCATGACCCAGGTCTGATCCGGGGGTGTCGTGTAGGGAATGCCGACGCCGCAATTGATGCCGATTTCGCTCGCTTCCTCCCAACGCAGGAAACTCTTGGCGTTGTGCAGATCCTTGATGATGAGCGGCATGCCGGCTTTCCAGGCGCGGCCGGGCAGGCCGAACCCGCGCGGGAACTTGGTGTGCCGAGAGTTGAACTCGAACATGTCGGCGGTGCCATAATAGCCGTCGACCAAGCCCATCTCGTGGGACTTCTCCGGATCGTTGTGCCACAGCTCGATAGCGCCAACGTGCTTTTCGTCATCACCGCAGAACAGCACCATCACGGCCATCAGGAATTCGCCGGCAAAGACAGGCAGCGCCACGCCGCAGGTCAATCCGGCTTCGATCGCCTCGTCCGTGCGCTTGAAGTAGGAGTTTGCAAATTTTGTGAGGATGACGGGATGGCCGCAGGCCCAGGCCTTGCCGGGCAGCCCTTCGCCATAGGCGAACAGCGCATTTTCGCTGACGGCCTTGAACTCCGAATACTCTTCGCTGCAAAGACAGCCGCCGAATTCCAGGCGGGTGCGGGTTCGGTCGGGCACCCACAATTCAACCACTCGAATGAATGTGTTCATCGGGACGCACCTGTCGCTACGCCTGACATCAGCATCGGCGATTTAGCGACGTGATGTGCGAACAAATTACAGGCAGGCGCCGCCCAAAGATCGTGCGGAGTCTCGGTCTCGCGGCGTGATCACCGCGGGCACTGGGGCTTCCTGTGCACCGATGTTTTGGCGCAATGCTCGTTCACGGCCTCCTTCACCGCCCATTCGTCGGCGAGGTCTTCCAAGAGATCGCAGATAAAGACGACTGCGAGCGGCTAGCTTGAACCGCGAGGCCCGTGACGTCGCACCCGGTGGCGGCTGCCCAGCGCCATCGCGATCGATTCCGGGTTTCTGATGCGCTCGATCAACATGTCGATGCGATCGCCGCCCCAGAACAATTCGCCGTTGAAGATCATGGACGGCACGCCGAACACGCCGAGTGCTTCTGCCTCATTGATGATGCGGTCATGTTCTGCCCGCGCCGGGCCGTGGACGTAAGCCTCGAATTCTTCTGCTGAGCCGCCGATCGAGGCGATCACGCCCGAAATATCCGACAGCTCGTCGATTTCGAGATCATGACTCCAGAAGCGCCGGAATACCGTGTCGTGATAGGGGCGAAACAGGCCGTGGCGCTGCGCGAACAGCATGCCGGCGCTGGAATAGAAAGCGTCGTAGATGCGCCGCGGACCTTTCATGGTGAGGCCTTGCGCGTTGGCATAGCGGCGCGCGTCCATATAGGCGTAGCGCACCTTGCGCCAGAAATGCGGCGTGCGCTCCTCCACCGTTCCCATGAATTCAGGAATGCGCAACGTGTAGGGCAGCCATTCCAGTTCGACGCCACAAGTTTGCTCGAGCTCAAACAGCCGCTTGTTGGCGACGAAGGCGTAAGGGCTCTTGTAATCGGTGTAGATTCGTACGCGCGGCTTTTCCATGGCGTGTCCCTTGCTCGATCGGATCAGTATCTGCGATCCGAATAGAGCATGGAACCATGCGGCACGGTTTTGATATTGCAAAAACGAATGGGCCCCGGTGCATGAAAGCATCGCGGGGCCCTACATCTTCGTTATAGGCGAAGGATTTCTGGTAGACACCAGTAGGTCTCAGGATCCGGCAGCGCGTGGCCTTGGCGCTCCAGTCCCGCGGATATGTTCGGATTGTTGAAGGCGCGATGAGGCTGGCAGCTGCTTATGACCTCGAACGCACCCGGACCTTGCGCTGAGCAAGGTCACCGGTCTGATCCGGTGGCGTCATGCTCCTCTCCAAGAGTTGGCCCAACGGACTTGTGTCCGCTCCCGCTGCGTGTCGTCTCGATCATCTAACCGGGGCGCCAATGCCTGCTAAAGTGAGGAGCCACCCGCTCCGTGACTTCAACAGGTGCAGCATCGAAATGCTGCGGCAGATGCCGGTCGGTGTCAAGCCATCCCAAAGTCAACTCGCGCGACCGGTTCCCGGGAACTGGTTCAAGCCTTTGTCTGGCGGTAGTTCCGTAGGTCGGGGTCGTGGGTCATTGCCCAGTAATCCACAAACCGCCAAGGCATCGCCGAAAACACCCGGCCCTGGCTGTTGCGGTAATAGGTGGTCATGCCCGGATGAGTCCAGATCAACTGCTCATGCTCGGCATCCACTTGTCTGACGTACTGATCGTGCGCCTCGGGGCGAACATCGATCGCGGCGATGTCGTGCTCGATCATCTCGACGAGACAGGCCGAGATATAGCGGCTCTGGCATTCCGACTGGAAGATCACGCTCCCGCCATGCGCGGGACCTGAATTTGGGCCGAGCATCACGAAGAGATTCGGAAAGTCCGGCACGGTGAGGCCAAGATAGGCGGTCGGGTTGTCGTTGGCCCAGGCCGTCTTCAGATTCTTTTCGTCACGTCCCGTGATGTTGAGGCGAGCGGCCATTTCCGTGACCTTGAAGCCGGTCGAGATAACGACGATGTCGGCAGGCCGCAGCTTGCCGTCGGCGGCGACGATGCCGTCGCGTGCGAAATGGTCGATCTTGTCGGTGACCAGTTCGACATTCGGCCTGGTCAGCGTCTTGAACCAGTTGTTATCGAGCAGGATGCGCTTGCCATAGGGCGGATAGGTCGGCACGCATTTCTCGATCAGGTCCGGGCGGTCCTTCAATTCGGACAGGATGAAATCCGTCAGTTCCTCACGATGCCGGTCATTGCCCTTGTTGACGGCGCGCTCGGGGTGCGGCCAGTCGGGATCCTTGCGCAGAAACGGCAACAGGCCGTCGCCGTAGCGCCAGAACATGTTGAAGCGATACCACTGCACATAGAACGGCAGGTGCGCGAGGAGCCACTGCGCTCCCTCGGTGATGGGATCAGAATAGCCTGCAACCGGACGCGCCCATTGCGCGGTCCGCTGATAGACGGTGACCGAGGCGACACGGCCCGCGATCGAGGGCACCAGTTGCATGGCGGTTGCGCCGGTGCCGATGACGGCAACATGCTTGCCGTCGATCTTGACGTCGTCGGACCACAAAGCGGAATGCAGCGTCAAGCCTTTGAAACTTTCCTCGCCCTTGAAGTGCGCCGGATGCGGGTCGTTAAGCTGGCCGATCGCGCTGACCAGTATGGTCGATTCGAATATCTCGTCGCCGTTGGCGGTCTTCAACGTTGAAATCCAGCGCCGCTTGCTCTCGTCCCAGCGCGACGATGTCAGTTCCGTGTTGAGGCGGAGATGTTTTCGAATGTCGTGTTCGAGTGCGACTTTCTTGAGATAGTCGAGCAATTCCTGGCGCTGGGCGAAATAGCGCGTCCACGGATTACGCCGGCCGAACGAGAACGAGTACGAATGGTTCGGTGTATCGACGCCGCAGCCGGGATAGCGATTGACATACCAGGTGCCGCCGAGCTCGTCGTTCTTCTCGACGATGGTGTAGGGAATGCCGAGCCGGCCAAGCGCGACGCCCAGTGCGATGGCGCAGACGCCCGCGCCGACGATCAATACATGCTGCTGCGCCAGCTTCTCGTTCGACGGCGGTCTGGTCCAGCGCGCCTCCCGGGGAATAAAGCCCATTTCCTCGCGCATCAGCGGCGCATACTCCGGCGCAACGTGCTCGCCGAGCGTGGCGCGCATCATCTTCAGCATCAGGTTGTTGCCGGGGTCTGATATGACGGGCTTCGGTTCACCCTTCGCGAACAGCTTCAGCACCGCAGTGCGGATTTCTGCCTGGATCTCCGGAGCGACGCCAGCGTGCGGATCCGGGATCAGACGGACGTCGCGCTTCGGCCTGTAGGGCGGCTCCAGCCAGCGCTCATCGCCGGTCATGTGGACCAGTACCATCAGCAGCACGCGGATATCGCCCTCGGCAATCGCCGACGACAGATCGAGTTTCTTGCGAGGTAGCTCGATATTCATGCTGGTGTCCTCGTTTACGCGCCTGGTGCGTCCGGCAAGCCGCCATAGGCGGCCCAGGTGGTGCCGGCGATATAGCCGGCATCGACGGGCAGGTTGATTCCGGTGACGCCGCTGCTCATCGGCGACAGCAGCCATGCGATTGCCTGTGCGACTTCGATTGGCTCGACCAGCCGGTTCATCGCGGTCGGGCTTTCCAGCCATTTCCTGTTCAGCGCGCCCGAAGCGATGCCGGCTTCCAGCGCCACGGTACGCGTGAAACCGGGCGAGACCGCGTTGACGCGAACGCCGCTGCGGCCCCATTCGGCGGCTAGCGTCTGCGTGATCTGAATGACGCCGGCCTTTGCCGCCGTATAGGCATGGATCGGGCCCGACGTCATGCCGGCAACGGAGGCGACGTTGACGATCGCGCCGTGACGGCGCTCGGCCATCTTCACGCCGGCGCTGCGGGCGACCAGAAACGTGCCGCGCAGGTCGATATTGACCTCACGGTCCCATTGATCCATCCGCACGCGCTCGATTCGGTGCATCTTGCCGAAGACGCCGGCGGCGTTGACGAGGCCAGTGATTGGGCCGTGCGCGGTCTCGATATCGGCGATGCCGCTGACGACGGCGCTTTCGTTCGCGACGTCGAATGGGGCCGGCCAGAGGATGACTTGCGTCCCCGCCAGCGGCTCCGGCGCGATGTCAGTGACAACAACGCGCCGGCCTTGTTCGGCCAAGAGCGTGGCGGTTGCGGCGCCAATGCCGCGGCTGCCACCGGTGACGAGGACGATACCCTCAGCGGTCATTGCTATTGCCTTCATCCGGTGTGAACAGGCCGCGTGTGACCAGCTTTCGATAGGCGGAAATGACGTGCTCGGGCGCCGCCGTGACATTGCCGCCAACGTAGGAATAGCGACGGCTCAGATAACCGCGCGCGCCCATCAGCATGTGAACGATGGCTTCGAACTCCTGGTCGCTATAATCGACGATCGCGCCGGCTTGACGCGCGCGCCGGAGGATACGGACGTAAGCGGTCGCGATATTATCAAGATGCTTCTGATAGCCGGCCGGCGCGAAATGTTCGGCCTCGTTGAGGATGCGCAAAAATTCCGGCACCTCGCGGATGAAGTCGAAGAAGGCGCTGAACCGTTCGATCTCCTGCCTGGCTGCCTGCGCGTTCCCGGTGCGCTCGCGGATGAAATGAACCATGTCGATGCCGATCTTCGGCAGCAACTGGTCGAGCAGTTCCTGGCGGTTTTCGAAATGATTATAGAATGTTCCCTGGGCGACGCCGGCTTGCTCGGTGATGCGGGCGACGGAAGCCTCGGCGTAACCATACTTGCCGACGACCTTGGTGGCGGCGTCGAATATCTTGCGCTTGGTCCAGGCGTTGCGCTCGACGCGGTTGAGTTTTGTCCCTTTGCCCGATGCGGTTTGCGGAGATTGCGTCATGCGTGGGATTCCAGCTCGGCGCGCAGCACGCGCTTTAGGACTTTTCCGGAAGGGTTGCGCGGCAGGCTGTCGCGGATGATGAGTTGCTTCGGCACCTTGAAGCTGGCGAGGTGCGCGCGGCAGTGCTCGGCAACAGCGGACAATTCCAGCGTGGCGCCGTCCCCCAGCACCACGACAGCGACCGGCTTTTCGCCCCAGCACTCGTCGGGCATGCCTATGACGGCAACCTCGCGCACCTGCGGCAGTTCGTAGATGACGCGTTCCACCTCGGAGGAGGCGATGTTCTCGCCGCCGGAAATGATCATGTCCTTCTTGCGGTCGGTCAGGTAGAGAAAGCCGTCTTCATCGAGATAGCCGACGTCGCCAGTGCGAAACCAGTCGCCGAAGAATGCGGCGGCGGTCGTTTCGGGATCCTTCCAGTAGCCTTGCGAGACCTTTGGCCCGCGCATGCAGATCTCGCCGTTCTCGCCGGGTGGCAGTCGACGGCCTGCATCGTCGCGGATTTCGATCTCGACATGGGCGATGGCGCGGCCGGTAGAACCGATCTTTTCGATCTCGCGGCCGGCTTCCATGAAGGTGTCGCCACCGCAGGTCTCGGTCAGCCCATAGGCGTCGATGTAGCGGGCGTTCTTGAAATAATCGGAGAAGGCGCGAATGCGCACTTCAGGGGTTTTCTCACCGCCGCCGATCGCCCAGCGCAGGCTGGAGACATCATAGCGGTCGCGGGTGGGGCAGGTGAGGATCGCGGTCGTCATGACGGGCGCGAACCATGCGGCGTTGAGCTTCTCCGCCTCGATGGCGGCGAGCGCCTGCTCGGGCTCGAAATCGCGGTGGATGGAAAGCAGGCCGCCATGCCAGAGCGCGGCAATCCCCGGCAGGTCGAGCGCGCCGACATGGTAGAGCGGTCCGACCACCAGCAAGCGCGTTTCCGCGTTCAATCCCAGTGCCAGGGTCTGATCGGCCGACTTCCAGTACAGGTTCTCATAAGTGAGCATCACGCCCTTGGGGCGGTCGGTCGTGCCTGATGTGTACATCAGCCGCATCAAGTCGCGCGGTTGCCTGACATGCATCGGGGCAGGTGCGATATCGGGCGCGAGAAGGGAGACACTGGATTGCGCTGATGCGTTGAGGAGGACCACCGGCGCGCCGCCAGCGGCGATACCGGCGAGTTCTTCGTCCGCAATCAGGATGCGTGCGCCGGAATTGCCGACGATGTAGCCGACTTCGTCAGCGGACAGGCGATAGTTGATTGGTAGAAACACCGCGCCGATGTGGCTCGCCGCAAACACCAGTTCGAGGAAAGCCGTGCTGTTCTTCATCAGCACCGCGACGACGTCGCCGGGACCGATCCCGCGCGAGATGAGCCATCCGCCGACCCGGCGGATACGGAGGTCGAACTCGGCGTAAGAGATATCCTCGCCGCGGTATTTCAGCGCACAGCGATCCGGCGTTCGCCTGGCGTGAAACGCGATGAAGCTCGAAAGATTGATCATTTCCCGTTCAAAAGGACGAATTCCTCCGCCCTTTCCCGTTTTATGAATTCTGACTCGTAATTCATCTTTCGCTTGACGTCACCCCCTTTGCTCTGAAATTCTTGGGCCATACGGAGACGACACGATCTCCGGCTGGGATTTGGGAACGCCAACCCGTAGGGAGGAAGCAATGACGAGAACCCGCAAACCGGGCGTGAGCCGACGTGCGACGTTGGCGATGATGGGCGCCGGTGCCGTAACATTCGCGGCACCTTGGGTGGCGCGCGCGCAAGCCAAGACCATCAAGGTCGGCATGCCCACCATCCTTTCCGGGCGCGTGGCGCAGCTCGGAACCTCCTCGCGCAACGGGGTGATGCTGGAAATCGAAAAGGTCAATGCCGCCGGCGGCCTGGCCGGACGGCAGATCGAGATGGTGATCCGCGATTCCAAGGGACAGCCGCAGGAGGCCGCCCGCGTCGCGCGCGAACTCGTCAATACCGATGGATGCGAAATCCTGATTGATGCGGAAGCCTCGTCAGGCGCGTTCGCGGTGCACGAGGTGGCGCGCGATCTCGGCGTGCTCTGCCTTCACACCAATTCGGAAACCTCGGCGCTGACCGCCGATCCCAAGCAGCACATTCCCAACGCATTCCGCACCGCGCGCCAAGGCGTGCATGACTCGATCGTCGGCGGCAGCTATGCCGCGGCGATTGCCAAGGCCAAAGGGCTGAAGAAATGGGCCACCTGTTCGCCCGATTACGCCTATGGCCGCGACACGACGGGCGAATACGTGACGTACCTGAAGCGCTTCGCCCCCGACACCGAAATCATCAGCGAGTCCTGGCCAAAGCTGTTCCAGCCTGACTACACCGAGGTGGTGACGAAAATCCTGCAGGCCAAGCCGCAGGCGCTGTATTCCTGCCTGTGGGGCGGCGACCTGACGTCCTATATCGACCAGGCCAATATCTACGCGCTGTTCAGCCAGATGGAGGTGTTTGCGGTCAACATGGCCGACTACACCGCGCTGACGGTCGTGAAGAACCTGCCGAAGGGCATCCACTCCGGCAACCGCTACATCAAGACCTATCCGGCAACCCCGGAGAATGCCGCGTGGGGCGACGCCTACAAGGCGAAATACAACGAGTATCCCACCAACTGGTCATGGGAAAATGCCACCGCGATCATGCTGCTCGCGGAAGCCTCCAAGAAGGCGAACTCAGCCGACGGCAAGAAGATCGCGGAGGCGCTGCGCGGCCTGAAGATCAAGTCGCCATTCGGCGCAGACGGCACCGTTACCATGCGTGCGGAAGACCAGACCCTGGTCGGCTATGCGATCGGCTGGGGGACGACGATCCCGCAGGAACCGTATGTGCCGCAGGTTCAGGCGGGCGACTGGAAGACGATCTTCGAGCTCGAAGCCGAGTGGAAGAAGAGCAAGGGCTACACCTGATCGATCGGCGATAACGGAGGCGACGCAAGCCGCCTCCGTTTCGTTGCGGAATGTTTCTCGCGTGCTGCTCGCTTCGGCACGCCGCAATGGATGCTTCCCTTGGACCTCGACGCGCTTACCGGCTGTCTCGCCAGTTCCGCCTGTCTGGTGACGCAAACCACCAGCGGCTTCATCATTGGCATGTTGCTGTTTCTCGTCGCCGTCGGGCTGACGCTGATCTTTGGCGTGCTCAAGGTCGTCAACTTCAGCCACGGCGCTTTCTACATGTTCGGCGCCTATTTCGCGATGACGGCCTATCAGTTCTCGGGCAGCTTTGCGCTCGCGATGCTGTGCGGCGCGGCGGGGACGGCTATCCTCGGCCTGATCTTCGAACGCGTGTTCATGAGCCGCGTCTATGGCGCTGACGTGCTGATGCAGTTGCTCGTTTGCTACGCCTTCGTGCTGATCTTCGACGATGTGGTGCGGATGATCTGGGGGCCAGAATTCAAGTCGATGGGGATGCCGGCGGCGTTTCAGGTGGCGCCCCTGTTCATCGCCGGAGGCGTCGTGCCGCCGTATTATCTGCTGCTGATCGGCGTCGCGCTGGCGGCCGCGGTGATCCTTGGGCTTGGCCTTGCCCGCACCAGGATCGGCAAGGTGATCCGGGCAGCCGCGCACAATCCGGGCATGGTGTCTGCGCTCGGCATCAACACAGGTCTTATCTATGGCGGTGTATTCGCCCTCGGCGGCATGCTGGCGGGTCTTGCCGGTGCGCTCGCGGCGCCGGTGCGCTCGCTGACGCCGGGCATGGGATTTTCCGTGCTGATCGAATCCTTCATCGTCACCGTGATCGGTGGCATGGGCTCGATCCTGGGCGCGCTGATTGGCGCTATCTTGATCGGCATGATCCGCTCGTTCGGATCGCTCGGCTTTCCCTTGTTCACGGAAGGCCTGATGTATCTGTTCATGGTGATCGTGCTGGTGTCGCGCCCGACCGGCCTGTTCGGCAAGGAGGTCGCATGACCGAGCTGCAGGCCGAGCAGGCTGCCGCAGTGCCACAGGCCGAAGCCGGATTGCAGCGCTCACGCTATTTCGACGTATTGATCGCGTTGGCGGCCTTTGCCGTGCTGGCGATCCTGCCGATGCTCACCGGCAGCAAGGCGCTGCTCGATTTTGTCATCCGTTGCTCGGCGTTCGGCCTGTTCGCGACCTCGCTCAACCTGCTGGTGGGTTATACGGGCCTGGTTTCGTTCGGGCATGGCATGTTCTTCGGCCTTGGCGCTTATGGCTTTGGCCTGATCATGCAACGCACTGGCGTCCCGGTCCCGGTTGCCTTTGTCGCAACGCTGGTCATCACCACCATCATCGCTGCCGTGATCGGCGCGATCTGCGTGCGGCTGAAGGAAATCTATTTCGCCTTCGTGACGCTGGCGTTCCAGATGCTGATCCACAGCACGATATTGTCCTGGGTGTCGCTGACGGGCGGCGACCAGGGGCTGCGCGGCGGCATTCCGCGCCCGGCCTTCTTCGGCATCGATCTGTCGAACCATGTGCATCTCTACATCGCAAGTTGCGCGCTGCTGGTGATCGGGCTGCTTTTGATGCGCCAGATCGCCCAATCGCCGTTCGGCTATACCTTGCGGATGATCCGCGACAACGCCAACCGCGCCAGCTTCGTCGGCATCGATGTCTGGCGGGCAAAACTCACGATCTTCGTGCTGGCGGCGTTGTTCGCCTCGACGGGCGGCATCATCATGGCGCTGTTCGTATCGGGCGCGTATCCCGAGTTCGCCTACTGGACGATCTCGGGCGAGGGCATCTTTATCAACATGCTGGGCGGCGTCACAACGTTCCTGGGGCCGATGGTCGGCACGGTGCTGCTGTTGATCCTCAACGACACTGTGACGCGGCTGACCGAGTATTACGGCATCGTGCTTGGCATCGTGATCCTGTTCTTCGCCATCGGCCTGCGAAAGGGCCTGATGGATTTTGTCGTTGAATGGTACACGCAACGCCGCAATGGCCCCGGGGAGTAGCTATGACTCGTGGACGTATTGCACAGTCATTCCGGGGCGTGCGAAGCACGAACCCGGAATCTCGAGATTCCGGGTCTGGTCCTGACGGACCATCCCGGAATGACGATGTGGGGGAGCGCGGCTAGCCATGCTGGAGATACGCGCCCTTTCCAAATCGTTCGGCGGCGTCAAGGCGACCGACAATGTCACGCTCAATTTTGCCGACGGATCGCTCACCGCCGTGATCGGCCCCAATGGCGCCGGCAAGAGCACGTTCTTCAACCTGATTACCGGCGCGCTGAAGCCGGATTCCGGCCAGATCCTGCTCAACGGCGTGGACTTGGCCGGGCGTACGCCGCCCGAAATCGTGCGCCACGGCATTGGCCGGGCGTTTCAGGTGGCCAGCATTTTCCCGTCGCTGACGGTGCAGGAGACGATGTTGGCCGCCGTTTGCGCCGATCAGCGCCGCGCCAGCGTGCTGCACCGGCGCTTTCCGCTGGCCGAGACGCGCGACCGCGCCGGGCATGCGATGGAATTGCTGGGGCTGGTGAGCAAACGGAACCGCGTCGCGGCGACGCTGTCGCATGGCGACCAGAAGCTGCTCGATATCGCGCTGGCGCTGGTGCTCGATCCCAAGGTGCTGCTGCTCGACGAGCCGACCGCGGGAATGGGCACCGAGGAGCGCTGGCGGATGATCGACAAGGTGAGGGAGCTCTGGGAGAAGCAGAAGATCACGGTAGTGTTCATCGAGCACGACATGGATATCGTGTTCAAAATCGCACCCGAGATCGTCGTGCTCTGCTACGGCCGCATTCTTGTAACCGGCACGCCGGAAGCGATCCGCCGGAATGAGGCCGTCATCGAGGCCTATCTCGGCACCGAGCATCACGCCGGAGCCGCGGTATGAGTGCACAGCCGGTCGTGCAGGTCGAGGATCTCGACGTCTATTACGGCACCAGCCAGATACTGTTTGGCGTCGGCCTGTCGGTGCGCCAGGGCGAGACCATGGCGCTGCTTGGTCGCAACGGGGCCGGCAAGTCGACTACCATGAAGGCGATCATGGGACTTGCCCCCGCGCATCGGGGCAGGGTCACTTTACGCGGCAAAGTAGTGTCCGGACTGAAGCCGCATCACATCGCGCGCGCCGGTCTCGGCTTCGTGCCGGAGGATCGCCAGATCTTTCCGGAGCACACGGTCGAGGACAATCTGGCTATCGGCGCCAAGAAGGGGCCGAACGGCGAAGACGAATGGTCGATCCGGCGCATCTATGACGTGTTTCCGCTGCTGGAGCCGCTGCGCTACCGGATTGCGGCCCGGTTGTCGGGCGGTGAACAGCAGATGCTGGCGATTGCCCGCACGCTGATGGGCAATCCCGCGCTGTTGCTGTTGGACGAGCCGAGCGAGGGGCTGGCGCCGATCATCGTGCAGCGGATTGGCGAATTGTTACGGCAGCTCCGCGGCACCGGCGCGACGGTGCTGATCGCCGAGCAGAACATGCATTTTTGCCTTGGCCTTGCGAGTCACGCGACGGTTATCGACAAGGGCCAGATCGTCTACACAGCCGGTATCGAAGAGCTGAAAGCCAACGATAACATTCGGCAGCGCTATCTCGCGCTGTAGCTTTCGGCCGGCGACCTTCTCAGAAGGATGACTTGCGTCCGGCGCCTGATATAGGCCAGGACAGCTATGAGGTGCTGCTGGAAGCGGGTTTCGAGCGTGGCGCCATCGACGATCTGGTCAAGGCCGGCGCGGTGCGTCAGGCCAAGGGAGATAGGGCATGAGTGGAGATATCGTTCGTTATTCCGTCACAGGCAATATTGCCGAGATCATGCTCGATCGCCCCCCGGTCAACGCGCTCAGCATGGACCTGATCGATGCGCTGCTGGCGGCGCTTTCGAAGGCGCGGGACGACGAAGCGGTTCGCGCCATCATCATCGGCAGCGCGCACAAGGTGTTTTGCGCCGGGCTCGATCTGGATATCGTCCGCGGTATGCCCGGTATCGAGACCAAGAAATTCCTCGAGCGGCTGTATTTCGCGCTCAATGATACCCAGTATCGCATGGGCAAGCCGACTATCGCCGCCATCGATGGGGCGGTGCGGGCCGGCGGCATGACGATTGCGATCTCCTGCGACATGATTATCGCCGGCGACGCCTGTACCTTCGGCTATCCCGAGATCGATGTGGGCCTGATCCCTGCCATTCACTTCGTGCAATTGCCGCGGCTGGTTGGCAAGCACCAGGCTTTCGGACCGCTGTTTCTGGGCGAGCCCTTCGATGCCCTGACCGCGTTTCGCATGGGCCTGCTCAGCGAAGTGGTGCCGAAGGGGACGGCGCTTGATCGCGCGCGAGAGGTCGCAGGCAAGCTCGCCGCCAAATCCTCCATCGTCATGAAGATCGGGCGCGATGCCTTCGTGCGGGCGGTCGACGCCGACTTCCGCCGCTCGGTCGAAAACGCCGCCGAAAGCTTTGCGCTTGTCGCAACGACCGAGGACTGTCAGGAAGGCTTGAATGCATTCGTTGAGAAGCGCACACCGAACTACAGGGGACGCTGATGGCTGGATTGTATTTCGAGGAATTCGAGGTCGGCCGGGAATTTCACCACGAGTTCAGCCGCACCGTAACTGAAATGGACAACACGCTGTTCAGCCTGCTGACCATGAATCCGCAACCGCTGCATATCGATGCGCATTTTGCCGAAAGCACCGAATTCGGCCAGCGGCTGTTCAACAGCCTCTATACGCTTGGCATCATGATCGGCATGAGTGTCTACGATACGACGCTCGGCACCACGATCGGCAACCTCGGCATGACCGACGTCAAGTTTCCAAAGCCGGTGTTTCACGGCGATACGCTCAAGGCGCACACCAAGATCATCTCGAAGCGTGAAAGCAAATCGCGACCGAACCAGGGTATCGTCGAGTTCGAGCACACCATGACCAATCAACGCGGCGAGGTGGTAGCAAGCTGCCGCCGTACCGGCCTGATGCATTGCAAACCGAAGGCGTAGGCCGATGCGATCGTTCCTGTTCGTTCCCGGCGACAGCCTGCGCAAGTTCGAGAGCGCCAAGAAGACCGCGGCTGACGCGCTGATCCTCGACCTCGAGGATTCGATTGCGCCGGAAGAAAAGGCCGGTGCGCGGCGAACGGTGCGCGAGATGCTCGACGCCCGCAATCCGAGCCAGAAAATATATGTTCGCGCCAATGCGCTCGACACGGACATGACGCTTGGCGACCTCGCGGCCGTCATGCCGGGCCGGCCAGACGGCATCGTGCTGCCGAAATGCGCCGGCGCGGCCGACGTCAATCGCCTCTCGCTCTATCTCGATGCCTTCGAGGCAGCCGCCGGGATTGAGCAGGGATCGACGCGAATAGTGACGGTGGCGACGGAGACGGCAAGGGCTGTCCTCAAGCTGCTCGATTTCGAGAACATGAGCCCGCGGCTATGGGGCATGATGTGGGGCGCAGAGGATCTCGCAGCGTCGCTCGGTGCGTCGCGAAACCGCACAGCTGGTCGCTTCCACGGGCCGTTCCTGCTGGCGCGCGATCTCTGCCTGATCAGCGCGGCGGCGGCTGGCGTTGTCGCCATCGATACCATTGCGACCGACATCAACGATCTCGACGCCCTGCGGGAGGAGTCCACTGCCGCGCGGCAGGATGGGTTCCTCGCCAAGGCCATCATCCATCCCAAGCATGTCGACATCGTCAATGCCGCCTTCATGCCGACGGATGAGGAAATTGCCTGGTCGGAGAAGGTCGTGCAGGCGTTCAACGAGAACCCGACTTCCGGCGTTGTGAAGATCGACGGCAAGATGATCGACAAGCCGCATCTGCGCGCCGCGGAAAAGATTCTGGCGCTGCGAGGACGATAGTCTTGATCAAGTAGCCGGATGGAGCGCAGCGAAATCCGGGATCCATCCGAAATCCGCCCGCGGATTTCGCTGCGCTCCATCCGGGCTACAATCGGCCTTGATCGGATTGACAGTGTAACGCGATCGGCGGCAAATGCAGCCGATCGATATACGTGAGGAAAACATCATGGTTGACGCACTGATCATCGACGCATGCAGGACGCCGCGGGGCATCGGCAAGGCTGGCAAGGGCGCCTTGTCGGGTATTCATCCGCAGCAACTCGGCGCGACGGTGTTGCGTGCGCTGACCGATCGTACCGGCATCAATACCGCCGATGTCGACGACATCATCTGGGGCACCAGTTCGCAACGCGGGCAGCAGAGCGGCGATCTCGGGCGGATGTCGGCGCTCGATGCCGGCTATGACGTGCGCGCCAGCGCCGTGACGCTGGACCGGTTCTGCGGGTCCGGAATTACCAGCGTCAACATGGCGGCCAACTCGATCATGTCGGGCTCGGAAGACCTTGTGATCGCCGGCGGCACCGAGATGATGTCGATGGAAGGTCGTCGCGGCGAGGGGCCGTTCATGATGGACAACGGCAATCTCCGCCTGCGTGCGCGGCATCCGCAATCGCATCAGGGTGTCTGCGCCGACGCGGTGGCGACGCTGGAAGGCATCACTCGGCAGGATGTCGACGAGCTCGGCCTCGAAAGCCAGAAGCGCGCGGCAGCCGCCATCAAGGGCGGACATTTCGACAAGAGCCTCGTGCCGGTCTACCGTGAAGATGGTAGCCTCGCGCTCGACCGCGAGGAATATCCGCGACCGCAAACCACGCTCGAAGGTCTGGCCGGCTTGAAGCCAGCGTTTCCTGCGATTGCCGATTACGCGCTCGACGACCAGGGGACGACCTATCGCAAGCTCATCCTGGACAAGTATCCGGACCTCGACATCAACTTTGTGCATCACGCCGGCAATTCTTCCGGCGTCGTCGACGGCTCGGCGGCTATCCTGCTGGCGTCGCCGAGTTACGCACAAGCCCATGGCCTGAAGCCGCGGGCCCGTGTCGTCGCGATGGCGAATATGGGGGACTCCCCGACGCTGATGCTGAACGCGCCTGTGCCGGCCGCCCGCAAGGTGCTGGCCAAGGCAGGCCTCACGCTCGACGATATCGACCTGTTCGAGATCAACGAGGCGTTTGCGGTCGTTGCCGAAAAGTTCATCCGTGACCTCAAGCTCGACCGCGAGAAGGTCAACGTCAATGGCGGCTCGATCGCGCTCGGCCATCCCATAGGTGCGACCGGATCGATCCTGATCGGCACGATCCTGGACGAACTGGAACGCCGCGATCTCAAGCGTGGTTTGGTGACGATGTGCGCCGCCGGCGGCATGGCGCCTGCCATCATCATCGAGCGCGTCTGACGGCAGGGCTTTAAGCTGCCGGAAACTGCAACTCGAACGTAACACCTTCGCTGGACGGCACCAGCCGGATCGATCCGCCGTGGCTGGTCATGACGGCCCGGACGATGGAGAGTCCCATCCCCGTGCCGCCGGTGTCGCGGCGGGTGGTGAAGAAGGCATCGAATATCTTCTCCCGGTTCGGTTCGGATATCGGGTCGCCGTCATTGCTGACGGTCATCCTGACGGAAGCTTCTTCCGCGACGGCTTCGAGCCGTACGTTCTTCGCGTTGTGGCGGATGGCGTTATCGGTCAGATGCGACAACACGATCAAGGCTTTTTCGCTGGACATGCCGATCGAGCGCTCCAGGCATCCGGTTGCGTCGATCGCGCGTGTCGGAAACCGGCTCTTCAATCCGCCGATCACCTGCGACAATTCGGTATGCTCGTTCTGCGGCGCGGTTTCGGCGCGGGCCAGTTCGCGCAATCGCTGAGTCATGGCCTCCAGACGCCCGGTGTCGCCGAGGATGTTCGATATGAAGTTCTTCTGTTCCATCCGGGTGAGGTTGTCGGACTTGCTCTGTAACGAATCCAGCAGCAGTTCAGCGGCACCCTTGATTGAGGTCAGGGGCGACTTCAGTTCATGGGTGAGGTGGGCCGAAAACGTCGCGATGTAGTCCGACCGCCGCGCCAATTGTTCGGCCATGTCGAGGAAGCTGTGCGACAACTGGGCGAATTCGCGCGTGCCATAATGGGCGAGCGGCCGAAACGCGTCGCGATCACCGCGGCTGATGCGCGCGGCCCGCTCGACCAGTTCGCGCATCGGGCGGGTGATGGTTCGAGAGAAGATCAGGCCGATAGCGATCGTCGCCAAAACGACCGCAAGTCCCGCCAGAATGAACTTGCGGCGCTCCTGATAGAAATGATCGAAGATGTTGCTCGGCGTTCTCGACGTATAGATGACACCCGCCACGTGGTTGTTGACGATGACGGGCATCGCCGAAAACACGTGCACGCCGACGCCGCGGCTGATCGAGTAGATCGGCGGCGGAGGCTTGTCGGGTTTGCGAATTCGCAGGGCTGCCCGGTATTGTCCCTGTAGGGCCGTGGCCACTTCCTCGATATGGGCGAGAGATTGACCGACCTCGTCACGACCGGCGATCACGACGCCGCGGGGATCGAGGATCCGGAAGCCGGCCAGCGTGACCTTCTGCGTTTCCAGGATGATTGGCATCAGCCGCGTGCCGATCTCGATATAGGCTGGCGACGCAGGCGCGTTTGCCGGAAGGGCATTTGGCCGCCGCCGAAGCAGATCGGCGCCGGCGGCAAGATCGAGGGCGGGCCGGATCGGCGTTAGCTGGTCTTCCCGGTCGGGGCGGACCCCGGGGGGAATTTCCGCGCCGAGCGCAATGCCGGCAGCGAGCCGGGCTTCCACCTCGCGCGCATAGACCGCCGCCAGCACGCGGCTTTGGGCGATCAGTTCGGCCTGGGTTTGATGGATGAGCTGGTTGTCGTAGAGGCGGAAGAAGAACAGCCCGACCAGGGGCAGCGTCGCCACGGAGGCGAGCACGGCGAAAATGACCAGTCCCAACGATGGTCGCCATTTAACTGGTGCGCGCGGTATCATGCTTGCGGCTCGCAACGCCCGAGCTTGAAGCCCACGCCGTGAATGGTTTCGATGACGTTGTCGCAGTTCACGGCGGACAGCTTGGCGCGGATATTGCGGATGTGGCTGTCGATGGTGCGATCCGATACCTGGATGTTGAGCTGATAGGCGGCACTCATGATCTGCTCGCGGCTGAAGACGAGCGTTGGCCGTGTCAGAAATGCCCTGAGGATACCGAACTCGATGGCGGTCAGACGCAGCGGCGTGCCCGCGAACTCCGCGATATGCTGTCCTGGATCAACCGACAGCTTGCCTTGCGAAAGTGCCGCCGTTGAGGCCCTTGCATCCTCCCCGCGCGAAGCCATGCGGCGCAGGATGACGTTCACCCTTGCTACGAGTTCGCGCGGGCTGAAGGGCTTGGTGACATAATCGTCACCGCCGATCTCCAGGCCCAGGACGCGATCGATCTCGTCGTCGCGCGCGGAGAGAAAGAGGATCGGAACGTCCGAGGACTTTCTAATTTCCCGGCAGACGTCCAGGCCGTCGAATTCCGGCATGCCGATATCCAGAATCATCAGATCCGGCTTGTCGGCGGCAAAGCGGGTCAACGCTTCCTTGCCGTCGCGCGCCTCGAAGACGGTCATTCCGGCCTTCTTCAGCGCAACACGGATGACCTCGCGTATATGCAGTTCGTCGTCAACGATGAGAATGCGGGGCGTCAAACGTCTCTCCCGGCGCAATCGGCCTGCGGTCGACTAGCCTGTGGTCGAACTCTTCGGTTGGGCGTCCAGGGCGCGCTGGAGGCGCCAGTTCCGAAAACCCCAGGAGCGCCAGGAAACCGTCTCTTTCACCTGCTGTTCTACAAGGCAACCACGGCGGGAAACAAGGGTAGGATCGAACCCGCGAAGGGCGATGGCCCGGTCGATCGCCGGCAATGCCTGCGGTCCCAGGGAAAGCAGGTAGTTCATATCGATCCATACCCCCTTGCCGGTGGCTTCGCGGCCGTGGCTAACGTTGTAGTCAGCGATGATGGCGGCAAAATTGATCAGCGAGCAGATGTAGAGCGTTGCCGTCAGGGTGATGAGATTGGCGCGGATCAGCCAATCATTCGAGCGGTTCAGGACGATGCGGGCGACGATGAGCACGAGCCCAAACGCGACCAGTACCATCCAGATAAAAGCCGCGACGCGCCACCAGGTCAGCAGGTAGATTTGAACATAGAGATCGAGGCGCAGGATCGACGACATCACCAGCAAGACATTTTGCGCCACCCACAGATAAACCAGCGGTCGGATCACCCTCGATTGCTCGGCCGGGCCACCTGGCCTCATGGCGGCCAGAACGAAGCCTGCCGCCAATAGCGCCGTGACGATGAGAGGATAGGCGCCCCGATGCGCATATGAAGCGTAGCTGATATCGGCGGGCAAGGTCGCGTTGCCCCAGAGATAGATCGCATCAAGGATGGTCTGAACGGCGAACAGCAAATTAAACAGGACCAGCGAACGCAGGATTGTCGCAGCACTAAAAAATTCGACGGTGTCCGATCGCGGCTTCTGGTCCGCAGCAGCCATTTCGGCGAAAGCGGACGCGAGCCGAACCTTGCTGCGCCACCAGACATGGATGAAGGGCCATATGATTGACAGCGCCACGGTCCAAAACAGTATTCGTCCTGGACTCAGATAAGATCCGGCATTGCCGGGGTTCATCAGGCGGACCCACTTCTCGAGCAAGGGATTTGCCGAGACCAGCAGAAAAACGAAAATGCCGCCGAGGATCACGGGAATCAACCAGACGGTAAAGCCGGTCTTCAAGATCGGCAGATTGAACACGCCGATGGTGTCCCGAAGAAATCTGAACGGACCGACCAGAAACAGATCACATAACGCCGCTGCCCGCTCGCTGAGACTGTTCTGTTGAGTATTGGTCGTCAGCAACAGACCAACGCCGAGCCCCAGAGCCATGAAGGTCAGTGAGGCTGCGTTGAATTCCTCGACGACAGGTACGAATCCGGCCAGCAATAGCGCGCCTGCCGGCAGCATCCGACTTCTGTTCAATCTTGCGAAATTGGCGGCGAGCGAGCCTACCACCAGTGCGAGCGCGAAGGCGACTGCGGAAATTCCGATCTGATGGCCGTAGAACAGCCAGTCGGCCAACGCCGCCAGCGGGACGGCAATCGCGGGTTTGACCGGGAGCGGACTCGCCTGAGCGGAGCCTGCTTCGGATGCCGGCGTGGTGAAATCGGTCATGCTTGCGCTGCCTGTTTGGAGAGGAAAATTGCAAATCAGCGCCGTCGCGGGACGCTCACACAGCCACCACCCGTCGTTCGCTAGTCTTGTGGGAATAGGCATTCGATGATCGCCACTGTTTGCGCGACGAACTATCCGACGCCGTTGTGCATTTGCTTGGAACGCCGTCTGCAAGAGTTCAGGATTTTTATGCAGTTTCCGTGCAAGCGCGGTTATGCGCTCGCATCGGCGAGACAAGTTTGATACGGGCATTCTGCCGTTCGACCTCCTCTCGCAAGCCCATGCCATTTTCATGCAAATTTTCAAACGCATCGGCCTTATCCTGATCTGGCTCGCCGGCACCGTCTTCGTTTTCGCTGCAGCTAACAAGAACGATCCCTATCTGATTTCGCTGCGCGGGTCGGGAAACATTGTTCTGGCTGCCGCGAGCGTCGTTGTTGCCGTCATCCTCATCCGCCGCGGCATTTGGAGGAGGGGTGTTGCGGGAAGGGCGCTCGTTCTGCTGTGGTGTCTGCCATCGCTATCGATGCTCGGCGCGCATGCTTCGTTTGAATGGCGCAAGCAACGTGTCTTGCAGACTGAAGCCGCACAGGCGCGAAGCCTTGGACGGCATTTTATCGTTGGATACTCGTCATTCCCTGAGGTGGCTGTTCTTGCCGAGAAAGGCCTGATCTCCGGCATCTACATTACCAAGCACAATGTGGTGGGATCGTCGGCGGCGCGTCTAGGGGAAGAGATTGCGGCGCTGCAGGAAAAGCGGCGCGCTGCTAGCCTGCCGCCTCTGATCGTTGCGGCCGACCAGGAAGGCGGTATCGTATCGCATCTGGCGCCGCCCTTGACCAGACTGCCGGCGCTATCGACGCTTGCGAGCCTGGCGCCGGATGTTCGCGCCGAGAAAGCGGAGGCGTTCGGGCGTGTTCACGGGCAGGAGCTGGCAGCGCTCGGCGTCAACCTGAACCTTGCGCCAGTGCTGGATTTGCGGCCCGAGCCGAAGCGCAACCGATTCGACTTCAACACGCTGATCGGCAGACGCGCGATTTCCGATGATCCGACTGTCGTCGCGGATATCGCGCGGGCCTATGTAAATGGGCTGGAAGCGTCAGGTGTCGGCGCGACGGTCAAGCATTTTCCAGGGCTCGGACGCGTACGAACCGATACCCATCATTTCAGCGCCGATCTGGATACGCCCGTGGACGAACTCGAAGCGTCGGACTGGATACCTTTCAGGAATCTGCTGGCCGGCTCGAAAGCGCAACTGATGATCGGGCATGTGACGCTGACCTCAGTTGATCCGAGCCGCGCCGCGTCGCATTCCAAACGGGTCGTCGACGGCATCATCCGCAAGCAATGGAACTATCAGGGCGTCGTTATGACCGACGACCTCGTGATGGGGGCGATCTACCAGCGCAACGTCTGTACGGCGGTGGTGGAGGCGCTCAACGCCGGTGTCGACCTGCTGCTGGTTGCCTTCGACGGGGCGCAGTTCTATCGCATCTTTACCTGCGCCGTGGCGGCGTCGGCCGAGGGAAGGCTCGACGCCGGCATGCTGGGTGCGAGTGAGGCGCGGTTGAAAGGGGTACTCCTCGCAGATTGAGGGGCGGGTTCAGGTAGCGCCTGAGTCCGGAATGCCGGCTTGTGATCTTGTCGTTTGGACCACGACACGTAGTAGGCCACGCCCGTCATGATCAAAATCCCGGCAACGCTGACCAGGACATGCATGGCGAGCAAATCCGGGCCTGTGATCAGGACAAGGTGTCCGGCAAACGAGAGAAACACCCCGGCGCAAAACACCGATAGCCACTCCTGCCCACATGTGATGACCGGCTGCAACATCTGCCATCGGAATCCGGACCAGTCGCGCGGCACCATGTAAGCAAACAGAAAGGCCAGCGCGAGAAAATGAAGCACCCTGTGTGGGGCGAGGTTCTCCTTGTCATTGGGAAGAAGGGCATCGCGCAGCAGATCCGGGACGATGCCGGCCTGGGGAAATTTCCCGGCCACCGTCACCGCCAGAGCAAACAGCAGGTACAGCCATGCCGCGGCGCGCACGACCGCTAGTTTCTGAAGCGTACGAATAGCGCGCATTTGATTCGTACCGCTCAAGGCAAGCCAGGCGCCGAGCATAAACAGGAGTTGCCAGCAGAACGGATTGAGGTGCCACCGTCCATCCGGAAACGAAGACAGATTCCAGTCAAATTGGCAGGCTGCGAAGTAGAGACCAATCGATCCCGCCATGGTGACATTCGGCCGGCGGACCATGCCGAACAGAACGAACGGGAACACCGCCATCAATACGATGAACAGTTGCAGCACATCGAGGTTCAGCGGCTTGGCCTGAAGCAGCAGGCCGTGAATCAGCGTCCGGATCGTATGGTCGACGATTCCCGTGACGTTGAATTCGCCGATAAGTGCGGGCGCGGAGGATTGGCGCGCAACATATCCGATCAGATCGATATAGATCACGAACAGGACGATATAGGCGGCGTAAAGCTGCCACAGCCGCTTGAAGATACGGGTTGCCGTCACGACGAACCCGCGCTCCAGCATCATCCTTCCATACAGGATCGCGGCAGTATAGCCGCCGATAAACACGAACAGGTCGGTAGCGCCGCTGAACCCGAAATTACGCATGGTCAGCTGGCTGACCGCATTGTGCGGGACGTGATCCAGAAAGAGAAACCAGGCCGCGACACCAAGCAGGAGACAGAGTCGGAGGTCGCCATCGCGCGCCGCGAGCTCAGCCTTCATTGACGGATACATTGCGGGTTAAGAACTTTGCAAGTCGGAGGAATCGAATCGCAACATTAGCGCGACCGTTCGCTCAGCCGGAATAGACTTTGCGTGAAGAATAGTTAATCAAGCTGTCGGCGATTCAAGCCCGCCCGATAGTCACAATGTTTTGAGGGAATAGAGCGTGATCACGCTCTCTCGTGCTTACGTAGATCGCGAATGTGATCGAAATGGTTGGCTTGCAGGTCGGTGCCCGTCGCGCCGATCTCAGGCAGGGCCGCCTCGCTGAGAATCTCGGCGGTGATATCCTCGACCGAGCAACCTGCGATTTCGTGGATGAAGCTGATATTCCGGTATTCACCCGACGCGATCCGGGAGATAACCTCGCGCCTTGTGATTTCCGGGTCGACGATGGCCTCGCGGCCGCGGCGGCCGTAGTCGATCATCACGACGAAATACTGCATGCTGGCGATCTGACCTCATCCTGTCGTCGGTATCGACAACGGCAATATTTCGGAAAAACGGAAATTAGTCAAGTAAAAATTCGGAAAAACAGAAATTGTGCGTGAGGGGCGGCGCGACTGTCGGAGATATCGATAGAATCAACCGATTCGATAATCGCAACGCCGGTTGCTATTTGTCCGGCGTGCGGCCCGCCGTTCTTGCGGCCTTGCGTGTTCGGGCCGCCGCCTTATTGCGCAATCGTTCGATCTGGCCCCTGGGCAGGGTGACGCAGATCTCGCCGATCCATTCCAGCTTTACACCGGTAATGGGCTTGGCATTGAAGCTCGTGAGGTTGACCGAGGTCGAGGATTTTCCCCGCTCGATTGTCTTCAGGTAGCGCTCACCGGTCTTCAGGCGGACGGCGGCTTCCTCGCCGTAGAAGCTCGATAGCGGGTGGCGCTGCTCGCGATAGACCACGATGATATCGCCATTCTCGTATTTCGGCAGCATGGAATCGCCGGACACCTCGAAGGCGATGGTCTCTTCGGCGATCGGGAAGGGCAGTTCGACCTCGCCGAGGCCTTCCGGCGGCACCTGCTCGTGCTCCGGCTCGATCGAGGCGCCGGCGCCGACGCGGCCCATGATCGGCACCGAGTTTAGTTCGAGGTATTCGATGATCGGCGCGATCTCAGACGCCTTGATCAGGCGTATCCCCGACAGGATTTCGGACACGGCGCCGGGACGAACGCCCATCGCGGCGGCCAATCCACCCTTGGTCTTGCCCGGCTTGTCCAGGCCCCGCTCGATCAACCTGATGTCCAGCATGGTCAAACCTTTCCGAATTTCAGAAATTATAGCAGTTCCGATTATCAGAAATCAAGCTTGACTTTCCATTTCGGAATATCAGAAATTGATTGTCCGGCGTCGGGCGGCGTTGACAAGAGCAAGGACAACAAATGGAACTGTCGAACTGGGCGCCCGAGCACTCGGACGCGCTGCGGGAATTTATTGCCAAAGGCATGTCCTTTTCGGAAGCCGCGCAAGCGATCAATTCACGATTCAATACGTCCTACTCCCGCAGCGCTGCGCTCGGACGCGCCCGCCGCCTGGGACTGGGAGCAGACGGTCGGCGGCAACCGTCGGTGCCCGCTAAGCCCGCAGAGCTGCACGAGATCGCTGAGCCCCGTCCCGTCAATTTGAAGACGCCTGCGCTTCTCTGGCCGGCGCCGGTGTTCAAGGCGATTAAGCCGATCAAGCTGCGCTGCGTCCGGATTGAACCGCGACATCTCTCCCTGATCGAGCTGGAGCGCGGCGATTGCCGCTATCCCTATGGCGGCGATGAAGAGGGCGAGGCCATCACTTTCTGCGGCCATCCGCGGCGCCCGGGTTCGAGCTATTGCACGGCGCATTTTCATCTGAGCCGCAATCCAGTCGAGCTGCCCGAACGCGCGGCGAGCACCGTTTCGCTGCGGGTGGTGGAGGCGGCATGAAGAACGCTGCAATCAAAGGCATGGCCGACAGGCTGAAACGGCTGCCGCGCCGCCATCGGATCGCTCACCTGCGTGCGCTGATCGGACTTCAGCGGTTGGGCTGCGGCCGCAGGGACGAACTGTCCGAACTGCTGCGCGACGAGATGGCGGACGCATCAATCGAATAGATTTTCTGGTCGAAACCGAATTCTACTGTTTGAAGGAGTCAATCAGATGCCGAGAGCCAAACGCCGAAGGCCACACAATCCCGCCAAGGCGCATGACCGCAGGTCCCGCGATCTGTTACGCAATGCCGAAGTCGCAACCGTCGAGGTCGACAATCCCCTGGCGCTGGAGCCGGGCGAGAAGATCGTTGCCCTGCGTTCGATCCGTAACGATCCACTCGCGCGCCTGCATTCCCACCGCCAGATCGACGAGGCCCAATATCAGGCGGGGCGTGCGTTCCAGAGCGACTGGGAGAAGGCCGAGCGCGGACCACGCGCAGTCGATCCGACCCGCGAATATGTCGATGGCGGGCAGAGCCGCGAGCCGATCACTGAGGGCCAGCGCAAGGCCGTGCTGCGGCTGAACCGGGCCGAACGCGAACTTGGCGCGGACGGCTCGGCGTTGGTGCATGACGTCCTGGTCCAGGGTCTGACCATGGAGCAGGTCGGCCAGCGGAGGGGCATGTGTACCAAACGCTGGAGCGACTATTTTTCAAGGCGATTCCGCGAATGCCTCGACCGGCTGGCGCTGTTGTATGGGTTCGCGACTGAGCATCCTGTGCCCGTCAAAAGCCTCCAGCGCTGAATCGCAAAGGCTGCACCACGTCATAGGCCGCCTTGGTCAGCGGTACGGCGTAGTCGACGGTCAATGCGCCGAACGGCGAGGCCCAGGTCAGGCCTGCGCCGATCGACGAGCGGACGACATTCTTGTTCGCGACCTGCAGCGATGCCGTCGACCCGCTGTAGCGGAACACGCTGCCGGCATCGACGAAGGCGGTGGCCCTGAGGCCGTATTCGTTGGGGATGCCGGGGATCGCACTCTGCAGTTCGGCGGTTGTCGCCCAATAGGCGCTGCCGCCGACATTATCCATCGTAGTGCCCGGCGTCAGGTCGCGCGGGCCGAATCCGTTGGGAGCAAATCCGCGCACCATGGTCGGGCCGCCGAAGAAATTGTTCATCAGCGGCACTTGCTGGCCACCCCAACCAGTGACGTAGCCGCCCTGGGCACGAACCATGCCAACGAGGTCGCTGCTGAGCGATTTGTAGTAGCGCACATCTTCCGTCGTCTTGAGAAATTTTACGTCGCCGCCAAGCCCCGCCAGATCCTGGCTGAGCTGCGACCTGATTCCGCTAGTCGGGCTCTTTATGTTGTCCAGTGTGCTGTAGGTCGTTGTGCTGCCGGGAGCGGAGACCCAGGTCGGACCGGCGGCGGCCGCCTGCCGGACGGCCAGCGAGGGTGTCAGGCCCGAAGCGTTCGGCGAAAGCGTGATGTTCTGATTGTAGATCGAGTAACGCCACTGCACGCCGAGTTCCTCGTTGATCGGCGTACCGAACTGCAGTCTCGCGCCATAGGTCGTGCTGCCATAGGATTGGTAGCTGCTAGCGTCGTTTTGGCGGCCGAAGAGCTCGATGCCGGCTGCGACCTTGGTGCCGAGAAAATAGGGCTCGGACGCAGCAAGGTTGATGCCGCGCGCATATTGGCCGTAGGTGAAGGTAGCCTGGACGTTTTTGCCCGTACCGTAGAGATTGCGTTCGCCCACCTTGACCTCGACGAGCGCGCCGTCGACGGTCGAGTAACCGCCAGCCACGTTGAAGTCGCCGGTCGCCTGGTCAACCGCCTCGACATCGAGGATGACATGATCGGGCGCCGAGCCCGGCCTGTTCGATATTTTCACGGTCTTGAAGTAGTTCAAATTCTTCAAGCGCCGTTCGGCACGGTCTATCAGCGTCTTGTTGTAGGGATCGCCTTCTGCGATGTCGAATTCGCGCCGGATCACGTAGTCGCGGGTGCGCGTGTTGCCATGGATCTCGATCCGTTCGACATAGGCGCGAGGCCCTTGTTCGATTACGAAGGCGACGTCGATACGTTGCGTGGCGGCATCGCGCGTGAGGCGAGGGGTCGCCTGGGCAAAGGGATAGCCGAGCCTTGCCATTTCTATGGCCAGGAGCTCGGTGGTCTTGTCCAGGGCGTTGCCGTCGAACACCGCGCCTGCGCGGGCAGTCGGCAGGGAACGAAGCTTGTCGCAATCCATGTCCGGAATGTTGCAGGTGACGCTGACTTCCCGGAAGTGATAGAGCGGACCCTCGTCGATCGCGAAGCTCAGCGTGAAGCCCTTCGTAGCCGGATTATACTCAGCCTTTGCCGATGAGACGCTGACATCGGCATAACCCTTGCTGCGGTAGTAAAGCCGTAGCTGTTCCTGGTCTTGCGCGATACGGTCAGGATCGTAGACGCCACCGCCGGTCAGAAAACTCAGCATATGGGTCGCGGACGTCTTGATCACGGCGCTGAGCTGCCGTTTGCCGAAGGCCTTGTTGCCGGTGAAGTCGATCTGCCGTACCGGAGTCTTTACTCCCTCCGTTATGGCGTAGACGAGGTCGACCCGGCCGTTGCCGCGGTCGATGATCTGCGGATCGACGCTGACCTCGGCACGGCCGACACGCCTATATGCCTCGATGATGCGGCCGACGTCGGCCTGCACGGTGGCGCGTTGCAGCGAGCCGCGCGGCTTCGCTTCGACCGCTGCGGCCAGGTCGGCGTCCTTGACCTTCTTGTTGCCTTCGAATGCGACGCGGTCGAGCACGGGCGCTTCGGATAGATGCACGACAAGCCGCTCGCCGGCGCGGTCGATGGAAACCTTTTCGAACAGGCCTGTTGCAATCAGTGCTTTCAACGCAGCGTCACGTGCGGCGTCGTCGAAACGTCCATCGGGGGATGCGCGAAAATAGGAGCGGACGGTCTCGGCGTCGACGCGGCGATTTCCTTCGACGATGATCGAATCCTTCGGTGGCGGCGCGGTTTCGGCGACGACAGGTGTCGCGAAAATCAAGCCGAGGGCGCCGGCAAGCCGGCAAGCGGCCATCCCCGATCGGGATGATCGGTTGCGCTCCGCGATGCGTCTGATCTCCACGTCCCGCCGGACTCCTATTGATCGGCTGAGATCGAATTGACCGCGCGGGGCGAAAAAATGTCTGGGATAAGGTGAGTTGCGGGCGAGTTCTTTGCGGCACGCCACAATTTGGACGCCTTCTCTTAATGCGGATTTTCTCAGAATTGTCGCAATGCACGCTTCATGCTTCGCCATCGAGAGAGCCTAGGACGCTCGCGTACGAAACCGCGAATGCGCCTACGCTCGCAGGAGCATCACATGCGTTATGCAGCCTTCATTGCACTCGCGCTCATGCTGGTTCAGGCCGCGCATGCAGGGAAGACAGCGGAGGTCGATCCGCGTGCCTCGCTCGGCGTCGTCCAGCAATGGATCTACAACTACCGGACCAAGCCGGACTATGCCCATGTCCCGGGAGCCGTGCGCGTGCTGTTTCATTCGCAGACGTTCAAGGAGCCGGAGAATGCCGGAATCTATCTCGGCTTCATCGCGGGTGCGATCGGCTCGAACCCGGCCAAGGCCGAGCAGCTCATTGCCAGTTTCTTTCCCGTCCGGCCGGAAGACGAATGGGTGATCGTCCGCGCCATCGCCTATTCGGGGCTGCCCGACTGGAGAAACGTTCTGCGGCGGGTCGCGCCACGAATGCCGGGCCGGCGGGTCATGATCGACAATTACCTGGCGGGCAAACTGCCGACCTTGACCGACATCCCGCTGGAGGAGGTGAAGCCCGGCGTGATGGACAAGCTGCGCGGGGCATTCACCAGGAATCCCTTCGCCAAGGAGGAGCGCAAGCTGAACACGACGCTCACATTTGCGAGCAACCAGGATTTGCTGGATACGCTGTGGGGCTACTATTTTGCGACCGGCTCGCATGCATCTATTCAGCGCATCATCCAGATGCTGCCGTGGAGCAAGAGCCGCGACACGATCGACAAGCTGACGGTCGGAAGCATGGCGCGCTATACGCTGGCAAGCTACGCGATCCGCGACGCCAGTTTGCGCGAATATCTCCGCAGCGAACTTGCCAGACAACCGGCGGCGGTCAAGGTGCCGCTCGCCGAAGTGGTCGAGGCGGCGGACACGGTACAGATCGCAGCTCTCCGCAAGGATGCGCTGGCCGCCGTGGATGAACTCAAGACCAAGGGCTCAGATAGCCGCCGCGACCTCAGCTTCTGGGGCCAGGTCGGCGTCGGCGCGGTCGCGCTCGGTTGTGTCTCTGCGGCTGCGCTGGGGCAGGTCGCGGTCGGCATTCCCTGCGTGATCGGCGGCTCGGCCTCGCAGGGATTGCTGTCATTCTGGGAAAAGCAGCAGTAATCCAGGACCAGTTGCCGCAGCTCATTCCAGCCCGGCTCGGCGAAAGCCTTCGAGATAATGCTCGCGATCGGCGTCGTGCTTCCAGGGTAACTGCGTCGCGATCCAGGCGAGCGAAATATTGGGCTGGGTCCGGCGCAACTCCTGAAGCGCGGTCCGGGCGAGCTCGATCTGGCCGGTCATGCCGGCCGCGACCGTCAGCACCCGATAGGCGCCGGTGAGGTCGCGGCGCTGACGGGTCGCCTCGCGCGCCAGCGCAATCGCTTCCTGATAATTCTTTCCGACGAACTGGGCGTAGGCTGCAACGCCGTAGTAGATCGCCGAAGAGGGGTCGCGCGGGCTCTGGCGGATGGCGCGTTGCGTCGCCGCATAGGCATCCGTCCACCTCCCGCTATAGGACAGCGCCAGGGCGTAATACCCCTGCGCCAGGGAGAAATTCGGGTTGAGCTGAAGCGCCAGTTCGAACTCGGCCAGCGAATGGTCGAGCCGGCGCGTAGAGAAATACACGCTGCCAAGGGCCGTATGTGCCCAGGCATCCTCGCTATCGGCGGCAATCGCCGCCAATGCCGCTTGCTCGGCGATGGGTGCCGCGGTGGCAAGGTCAGTCCAGCCCAGATGCACGCCGAACATATGATTGGTTGCGAACAGGGCCAACGCCTGGCCGTAATTCGGATCAATCGCAATCGCGCGTTCCAGTAGCGCCTGCGCGGCGAGGCTGTCGGGCCGCGTCACCCGCCAATGATGCGACAGCGCGCGCATCACCAGGTCCCACGCGTCCACGCTGCTCGGCGGCTTGCGCCGGCTGCGAAAGTTCTCAGCCGCGTAAATCTGTGGCTCGATCGCGGTAACGACGGCGTCGGTAATCTCGTCCTGCACGGCGAAGACGTCGGTCAGCTCGCGGTCATAGTGCTCGGCCCAGATGTGACTGCCGGTCGCGGTGTCATTGAGCTGCGCAGTGATGCGTACGCGATCGCCGCTCCTTCTCACACTGCCTTCGACCACGTAGCGCACCCCGAGCTCGGCCGCGACCTGCCTCATGTGCACCGCCTTGCCTTTGTAGGTAAACGACGAGTTGCGCGCGATCACGAAGAACCAGCGCAGTTTCGACAGCGCGGTGATGATGTCTTCGGTGATTCCGTCGGAGAAATACTCCTGCTTGCGGTCGCCGCTCATGTTGTTGAACGGCAGTACGGCTATTGCCGGCCGGTCGGGCAGCGTTAGTCCCGGACGTAGCTGTTCTGCTTCTACCCGCGAAGTGGCCTGCACATCGCATGACCCATTCACGGCGCCGACGAAGCGAATCCCCTTGCGCGGAATGGTGCGAATGAGCCGCTGTTCCTTGCCGTTGTCGCCGATCGCGTTTCGGGCGGCGTTGATCCGGCTGTCCAGCGTCGAGTCCGAGACGATCCGTCCTTTCCACACCAGCGCAATGAGATCGTCCCGGCTGACGACACGGTCGCGGTGTTTCAACAGGTGAACCAGCAAGTCGAATACTTGCGGCTGCATCGCCACCCGCTCGCGGCCACGGCGCAGCTCGCGACGATCGGTGTCCAGGACGTAATTGTCGAAGCTGAATCTCACGTGCGCTGCCGCACCTTTCTCAAGAAACAATCAAGTCCGTCTCATGAAGAGATCAAGCGTCAGGCAAAGCCCTGGCGCCGTTCTCCGTGCATCCTGCCAAAATCGGGAGTTATATTCCCATTTCCCGTAGTGGAGCCAATTTCATGACGGAAGCCCAAGTCATCAACCCGGCGATGCCGGGCAATCGAGTGCTAAGATTCACTGCATTTCTGTTCGGCGGTGTGGCCTATCTCACATTTCTGTTCACGATTCTGTACGCCATCGGCTTCGTATCGGGGCTCGTCGTGCCGAAGGCGATCGATACCGGCGCGAATTCGGGGATATTCGAGGCAATTATCGTCAATCTCGCACTGATGTCGTTATTTGCCGTCCAACATAGCGTCATGGCGCGTAAGTCGTTTAAACACTGGTGGACGCAGTTTATTCCGAAGTCTGTCGAGCGCAGCACCTATGTGCTGTGTGCAAGCCTGACGCTTCTCCTGCTGTTCTGGCAATGGAGTCCGATGCCGGCCGTCATCTGGAGCATCCAAGAGCCTGAAATGGCCATGGTGATCGCGACACTGTCGTTCGTTGGTTGGGTGATCGTGTTCACAAGCACCTTCCTGATCAATCATTTTGAACTGTTCGGATTGCATCAGGTCGCCAACAATCTCGTGGCCCGCGAGATGCCGCCGCCAGTTTTCCGGACGCCGTTCTTCTACCGCTTTGTCCGGCACCCGATCTATCTCGGTTTCATCATCGCCTTCTGGGCGGCCCCGACAATGAGCGCCGGCCATCTGCTGTTCGCGGCGGTGACGACGGCCTACATCTTCGTCGGCATAATGCTCGAAGAGCGCGACCTCGTCGGCATGTTCGGCGACGAATATCGCCGTTATCGGGAGCGCGTTTCCATGCTATTTCCCTGGTACAAGCGGTCCTGACCATTTCTCAATTGGCTGGAGGAGGCGGAGAAATGATCAAGCACACTGGAAGCTGTTTTTGCGGTGTGGTTGAAATCCAGGTCACGGGTGCGCCGGAAGGAATGGGTTATTGCCATTGCCGTTCCTGCCGTTCGTGGTCCGGGGGACCGGTGAATGCGTTCACCCTGTGGAAACCGGAGGCGGTACGGATCACGGCGGGGGCGCACCATGTTGCGACGTTCGAGAAGACGCCGATGAGCCAGCGCAAGTACTGCGCGGAGTGCGGCGGTCATTTGATGACCAATCATCCGACGCTCGGGTTGGTCGATGTCTTTGCCACGACCCTTCCGACGTTCCCCTTCACGCCCGGCGTGCACGTCAATTACGCCGAGACAGTGCTGCCGATGCGGGATGGGCTGCCCAAACTGAAGGATTTTCCAGCCGAGCTCGGCGGCTCCGGTGAAGTGATCGCCGAGTAGGAACACGGCCTTCCACAGAAGTGATGACGCAGCGAAGGTTGTTCGCGGCGTCTACTCATCGATAGGACGCCGCTCGAGTCCCGGACCAGACCGGGAGGCGGGCGGCGTCTTTTTGCTGGGCCGTCACGGTCGAGTCCGGACCTGCACCTTGGATGCAAGGGCAGTGTTGCCGCTCCACGTGCCGTCTTAAGAGCTATGTCAGCGGCAGCTCCCGCCCTGCAAAATCGGGGTTTGGGTTACACGTCTGGTTCCGGTAAGAAAGCCTTGAAGTCGCGGCGAAAGCCTTTGTTTCGCCAGGCAAAATAAACGAGGAAATGCCGGAGATGACTGCCAGACCGCAATTGCCGGAGCGAATGCCGCGCGCAAAAGGCGAACCGACCGCGTTGGATGGTCTGCTGGTCGTCGACTTCACCAGGGTCGTTGCCGGCCCGGCCTGCACGCAAACGCTGGCCGATTTCGGCGCCGAGGTGATCAAGATCGAAAACCCCGACGGGGGCGACGATACCCGCCATTACGAACACGCGGAAATCGGCGGCGAGAGCGCGGCCTTCCTCAGCCTCAATCGCAACAAGCGCGGCATCGCGCTCGATTTCAACAATCCTGCGGCGCTCGAAGTCGCGCGCGAACTGATCGCGAAAGCGGATGTCGTCGTGGAGAATTTCTCCGGCGGCGTGATGAAGAAGTTCGGCCTCGACTATGCTTCCGTTGCGCCGACCAATCCGAAGTTGATCTATTGCTCGATCTCGGCCTATGGTCGCAAGGGCGAGTTCGCCTTGCGTCCGGGCTTCGATCCGATCACGCAGGCCGAAAGCGGCTTCATGTCGCTGAACGGGTTTCCCGACGGAGAGCCGGTGCGGACCGGTCCGCCGATCGTCGACATGGCGACGGGTATGTCGGCATGCAACGCGATCCTGCTGGCGCTGATCGCCCGCGACCGGCTCGGCCGCGGCCAGCAGGTCGAGGTCGCGCTGATCGACACCGCCGTGGCGATGACCGGTTTCTACGGCATGGCCTATCTGATCAGCGGTGCGAATCCGGGGCGCTTCGGAAATTCGCCGAACGGTTCACCCACCGTAGGCGTCTATCAGGCATCCGATGGACCGCTTTACATGGCCTGCGCCAACGATCGCCTGTACCGCCGGCTTGTGGTGGACGTGCTCGATCGGCCGGATCTCGTTACCGATCCCGAGTTCGCGCACCGGAAAAACCGAACTGCCAACAGGGAAAAGTTGCGCGCCATCATCGCCGGTGTCTTTGCCAGTGACAGTCTTGAGAACTGGATGGCGAAGATGAAGAAGGCCAACATACCGGTTGGCTATCTTCGCACCGTAGAGGAAGGCTTCAACGCGCCGGAAGTGCGTGACCGCCATCGTCTCAGCCGGATTGCGCATCCAACCGCGGGCGCCGTCCCCAATATTGAAACGCCGCTGCAGATGAGCTTGACGCCGACCGTCGACCCCGTGGCGGCGCCGCTGCTCGGCGAACATACCAGGGAAGTGCTCCGAAAGACCCTCGGCTATGATGAGCGACGTATCGCGGCTCTGGCCGAGGCGGGAGTTTTCGGGAAGGCGGGCAATACGGCCTGAGCGATGCTGTTCAGGTTTGAAGATCTGCCGCGGGAGCGCGGTCGGCCACGAAGTCCCCGTGCGTACGCCCCGAAAATTCACTGAACCTTGACGTATTCGGCCACAATCGAGGCGGATGCTGGCGTCATGAAAACGCTGGTCGCCATTTCGCTTCTTGCGCTGCTCACGATTTCCGGAGCGGCCTATACCGACCAACTCTTCATGGGCGATCGGGAAACGACGCAAGGGGTGGATTGAATTCGCCCCAACAACGCTGTCGAGCTTTTTCATTGGATCGGTCCGCCCCATACGTGTGTCATGGAGTGGCGTTCAAGCGGAGACGAGGGAGTAGCTTGTGCTTCTACCGCCGCCTTCGCCCTTGGCGAGGATGTCCTGGTCAACGAGATCCTGAATGTCGCGCAAGGCTGTATCGGGCGAGCACTTCTCGATTGCTGCCCATTTGCTCGAGGTCAGTTTTCCCTCGAAGCCGTCCAGCAGACGATTGAGCATATCGCGCTGCCGGTCATTGAACCTGACGGCGGCATGCCGCTTCCAGAATTCGGTCTTTTCGAGTACGGCTGCTAGAACTGTATTAGCTCCACTGAAGGCGCGGTCGAGACAGTCTAAGAACCACTCAAGCCACGACGTGACGTCGAGGTCGCCCTTCTGGGTGCTCTCCAGCATGTCGTAGTAAGTTTTCCGTTCTGCACGTATTTGTGCGGACATGCTGTAGAAGCGTTGCGGGATTCCTTCGGAACGGGCAAGCGACATGTCGGCGATGGCGCGCGCAATCCGTCCGTTGCCATCCTCGAAAGGGTGGATGGTCACGAACCAAAGATGTGCGATCGCGGCCTTGATGATCGGATCGATGTTTTCTTCCGTGTTGTACCAATTGAGAAACGCAGTCATTTCGGCCTCAAGCTTTTCCGCCGTCGGTGCCTCGTAATGCACGCGTTCGCGTCCGTAATCGCCGGAGACGACCTGCATCGGTCCAGCCGACGCGTCGCGCCAGGCTCCTACAGTGATCTTCTTCATGTTGCTGCGGCTCGTCGGGAAGAGCGACGCATGCCAGCCGAAGAGTCTTTCTGCCGTAAGCTCGGTTTGGAATTTCTGCGTGGCGTCGAGCATCATCTCGACAATGCCTTCGACATTGCGATCTGCCGACGGCAAAGCGCCCGCATCCATGCCAAGGCGACGCGCGAGCGATGAGCGCACCGCGTTCTTGTCGAGTTTTTCTCCCTCGATGTCGCTGGACTTGAGGGCTTCTTCGGTCAGGGTGGTCAGGACAGCTTCTTCCTGCTGGGGGAAGCCCAGTCCCTGCATCCGGCCAATAAGCTGCCCCTGCCGCAGCCGAACCGCGGCAAGCTGCTTTGCCAGGGTGGTCGAATCCCAGGAAAAGTTAGGCCAATCAGGTAGTTGGTGGATATAATTCGACATTCTCCGCATCCTCTGCGGGGAATATGGCAGCTATTCTCCGCATCCGCAAGGGTAATTTCCGCAAATTATGCGGAGAATGGAGCGGCGATTCCCCGCACCGGGCCGAAATCCCAACATCGGACGATGGCTTGAGCCCCGGGCTAGCGAGAGCGGTCCGCTTGTCAGCTCGCCGTGAGGGACGTTCTGCGACCCGATTCGGCCACGTAACCTAAACGTTCTTGAAGGGATCGTCGGTCGTTGCTTTCGATGAAAGGACCGTCGGTTCAGGCGGGACGTTGTAGCGGTGGAGCGGGCCGTTTCGTTCGCACGCGCAGCGCAATCGAAGCAGACTATTTGAGACCCAGTTCGATCATTCCCGTATTCACCAGTGTGCCGGCCGTGATGGCGGCGCTTCCCTGGTTTCGGGGGCGGGAAACGCCCACTCCATTCCGATGCCTCTCGCGAATGAATAACATCCCTGCATTTGCACGACGCCTAACCCGTTCAAAGCGGTAGCTTTTTTCGTTTATCTCTGGGTAATGTGCAGCCAAAACGGGAGAGAAGCAGCATGAATGATGGGACCCCCTTGCAGCCGGCGAGGAATGTCGAACTCGGCGCCAGCGGTGAAGAATTCCAAAATCTCCACGAATTCGTTCGAAAAGCCCGCTCCCGACTCAACCAGAACGCATGGGACTACATCGTCGGCGCCTCTGAGACCGAGACCACCATGCGCCGCAACCGCATGGCGCTCGACGAGATTGCTTTTCGGCCCCGGGTGCTGCGCAATGTCGCGGAGGTCGACGCCTCGACCGAGGTATTCGGCCGCCGCCTGCGTTTGCCTGTCATGATCGCGCCGGTCGGCGCGCTCGAGATTTTCGATCCCGATTCAGGCGCCGCCGTCGCGCGCGGAGCGGGGCAGTTCGGCGCCGCTCACATGTTGAGTTCGGTGTCCGAGCCGGGGCTTGAGGCGACGGCCAAGGCCGCGCCCGCCGCATTGCGCATTTACCAGCTCTATGTCCGAGGCGACGACGCCTTTGTCGAAGACGTTGTCAGGCGCACCATTGATAACGGTTATGCCGCCTTCTGCCTGACCGTCGACACGGCGCATTACAGCCGGCGCGAGCGCGATATCGCCAAGCGGTATGTCCGCGAAAGCCGTATCCGGGCCACCGGCGGCGACTTCCAGAAGGGGCTGGAATGGCGCACGGTGAAGCTGATCAAGGACAAGTATAAAATTCCGCTGGTGCTCAAGGGTATCGCCACCGCGGAAGACGCAGCCATCGCGCTCGATCATGGCGTGGATTGGATTTATGTGTCGAACCACGGCGGCCGCCAGCTCGACCACGGACGCGGTGCGATGCACGTCTTGCCGGAAATCGTCGACGCTGTTGCCGGCCGCGCCAAGATCATGGTCGACGGCTCGTTCTGCCGTGGCACCGACATCGTGAAGGCGATCGCCTCAGGCGCCGATCTGGTCGGCATCGGCCGTCTGCAATGCTGGGCGCTCGCTGCTGCAGGCGAGGCCGGCGTCGTGCGGATGCTTGAATTGCTGGAAGACGAAATGATCCGCTGTCTCGGGCTGCTTGGCGTCACCAGCCTTGCCGAACTCGACAAGTCCTATCTGCATGCGGCAACACCGACCAATCCGCCAAGTGCGTTCAGCGCCTTTCCGTTGCTGGACATCGAGCCCTATCGCTACTGAGGATCAAGGCTGCAGCACTGTCCGGCGTGCGGACCTCACCGCGTCCGGGCAGGTTGTCTTCGCATCGTCGGGAACCCGGCGTCGATTGCTGCATTATCAGGCCCAGCCAAGGCTTTCCAGCGACAGATCCGATCCACCTGGTCCAATGGTCGAGCGCGAATGGCGGACAATCCTTTCGCTGAATTCAGCCTCGAGAAGGCTATCGCTCTCCGCTGGACGTTGCGGGACATTCAGGCTCGTCGATTGAAAATGTCGCCGGTCAGCGATGAAGATTTGCGAACGTTGACAGGCCTCGGCCTGATCGAAGTGCGCGACGAAGGGCTCGTGCTGACGCCGGCTGGAATCGCCGTGGTCAACGGCGCGTGATCAGCGCGCCTTCAGGAAGCTCTCCCCGGAGTCGCAAGGCGCGCAGCGATAGGTCAGCACGTCGTAATTCTGGTCGCGTGGCTCGATCATGGCCAGCCGCATCTGCGTGCCGCATTTCATGCAAGGCATTTCTATGCTGGTTTGAAACCGCGTGCAGGTTGGCGTCGGCCGAAACGTTTGCAGCATCGTATCCCCTTGTCCCGAGAGAGACTTAAAACCAGAGACGCAACGCCACCGACGATCGACCCTAACCCGAATCACTATGCCACACTGTTGCCACCATTGGAATCGGGCGCCGCATCCGTACGGCTACGGACCGTGAAGGAAGGAAATCATTCCTTGCGATTGCGCTAGGCCTGGGTGCCGGCCGCCACCAGCCACGCCGTGGGGCCAATACAACGGAGACGCAGCCGGGAATTATGCTAACCTTGCCAAAGTCGACATGGGAGAAGCGACCATGACTGAACCGAAACTCGAAGTCCCGGCCGAACTGCGCGAACTGGCCGAGAAAACCATCGATCAGGCAGAAAAGGCGTTCGGCATGTTCTTCGATGCCGCCGGCAAATCCATGACGTCGATGCCCGGCGCGGGGACGGAAATTTCGAAGCAAGCGCTGTCGTTTACCGAGCAGAATATGAAGGCTGCGTTCGAGCATGCCCGAAAGCTGGTCCATGCGACCGACCTTCAGGAGGCGATGCGGATCCAGTCTGAATTCCTGCGCAGCCAGTTCACCAACGCCGGCGAACATATGCGTCAGATCACCGGCGGCGTCATATCGGCCGCAAAAGATTCGACGAAAGGGAAGTTCTGAGAAGCGCGCTAGCGGCGGCGTCCGATCGCGACACCGAACAGAAAGGCGACGAACAAGCTGGCTAGCGGCGCCTCGCGGGTAACCGCGCTAATGGTCGAGAGCGGCATTCCCGGTTTCCGTGCCTCTGTGATCGCATCGCTGAGGCGGCCGACCGCAGCCTGCAGCGCGGCGGATACTTCCGTCAGCGTGCGCGAAACATCGGTCGCAGTGTCGATGGCGCGTTCTGCCATGCCAGGCTGCGATGGATCTGAGGTTTCAGTTTTCACGTTCTGCAACTCACTGGTCACTCGGCATTGGCCGAGCGACGACTAACGTCCTGACAATACCTGGCTAAGGTATTTGTTCCCGGCAGTTGTCGCCTTGGCTGAATAAGGAACCTTAATGATCGCTCGGATTTAATCTCGTCAGAGGAAATCAACGCGGATTTTCAGATGGCGAAGGAATTGACGGAAGATCGTCTGAGTCGACATGGTGGCGCGCCGCTGAGGGTTGCGATAGCGGTGGCGGTTCTGGGCGTACTCGGCATGCTGATCGTCGACCATGGGCCATGGAACAAGCCGAAGCAGCAGCCGGCCTTTATGGCGAGTTACAGCTCGACCGGCGAAGCTGCCCGCGCAGCCGGCGCGCAGATCCTGCCGACCGAACCGAAGTTGCAGGTGGAGCCTAATCCGCCCGTGCCAAGACCGGTTCACCCGGTGAACCCGGCGCCCAAGTAAAGCGCGCGGTTTGACACGTCGGGCAAATCACCGGCATGACGGCATCATCACCGAAATTCGCCGGCTTCTGAGCGAACGCGTCAGCGCACGCTGACGAATGCGCCCCAGCACGCAGCCAACGCTGCAGCTACCAGCACGAGCAGCGGATTGTCGCAGAGAACGGGCTGCCATATTGGCACATCGCGACACCCAGCGAGCCGATCTCATGAGGCTCGCCGCATAGAACAAGCCCGACAGAATGGTGAGCACGGCAGCAAGGAAAAACATCGGATAGCCTCCTTGCGCTCTGTTGGGCCGCAGGTTGCGCCGTCCACGGCCTGACGATTTCGTTTCGATGCCGCTGTGCTGAATCTGGTTTGCTTTGGCTACTTGACGCGTCGGGCAAATCAGGGGCACATTGGCATCATCGCCGATATCGTAGATGCCCGCGCCGGAAACGGCGGCGGGCTTCTTCATTTCACAAGACTATCGGCCAACGCCGTTTCAATTTGTCGAAACCGTTTCGTCGAATTTTCCGCAATTCGTTAAGAGCCCCGCCATCGGAGCGCAGTCAATGCCGCAAACCGGCGAAGCCGGACGCGTGCAGCGCGAGCCTTTATTGGAACCGTCAGTCTGGCGGCGGCCTCCTGCAATTGCGGATCGATATCCTGCTGAGTACGCGCAACAAGACGCTCCACTGCGAAGGATGGCGTTCGGAACATTGATTTTGAATGCTTTCTCAGTTCGAGCGGCACCATGCCGCTCCATTCGGCACCGCTGCTGTGTCATCAAAATCAATGTGCAGACAAACACTTGCGATCACCGGCGGCTGGCGCGACATCGTCGCTTTTATCTTGCCGTCGTTGCCGTCTCGCCGAAATCGTCCGAATCTTGCACGACTTTCTGAGAGTGCAGTGTCGTTCCAAATCGGGTTCTCTCGTACATGGGAGGATCTCCGGTGGCATCTCGGTGCTGGGTAAAAGCGCACAGCCCTTGTTGGTCGTTGCACGTCGAGGCATGGCGTCAAAGCGGAATGGCGCGCGCGGATTACTGCCGCCAGCACGGGGTGTCGATCCGCTCATGGGCCTCGGGGCGATTACCTCGCATCTTGTGGTATCGCTCTATTTTGCCAAGCGAAGTTTTGAGAATGTGTCTCGGAGTATTAAACGATGACCAGAGTGCAGGCTGCGGATTTCGGGGCCATCGTCGCCAAGACTCTGGCCGAACAACAAAGGATTGCTCGAGACGATATCGATGCAATGGTTCTCAAAGCCGTCGCGACGACACTGACATCCTTCGGGATCGACGAAGATGATCGCAAGGAGCTTCGCGCTGATCTTCACCACTTGCGGCGCTGGCGTAGGGGCGTCGAGCAGCTACAGAGCTATGCATTCAAGGCTGTCGTCACGGTCATCGTAACGGGCTTTGTCGTAGCTGTGTGGCTCGGCATCAAGGTGACGCTCGGCAAATGACTGCTGACATGCCAACGACGAGGAGAGTTCAGGTCCGGCGGATGTATCGGAATCGCACCAGCGCGTGCGTACCCGTGCGCCGCTACCGGTTGCATCTGGTATCGAGCGGCGTTGGTGTAACGACCATCAACCAGACCGTATCGACGCTGCATTTCTTTTTCACGCTCAGGCGCTACGATATCGTCGTGAGGCGAAGCCAGCGAACCGGCGTCATCGTGTACTTCCAGGATTATCGCGCATTGTAGGTGCCGGCAGGTGATCGCGAGGAAGGGCGGGTTAAGCGAACGTTGAAGCCGATTTTCACTGCGTCGCCGCTTCTCGAAAGTTCCGCACGGGCCGAGCTGGTCGGCGCCCACCGAGGACGAAATGCCGCCAAATAGCAATGCTTCCGTCGACCGATCTCCATAAGCACAAAGGTCCGCTATGAGTTCGTTCGAGGAACCTCCGGCAGTCCCGCACCGCGGCGCATTTGACGGGCCGGATTTCGCTTTGGAAGCCCGTGGCCGTTTATCGGGCCTCTCGAGGCGAACCAGCGACTTCGTCACTTCGACCGGTCCTGCTATGCCTTCTGTGGTTGGCGGTGCTTGCACTCAGCTGCGGCGCGGTTCGAGCCCAAGGCACAATCCCTGACAGAGAATTGGTAGTTGCGACCAAGGAAGCCCCGCCCTTCGCGATGAAG
>NZ_LLXX01000143.1:174908-179741 GCF_001440405.1 Bradyrhizobium valentinum
AGCGGTATCAGCATCGAACTCTGGAGAAAGATCGCCGCTGGGGCGCATCTGCGCTTTCGCTTGGTCGAGACCCAGAACGTGCAGGATCTGCTGGATGACGTCGCGAAGGGTACCCTCGACGCCGGTGTCGGAGCGGTAACTGTGACCGCTGGACGCGCACGCAGCGTCGATTTTACTCAACCCTTCTACAACACCGGACTCGGGATTGCGGTGCCAGTCAATGAAAGCGCCTGGGTATCGATCGGGAGGGCGCTTCTTTCCTTCGGCTTCTTCCAGGCAGTCGCGGTACTGCTCTGTTTTGCGATGGCGGTCGGCTTCCTCATCTGGCTGCTGGAACGCCCGGAAAACCGAACATTTCGGCGGAGGAGCCAAGGGACTCGGCTCCAGCTTCTGGTGGTCGACCATCGCCATGACGCAGGCGGGAGCCGCTCAGAATGCGCCGGCAACGCTTCCGGGGCGAATCGTCGCAACCGGGTGGATGATCGCTTCCGTTATCGCCATAGCCGTGTTCACCGCAGGCATCACCCTCCACCCTCACGCGCCGAGGGCTCGAAGGCGCGGTTCACGGCTTCAACGACCTGCGATCCGTGCGCGTCGGTGCTGTCGCGAACTCTGCGACAACCGACTACCTCACTCGTCAGCAGCTTTCCTTTCGAGCATTTCCGGACCTTCAAAGCGGCCTATCTGCATTGAGCCGCGGCACGATCGATGCCTTCGTCCATGATAAGCCGCTTCTGACCTGGATCGTTCGGAAGGATTTCCCAGCCTCGGTTCGTGTTGTCGACACCAGCTTCAGCAGCGAGAGCTATGCGATTGTGCTGCCGAAAGGCAGCACCTTGCGGCCGATGCTCGATCTCGCCGTGCTCGATCAGATCGAAAGCCATTGGTGGCGACAAACGCTGTTCCAAACCCTTGGAAATGCACGATCTCCCTAACTCACCGTTGCGACCGCCATCTGGGTCTCGGGGCTTCGCAAAACTGCGAGGCGAGCCATGCACCTATCGCCGATTGACGCCTTTCTTGCCGTCGCCACCCTAGGAACCGCAGTCCTGATCGAGATCGGGGCTTTCATACTCTTGGGGCTGATCTGAAAGATCACCGCTTAGAGCGCGGGCCGACCGCACGCGATTGCCCTCCGCCCCAGTTATGTCCACCTTTTTGAACCAAGGGCACCCCGACCCATACATACATTGACGGTTCTCAAGCGCGCCGGGGGAAATCGTGGCCGAGTTACCCCTCATTCTCGTCGTCGAGGACGATTATCAGCTGCAAGGTATCGTGGAAGAGGCATTACGGGACGGCGGATTTGAGACCGACATCCTATCCAGCGCCGAGGAAGCGCTGACTTTGTTCAAGACCGGCAGCAAGAACTACCAGGCGCTCGTCACCGACGTGAACCTGAAAGGCCGACTGAGCGGTTGGGGGGTAGCGAGACAGATCAGGGAAAAGGACCCTGCGTTCCCGGTCGTCTACATGACGGGCGCGGGTGGGGACGAATGGGCGTCGCAAGGCGTCCCCAACAGCATCCTGCTGCAAAAACCGTTTGCGCCCGCGCAGCTAGTCACCGCCGTTTCCCAGCTTCTAAATAGCGCAAGCTAAAACCAGAGCAGGCCCCACCCTCGGCTTCCGAGGCCAAATGAGCAAGCCCACTGCGCGCGCGGTCCCGCCTCGGGTAGCGTAGTGGGGCTGGGGTGGGACGGAACCGTGCCAGGCCGCTCGGGGACGTCGGCCCGATCTGATAACGCGGCGGTGTAGGCTGTCGTTCCTGACGCGACGAACAGCGCGCGAGGCCCAGATGAGGGGTAGCCGGGCCTCTGGCAAGAACCTCAACACCACCCCTCCGTACCGCTCGGTCGATGCTCTAATGAACGCTGATGCTCTAATGAACGCTAGGGCACTGATCAGACTCTGTTGCGGGAATTCGCGATGGTCTTCTGCGCGGTATCAGGCAGCGGCGGCGGTTGCGGACTCGTTGAGGAAACCTCCAGCCTCGAACGAGTCCGCTCGCGCGGCGTTCAACACCAAGGAAGCGCCGGACAGCTTGTTGTGCCGCAGACGAAGCGAACAGCCAAGCCTTCATTGATCAACTTGATCTTACATCGACGCCTGAGCAGCGGCCGGTCAAAAGGAGATGCTGACCGAGCGCCGGCAAGAGGCCGGCGGCCAGCAGAAGAAGTCGGCCTGACTGAATCGCTTTGGTAATGTACGGTTCGCGTGATGTGCCACTTGGCGGCTCCCGGCCGGCCGGAAGCACAGCTCCGGGCTTCATCTCGATGGCATTTGCGTCGCGGAATTGCGCGCAACAGGTTCGCGCAACGATCTCGCGTTTCCCATCTTCTAAGCGGAGGCCCGTTATGTTTGCCAAAGCAGCCACGTGACCTGCCAGAGCCACAGCATCAGGATCGGAAAGGCGAAACTGAAACGCACTGATGCCGAGAACAGTGATCTGTCGGGCAGAGAAAGGGGGACGATCGACACGCCTCGCTCCCAAGCGATGTTTCACGGGATGATTAGACTGGAAACGTGCGATCATATTCGCATATGTAGGCAGCCCTAGGCGTAGCTCCCACATCAGAGCTGGCCTGTTCGAAGCAAGACTCGCCATCAGCGTGAGATGATCGCGATCAACAACGGGATTAACGTGGGCCGTTCTAAAAAAGCGCAGGTTGCCAGCAGGGCAACGAAGCGAAAGAATTCTTCATCGCGGACTGCAATCTCTTCTTCATCGCCTTTAGGCATGATGGCCCTCCATCTGCTCGCACAGTGGAGGAGGTCTGGCCGCAATGGCGTCGTCTTTCTTGCTGAACACGAGAATAGAGCCGAGCGGCTGGGTGCCATCATTCATGCCCTCGATGCTTCGTGCGATGTGCTTGTTTTTCCAAGACTCAATACGCTGCCGTTCGATCAGCTGGAGCCGTCGCACGAAATCGCAGGCAGACGAAGTTCGGTCTTGCGGCGCCTTGCCAAGCCTGAAAAACCGATTCTGCTCGTGTCCACGGCAGAGGCCGTGATGGAGCGCCTGCCTATGCCGGCGAGTTGGTCGCGCGTAATCCTCTGTTTGAAAGTGAGCGCCGCGTTTTCTGAACAAGATCTCCGCGCACGGCTTGAGCCCCTCGGATACGACCTTGATGAAGAGGCGGACTATCCTGGCGGCGCCCTGTTTCACGGAAAGACATTCGAGATTTTTCCCGCCGGCGCACTTGGTCCGTTCAGAGTAGAGCATTCGGGTGGGGTGATACGTCGGGTCGTGGCGTTCGACCCGATAGAACATGACATCGTTTTTGAGACGAAGGAGCTTCTCATCGACCCGATGTCGGAGCGGCTGGCGTTCGGGAACATACGCGGAAAGCGCTCGACCCTGTTCGACTATTGTGGTCGAGCCAAGTGGATCGCGGATGCCGGCGTTTCAGCGCACGCTGATAGCTGGCTAAACACGATCGAGGAGGCGGCGGGTCGCACGGACAGAGACCGAGAATACCTCGGGAGACGCGAATGGAAGCAGGCGACCAGGCCTATGAAGGTGCTGTCGCAAAAGGCACCTTTCGCTCCCATACCGGACTTTTCGCAGGTCGCATCACCCAGGAAGGCGCTTCGTGCGTTCGTCGACGATACGCGGCGCGCCGGTTCGCGACTGCTTTTCGTCGCAGCGCATGAGGACGACCTGCGCGTGCTGGAACGGATGAGTGGAGACAAGGCGGAGCACTTTGCGGATTGGAACGAGGCGACGGCTGGACGCAACCGTGCGGCAGCACTTCTGGCCGACTTCGATAGGGGTTTTGTCCTACCTGGTCGGAAACCTCTTGTCGTTGTGACGGCTTCCGATGTGCTCGGCAGCAGGGCTCATCATCCGCAGCCCCTGGCCAGAAGCTGGACTGCGGCTTTCGACCACGCAGATGTGCCGGAGCAGGGGACAGCGGTTGTTCATCTGCAGCGAGGGCTGGCCTTGCTCGATGGCTTGCAGACCGTGGCAACGGGAGGCGGGTCGTCGCGCGAAATGATCAGGCTCGTATTTGCGGGAGACGACGCAGTGCTTGTTCCGCCCTCTGACCTGGCCTTGATCTGGCCATATGCGTCGGAGCGCGGCGAACTCACCCTCGACAAAGCGGATGGAAGTACATGGTGGAGCCGGCGTACTGAGGCGGAGCGCGAAATTCAAATCGCCGGCAAGCAGCTCGCCAAACACATCAGCCAGCGGCGCCGCCGGCGGGCTCCGAAGCTTGTACCTCCTGGTCCCATCTATGAGAGGTTCGTCGCGCGTTTTCCGTATTTCACGACAGTCGATCAAGCGAAGGCCATTCGGGACGTTTTGAATGATCTTGCGTCGGGCCACCCCATGGACAGGATCATTTGCGGCGACGTCGGATTCGGTAAAACCGAGGTGGCTTTGCGAGCCACGGCCGCCGTCGTGTTGTCAGGTAAGCAGGTGGCGATAGCGGTGCCGACGACCGTCCTGGCAAGACAGCATGTCGCGACTTTCCGCAAACGCTTCGCTCCGTTTGGCATCGAAGTGGGGAGTTTGTCGCGAACCGGTTCAGGCGCAGAGACAAGAGAGGTGAAGGAGGGGCTAAAGAGTGGCAAATTGAAGGTCGTAGTCGGAACGCAGGCCCTCGCCTCGAAGGACGTGAAGTTCGCCGGCCTCGGCCTTGTCGTCATCGATGAGGAACAGCATTCTGGGGCGACGGAGAAGGCGAGACTTTCCGGGCTGGCCAAGAGTATTCATGCCCTTTGGATGAGCGCCACGCCGATTCCGCGGACTCTCGCGGGCGGTCTTGCTGGCTTCAGGGATCTTAGCGTCATTGCCTCTCCGCCCATTCATCGACTCCCGGTCGTCAC
>NZ_LLXX01000143.1:179751-193369 GCF_001440405.1 Bradyrhizobium valentinum
TCTTTCGGATGCTGCTATTGCCTCCGCGTTGCTGCGCGAGCAAAGGCGGCACGGGCAAAGCTTCTTGATCTGTCCGCGAATTCAGGACCTTGATCAGATGCTGGCGCGCGTTCAATCGGTCGCCCCGGATCTCCGCATCGTCTGTCTGCATGGCAAGTTGCCCGCCGACGACATAGATGACCGAATGATGAGCTTCGTCGAAGGCGCGGCGGACGTGCTGCTGGCGACTAACATCGTGGAGAGTGGTCTCGATATCCCTCGTGCAAACACGATCGTGATCTGTTGGCCCGAAAAGTTCGGTCTTGCGCAACTTCATCAGCTCAGAGGAAGGGTGGGCCGCAGCGGGATACGCGCGTTTGCGTATTTGCTGAGCGATTCGGGCTCGGAGCGATCCGAGAAGCGGTTGGCCGTTCTGGAGGAGTTCAACAGACCCGGCGCGGGTTTCGCGATCAGCGCGCGGGATCTGGACCTCAGGGGAGCGGGGGATGTGCTTTCAGAGCGGCAGTCGGGTCATGTGCAGGTGTTCGGGCCGGTGCTCTACAGCCACCTTCTGAAATTGGCCTCGGAGAAAGCCGACGACAGAACAGCCCATCTGTGGGTGCCTGACCTGAATCTGCCGGTAGGGGACATGTTGCCCGCAGGCTACGTGCAATCGGAGGCGGTGCGGCTGGAAATCTACGGCCGCGTTGCCAGATGCCGATGCGAAGATGAGCTGGACGATCTCGAGGAGGAGACCTCTCGTCGCTTCGGCAGATTGCCTCCGGCGGCCCGCGATTTCTTTGCCGCAGCAAGGCTCAGGATCGACTGCAGGCGAAGAGGAATCATAAGACTTGATGTCGGCCCGGATGCCTTAGCCGCGACATTCCTGCCGGGACGACTTCGGAAATCCAAGGCGCGATCCCTGCAACGCGATGGCGATCGGGTTGTCTACATCAGCAACGGACGCGAGGGACCGCTTGGGAAGGTCGAAGAGTTCCTCGACCTTCTGGACGAGTAATCGCGGCGACTGATATTCATCTAATATGGAGAGACAACTGATCCTCGTCTTCTTTGGGGGCATCAGATACTTCAGCAGGTCGAGGGCCAAGCTCGAAAAACCACTCGCAGTATTGATGACGGCGACTGACCTGCTGCGGGTGATCAATTCGAAATTGGAGAACTTTACTTCGAGGATTGCCGTCCGGCCCCGCGCGCCGTTAGCGTCACAATGGCCCCAAACCTTGTCGACCAGCGGCTGCAGCTCCGCCGCTAGCGTCTGGTTGCACATATCCATGTCCGTGAAGATGCTGAGACCATTCATCCTCGCGCTTGCCGCCGGGCCGATCCCATGGAATTTCCCGAGGGGGAGATCTTGAACGAATGCTGGACGCATCTTTGGCGTGATAACGAACTGCCCATTTGGCTTTCGGTGGTCCGAGGCGAGCTTTGCCAGAAGTTTGTTGTCGGAGATGCCGGTGGAGGCGGTCAGACCGGTCTCGCTCAGGATTCTCGCTCTGATCAAAGTCGCGATTTCCGGTGCGATCGAGATGCCCTGGAGTTCTCGGTGGCATCGATGTAAGCCTCGTCGAGGATAGCGGCTGTGTTGGTTGCAGAGTTGCGTCGTGTCTTGGTCCCTGCGCATTGGGAGGCCATCCCTGTGCCCGGCGGCCGGCGGCTTGTCACGCTTCGGAACGCGATCAAACATCTGAGCAAGACCGTCCCGAAATCCGAGCATGATCATCCGAAGGTTCAGCACGCGGCTGCCAGCCTGGCCGGCGCCGCCGAAGGACGCGATTTCGTCATGCATGCGAGGATTGCCGTGATTCAGGCGCTCGAGAGAAATAATGCTCCTCCTCCGCTGCGAGAGGTCGGGCAAGCAGTCCCATTGAGGAACGCGAGAGCTGAAGAGTGACCGTTTTTGTCTACGTCAACACCAGCAACCAGGTCGGCGACGTCGACTACATCACGGTATTCGCCAACGGTGATGCGCGTAGAAATGGTTCGGGGAGAGCGATCCCGAGGGCTTCCACTCCAGCACGCTGGAGGCGCCGCGTTTGAATATGAGGGTTTTGGAGTAAGCGCATCAGCCGCCATGCTCGTCGATAGGTTCTGCTTGACGGACGTGATGGACCTCCCATCAAAAATTAACGTACGGCGAGATGCTCGCGGGCTCTCCCTCTGTCGTGGACCCGACAGAACGATCAGCTTTTTGTGGTTTCGAATTCGAGGGCGTTCATCGAGGGTTCAGGGGCACCGATATATTGGCAGTGGGTAAAGATCTCAAACACCCTCTTCGTTTGTAAGCAGGCCATGCAGGCAAGGAGATGGCGCATGTTGCTCGATAGTGAGAAAGCGAACGAAATGCAGGCTGCAGTTGATACAGTTTTCGCCCGGCTGCCAAAGATCTTCAAAACTAAAGAAAATAGGATTGAGATCGCCAAGAGCGTTGTACGCAGCGAGGGCGAGTACCACGAGGCCGCCCGAAGATGTGTATTGGGAATGTTCGCGAGCGTCGACCGGGCGATTGAGAACAGAGAGAAGCTGGCTAACTTAAAGTAGTCGGCGGAGGAGTCCTATTCGATTTTCCTCTACTCTCGAACATTACGGGAATCTAAGGAGCATCCATGTGGCGAGCAGCACGAGCATCGGCACCGGCGCGAAGAAGAGGAAGTTGGGCAGTGAGAACCAGCGGGCCGCGATTTCGGCGTGAGCGGAAGGCGTCCAGAGGCTAACGATTGCAATGGCCGCCACAAGGCCAACGGTGATCGGGCGAGCGAGCTCATTCGCTGCCGTAGTTCGCAGCAGGTAATCAAGCTCGGCATGGTCCCCGGCAACAGCCCGCCGCGTGATCAGCTGGTAGGTTTCATCAGCACTGAAATCGAACGGTGGCGCAAAGTCATAATTCAGGCCGGGCTTGCTGGCTCGCTACGCTGACCGACCCACGCTACCTGTCATGCGGCCGCCAACCGCAGATCGAAGGCTCTTAAGGCCGGACGCGAGAAGATCGTCAGCGATGCCGCCTCAAGCCATATCTATTTCTTCCCCGCCTTTGCGACAACGGTTTCCCATTTCTTCGCCTCGCTCTCGATAAATCGTGAAAATTCATCCGGCGCCATTGGTAACGGATCAGAGCCCAGAGCGCGGATTCGCTCGACGATTGCCGGATCCTTCAGCGCTGTCACAAATGCTGCGTTGATTTTCGCGATTGCATCATCTGGAGTTCCGGCCGGCGCAACGATGCCGAACCAGCCCGTCGCTTCAAAACCCGGGACCCCCTGTTCGGCAAATGTTGGAATGTCTGGAAGACGTTGATATCGATACGCCGAAGAGACGGCGATAGCCGTAATGAGACCACCCTCGATCGCGGCCATTGCCGATGGAGGATCGATCACCCCGAGCGGCATATGCCCGCCGATCAGATCGGTAACTACCGGAGCCATACCGCGATAGGACACCAGTTCAAGCCTGGTATCGGCCATCTGATTGAACATCTCGGTTGTCAGGTGCATCAGCGTGCCGTTACCACCGTGACCGATTGCAAGTTGGTTGGGCTGCTTTGCCATGGCGACGATGTCGCGAAGCGTCTTTCCCCGCAGCGAATTCGAAGCCGCGAGGATGAAAGGCACCGACGCGAGGCCGGTAACGGGCGCGAGGTCCTTGCGCGGGTCATAGCCCGCGTTCTCCTGGACGCCGAGGCTGACGCCTAGACCCGCCGCGCCGCCCAGTCCGATCAGGTAGCCGTCCGGCGGCGCCTTGGCGACCATGCCGATCGCGATCGCGCCGCCTGCACCCGGGCGATTTTCAATGACCAACGTCTGCCCCAATTGCTTTTCGACGGTCGGCTGTACGATGCGTGCGATTGCATCGGAACTGCCGCCGGCGGGAAACCCAACGACGAGGCGGATCGCACGTTCGGGGTAAGCGCCCGCAGCCGTACCACTCCCAACTGCTGTCCACTGGCATGCGAGCACGATTGCTATCACGGCTCTTGAAGCGCTTCTCATGATCCCTCCCGGTGTTTCTTGTGAGGCCCGCGCGCCAGCAAACAGAGTTGGATTTCTAGGGATGCCGGCCGGTATTATCGGTGCACTGGTAGCAATTGCAGATCGTCATTGTGCCGGCAGCCAGGACGAGTGGAAATGCTTGATGCTCCAACCCTGGTCGCCTTGGTCACGAGGAAGGTGAGCTGGCAGGATCGTCAATAGAACGAACGCCAACAGCAATTTTCTCATGATCGTTCGCCTCCCGCTGTGGGTTGACACACACGCCTCAGATCATCTTGTAGAGTCCTGACGCTTCGGGTTAGCCACAAAATACTCTTGAATTGATAAGGTCGCCTTATGACTCCAGCAATGCGGTTAGCCGATCTACTTTGCGGATCCCGCGCCACGGACGATATCCACGAGTCGACCGGGATCGGCTGAGGTGCCATTTCCCCGCCAAGCGACATGCTGGTCTGGTCGGACCAATATGAGGTCGTAGGGAAACAACTCCGCCGCTTCAGGGCTGGATAAATCAAGTACCGTCAACGGGACGCAGACAGCCGCTGCGGCATTTGTCAGGCTGGATACGTCTATGTCCGGGTCCAGTCGCAGCAGCGTGTAGTACGGTCCCATCGCGTCATAAATCGAACGTCGATCTGCGAGCCAGATGTGGGGGAGGCGGGCGCCCGGAACTGTCGATGGCGTGAACTCTCCCATCGTATAAGGGGGCGCAGGTTCACCATCATACACGATGATCGGCGAGCCTTGATAGAAATAGCCGAAATTCAATCCCGCGCAGCAATACTGCTGCACATTGAGGTCATAAATCGTCTTGCCGAGCGCGGCGCGATAGGCGTCGGCCTCGGGTCCCTCTGCCTCGATTTCGTCGCTTACGGATTTTCGCGCCTTGGTCATTGCATGCGCATGGTCCATCGCAAAATGCGAAACCTGATCGGTGATCGGCAGGCGCTCGGCGGCATAGGCTGCCAAAATTCCCTCCGCGCCCCAGCCTTCGAGCCGCGCCGCCAGTAGCCACGCCAGGTTGGCGGCGTCGGCAATGCCGGCATTCATGCCGTAGCCGGCATAGGGCACCCAGAGATGACAGGCATCGCCGCAGATGAAGACCTTGTCGTCGCGCACCTTGTCGGCGATCAGGCGGCGCCCGACCCAGTCTTCCTTGCTGATCAGTTCGTATTCGAAATCCTGGTCGACGCCGAGCACGGTGCGGATCGCGGCGTCGCGGTCGACGGCTTCAAAGTCCGTTACTCCCGGCTTGAGATAAACATGAACCAGCCAGTTCTGCTTGCCGTCGATGGCGTAGACGTTGCCGGATTGCCGCGCATTCAGCGCGAAAGACGCCCATGCCGGAGTGCCACCTTGTTCCAGCAGCAATCCGAGCAACTTCGGCGCGCGAATGTAACTCGACTGAACATACTGTAACGCGACGTCGCCGCTCAGCGTCGCGCCGATTTTCTTGCGCACCAGCGAGCGGCCGCCGTCGCAGCCGATCAGGAATCTACAGGAGATATTGATCTCCTTGCCGTTCGCGGTGGCGAAGCCAGTAACTCGTTCGGCGCCTTGCGTAAAATCGATCAGTGTCGTGCCGTTGAAAATGCGCGCGCTCGGCATCGCCGACAAATGGGCGAACAACACCGGTTCGAGATAGATCTGGTTGAGCCGGTGCGGCGGCTCCGGCGTCGGCCACCAGGTATCAGGGCCGTCCTTGGCCGTGTAGCGCTCGGCACGGCACGGAATTTTGATACTCGTGATTTCGCGGCCAAGAAACGCGGTACGATAGACCACGTCGTTGGGATAATCCGCCGGCAATCCGGCGTTGCGCACCTTTTGTGCAACGCCGAGCCGGCGGAAGATTTCCATCGAGCGCGCCGAGACGTGGTTCGACTTGACGCTGGGCGGCTCACCCCGCGCGCGGGATTCCAGCACGATGACGTCGACGCCGCGCCAGGCCAGATCCATTGCCAAAGTCAGCCCGACCGGACCTGCGCCAACCACCACGACGTCAGCCTGCAGCTGCTCGGCCATTTCCCCGTCTCCGCGTACGACTGTTCTACTGGGTTATCTTGATATTGCCGGCGCGGGCGACCGCTCGCCAGCGTTCGAGATCGGCTGCGATGATGCGCGAAAACTCTTCCGACGAATTGCCGACGGACTCGATGTTGAGCAATTTTAGGCGGGAGATCACGTCCGGCAACCGCGCGATACGGACGAATTCAGCCTCGAGCTTCCTGACAATTTCGGGCGGCGTCGCCGCGGGCACGAATATGCCGCTCCACAACACCGCTTCGACGTCAGCGCCCGCCTCCTTCATGGTTGGCACATCGGGCAAACTGTCCATCCGCTTCGGAGCAGCAACTGCCAACGCGCGCGCCTGACCGCCGTTGACCTGGCTGGTCACCGGTCCGGCGTCGGCGATGGTCGCGGTCACCTCGCCTGAGATCACCGCGGTGACGGAATCGTTGGCTCCCTTGTAGGGAATCATCTGCATTGGAACGCCGGTCTTCTGCTTGAACAGCTCGGTCGCGAGCTGGAAGGCGGCGGAGGAACTGGAATAGTTCGCCTTGTCTGGATTGCTTTTTGCGTAGGCGACGAGATCGGCCAACGACTTGAACGGCGACGCCGCGTTGACGATCAGGATCAGTGGAAACGATCCAAGCTCGGACACCGGCTTGAAATCCCGCATCGTGTCGTAGCTCAGCTTCTCATAGACTGCCGGATTGATCACCATCGCGCCGCTGGCACCGACCAGCAGCGTGTAGCCATCAGGTGCAGACCGCGCGACGTATTCGGTGGCAAGGATCGCCCCCGCGCCGGGCTTGTTTTCAATGATGACCGGCTGGCCGAGACTTTCCGATAGTTTCTGCCCGAAGATGCGGGCGATGATGTCGTTGCCACCACCCGGCGTGAAGCCGACGATGATGTGAATCGCCCGGGTCGGATATTTGACCTGGGCGGCAGCAGGCGCGAGGCCGAAAGAGCTCAAACAGATGGCGGCCAGCGCCACGTGGCTGAAGGTTTTCATGATTTCGATCCCTCCCTGGGCTGGATTGGCGCGCTAGAGCGGCGTGATCTGGACATGCAGGACGGCAGCGATCCCGCCGTCGACAGCGGCGAGGCAGCGCTCGACCGCAGCGGCGAGTTCATCCGGCTCGCTGACGAATTCACCATGCGCGCCGAAGGCGCGGCCGATATCGGAGAAGCGTCGTTTCTCGCCCTGCCGGCCCGAGCGCAGTTGCGATTGAAAGGAATCGGTCTCGGCGGCGACGCCCTTCGGATAGACCCTCTGTACCGACGACTTGACCGCCTGCCAGCCGCCGTTGTCGAGCACGACAGTCAGAATCGGAATTTGATATTGCTGGGCGACGGCGAATACGGAGTCCGGCGAAGAAAAATGATAGGCGCCGTCGCCGATGATCTGCACGATGCGCCGCTCCGGCTGCGCCAACTTCAAGCCCAGCGCCATGCCGCCGCTGAAGCCGAGCCCGCCGCCGGCGAGGCCGACGTAGCTGTGCGGCTGCGTCCGACGGATCTGCTCCTGCAGCACTGGCCCATTGCGGATCGCTTCGTTGACGACGATATCGTCCTGCGACAACGTACGGTTCAGGGTTGCGAACAGATAGGCCGCACTGAGCGCGCCTGACGTGCCCTTGTTCTCGGCAGCAGCGGCGCGGCGCCTGGCCGCGGCATCGCGCGCACCGCTCCAGCCGGCGATGCGCTCAGTGACGCGCTTGCGATAAAGCTCATCCGCGCGCGCCTCGACCACCTCGAGCACCTGCCGCAGAACAGTCGCGCAATCGGCCTGGACCCTAATGTCGGTCGGGAATCCCCACATTGGGAAATCCGACTTCAACGGATCGATGTCGATCTGGATCCAGTCGATGGATTCGACGCGCCTGGCGTATTGCGGCACAAAAGGCACGTCGGTATCGAGCAGCAGCCCGACATCGGCCTGTTCCAGCAGAGGCAGCGGATCGAAACCGGCGAAGCAGGGCGAATCCTGCGAGACGTTGAAATCGATCGAGTTGAATTCCGCGATCCGGATGCCGCAGGCCAGCGCGAGGCGCTCCAGCGCCGCGACAGCGTCCGCATTGCGACCGAGATAGGCCGTCAGCGCGATCGGATTTTCCGCCGCCATCAATCGGCTGGCGATGGCTTCGACGCGGTCCTGATCGATACCGCCGACCGCGACGCTGCCATAGCGCGCGGGGTTATAGGCCGGCATCTGCGCCTCGTCCCATTGTTCGGCCAGCGTCTCGCGCGGCAGCATCATGTAGACTGGCCCCGGTGGATCGCTGTGCATGAAGGCGCTCGCGCGGGCCAGCGCCTCCTTCACGACGATGCCCGAGGGCAGCGAGTATTCCCATTTGACATAGGGCCGCACGATACTGGCGATGTCGAAGGGATCCTGCACGAAGTGCACATAGGTGTCGCGCGATCCGGTCAATTCGCCATGCAGCGTGTAAGGCGCGCGCCCGGCGAACAGCATCACCGGCAGCCGGTAACGAAACAGGTTCTGGATCGCCATGCAGGCATTGGCCGTCCCAGCATCGACATGCACGAACACCGCCTGTCCCCTGCCGGTCGCCAGCGCATAACCGCCGGCCATGTGCACGGCGACGATCTCATGCGGGCAGAGGATGACTTCCGGATGCTTGCGGCCTTCGCGGTCCCAGCGCGCGATCTCCTCGATCAGCGAGACATGATCGGTGCCGAGATTGGCAAAGATATATTTAACTCCGAGGTCGACGAGACCTTCGAGGAAATAATGCGCGGCGCTGTGACGGCTCATACCCTTGATTCCCTGTGTTTCCTTGCCGGCTTTCGGCTTGTTTTCTTGTTCAACGACGGACCTGGCGTACGCCGTCAGGGGTGGCCGCCGATCACGCGACGGATAATCCCCGTGGCATCCGTGACATCGCCGTCCGACACCCAGGCGACAATCTGATCGGGCCGGACCAGTATGAGCGTCGCCTGGTAGAATTTTCGCACTTCCGTGCTGTCGTCCCTGATCAGCGTGAGCGGCACTCCGCTCGCTTCGGCAGCGCACTTGATTTCAGTGACAGCAGGGCTCGGCGCGCCGAGATCGAGCAGCGTAAAACCGGCGCCCAGTTCCTCGAAGACATTGCGGCTAGATGCGAGCTGGCGCGGCGCCAGGTGATGTCCGGCGCGGGCCGCGAATTCATGCGACCCGATCGCGCTGCAGGCGGCACCTGGCTGACCGGCGACGATGGACGAGCCCTCGTAATTCGGCTCAAACGAATTAACTTCCGAACGCGCACCGGACGAGCGCGCCAGCCATTCGGCTTCAAATGCAGCCTTGTCGATAGCGGGATCGAATTTGGCCAAAAACTCCCTGTCGTTCTGGATCGCCTTCTCGATAAAGTCCCGCGCGGTCGAGACGAACACCGGCCGCCGTTCCTCGCCGTAGGAATCGAGGAGATGTGCTCCGGCCCAGCCTTGCAGCGCCGCGGCAAGCTTCCAGCCGAGATTGGCGGCGTCTTCGAGGCCGGTGTTGATGCCGTAGCCGCCATAGGGCGGATGGCTATGCGCGGCGTCGCCGGCGATGAGGACGCGCCCGATGCTGTATTGATCTGATATCGCGACGCGCAGATCCCAGAAACCGATGTGCTCGAATTCGACGTCAAACTCCTTGCCGACCGCCGAATACAGATAGCGGCGAAAATCGAAATTGTCTTTGGTGGTGCCGAGCGGCACTGGCGCGTGGAAGAACCAGGTGCTGCCGAGATCAACGCGGCCGAAGAACTTCCAGTAGCCCTCTAGCTCCGGATGCAGCACATTGTAGAATGACTTGTTGGGAAAGCGCTCGAGCAACTTGTGCAGACCGGTCGAGCGGAACACCAGCAGCACCATCAGCCGGTCGTGGTCGGTCAGGGTCTGTGTGATGCCAGCGGCCTCGCGCACCAGGGAGCGGCTGCCGTCGCAACCGACCACGTAGTCCGACCGCAATTTGCGGCAACGATCGCTGTTGCGCTCGGCAATCGTCACCTGCACACCTCCAGCGTCCTGCTCGATGCCGGAAGCGCTCCAGCCATAGACGGTCTCGACGCCTTGCAACTGGCTCAAGCGATGCCGCAGCACCGCCTCGGTCGCGTATTGCGGCAGCCGTTCGTTGTCGGTGAAGTAATAGGGCCGCACCAGCTCGCGCTGCAGCCAGTCATATCTGTAGCCGCTTAGCAGCGTGCCGTATGACGTCATGCCGCCGATGCCGTAGTCGCGCGGGATGGTCCGCGCCGCACGAAGTTCAGCCTCCGCACCCCAGAAATAAAAGTGCTCAAGGGTGCGCTGGGTCAGGTTCTGACCCTTCGGGATCGGTTGCGGACTACGGTAGCGCTCGACCAGAACGCACCTGACACCACGCTGGCCGAGATCGATCGCAAGACCAAGACCGACCGGCCCGCCTCCGACGATGACGACTTGCGCTGGGGATTCGGCGGGCGTGCTCATCTTGGCTTCTTGCGATTGGCGTGGGTTATCCGCCCGGCGGCTGCCCGCGGGGCGCGGCCAAATGAGAATAGGACCGCGGCCAAGTCAAGGATAATCTCACAATGTAAGATTATGCGTCAGATTTCTGTCTCACCGTGGCTTGATTGGCCGAGATCTGCAGCGCCACTCGCCGGACCTCGGCGCCGATCTCGTCTATCTGGGCGCCCGTCACCAGGGTGCCGGCAATGGTGACGCAGACACTGGCGTTCGGGTAGTGCCGATCGTCGAAGACCGGCGCAGCGATGCCGACCGCACCCGGCGTGACCTCGCCATAGGCGACGGCAAATCCGGCCTTGCGAACCTTCTTCAGGCTTTTCAGAACGTCGGCGGCGGTGTCGCCGAGGCCGACCGAGCGCAAGTCGGCGAGGTTACGCTCGATCAGCGGCACCAGCCGTGGCCGCGGCAGAAGCGCCATGATCGAGCGCGCGATCGCGCCGCGGCCCAGCGGCATCGGCCGTCCGCGGGGATAGGAGCTGATCGGGTTCTTTGTAGAGGATTCAGAGGCCACACAGAGGATCTTGTTGCCGTACCAGCGCAAAACCATGGCTGTGCAAGAGTAGGCCGCCGTCAGCTCTTTCAGATAGGGCACACCGTGCAGCACCAGTGGATCGGAGCGCCGCGTCAGATAATCCATCTCGACGACCTTGGGCCCCAGCGTGACACCGGAATAGCGGGTCGACATCAGGAAGCCGGCATCTTTCAGGATCTTCAGATAGCGGTAGAGCGTCGGCCGGCTATAGCCGAGCTCGCGCATCAAATCCTCGGGCGTCCATTCCAGGCGCTCCTCGGAAAACACCTCGAGAACCGCCAGCACCCGTTCCAGGCTGTTCGTCGGCTTCATGCCTCAGGCCGCATGGTCTGACATCGCTCCACTTTCGGCTCGCGGCCTCGCACCTGCTTACGGCGATACTTTTTCCGGTCTGACAGAATTAACCTTGAACTGGCGCGCGATCAGCGCATAATACATCAAAAATCTCATAATGAGAGATTTTGTTGTAACCGCATGCGGACCACCCGCTGGCATGAACGGGGGATATCGTGGCGACCGACTCCGCAAGTTGCACGCATTCGCGCCGCACGGTGCTGGAAATCATGGCCACGGCCTTTGCTGCCATGACGCCGAGCCTGGCTCAGGCGCAGTCGCAGCAAACAATCCGGCTCAACGTTCCGTTCTCGCCAGGCACAGGGCCCGATCTACTCGCGCGTATCCTCAGTGAGGAATTGCGGCAGCGCTGGAATCAACCTGTCATCGTCGAGAACAAGCCTGGCGCGAGTGGCAACATTGGCACGGATGCAGCGGCGCGCGCTGTTCCCGACGGCCACACACTTCTCGTGACCGTCAATACTTTTGTGATGAATGCGAGCATTTATCGCTCGATCCCCTACGATCCAGAGAAGAGCTTCGCGCCGATCGTGGAGATCGCGACCGGAGTTCTTGCGCTCGTTGTGCATCCTTCGATCAACGTCAACACTTTCCCGGAACTGATCGCACTTGCTCGCAGCAAGCCGGGCGAGATCAACTATGCTTCCCCAGGGCGGGGAACACCGCAGCATCTCGCCATGGAGCTGCTGAAGCTGACAGCGAAAATCAATCTGACACACATTCCGTATCCGGGTTCTGCGGGCGCCGTGAAAGATCTCGCGGGCGGACACGTCTCAGCCATGTTCTTGCCGATCCATACCGCGCTTCCTCTCGCGGAAGCGGGACAAATCCGTATCCTGGCCGTCGGGAGCCAGGCTCGGGCGCCGCAGGCAACGCATGTGCCGACGCTGGCGGAACTTGGCGTAACCGATTTCGATGTCGATTTGTGGTATGGCGTTCTTGCCCCGGTCGATACACCGAAAGCCATCGTTGACCGCTACAATGCGGTTTTCAATGAGATACTGGCGCAGCCTGGCGTTCGGGCCGTACTCGACAAGCAAGGCTTGATCGCTCAAGGCGGCGCGCCTGATCGCCTCGCAGAACTGATCGCCAGGGATCGCCTGCGCTGGGCCAAAGTAGTCAAGGATGCCCAGATCACTTCAGAATAGCTTGAACGAGACTCTCCGGGGCTTTTTCTTGCCCATGTCGACCTTGAGTCAAAAGCTGGCTTAGGAGGAATGGCTGTTTTGGCGACCGTCCTGCTGGCATCCATAAGAAAGGGTAGCAAGCTATGAAAAATGCCGGAAAACCCAAAATCATCGTAGCCGGCGGCGGCATAGGCGGGCTGACGGCGGCGCTTTCCCTCATCAAGCGCGGCTTCGAGGTCGAGATTTACGAGCAGGCCCCGATCCTTCAGGAGATCGGGGCTGGTGTGCAGATCAGCGCCAACGGCATGCTTGTCTTTCACGAACTCGGCCTCGCTACCCGCGTCATGGAAGAGGCCGCGCATCCGGAGCGGCGTGAAATTCGGATGTGGAATACCGGCCAAGCATGGACCGCTTTCGATCTTGGCGCCGTGTCGGTGCAGCTACGTTGTCATGTCCGCAACTCTCGCGGGGTAATCCCTTGGACACGTAAGCTGAGTGGAACTTGACACCAATCAAGTGTTTCGTTCGCCATATCACCGTGCACCCGCACCTCAAGCGATCAGCAACGATCAGAAGTGTAAATTGCGCCGGGATACCGAGGGCGCTGGCCACCTCCAGCGCCGCCCCAGTGTCGGACTGGTTACGAACGAGACACGCAGTCGCGTGCCCGCTAAACTCAACGCTCGCTGTCTTCATATCTTAGGCTGACCACTTGTCTTCTTCGCGCCTGGCTTCGTCCTCGTTAAGACGCTCTACGATTTCGGCAGCGACGGCGGGACTCTCCGCATCTGCGATGGGAGTACCGTCCTGCTTCTTTATCTTCTGAGCTTCGACATCCACGGGAAAATCTTCGGGCCTTAGTGGCTTCTTTGAGTTCGGCGTCATGTCCTTCCTCCCTGCGTCGCGCCACGCGATCATTGCTGTTGCCTAAGCTCCGCGCCAGGAAAGGTTCCTATTGCGCGAAGCAGTCGCTCCGCACTTGGCCGCAGCAAAAATAGGAACGAAAGCAGCGAATGAAAATTTCCGGAGCTTCTACAGCTATGGAGCTTCCGCAGCTATAAGGAGATCGTCATGAAAGCATCAGCAATCGCGGTAGCATTGTTCTTTGCGCTCGGCTCAACGTT
>NZ_LLXX01000144.1 GCF_001440405.1 Bradyrhizobium valentinum
CGCCGCGGCGCTGGCAGCCGCCCGGCGCGCGGCGGCCGAGCAGCGGGTGCCGGGCCGCACGGAGGTGATCGAGTACGAAACCGAGGATGGCCGATGGCGCTCCGAGACCGCCGCCGGCAATGACCGGCCGGAAACCGAGGTGGAGGGATAGCGCATCGCCGCCGATCTGGTGACGGAAATAACCGGTGTGATAGGGTTCCCCGCAAGCGGCGCACAAGACAGCCGCGGCCCCTGGGGAGACCATCATGAATCTGTCGCGCGCAGCCTTGTCGGCAGCCTTCGCCTTGACCTCCATTACGGCCTTCGCGGCCGATTATCCCGCACCTAAGCAGGGCGACTGGATCGCCAGGGATTTCAAATTCCATACCGGCGAGACGATGGGCGAACTGCGGCTGCACTACACCACGATCGGCGAGCCGACCGGACAGCCTGTGCTGGTGCTGCACGGCTCGGGCGGCTCGGCCGCCAGCATGCTGACGGCGACCTTCGGCGGCGAATTGTTCGGCCCGGGCCAGCCGCTCGATGCCGCCAAATACTACATCATCATTCCCGACAGTGTCGGCCACGGTAAATCGTCAAAGCCCTCCGACGGCATGAAGACCGCGTTTCCGAAATACAATTACGAGGACATGGTCGACGCGCAGTATCGCCTGGTCACGGAAGGGCTCGGCGTAAAACATCTGCGGCTCGTCATCGGCAATTCGATGGGCGGCATGCATACGTGGATCTGGGGCGGCAAATATCCGCAAATGATGGACGCGCTGGTGCCGATGGCGTCGCAGCCGACCGAGATGGCGGCGCGCAACTGGATGCTACGGCGGATGATGCTGGAGACCATCAAGAACGATCCCGACTACATCAGCGGCAATTACATCACCCAGCCGCGCATGATGAAATATGCCATCAACGCATACGGCATTGCGACCGGCGGCGGCACGCTGGCCTATCAGGCGCTGGCGCCGACGGCGGCGCAGGCCGACAAGATGGTCGATGACCGGCTGGCAACCGCCATCACCGCCGATGCCAACGACTTCATCTACCAGTGGGAGGCGTCGCACGATTACAATCCGGCTCCGTCGCTGGAGAAGATCGAGGCCACGCTGCTGTTGATCAATGCCGCCGACGACGAGCGCAATCCGCCGGAAACCGGCGTCACCGATGCCGCGATGAAACGCGTCAAGAACGGCCGCCTCTTCCTGATATCAGCCTCCAGCGAGACGCGGGGCCATCTCACGACCGGCAATGCGAAGTTCTACAAGAAGCAGGTGGAAGAACTGTTGCAGACCGCCCCGCGGCGGGCGATGTGAACCGGCACGGACATTGAAGCAAGCGCGCGATGGCGTAGAAGAATGTCGCGCCGAAATCGCAAGTGAAGGCGCGCGACCAAGGCAACGCTGGCGACAAGAAGAAGCCATGATCTCGCACCGCATCAAATCTGCATCGAGCATATCGCTCATTATTTGAGCGTGCATCTGCAGGCGGGCTCCGCTTGAATTGTGCGTGCATTACGAATCGTGGGCAATGCGCTCGCAAGGACAAGACAAAAACGCAGCGGAGGATCGGATGCGAAGGCTCGCGCCATTCGCCTTGCTCGCCTGCCTTTCGGTGTCGGCCGGCGCGGCGCTCGCCGTCGACAGGGGCCAGTTCGACCACGTACCACCTGATATCCGCGCCTGGTTCAACAGCGTGATCGCGCCGAACGGCGTGCCCTGCTGCGATGTTTCGGACGGACACCGCACCACGTACGACGTTCGCGGCGGCGCCTATTGGGTTCCGATCGAGGGCCAATGGATGCAGGTGCCCGAGCGCGCGGTCATTCGCGACCAGGGCAACCCGATCGGCGAGGCCGTGGTGTGGTACGTGCATCACCGCGGCAGCATCATCATTAGCTGCTTCGTGCCGGCGGATGCGGTTTGACCATAACGGACGTCATTGCGAGCGAAGCGAAGCAATCCATTTATCCCCGCGCGGAGAGGTGGATTGCTTCGCTGTCGCTCGCAATGACGGAGATACTCGCAATGACGGAGATAAAAGCCTTCCAACCCGGGGATGACGCAAAACTTGCGGGGTGATAATCTCCGGCGCAATCGAAAGGAGCCGCCCTTGTCCGATCTTGCCCCCGAGGATCTCGCCTCGATCTATCCCGCTCCCTCGCCGCGCGTGATTGCCAAGGCGCGGCCGGAGATCGACGTCCATGCCAAGAAATTCATCGGCATGTCGCCGTTCTGCGTGCTGGCTACCTCGGGCTCGGACGGCAGCGTCGATGCATCGCCGCGCGGCGGCAATCCCGGCTTCATTCATGTCGCCGGACCGCACCTGCTGTTGATGCCGGATCGCTCGGGCAACAACCGCATCGACAGTTTTCGCAACATTGTCGAGGGAAGCGGCTTCGTGCAGCTAATCTTCTTCGTGCCCGGGATCGACGAGACGCTGCGCGTCGGCGGCAAGGGCAGTGTCTCTGTGGATCCGGAGCTGATGGCGTCGATGGTCGAGTTCGGCAAGCCGCCGCGCGCGGTGCTGCGCATCGACGTGAGGGAAGCCTATTTTCACTGCGGCAAGGCGCTGATGCGCTCGAAGCTGTGGGCGAGCGAGCGGGTCGAGCGTTCGGTGATGCCGAGCATCGGCGAAGTGATCCACGACCAGACCGGCCTCGGCGAGCGCGAAAGCCAGGAAGTGATTTACGAGCGGTATAAGACGCAGTTGTAGGGGATTGTCGCGGCGGGGATTACCCTCCCCTGGAGGGGGAGGGTCGGCTCGTATTGAGCGAAGCGAAATGCGAGACGGGGTGGGGTGACGGTCTCTCCACTCGCACACTGTTGGACGTGGAGAGACCGTCACCCCACCCCGCCGCTTCGCGGCGACCCTCCCCCTCCAGGGGAGGGTGAGAAGGTCAGTCCCCGTTCTCCAGCCCGCCGACATGCTTCTGGGTGTAGAGCTCGAGCCCGATGCGCTGGATCAGGTCAAGCTGGGTTTCGAGGAAATCGATGTGATGTTCCTCATCCTTCATCACGCTCTCGAACAGATCGCGCGAGACGTAATCCTTGACGCCATGGCAATAGGTCGCGGCTTCCTGATAGAGCGTGCGCGCGGTCATCTCGGTTGCAAGGTCGCATTCGATGATTTCCCTGACGTTCTGGCCGATGCGCAGAGGATCGAGCACCTGCATGTTGGGAAAGCCGTCGAGGAACAGAATCCGGTCGGTGAACTTGTCGGCGTGCTCCATCTCCTCGATGGATTCCTTGCGCCAGACCTTGGCAAATTCCAAGAGGCCCCAATTGTTCAGGAGCCGGTAATGCAGCCAGTACTGGTTGATCGCGGTGAGCTCGCTGCGCAGGCCCTTGTTGAGATAGTCGATGACTTTGGGATCGCCCTGCATGGTCCACTCCGATTTTCCCAGGCCAAACGCGGCCTGACACTGCATTTAGAACGCTTCTAAATGAGTTTGGTGCCGAGAGCAACCGTTCCGCGAAAAAAGCGGTGGAAACAGCGGAAAATCAGAGGATTTCAGGGGGTTTTCAGCAGGCCGCGAGCGCGAAAGCCGGAGCAACCGGGCTAACTTCCTGGGCCGGCTCGTCATTCGCCGCGCGACTATGCGGGCAACCGGAGCAGCACTCCTTGGCGCAGGCGCCGAGCGCTTCGTCGATGATGGTCTTGATGGTGCGCGCGCACCGGCCACATTCGGCACTGCAGCCGAGGCAACCGTAAATCTGTTTCGGATTTCGCAGCAAGTCCGAAGCCGCACTCACGGCACTACGGACATCGTGGTCGCTCAGGACGTTGCAGGAACAGACGATCATGTAACAAAAAGAACCCTTGGTGATGCCCGTTCATCGATATGGAAGAGCGCGGCGAGATGCAAAAGGAAAAGCCGCATTTTCAAGCAATTCCAAACTGATGCCGGGGAAATGCTGGAATGAATCTAAACAGCGGTGTTGCGGTAAATCAAACCGGCGCTGATTACCCGCCGCTGTCGCTGGACGAAGCGGAATCGTGAGACGAAGAACTGTCTCCGCTCCAGGAAGACAGGTTCCAACCGTTAGCACTGGAACTATCGCTGACGCTGATGCCGCAGTAAGTGCTGTCACTCACACTCTCGCGCCGGGTCGGCCGGGTGAGGAACTTTGGTATCGTGGCACCGCAGCCGTTCATTGATCATTCACGCAAAATGTGGAACTTTTGTCCGGACAGAACTAACGTCCTCCGCGAGAAAGGTGAGGCCATGAAGAAGACATTGATGGCGCTCGGTGCCGCCGCCGCATTGACCGTTTCGGCCGTGGCTATCCCGGCTCCTGCCCATGCACAGCGCGGCGTTGCTGCAGGCGTCGCAGCCGGCTTGATCGGCGGCGCCATCGTCGGCGGCGCGATTGCTTCGCAGAACGGCTATTATTACGGCCCGGGCTATTACGGGCCCGGCTACGGCGGCCCCGCCTATGTCGTCGATCCCGGCTACGGTGAATCCTGCATCTGGCAGCGGCAGCGGTTCTGGGATGGGTATGGCTGGCGGGTCCGCAACGTCAGGGTTTGCGACTAGTCTCCGTTCATCTTCATTAAATTGCGCTCGATATCCCGGGAAGGCACCCGCTTTTCCGGGATGAATGCCGTTTCCGGCCCGAAAAAGACCGCTTTTTCCGGCCACGCTTTGGGAACGTTTACTTTCGATTGACCCATGTGCGCTTTTTTAGCGAAGCGGCAGTTCGAAACAGCGTGTGAGTTCATCCCAAACCCGGCGCTCGAAGGCGCCACCCCAGGAGAGCCCAGGACATGAAGAAGACATTTGCTGCCTTGGTCGCGGTCGCAACGATTGCCGGTTCGCTTGCCTCGACACCCGCAAGCGCCCAGCGTGGCGTTGCCGCAGGCGTGGCGGCCGGCCTGCTCGGCGGCGCGATCATCGGTGGTGCGATCGCCTCCAGCCGCCCGGCTTACGGCGGCCCGGTGTACGTGGAAGAAGCGCCCTACCCGGCGTGCCGTATGGTTCGGGAGCGCTTCTGGGACGGCTACGACTGGCGCTATCGCCGCGTCGAGGTCTGCAACTGATCTGATCGATTGGCGCGCGCTGCGCGTCTTGATCAAGAGCCCGGCCGATATCTCGGCCGGGCTTTTTCTTTGTGTGCCCTCATCCTGAGGAGCCGCGAAGCGGCGTCTCGAAGGATGAAGGCCCCAGTCGGGCCACATGGTTCTCCCGGCGATGCGAAGCATCGTCCGGAGACGGCGCTTGCGCGCCTCCTCACTATGAGGAGAGACAGCGCTAGCGCCCCGCACTCATCGCGCGCAGCACCGCTTCGCTCGGCCAGCAATCGACCTTGAGGCCGGCGGACTTCTGATACGCCCCGAGCGCCGCGCGGGTCTGCATGCCCGCCTTGCCGTCGAGCTTGTCCTTGTAGAGGCCGATCCGCGTCAGGTGGCGCTGCATGGCCTCGACATCGGCGGAGCGCAACTGCGTCGAGGCCGACCACGGGGTCGCGAACGGCTGCGGGCTTACCATGCGGTCGGCGAGATGGCCGACGAACAGCACATAGAGATCGGAGAAATTATATTCCTTGATGACGAAGTAGTTCTTCGTGGTCAGGAATGCCGGGCCGTAGATGCCTTCCACCTGCAACAGCGAGGCCGGCTGCGCCTGCTCGGCCGCACTCAACTTCTGTCCGCGCACCGGCACGAAACCCGCGCGCAGCCATTCGGCGATCGGCTTGGTCACCTCGGGCACGCCCATGGTGCAATCGACATTGGCGGGCGCTTTCACCTCATAGGCCCAGCGCACGCCCGCCTGCCAGCCCTTGTTGACGAGCTGCTGCGCGGCGGAGGCCAGCGCATCCGGCACCGAATGCCAGATGTCGACGCGGCCGTCGCCGTCGAGATCGACGCCGTGCTTGTAATATTCCGACGGCAGGAATTGGGTGTACCCGGTGGCGCCGGCCCAGGACGAGCGAAAATCCTTGCGCGCCACCACGCCCTCGCCGAGAAGTTTGAGCGCCTGAATGAACTCGGCGCGATACTGATCCTTGCGCCGGCCGACATAGGCCTGCGTAGCGACGACACGCAGCGTGTCGTAAGGCAACCGGTAGCGGCCGAAATCAGTTTCGCGGCCCCAGATCGCCAGCACGACGCTGCCGGGAACGCCAAAGCGCTTTTCGATCTCGGCGAGCGCCGCGCGATGCTTCTGCATCAGCTTCTGCCCCTCGCCCGCCAATCGCGCGATCGAAGCTTCCTTCACATAGTCGGCCGGCACCTGCACGAACTCGGCCTGCGCCGGCGCGCCGGTGGGGGGCCGGCCGGGCAGCAGCAGATCGGGCAATTTGTAGTCGGGCTCGAGCCCGCGCGTCTCGGAATCGAACGTCGCGCGCGACACGCCGGCAGCCTGCGCCTCCGGCCACAGCGAGGCGATGAACTGGGTAAAGTCAGCGTCGGCGGCGCGGGCCGGACGCATCGCGCCCGGCGTCATCGCTGCCAGTATCAGAACCGCGGCTATCAACCTCTGTCGCAAACCGGAATCCTGTCGATCGACACGTCGCCCATCAATGCGAGGCGGCCTTGGCATGCTCGGTGGAAACATTCGACAATCTGTCGACATAGGCAATGCCGATCGCCGACAGAATGAACACCGTGTGGATGATGGTCTGCCACATCACGCCGGTTTCGGTGTAGCCGGACTTGCCCGAGGCCAACCCTCCGGCCTCGATGAAGGTGCGCAACAGATGGATCGACGAGATGCCGATGATGGCCATCGCCAGCTTGATCTTGAGCACGCTGGCGTTGACGTGGCTGAGCCATTCCGGCTGGTCGGGATGTCCTTCCAGATTGAGACGGGAGACGAAGGTCTCGTAGCCGCCGACGATGACCATCACCAGCAGGTTCGAAATCATCACCACGTCGATCAGGCCGAGGACCGCCAGCATGATCTGCTGCTCGCTGAAATCGAAGGCGTGGGCGAACAGGTGCCACAACTCCTTCAGAAACAGCACCACATAGACGCCCTGCGCGACGATCAGGCCAAGATAGAGCGGCAGTTGCAGCCAGCGGGAGCTGAAGATCAGCAGCGGGACCGGACGCAATGCCTTCCTCTGAGCTTTGGGCGGCAAGGGTGTTTCGGGAGTAAGGGACATTCAGAAGGGCTCGCTGGAGGATTCGAATTGCGGAAGGATGGCTATATCTACGCAATCTGACCGCGCTGTGAAGCGACAACTGGCCGCAGCGCATATTACGGGATCGTCACGTTATCGGACTCCTTGGGCGAAATAGCGGTCCGGCACGCCCCTCGGATTCATCGTGCAGGCAGTCTACCGACAGGGTCGTCCCTGCGAACGCAGGGACCCATAGCCACCGAACGCAGATGCGTTAGAAGGCATTAGCAATCCTGCCATATCGATAGATCACGCGGTATGGGTCCCTGCGTTCGCAGGGACGACACTTGTTACGTCGCCGCCTTCTTCCCCAGCCCGAGCGCATCGGCCTCTGCCTGAAATCACCGCGTCAGCTTCTTGTACTTCACGCGATGCGGAATGATGCTGTCCTGCCCGAGCCGGCGCATCTTGTCCTTCTCGTAATCCTGGAAGTTGCCTTCGAACCATTCGACATGGCTGTCGCCTTCGAAGGACAGGATGTGCGTGGCGATACGGTCGAGGAACCAGCGATCATGGCTGATGATCACGGCGCATCCGGCAAAGTCCTCCAGCGCCTCTTCCAGAGCACGCAGCGTATCGACGTCGAGGTCGTTGGTCGGTTCGTCGAGCAGCAGCACGTTGGCGCCGGACTTGAGCATCTTGGCGAGATGCACGCGGTTGCGCTCGCCGCCTGACAGCGCGCCGACCTTCTTCTGCTGGTCGGCGCCCTTGAAGTTGAACGAGGAGCAATAGCCGCGCGAATTGACTTCGCGCTTGCCGAGCAGGATCAGTTCGTTGCCGCCGGAAATCTCTTCCCACACCGTCTTCTTGCCGTCGAGATCGTCGCGCGACTGGTCGACATAGCCGAGATGCACGCTTTCGCCGACGGTGATCGAGCCCTTGTCCGGCTTTTCCTGGCCCGTGATCATGCGGAACAGCGTGGTCTTGCCGGCGCCGTTGGGGCCGATCACGCCGACGATACCGCCCGGCGGCAGCTTGAAGGTGAGATCCTCGATCAGCATGCGGTCGCCGAAGCTCTTGTGGAGCCCTTCGAAGTCGACGACGTTCTGGCCGAGGCGCTCGGCCACGGGAATCGTGATCTGCGCGGTCGTCGTCTGCTTCTCGCTCGCCTGCTTCAGCAGCTCTTCATAGCGCTGATAGCGCGCCTTGGACTTGGCCTGACGCGCTTTGGGAGACGACGCGATCCATTCCTGCTCGCGCGCCAGCGTCTTCTGGTGCGCGACCTCCTCACGGCCCTCCTGCTCGAGGCGCTTCTGCTTCTGCACCAGCCAGGACGAGTAGTTGCCTTCGTAGGGAATGCCGCGGCCGCGATCGAGCTCGAGGATCCACCCCGTCACATTGTCGAGGAAGTAGCGGTCATGGGTCACGATCAGGATCGCGCCGGGATAGTTGCGCAGATGACCTTCCAGCCAGGACACGGATTCAGCGTCGAGATGGTTGGTCGGTTCGTCCAGCAGCAGCAGTTCCGGCTGGTCGAGCAGCAGCTTGCACAGCGCGACGCGGCGGCGCTCGCCGCCCGACAGCTTGCTGACGTCCGAATCGTCGGGCGGGCAGCGCAGCGCATCCATCGCCTGATCGACCTTGCTGTCGAGATCCCAGAGACCTTGGGCCTCGATCTCGTCCTGCAGCTTGGTCATCTCCTCGGCGGTCTCGTCCGAATAGTTCATCGCCAGCTCGTTGTAGCGATCGAGGATCGCCTTCTGCTTGGCGACGCCCTGCATGACGTTTCCGCGGACGTTGAGCGCAGGATCGAGGTGGGGCTCCTGCTCGAGGTAGCCGACGCGGGCACCCTGGGCGACCCAGGCCTCGCCGGTATATTCCTTGTCGAGGCCGGCCATGATCTTGAGCAGCGTCGACTTGCCCGAGCCGTTGACGCCGAGCACGCCGATCTTGGCGTCCGGATAGAAGCTCAGATGGATGTTATCGAGCACCTTTCGGGTCGGATAGCTCTTGGTCAGACCCTGCATGAAATAGACGAACTGGCGAGCCATCGCGATCCCTGGAAATGGTTGGATTTTACGGAGATTTGCTGCCGCTCATGTAGCGGCGTGGCTCTCAAAGGGCAACCGCAGGAACCCGTTTTCCATCCGTTCACCACGGATGAATACGGGATGGTCACCATGTCGCGACAGATCCCGACAATTGAAACTATCTTTTAATAAATCGGGCGAAAAATCGTCTTCAACGCCGAAAAACGGCGTTTTGAAAACAAAGGGCCTGTGTCATGGCTACGATCGCTTCGGCATCCCTTTCTGCCCCGGCTCATGCAACCGCCGGACTGGCAAAACCGCTGGCAGAACTCCGCGCCTTCTGGCGCCAGTTCATCGCCAGGGCGTTCCACCCCTACCGCCCGGAACTGCACTATATGCGCGGCCCCGGCCCGGCCTGGCGCGCCAAGCATCCCGGCCGTTTGAACTGAGCTTTTCCGGTTATCCGTCAGAAGCCCCTCATGGTGAGGAGCGCCAACGGGTCCGCGCGTAGCGCGGCCCGATGACAGGCTCCGCGCGTCTCGAACCATGAGGCCACAGACGGGCCTGCATCCTTCGAGACGCGGCCTGACGGCCGCTCCTCAGGATGAGGTGTTTGAGCAGCTATGACGCAGTAGAATTATTTGATCCTGCCCTGCGTTTAGTCCGCTTGCGCCGCCCCTGATTGCGCGCAACCATGGCGAGCTTCCCTGACGGCCATCCCGCCGTCGTCCTCGCCACGAACGGACTTCCCCATGACGCGGCTGCGCTGTGCAATCCTCGACGACTATCTCAACGTAGCCCTGATGGTCGCGGACTGGTCCAAAGTCAAAGACCGTGTCGACGTCACGGTGTTCGACCAGCCGTTTGCGAGCGCGGAAGCTGCTGCCAGCGCGCTGAAGGATTTCGAGATCATTTGCGCGATGCGCGAACGCACCCCGTTCCCGCGCACCATGTTTGCAGGCCTGCCCAACCTGAAGCTCCTGATCACCTCTGGCTTGCGCAATGCCGCGATCGACATGGAAGCCGCCAAGGACCACAAGGTGGTGCTGTGCGGTACGCAATGGGGCCGCGATCCGACTGCGCCGCTGACCATGGGCCTGATCCTGGAACTGACCCGCAATATCGGCCGCGAAAACGCGCGCATGCATGCCGGCGAGCCCTTGCAGAAGCACGTCGGCATGGAGATCGAGGGCCGCACGCTCGGCGTCATCGGCCTCGGCAAGCTCGGCACCAAGGTGTCGAAGCTGGCGCAGGCCTTCGGCATGAACGTGATCGCCTGGAGCCAGAATCTGACGCCGGAGAAGTGCAAGGAAGTCGGTGTCACCTATGTCAGTAAGGAAGAGCTGTTCTCCACCGCCGACATCATCACCATCCATGTGGTGCTGAGCCAGCGCACGCGCGGGCTGGTCGGCGCCGCCGATCTCGCGCGGATGAAGCCGACCGCCTACCTCGTCAACACCGCGCGCGGACCGATCGTCGATGAAGGCGCGCTGTTGGAAGCGCTCACGCAAAAGAAGATCGCAGGCGCCGGCGTCGACGTGTTCTCGGTCGAGCCGCTGCCGGTCGACCATCCCTTCCGCAAGCTCGACAACATGGTACTGACGCCGCATCTCGGCTACGTCACCGAGGACAGTTTTCGAAACCACTATCAGCAGATGGTCGAGGGCATCGACGCCTGGTTCAAGGGTGAGCCGAAGCAGCGGCTGGCGTAGGCAAGCTCAGGCTGCATGCTGCGCGGTTGCGCCGCTGGCAACCTCCGCAAATCCCTCGCGCCACGACGGATGCGCCGGCTGCCAGCCCAGCTCCCGCCTGGCCTTGGCGTTGGAGCCTGCCCGTACCTCGGTCATCATCGAAACCAGGTGCTCGCCGGCGAACAACCGGCCAAGCCAAGCCGGCACGCGAATCGGCGGCCTGGCTCCGACCAGGGTGGCAAGGGCCGGCAGCCATTCGCTGACCGGCGCCGGTTCATCGTCGACGATGTTGTAGATCTCGCCGGGCTTGCCGTGCTCGACGGCAGCCACGGTAGCGGCAGCCGCATCATCGACGTGGATGAACGACCACCGTCCGCCGCCACCACCGATCAGCGGCACGCGGCGCCGGCGCACCTGATCGATCATGGCGCGCGAGAGCATGCCGGTGTCAGGGCCGTAGAACGATCCATATCGCAAGACGATCCCTTCGGGGGTCGCCAAGCTGGTAACGGCGTCCTCCAGATATTGAATCGCTTCCAGCGTGCGGCGCAGTTCCTCCGGCGGATCGACATCGAGCACATCGGCCTCGGTCTTGACCGGTTCGCCACTGCGACCGTAGGTCCAGCCGCAGAAGCTCTGGGCGATGAAGCGCCTCGCACCGGCTTCGCGCGCGGCCGCCAACAGGAAATCGGTGCCCTGCGTGCGCAACTTGTTGGTGGTGGCGAAGGCGCGGTCGAAATGCCTGACATCCGTGACCGCAGCGAGATCGGTCATCTGATCGATGATGATTTCGGGCTTCGCCGCGATCACGGCGGCGCGAATGGCAGGCGCGTCGAGCCCATCGACGACCGCAGGTTCCGCGCCCATCCGTTTGATGGCCTCGGCCTTCGCCACCGTTCGTGTCGTGCCAACAACGGAGTGACCTGCCGAGATCAGCGCGGCAACGAGCGGGCGGCCCACGGCGCCGGTGGCGCCTGCAACAAATATCCGCATGTCAAATCCTCCTGTTGCTGCCCCACAAATCTGGCCGGCAGGTAGTCGGAGCAAATGTGAATTCAAGCGCGCGAATGTGGCGGACGCCCAAAGCGGCAGCCGCGCAGATGTCGACAGGCGGGATACACGGGCAACAAAAAAGGCGCGCCACAGGGCGCGCATTTGAAACGTTATTTGTGACTTAGGCCTAGCGGATCGTGACCGGTGCGGGCAGCGGCGGCACGACCGTCGGCTGGGCGCCGGGAACAGGCGCCAGTTGGGCCTGTGCCGGTCCGGGGGCTGCTGCGGCAGCCGGGCCGGA
>NZ_LLXX01000145.1 GCF_001440405.1 Bradyrhizobium valentinum
TCGAGGTCGTCGAGCGACACCTCGCCGGGACGGAGCGGGCGTTCCAGCACTTGCTCCACCAGGGTGCCTTTGACAACTTCCTGGGTGATGGCCGGCTGCACCGGCGGGGCCGCGACCACGGGAACGGGCGCGGCCTTGACCGGCGCCTCGTGCTCGGCGTGCTTGGCGCCTTCGGCCATCGCATGCAGCTTCTCGATCAGGTCTTCGTCGGTGCCCTCGGGCTCGGTCTCGGTGGCTTCCAGGCCGGCGAGGATTTCCTTGATGCGGTCGATCGAAGACAGGATCAGCGTCACGGCCTCGGCCTTGACCGGCATGCCGTCGCGGAATTTGCCCATCAAGGTCTCGCCGGCATGGGCGAGCGCTTCCAGCCGCGGCAGTCCCAGAAACCCGCAGGTGCCCTTGATGGTGTGGACCAGGCGGAAGATGTTATCCAGAATCTTCGCGTCGCTCGGGTCCTGCTCGAACCGCACCAACTGATTGTCGACCGTATCCAGGCTCTCGCTGGTTTCGGTCAGGAACTCCCGCAACAAATCATCCATGAAACTGGCCTTCGTACGCACCGGCACGCGACATCGACGCGCCTTACGGAACGAGACCAGCTTCTATGCAAAGCGTTTAATATTGGTTGAGCAAATGGAAAAGAACGGGATCAACAAAGAGATAAGGCGGCTGAATTAGATTTTGCCGCCGTTCTTCAACCGTTGGTTAACCATGTTTGCGCGTTGGCGCGCTTAGGCCGCGGTGACGACCACCTTTTCCCCGTCAAGCGCGAGCGTCACGCTCAGCCCGCAGGCCTGCGCCAGCAGCCGGGTATAGTAAGGCTGCACCGCGTGCGCATCGACTGACGCCGTCGAGCTCGCACTCACGAGATCGGCGATGTTCTGCGGCACGCGGGCGTTCAGGCCGGAAGAAGTAACGCGAAAACTCATCGTCTCGCCGTCGCCGATCGGATCGATCGTCAGCGTGCCGCCGCGCGGGATCGTCTGCTGCGCAATGATCAGCATGTTCAGCAGCAGCTTCACGCGGTTCTTCGGCAACAGCAGGCGCGGCAAATTCCAGGTGATGGTGATCTTGCCGTCCTCGATATGACCGCGCGCCATGGTCTGGGCATCGCCGAGATCGATCTGCGCACCCGCTGAGCCCGCAGCGCCAAACGCCAGCCGGCAGAACTGCAATCGTGCGGACGCGGTCTTGGCGCTCTTGCGGATCAGATCGAGCGCGAAATCGCGGTCTTCGGGCTTCGGGTTGTCGTCCAGCACCTCAAGCCCATTGACGATTGCGCCAACCGGGCTGATGAGATCGTGACAGACTCGCGAACACAAGAGCGCCGCAAGTTCGAGGGTATCGGGAGCCGGACCGGGAGATGAAATGCCAGACATCAAAGGTTCCTCGAAAGCCGCCGAGTGCCATGTTCCTGGCGGACAGTTTACGAATCACGCGTGCTTTCTGGTTTGATACACTGCGCAGCCCCGTGCTGCCAGCGCGGGGCGGCAATGGCAAGGCAAGAGAAACAGCAAATGGGCCCAGCTCATGAATGAGGCACGCCCCGTACTCGATCGCAACGCTGCCGCGGCGCTGATCGAACCGCTGACCGAGATCGTGATCCGGGCCGGCGCCGCCATCCTTGCCGTCAACCGTTCCGCAATGAAGGTCGACGGCAAGATCGACGGATCGCCGGTAACGGAGGCGGATTTGGCGGCCGACCGGATCATCGCCGAGGGCCTTGCCCAAGTGGCGAGCGACATACCGTCGCTGTCGGAAGAGCGCGCCCAGCAGGCCACGCTGCCCTGCAAGGACAGCTTCTTCCTGATCGACCCGCTCGACGGCACCAAGGAATTCGTCGCCGGCCGCAACGAGTTCACGGTCAATCTGGCGCTGGTGACCCACGGAACGCCGCTGCTCGGCATCATCAGCGCGCCCGCGCTCGGGCTGATCTGGCGCGGCATTGTCGGCCGCGGCGCGGAGCGGCTGACGCTCGGCAAGGGCAAGCCGCTGATGATGCCGGTTCGTACCCGCCCCTGCCCGCCGCGCGGCGAGCCATGGACAGTCGCGGTCAGCCGCTTGCATGGCGATGCCAGGACCGAAGCGTTTATTGCGGAACGACCGGGCGCGGTACGCTGCGAGCTTGGCTCGGCGGTCAAATTCGGCCGGGTGGCCGAAGGCGGGGTCGATATCTATCCCCGGCTGTCGCCGACCTCGGAATGGGACGTGGCCGCGGGCCATGCGGTCGTCGCGGCCGCCGGCGGCCGGATTACGGATTCAACCGGCGCGGCGCTGGTTTTTGGCACAGGGCGGAAGGACTTCATCGTTCCGGAATTCATCGCTTGGGGCGATCCGAAAGCGTCCGTTTGAGTTTCGTTGCCCGGGCGAGCGCAGTTTCGTAGCCCGGGCGAGCGAAACGACCCCGAGCGGTGCCAGACGAATGAAGGTTTGACCACTATTCCCGGGGTCGCTGCGCTCGCCCGGGCTACGGGAGCTGGCTCACTACTGCGCGAGTCCTTGCACCAGCACCGGCCAACGCGCGGTGGCCTCCTTGAGGAAGCGCGCGGGTTCGGCGGCGAACGCATCGCGGTTTTCCTCGCGGCCGAACAGATAGAGCCGCTGGCCCGCGACCACCCAAAAGCGCGGGTTGCCCGCATAGGTCACCCCTCGCCCAAGATCGACCGGGTCGTAGCCGCCGAACTGAGGCCCGTAAATCTCCGGATGCGCAACGAAAGAAGCGCGGTTGCCTTCGTTGCGGAAACGCCAGACGGCGCCGGCGCCGCGCGCTTCGAAATCGGGCAAGCCCTCGATGGCCATGGACTCCGTAAAATAGGCGACGGGATCGAAGCCGCCGATGGCGAGGCCGGAATAGCGGTTCACCACCACCCGCTCGGTGGTCGCGGCCCGCGCGGCAAAATCAAGGCTGAGCAAGCTAAAAAAACTCGCCAATAAGGCAATAAGGGCTATTCCGGGGCGCAAAGCGTATCTTTCCTGCCGTTGTGCCGTCATAGTTGGTGCCGATAACATGCGAGTCGAGGGGACACTGGGCGCAACCTAGAGCCATGCTTGTTGGCGTCAGGTTAAGGCGGCGGCCAGAATTTCGATGCCAGGGGTTCTTTCATGACGTTTGCTTCACGCCTTGCCGCGGTGACGTTTGCCGCGCTGATCTGCTGGACCGTGCCTGCCGGCGCGCAGCAGCCGCCGCCACCGGCGTACCCAGCGCAGCAGCCGCCACCGCAACGCCAGCCAGGGCCCGACACCTTCCATCCCGACGAGCTGGTTTCGGCCGGGCACAAGTTCTTCGGCAACGTCTCGCGTGGCCTTGCTTCCGTCATCGAGCGGGCGGTGAGCCAATGGGGCTTGCCCAATGGCTATGTGCTCGGCGAGGAAGGCTCCGGTGCTTTTGTGGCAGGCCTGCGGTATGGCGAAGGCACGCTCTACACCAAGAACGCCGGCGACCTGCGAGTTTACTGGCAGGGACCATCAGTCGGTTTCGACTGGGGCGGCGATGGCGCGCGTACCATGACGCTGGTCTACAACCTGCCCGCGACCAACGCGATCTACCAGCGCTTCGTCGGCATCGACGGCTCCGCCTATATCGTCGGCGGCTTCGGCATGACCGCGCTCACCGCCAACAACATCGTGCTGGTGCCGATCCGCTCCGGCATCGGCTTGAGGCTCGGCGCCAATGTCGGCTATCTCAAATATACGCCGCGCGCGACCTGGAACCCGTTCTGAGCCCATCTTCAAGCATAGACGCGCGTCTCCCCAGGCGGATTCAGGTTAACGCGGCATTGGGCTGGCGCGGGCAGGGCCCGGCGTGGCATTGTGATTAACGAATCCTAATCTCGTGCGGAGTAACCATCCATGATCGAACCGATCATGTACCTGGCGATCGGTTTTCTGGTCTCCATGCTGTTCGGTCTGATGATCGTGCCGCTGGTGCATAACCGTGCGGTGCGGCTGACGACGCGGCGGCTCGAGGCGGCAACCCCGCTGTCGATGGCCGAGATCCAGGCCGACAAGGACCAGTTGCGCGCGGAATTCGCGATGTCGGCACGGCGGCTCGAAATGAACGTCGAGCAGCTCAAGAACAAGACCACCAGCCAGCTCGCCGAACTCGGCAAGAAGAGCGATGCGATCAACCGCATGAAGATCGAGCTCGGCGAAAAGAACGCCACGATCTTTTCGCTCGAAGCGCGCGAGAAGGCGATGAAAGAGCAGTTGCGCGCCACCGAAGAGGAATTCGCGGCCAAGACCGAACTCCTGCGCAACGCCGAACAGGCGCTGACCGACAAGCAGGCCGAACTCGCCAGGATCAATCACGAATTGAACAGCCGTTCGATGATGGCGGACAGCCGCCAGGTCGAGCTGGTCGCGGTGCGCACGCAGATCGAGGAACTGAAGGGCCGCGTCGGCGACGCCGAAAAGGAATTCTCGACGACGCAGGCCCGCCTCGCGCAGGAGCGCGCCGATTCCGAGCACGCGACGCGCGAACTGACGGAAGCCCGCGGCCGCGTCGAAAATTTGAGCCAGCGCGTCACCGATCTCGACCGGCAATTGATCGTCCAGGTCAAGGAAGCCGAGATGCTCGGCAACCGCGTCAACGACCTCGAAGCGCGGCTGGCGATGCAAGGCAAGATCCTCGCCGAGCGCGAATACGAAAACAACCAGCTCCGGCAGGCGAACGAGAACGCGGAGCGCGCTGCCCGCGAACTGCGCGAGGAGATCGCGGCGACGAACGGCGGCAAGTCGCCGATCGTCGAAAAATTGCGCGCCGAGAAAGCGGCGGTGGAGGAACAGCTCCGCATTGCCCGCGACGAGCGCGCGAAACTCCAGCGTGACATCAACGCTATTCAGCAGCAGGCCGAAAGCTCGTGGCAGACCGAGCGGATGGAAAACGCGTTATTGCGCGAGCGCATCAACGACATCGCCGCCGAAGTCGCCAAGCTCGCCATGCAGCTCGAAGGACCGAACTCGGCGATCGAGGCGATGCTGGCGGCGGAACCTTCCGTGCCGAAAGTGCCGGCCAAGCCCGCCAACGACGTCGCCGGCACCCC
>NZ_LLXX01000146.1:0-29785 GCF_001440405.1 Bradyrhizobium valentinum
AGGCGGCAGCGTCTTTGCGGCCGCGGGCGAGCGGCGCGGGCGGGTCGCGCTGCTGCAGGGCTGCGCCCAGCAGGTGCTGGCGCCGCGCATCAACCAGGCTGCCATCAACCTCCTGACACGCCACGGCATCGAGGTCGTCCTGGTCAAGGACGAGCAATGCTGCGGCGCGCTCACCCATCACCTCGGGCAGGATGGCGACGCGCTGGCGCGGGCGCGCGCCAACATCGCGCTGTGGAAAAAGGAGGCGGAACAAGGCGGCCTCGACGCCATCCTGATTACGGCATCGGGCTGCGGTACGGTCATCAAGGACTATGGTTTCATGCTGCGCGAAGACCGCGATTTCGCGGAAAGCGCCGCGCAAATATCCGCGCTGGCAAAGGATATCACCGAGTATCTCGCAGGCATCGCGCTTAACCCATCGAGCCAGAAAGGCGACATCACAGTGGCCTATCACTCGGCTTGTTCGCTGCAGCACGGACAGAAAATCACAGGCCTTCCGAAAGAATTGCTTTCCAAGAATGGATTCGTGGTGAAAGATGTGCCCGAGAGCCATTTGTGTTGCGGTTCGGCGGGGACCTACAACATTCTCCAGCCTGACATTGCGAGCAGATTGCGCGATCGGAAGATCGCCAATATTGCGACAGTCAAACCGGACATGATCGCTGCAGGCAATATTGGATGCATGGTTCAGATTGCCGGCGGTACGTCAGTTCCTGTGGTGCACACGATTGAGCTTCTCGATTGGGCGACAGGAGGTCCAAAGCCTGGATCATTCCCAGGATTGAATTGATCGATCGGCCTACGGGCATGATCCGGAAAGCCTGCCCCGCGCCGGGATAGCCGGATTGGGGACCGGTTTTTCCTCGGGACAGACGCGAAAGCATTTGCCCGGAGATCGCGCCCGGACAAGGGATGGAGCGGGAGGGCACTTCGAAGAAGTGTCGCCCCGGTCTGGCCCACGGACTATTCGAAGCGCCCGACAGACACGGACAGCGGCAACAGGAGGACCAGATGGCGAAGAAGAGTAAGAAGGGCAAGAAGGCTAAAAAGGCCAAGAAGGCCAAGAAGGCCGTAGCGGCGAAGAAGAAGTCCGCGAAGAAGGCCGCGAAGAAATCGGCAAAGAAGGCTGCGAAGAAGGGCGCAAAGAAATCCGCCAAGAAGGCTGCCAAGAAGTCAAAGGCGGCGGCACCGAAGAAGGCCGCAAAGAAGAGCCCGGCGAAGAAGAGGAAGGCGGCTGCCAAGCCCGCCGCTCCCAAGGCGGAGCCGGCGATGGCGGCGCCCGAGCCGGAGCCCGCGCCCGCACCAGCGTCGAGTTGGGCGACCCCGGAACCGTCCAACCCGTCATGGGGATCGAGCTCCTCCAACGGCGGCGATCAGCACTAGGTCGCTGCTCCCTGCGACAACGTTTCGAAAGGCCGCAGCGTCCATCGCTGCGGCCTTTTTCGTGACGGTCTCCGAGGCGACCGGAGCCGTATTTTCACGGGGAGGTTGATTCGCAGAGACGTCTTTGGATGTTTCGCCGGTGTCGCTTTTCTCGGTTCCCAATGCGGTCCCCCAGGGTCTTGGAACCTTCAAAATTGTTGTGGGAATGCAACACACGCGGACAACATTTATCGAAATGGCTCGAACGCCTAAAAAGGCGGCACATGCTTGCCTTTTTTGCTTCACGATCGTGACGCCGCAGACCACTGTGTGACCGCGTTAAGACATTTGGCCGCAGTCGGTTATCGTTTGCCCTGGGGGGCCGCCGGACCGGAACTGTCTAGAAGGGTGATGGGGATCGTCATGAAGAAACTGACTTTGTTGGCAACGGCGCTGGCAATGGTATCGGCTCCGGCTCTCGCTGCGGATATGCGGGTGAAGGCCGTCAAGGCGCCGCCGCCGGTCGCGTTCGATCCCTGGGATATCGCCTTCGGCGCCGGGATCACCAACGATTACATCTTCCGCGGCATCACCCAGTCCAACCACAAGCCGTCGGTCAACGCCTATTTCGAGCCGCGCTACAACGTCAACAAGGACGTTCAGCTCTATGTCGGCCTGGGTGCCGCGAGCATCTCCTTCCCCAACCGTGCCGCGGCTGAAGTCGACGCTTACGGCGGTGTCCGCTCGACATTTGGCGCCTTCGCCTTCGACGTCGGTGCATGGGGCTACATGTATCCGGGCGGAACCTGCCATTACGGCGCAGCCAACGCATTTAATGGTGGGACGACTGATGCCGGCGGCGTTCCGCTCAGCGCCGAATGTCTGCAGAACGCGCTCGTAAACACCAACGTCATCAAGAAGGACCTCAGCTTCTTCGAGGTCTATGGCAAGGTGAACTATACCTTCAACGACAACTTCTCGCTGGGCGGCAACGCCTATTATACGCCGAGCTTCCTCAACAGCGGCGCCGAAGGCACCTACGCTTCGATCGTCGGCAAGGCGATTGCGCCGAGCACCTGGTTCGGCGCCAGCGGCATCGGCATGTACGTGTCGGGCGAATTCGGCCGCCAGTGGCTGGGCACGTCAGACTCGTTCTACGGCACTGGTTTCACCAATCCGGGTTTTGCCGGGCCGTTCCCGAACGGCATCAACTATGCCGACTACAACACCTGGAACATCGGCATCGGCTTCACCTACAAGGTGTTCACGCTGGACATCCGTTACTCCGACACCGACCTGTCGAAGGGTGATTGCAACGCCTTCACCAGCGACTTCAGCGCCCGCGGCAACATCACTGCAGCATCGGGTACCTCGATCACCGCGATCAATCCGACCGGCGTGGGTTCGAACTGGTGCGGCGCGGCCGGTATCGTCAAGCTGTCGGCTGACCTGACCGCGATGACCAGCCTGAAGTAAGATCTTCCTGTCGAAGACGAGGGGGCGGCAGAGCGATCTGCCGCCCCTTTTCTTTTGGGGTGGAGCGGATGAAACGGAATTGGCGGCGCGGGCTGCGGAAGGCGATCTCCCGCAACGATCACCGCAGCATTGTCGCGGGCGCGGTAGCTGGCCTCGGCGGCGCGATTGCCATCGGTGTCATGGAATTTTTCTCGTTCGCCGCGCATTATCCGCTCGCGGTCATTCCGTTCGCCACCTCGATCGTGCTGGTGATCGGATCGCCTGATGTGGAGCCCGCGCAGCCGCGCGCTTTGATCGGCGGACATCTTGTGGCGACCATCGTCGGCCTGGCCGTATTGAAGTTGACCGGGCCGCAAGCCTGGGCCGCGGCCGCCGCTGTCGGCCTGTCGATTTTGGCAATGTACTTGACCGGGACCTTTCACCCGCCGGCGGGCATCAATCCGCTGCTGGTGGTCTCAGGCAATCTGCCATGGACGTTCCTGCTCGCGCCGGTGCTGGCCGGCGCACTGCTGCTCACCGCATTCTCCTACGCCTGGCACCGCGGCGTGCGCCGCCAGCCATGGCCGCGGCGCTGGCTGTGAGAAGGAGCGCTCACGACGCAGCGACGCTCTTTCCCTTCTGCAGCGCGAACCGGTCGCCGTCACGGGCGAGCACGATGTTGCGCTGGTGGAAGGCATCGAGCGTCGAGCGATGGCCGATCGAGACGATGGTGGTCGCCGGCAATTTCTTCTCGAGCAGTTGATACAGTGCTGCCTCCGAAGGTTCGTCGAGCGACGCCGTCGCCTCGTCCAGGAACAAATACTGCGGCGTGTGCAACAGCGCGCGGGTCAGTCCGAGACGCTGCTGTTCGCCGAGCGAGAGAGTCCGGTTCCAGTGCCCATGTTCACCGAGTTGCGATGCGAGCCTCGGCAGTCCTACCTGCTCGAGCGCGTCGGCGATTTGAGCGTCGGTGAATGTCCCTTCCTTGGCGGGGTACTCGATCGCGCCTCGCAGCGATCCGGTCGGGAAATACGGCCGCTGCGGCAGCATCATCATTGTTGCCCCGGCCGGAATCGTGATGGAGCCGGTCCCGAACGGCCAGATGCCGGCAATGGCACGGAACAGCGTCGATTTGCCGGAGCCGGAGGGACCCGTCATCAGCGTGCGCTCGCCCTTGCGTAAACTCAGTCCACTCGCGTTCACCAGCGGCGTTCCGTTCGGCAACCGCAGCACCAGCCCCTTGAGGTCGATGGCGCCGTCGCCTGCCTCGGTGACGTGAATTCGGTCATCGCGGGTGGCGAGTTCGCGCGCTGCCACGATGCCCGCCTCGAACCCGTCGAGGCGGTTAACCACCGCCTGCCACTCGGCCAGTTGGCGGTAGATGGTGATGAAGAACGAAAGCGCGCCCTGAACGTTCGAAAACGCCGATGCGGTTTGCATCATGCCGCCGAGTTGGATCTTCTCCGCGAAGTAGGCCGGTGCCACCAGCACATAGGGAAAGATCACTGAAGCCTGATTGTAGCTCGCCGTAAACGCCGTTATTTTCTTGGTCCGGTTCATGATGGCTAGCCAGTTTTCAACAACACGTCCGAAGCGAACCATGAGGCGCTCGCGCTCGGCCTGCTCGCCGTCCAGCAGCGCGATCTGCTCCGAGTTTTCCCGCACGCGCACCAGGTTGAAACGAAAATCCGCTTCGTATTGCTGCTGCCGGAAATCGATGCCGACCAGCGGCCAGCCGATCAGATGGGTCAGGATGGTGCCGAGTATCGAATAGATCAGCGCGCCCCAGACCAGGTAGCCGGGGATCGGATAATCCTGACCGAACATGTGCAGCGGCGCGGCATTCGAAAGGCCCCACAGGATCGTGACAAACGACGCGATCGTGACGATCGAGCTTAGCAAACCGACTCCGATGTTGAGCGTGCGATCGACGAACAGCTTGACGTCATCGGTCATGCGCTGGTCGGGGTTGTCTGCGGCGTCGCCCTGAAGCTGCATCCGGTAGTGGTTGGCCTGATGCAGCCAGTCGCTGAGATATTGCGCGGTCATCCAGCGCCGCCAACGGATCTGCAGCCATTGATTGAGATAGAGCTGGTAGACCGCCAGCACGATAAAAACGGTCGCTAGCACGCTGAAATAGATGATCTCGCTGACGAAGTTGTCCCAGTTTCGTTCCTGCAGCGCGTTGTAGAAGCGGGCGTTCCACTGATTGAGCAGGACGTTGATGCCGACGATCGCAAGCTCAATGGCGATCACGGCGGCAAGCAGCCCGCGGCCGGCCCATTTGTCCTCGGAGCTGAAGTAGGGGGCGGCGATGCGCCATACCGTGGTGAGCTTCGGGCGGATGTTGTTCACAGATCACCGTCTCCGGAAAATGGGGCTTAAGGCCCTGACGACATTGAGGAATTAGGGTCTACTACGAAGGTTATGGAATTGCCTGCATGCGGCGACTTGTCGCAACCCTCAGCTAGACCCTACCATGGCTGTGACGGCGAGGGGCGGCGGCCATCGAACTTCGCGAGGTTGTGAGCGTTGGGGCGCATTAATGCAGCCCAACCTCGTCCTGCAAGGTTGTTCCCGCAAATCGCTCAACCCGCGCCCGGCCCTCCACGGTGCCGGGCAAGCCAATAACAAAATGTGCGAGAACCGCAATGTGGGATCAAATCTATAATCCGCTTGGCAACACAGCGCTGTCGACAATCGCGGCTGCCGTGCCTGTTGTCACGCTGCTGGTGCTGATCGCCAGCGGCAAGGTCAAGGCGCATCTGGCGGCCATCATCGCGCTGATCGTTGCCAATGTGATCACCATCGGCATTTTCACGATGCCTGCGAACATGTCGATCCGCGCATCGCTGCTCGGCGTCGTGGTCGGCTTTTTCCCGATCGGCTGGATCGTGCTCAACGTCATCTTTCTCTATCGCATTACGGTCGAGACCGGACGGTTCGAACTCCTGCAGCGCGCGATCGGCGGCGTCACCACCGACCGCCGCCTGCAGCTTCTCCTGATCGCGTTCGCCTTCGGCGCGTTTTTCGAGGGGGCATCGGGCTTCGGCACGCCGGTTGCGATCACCGGCGCGATCCTGATCGGGCTCGGCTTCTCGCCTCTGGCGGCTTCCGGCCTTTCGCTGATCGCCAACACCGCGCCCGTCGCCTACGGCGCGCTTGGGACGCCGATCCAGGGGTTGGCGTCGGTGACCGGCCTCGATCCCTACGTGCTCGGCGCGATGGTCGGCCGGCAATTGCCGTTCTTCTCGCTGATCGTGCCGTTCTGGCTGATCTGGGCCTTTGCCGGCTGGCGCGGCATGACGGCGATCTGGCCCGCGATTCTCGTTACGGGCGTCTCCTTCGCGGTCCCGCAATTCGTGATCTCGAACTTCATCAACCCGTGGATCGTCGATATCGGGGCGTCGCTGATCTCGATGGGCTGCCTGATCCTGTTCCTCAAGGTGTGGCAGCCCCGCGAACTTTGGCTGTCCCCGGCACTGCGCGGAAAAGATGAATCGGCGGCGACCATGGCGCCGGCCAAGCCGCTCAATACGGCCAAGCTCAGCCAGGCGCAGCTCTGGAGCGCGCTGCTGCCGTGGATCATCGTCTGCGTCGTGATGCTGATCTGGGGCAGCGGCTCGTTCAAGAATTGGGCGAACTCGATCTTCGTCTGGAAATATCAGGTGCCTGAGCTGCACAACCTGATCAACAAGGTGCCACCGGTGGCCGCGAAACCGACGCCCGAGGCCGCGCTGTTCGACTTCACCTATCTGTCCTTCACCGGGACCGGCATGCTGATCGCCGCCATCATTTCCGGCCTGCTGATGGGCTTCTCGCCCGCGAAGATGATCGCCGAATACGGCCGCACCATCAGGCTATGCGCGATCTCGCTGGTCACGATCTCGGCGATGCTTGCCATCGGCACGCTCACGCGGCTCTCCGGCGTGGACGCCACGCTCGGCCTCGCCTTCGCCGCGACCGGCGTGCTGTATCCCTTCTTCGGTACGCTGCTCGGTTGGCTCGGCGTGGCGCTGACGGGATCGGACACCGCTTCCAACGTGCTGTTCGGCAATCTGCAAAAGATCACCTCCGAACAGCTCGGCCTGTCGCCGGTGCTGATGGCCGCCGCCAACTCCTCCGGCGGCGTCATGGGCAAGATGATCGACGCGCAATCGATCGTCGTCGCCTCGACCGCGACCAACTGGTACGGCCACGAAGGCTCGATCCTGCGTTACGTCTTCCTGCATTCGATCGTGCTGGCCTGCCTCGTCGGCGTACTGGTAACGCTGCAGGCCTACGTCTACCCGTTCACGATGATGGTGCTCAAATAGCGGCGGTCGAGGCAGCATGCTTCGTCAGGGACGCACCCGACGGAAGGGTTCCCTCCCCCCTTGCGGGGGAGGGTTAGGGAGAGGGGTGCCGCTTGCTCCGCTGCTGGACGAAACGCGACAACAAGGCTCTCAGTTTGACCGCGGCGCGCAATGGTTTGGCACATGCTGGCCCGATCTCTTCCGGCCGAATGCGCGGCTTACCCCTCTCCCCAACCTACGAGCGAGCTTCGCTCGTCTCGGACCCCGCAAGGGGGGAGGGAGCCTTACCAGTGCGCTCGCCTCACAGTGCGCCACGTGAAAGATCGGTGGATGGTGCCCGCGCGAGACGTCACAGCTTTCTGCTGTCATAGGCCCAGCGCAGCAGCGCCTGCCGTCCTCGCTTCCGGGAATCCGCATCGATGAATACACGCCCTAGCCAACGGCGGACTTGTCCAATAGAACGGCGGCCGGCGCGGTTGGGTCTGGTATTTTTCGAGAGGTAGCATGATTTCATTCGCACGTACGGCCCGCGCAGGCGCCGCTTCGCTCTTGCTGATTGGGGCGGCCTTGCCGTTCGGCTCTGCGAGGGCCGACAACGGATTTCCGTTCGGCGCGGAAATGACACTCGACGTGGACCGTCAACGCGGGTCGAAGCGGATTCCCAACCTGGAGATTGACGACAAGGGCGAGGTAATCCTCGAACTCTGGTGCAAGGGCGGCAAGGGCCAGTTCTCGGTGGCGGGCAATACCGTGATCTTCGTTCCCGGCGCGATGGAGAACCGGCCCTGTCCGCCGGACCGGGCGCAGGCCGATGACGAGTTGATCGCGGCCCTGACGGAAGCCGGCACCTGGAAGCGGCAGGGCGATTTCGTGTCGTTCGTCGGCGCGAAGACCCTTCGGTTTCGCATCAACACGAACTAGATCGGGGAGTTACTGCGTCGCAATCAAGCCGCTGGCGGTGGCAATGACCCAGCGGTTGCCCCAGCGCACGATGGACTCCACGCGTCCGATTCCGGGAATTGTGTCGCCGCGTGCGGCCATCCTGATACCGTCAGGACCTTCGAGAACGGCGGTGCCGTCCCGAACATCGACAACCGTCCAACCGGGAATCGTCGCCGGCTTGGTTTCCGGCGCCGCCACCAGGGGCTGCCGCATCGCGATCGCAGCGGCGGAAGGGCTCGCATTGGCCTGGGAGGCCGGGCTCGCAGCCGGGCGTGCACCGCCCGGCAATAGGGCGGATGGCTTGGGAATGCTTCCGACAATGGCGGGCGAATCGGACGCGGATGTCGTCTTTCGAGTGCCTTCAATCCTGCCGCTTGATCGTGCTTCAGAAATTCGCGGCGAGGGCGCTTCTTTCTGCGCAACTTCTACAAGACCGAGTTCGCTTGCGAACTGGGGCCAATTCAACCCGCCGGCCCATCCAAGTCCAAAGCTTGCCACCAATGCTACGGCGACCAGCAAAGCGGTGCGTGCCCGATCGCCAAATGGCTCCCGCACCACCAAGACGTCATCGCGATCGGTCTTCAGAAAATTCCACAGGCTCGCGGGTTGCTCCGGCCGCTGGTCGCCAACCACATTCCCCGACCAGATCTCAAAGGTACTCGGCTCGCGGTTTTGCATGGTGTGGCCCACGTTTCGGCTACCCGATGATGTTCCTCTAAGCTGAATCGAATCTTAACGATCAAAGCCCGCGGCCAGATCATTGCGCACTGGCCCGCGGCGGGAAGCATGGATACGCGGCAGCCTGCCGCTCGCCCTATCGGGTTGGCAGCCGGATCACTTCCACACCGACTTGTCCGCGTCCCAGCGCTGGCCCTTGAACTCCTTGGCCAGCGCCTCGATCGAGCCATTGTCGTCCTTTGGCTCGCCGCCTTCCTCGTCGCCGGTGGATTCTTCGGACAGGCTCAGCTTGGGGCCGGTGCCTTCATCCGCGGTGGTGATCACCGGGCTGGAGATCCACAGCATCAGCCGGTCGGTTGCGCCCGGTCGATCCGGCGAGACCAGCGCGGTGACCTCAACGCTTTCGGTGAGGCCGAGCGCCGGATAGATCGGGCTCGGCCGCTTGAAGGTCAATGTCAGTTTTCCGGTATTGGCGTCCCAGTCGGCGCCCGCCGGCTTGGCGGCGAGTGTCTTCGCGAGCACGCCCGACATCGCCGAAGCGATCTTGTCCTTGTTGATCTTGTCGCCGTCACGCCACTCGGCCGCTGCAAAGCGGATGGTGCGATCCATCTCGACAGAGCCGCTGGTCCATCCCGCCGCGACCACGCCCGGCATCGATTTGGCTTTCGCAATCAGCGCAGCTGTGCGCTCCGGATCGGCCGTGAGGTTGATGGTCTGCTCGCCGGCGCGCAGCGCATCGCAGGAGATCGAAAGGCTCGATAGTCCGACCTCGACGGCCTCGCCCTTCAGGCTTTTGAGGAAATCGAGCGCGGCGTCGAGCTTGACCCGCACGCCGAACGCCTCAGGCGAAACATCGGTAAAATCCTTCGGTGCCGGGGTGATGCCGTCGTCGCTGGTCTGGTTGTCGAGGAATTCCTTCTCGCTGAGATCGGAATTGTCCGTCGAGGTCACCTCGGTCACGGTCTGGCCAATCGTGATCTGGCCGCGGAATTCGAAGGTGTCGCCGACAGGCTTGCGCGACAGCTTGACGGTGACCGGCTGCTTGTCACCGAGGCTCTGCGTGGTGCCCGTCAGGTTCTGCCCGTTGAGGACGGCGAGATTGGCGACGAAGCGGTCCTTGCGGTCGGAGCCCTTCGCGACGGGGTAGCAGACGTCGAGGGTGGCTGCGATGACGTTCTTGCCCTGGCGCGTCTCCTTCAGCACGGCGTCGGCATTGCCGTCCATCAGGCCGTCGATCGCGGTGAAATAGCGCGTCTCGGTCGCGCCCGGCGCCGTCTTGGAGGGGAGTTTCATCTGGGCGAAAGCGAGGCTCGGGGAGACCGTCGCCAGACCGAGCAGGCAAAGCAGGAGCACGCGCATGTGGAATTCCCTGAAGCGGCAGAATTGATGGTGTCCTAGTAGCAAACCTCGGTGTCGTCAGCCAAAAAGATGGCCGTGAGGAGGCGTCATGCCGTCCGTCCGTTTTGACGGAGCATTGGCAAGACACTTGCCCGCTAGGGACGTGGCTTCTGGCAGCTTCGCACTTTGCGCTGTTCCTCAGCCGCTCCTAGCACCAGTCAGGGAGGCACCGGCGGAAGGGTTCCCTCCCCCCTTGCGGGGGAGGGTTAGGGAGAGGGGTGCCACTTGCTCCGCCGCCAGATGTAGCATGACAACAGGGCTCTCAGCTTGGTCGTGGCGCGAATGGCTTGGCGCAAGTTGGCTCCATCTCCTCTATCCGCGCGCGCGGCTTACCCCTCTCCCCAACCCTCCCCCGCAAGGGGGGAGGGAGCCCTGCCAGCGTGCCCACATAACATGAGATCGGAGCTGCTCACGTCGTCGCACCCAGACTCCAGTTCGCAAGCTTGGGTGTTACCAGCAAAAAAGAAGGCCGCCCGGAGGCGGCCTTCGATCTGTTTGCGTGAGAACGGTCGGGCCTTAGAAGCCCATACCGCCCATTCCACCCATGCCGCCGCCACCGCCGGGCATCGCCGGCGCTGATTCCTTCGGCAGTTCGGCGACCATGGCCTCGGTGGTCACCAGGAGGCCGGCGACGGAGGATGCGTCCTGCAGCGCAGTGCGCACCACCTTGGCCGGGTCGATGATGCCCTTGTCGACCATGTCGACATATTCCTCGGTCTGGGCGTCGAAGCCGTAGGTCTCCGACTTGTTCTCGAGGATCTTGCCGACCACGATCGAGCCTTCGACACCGGCGTTTTCCGAGATCTGGCGCAACGGGGCTTCCAGCGCCTTCAGCACGATATTGATACCGGCCTGGACGTCGGAATTGTCGTTGTTGATGCGGCCGACGGCCTTCTTGGCGCGGAGCAGCGCCACGCCGCCGCCCGGCACGATGCCTTCCTGGACGGCCGCGCGGGTCGCGTTGAGGGCGTCCTCGACGCGGTCCTTCTTCTCCTTGACCTCGACCTCGGTCGCGCCGCCGACGCGGATCACTGCGACGCCGCCGGCGAGCTTGGCCAGACGTTCCTGCAGCTTCTCGCGGTCGTAGTCCGAGGTGGTTTCCTCGATCTGCGACTTGATCTGCGTGACGCGGGATTCGATGTCCTTCTTCTTGCCCGCGCCCTTGACGATGGTGGTGTTTTCCTTGTCGATCACCACCTTGCCGGCGCGGCCGAGCATGTTGATGGTGACGCTTTCGAGCTTCATGCCGAGTTCATCGGAGATGAGCTGACCGCCGGTCAGGATCGCGATGTCTTCCAGCATCGCCTTGCGGCGGTCGCCGAAGCCCGGCGCCTTGACGGCGGCGACCTTCAGGCCGCCGCGCAGGCGGTTGACCACGAGCGTTGCCAGCGCCTCACCCTCGACGTCCTCGGCGATGATCAGGAGCGGGCGGCCGGACTGCACCACGGCTTCCAGCACCGGCAGCATCGACTGCAGGCCGGAGAGCTTCTTCTCGTGCAAGAGCACGTAGACGTCTTCAAGCTCAGCGGTCATCTTCTCGGCGTTGGTGATGAAGTAGGGCGACAGGTAGCCGCGGTCGAACTTCATGCCTTCCACGATGTCGACCTCGGTCTCGAGCGACTTGTTTTCCTCGACCGTAATGACGCCTTCATTGCCGACCTTCTGCATCGCCTGCGCGATCATCTTGCCGATGGCGGTGTCGCCGTTGGCGGAGATGGTGCCGATCTGCGCGACTTCGGACGAAGAGGCGACCGGCTTGGCGCGCTTCTCGATGTCCTTGACGACGGCGTGGACCGCGATGTCGATGCCGCGCTTGAGGTCCATCGGGTTCATGCCGGCGGCGACCGCCTTGCCGCCTTCGCGCACGATCGCCTGCGCCAGCACGGTCGCAGTCGTCGTGCCGTCGCCGGCGGTGTCGTTGGTCTTGGAGGCGACTTCGCGCAGCATCTGCGCGCCCATGTTCTCGAACTTGTCCTCGAGCTCGATTTCCTTGGCGACGGTGACGCCGTCCTTGGTGATGCGGGGAGCGCCGAAGCTCTTTTCGATCACGACGTTGCGGCCCTTCGGACCGAGCGTCACCTTCACCGCATTGGCGAGAACGTCGACGCCGCGCAGCATGCGGTCGCGGGCGTCCCCGGAAAATTTAACGTCTTTGGCAGCCATTTGAATTGCTCCTGGAAAATGAAGGGTACGGCCCTTTGCCGCGTTGTAAGCTCGTCATTGCCGGGCTTGACCCGGCAATCCATCGCCTGCGTAAGACTCTTCCGAAGAAGATGGATGCCCGGGTCAAGCCCGGGCATGACGACTGTGCGCGGTGCCTCAGCTCAGCACGCCCATGATGTCCGACTCCTTCATGATCAGGAGTTCCTCGCCGTCGAGCTTGACCTCGGTGCCCGACCATTTGCCGAACAGCACGCGGTCGCCGACCTTGAGGTCGATTGGAATCAGCTTGCCGGCCTCGTCGCGGCCGCCCGGGCCCACGGCGGTGACTTCGCCCTGCGACGGCTTTTCCTTGGCGCTGTCGGGAATGATGATGCCGCCCTTGGTCTTCTCTTCGGCATCGATGCGCTTGACCACGACGCGGTCGTGCAGCGGACGGAATTTGGATTTGGCCATGACGTCTCCTCTTGAAGTTCCGTGGAAGGCGTGGTTTCAGGTCTGTGCCACGAAAATGGCTGATAATGCCGCGTATTCGATGCCGCCCCGGGCGGGACAGCACGACCTTAGCAATCGTTGTATTTGAGTGCTAAACGTGGAGCCGGGAAATATGGCTTGGCGCTGATGCTGTCAAGCAAACAAGGGGGTTAAGGCCTTCTTGAGGCCAATATAGGATGGTCCCACGGAAACCAAATCGGCGCAGTGGCGTAATTTTAACCGACGTCATTGCTCCGGCAGGTTTTTTACGGTTGGCTGCTTGACGGGAGCGGCCAAAGAATTTGCTCGGGGGAATGCGATGATCAGCTCACGTAATGCGCGTACGGTTGCCAATCTGGCGATCGCGTCGGCGCTGACGATCTTGCTGGCGGCGTGCAGCAGCATGAGCCTGCCGTCGCTGTCGTCCAGTCCGCCCCCCGAGGCCGAGCCCGGCGTTGCGCCCGAAATGCCCGCAACCATCCGCTCCGACGAGATCGTCGGCCGCTGGGGTCTCGCCTCGTTCCAGAATCCCAACGACCGCGCCCGCACCGAAGCGGCGGCACGCGGGCAGTGCAAGCAGCCTTACGTGATCGGCGCCGGCGCTTCCGGCGGCGTCGTCATGCATCTGGCCGACCAGGCCACCCCGCAGGAGCTGCGCCTCAAGGGCAGCCCGAGCGGCAAGAACTATATCGGTCCGCCCGGTCCCGCCGGCGGCGAACAGGACCGCGAGATCGTCTCGTTCGACGGCCGCGTGCTCGTGACCCGCTTCATCGAAAAGGATGCCGCGGTCCGTTACGGCAACATGGTCTATGTGCGCTGCGCGCCGCGGGCGTGAGGTTGCGACACCCTCGCTCGTCATGCCCGCGAAGGCGGGCATCCAGTACGCTGCGGCTTCTCCGCTGAATCGCTGACGTCTCTGGAATACTGGATCGTCCGCTTTCGCGGACGATGACAGTGGAGGACGACGGCCCAAAAAAACGCCGGCATCTCGCCGGCGTTTGTTTAGTTGGCGTTAACCAGCCGATCAATCGAACAGGGCGTCGATGTCGTCCTGCGAGGCGTGGCCGACGTCGCCGTCGAGCTTCGGGCCGTTGAGCAGCTTGGCGTCGCCTTCGCGGTTGTCGACGATCGGCACGGCGTGAGCCCTGATCGCGTCGACGCCGCCCCAGATGTCCATCATCGTGTAGATGTGCTGCTCGATGAACTTCATCGTGGTCATCACCTTGTTGATGCGCTGGCCGGTGAGGTCCTGGAAGTTGCAGGCTTCGAAAATCGAGACGACGCGCTCCTGGATCTCCTCGCTGAGCAGCTTCTGCTGGTCGGGCGAGATGTTCTTGGACAGCGCGGACGCCGCCTGGTCGATCGCTTCGGTGGCTTCCAGGATCTGCTGCGTGGCCTGTTCGGTGCCGCCGACGACGGCGCCGAGTTCGCCGTTGACCTTGGCCATTTCCTGGCCGTCGAAGCTCTTGCCGTGCAGGGTAGCGATTTCGCGCTTGGTACGGTTGATGGCGTCGTGAATGAGATCGAGCTCGACTTTCAGCTTCGCGCACTGCTCGATCTGGGCGCGATAGGTTTCCAGCAACGCGTGGGCATCGGCAGTCTCGCGCGTGATATCCGCGGTGACGGTCGAACCGTCGCGGGCGTGGCCGAAGCCGGCCATCTGTGCGCGGATCGCGCGCAGCTCGGCCATGATCTCGCGATGCATCGGGCCGATCTCGCCGCCTTCAATCGCGGGCATGGTTATGGGCGCATCGCCCAGTATGGCTTGTTCGATACGAAAACGTTTGCGATTTACCGACATGAGTTTTTCCCACCCCTTCACTTCGCGCGTGTTTTAGACCAATGCCATTTAACGTGAGGTTCACGCCGGAACATTGCGTGTCGGCGGTTTGCCCGCCGCGTTCACGCAAAATAAACGCTACCGGACAAATCCGCGCGTGATTGCCGACGTGGTGAATCGAAACGCCTGATCTGTTTACCAAACCGATTAGGTTTTGATTTGTATTGATCGCGTGCAGCGGCGTTCGTCGAGCCGCCGCCAACCCGCAATGACGAACAGTACAGAGTACGTCGATGTCCGGAAAAATTTCCCTTGCGCTCCTCGCGAGCGCGTCTTGCCTTTGTTTTGCCGGTGAGGCCTTGGCGATCGACGCCTCGCCGACAACCGAACCCACCGTGATCTACGCCCGCCAGCCCGCGCAGCCTGCGCCGGTGCGGACCGCCTCTGCCGAGCGTTCGCGGATGGGCGGCGGCTTCATCGAATTCCTGTTCGGCGACCTGCCGCAGGGCGGGCGCTATCAGCAACAGCCGGCCTATCAGCCGCAGCCCGATTACGGATATGGCGGGCGGCGCGGGCTGCTGCCGCCGATGGATCCACAGCAGTCGATGCGCCACGAGGAGGAGGAGGCGTTCGATCCCGCGCAGCACCGGCTCGATCCGAGATACGAAAAGCAGGTGGTCGCGTATCACGGCAAGGAAAGCCCGGGCACCATCGTGATCGACACCCCGAACAAATTCCTGTTCCTGGTGCAGGGCGACGGCAAGGCGCTGCGCTATGGCGTCGGCGTCGGCCGTCCCGGCTTCACCTGGTCGGGTGTCAAAACGGTCTCCGCGAAGAAGGAATGGCCGGCCTGGACGCCGCCGCCGGAAATGCTGGCGCGTCGTCCCGACCTGCCGCGCCACATGGAGGGCGGCCCGCAAAATCCGCTCGGCGCGCGCGCGATGTATCTGGGCTCTTCGCTCTATCGCATCCACGGCTCCAACGAGCCCTGGACCATCGGCACCAATGTATCGTCCGGCTGCATCCGGATGCGCAATGAGGACGTGATCGATCTCTATGGCCGCGTCAATGTCGGCGCCAGGGTCGTGGTGATCTGAATTTCCAAGACGGCCGCGAAAATGGTGTCGTCCCTGCGAACGCAGGGACCCATAACCACAGGTCTACGTCGTTGAAGCAAGCCGACGACCCTCGCGCTCAACGATTACGGCCGCGGAGTATGGGTCCCTGCGTTCGCAGGGACGACGGCAGAGTGGAATAAAAACGGCCGCCCCTTCAGGCGGCCGTTGTTGTTTCAGTGCTCGCGCTGCTCACGCGTAATCGCTGTCGCCGCCATCGTCGCCGTCGAAGCCGTCGGAATCGTGGTCCATGTCGCTATCATCGTCGTGCGAGGCCTGGTCGAAGAATCCCTGCCGCGAACCGGAATCGTTGTCGTTGTTGTCGGCGCGCCGGCTCGACGAACCGATGTCGTTGACCCCTGCGTCGCGTGCCAGGTCGCCGCCGGACTGATCGCCCCATGGCCTGCGGTCTTCGACGCCGCCGCTATGGCCCGCGGTGTCGCCGAATGCCTGGTGGTTGCCGCCGCCGCCCATCATCGAACGGATGCTGCCGGCCAGCAGCGATCCGCCGACCACGCCGGCCGCGGCCGCTGCCGCCGTTCCGAGGAACGAGCCGCCACCGCCGAACGCAGACGGCTGTTGCTGCGCGCCACCATAAGGCTGGCCGTAGGCCGGCTGATTATATTGCCCGGGCGGCTGGGTCTGCTGCAGCACCTGGCCGGTGTTCCAGGCCGGACGTCCGCCGCCGGCCATCTCGGGCGCACGCACGTTGGGCACCGAACCCTGCGGCTGGTTCTGCCCGAAGATCGCATCGCGCATCGAATCGAGGAAGCCGCCGGATTGATTTTGCTGGCCTGTCGCCGCTTCCAATTCCTGGATGCGCATGTCGGCGCGCTTCAGCGCTTCGTCCTGCACCAGCGCAGTTTGCACCAGCGCATAGACTGCATTGGGCGCATTGCGCAGGCCCTGCATGATCGCAGACATCGCCTCGGGATCGCGCTTGGCGCTCTCCAGCTTGGCGAGCCGGTCGAAAAGATCGTCAATCAGTTGGCGTTCTTGCGGTGTCATGACCCTCTCCCTTGCGTCAAATCGCGACGCGCCGGGAGGATGTAAGGCGGGCTTTGTGTCGCCAGTAGTGGGGCGGCCGAATTAAATTTTTGTATGCGACAAAACGCCGGGCGAATTTGTCGCGTCTTATCAACTCAATGTAACTTTATTCGCCGCCAGCAATGCCGGGAATTGATCACTGGCGAGATACGCATGTTCCGCCTCGCGCTGGGTCGTGAGGGGATCGAGGCTTTCGAGCGTTTCGTCGACGAATCCAGGGTGGCACATCACGAGCCCGCCTTCCGGCAATTCCCGAAGGAACTCACCCATCAGCACGCCGAAATCGGGCTGTTTCGAAAAATCATAAGCGCCGGCGAAGACAGGATTGAACGGGATTTTTGCAGCGGCGGCGCGCTTGCGGAATTGCGCGCTGAGCACGTCGAGCACGAGCGCCTTGGGCTCGCCGAGCAGCTTGGCCAGCGGCCCCCGGCGTCCGCCCTGGCGGACCCAGGCGCCAGGGGCAGCTTCCATCACCGCGCGCAGAAAGGCGTCGCGCACCTGCGGGAAGAGTTGCACGTGCTGGTGGCCGTCGACGAAATCGGGCTCGCGCCCGAACAGCTCCTTGAAGGCCGCGAGCTGCGCGAGCAGTTCGTCCTCGATCATTTCAGGATCGAGCCGCCGCAACAGCCCTGACCGCAGCATGGTCGAAAACGGCAGGAACAGGCCGCCATCGAGCGGCCTGAAGTGCATCGTCAACGGACGAAACGGCGCGGTCAGCGTCGCATGCAGCCCGATGGCGCAGCGCGGGCTGTTCGCTGCTGTGTCCTGCAACGCGGTGACTTCGGCGCGCCCGATCGCCGGGCCGACCACCATCACCGAGGTGGCATTGAGACGGCCGCGGGAGATCAGATCGCGAATGGCGCGGTTGACGCCCTCGGCCAGTCCGTAATCGTCGGCGCACAGCCAGATCCGGCGCAACGCGGCGTCGTTCATTCGGCGGCGGTCCGCTCAGTGGCGCTCGCCTCGCCGTCGGCACGCTTTTCGGAATGCTCGGCGACGAAGTAGATCGGACGCGCCTTCAGCTCGGAGAGGATTTTGCCGATATATTCGCCGACGATGCCGATCATGATGAGCTGCACGCCGCCGATCGTCATCAGGCCGATCATCAGCGAGGGATAGCCGGGGACCTGCTTGCCGGTGGTCCAGACCTCCCAGAGAATGGTCAGGCCGAACACGAAGGCGCTGATCGCCAGCAGCACGCCGAGCAGGCTCGCAAAGCGCAGCGGCGCCACTGAGAATGACGTCAGTCCCTCGATCGACAACCCGATCAGCCGCCCCGGGCTGAACGTGGTGACGCCATGCGCGCGCGGCGCCGGCTCGTAGTCGACGCGGATCTGGCGGAAGCCGATCCAGTTCGACAGCCCCTTGAAGAAGCGGTTGCGCTCGGGAAGTTGCCGCAGCGCCGCGGCCGCGCGCGGTGACAGCAGGCGGAAATCGCCGGCGTCCTCGGGGATCTTCTGCCGCGCGCCCCAATTGATCAGCGCGTAGAAGCCGTGCACCGCCTGGCGGCGCAGGAACGATTCATTGTCGCGATGCGCCTTCGCCGTATAGACGACGTCATAGCCGTCATCGATCCAGTGCGCGACGAGCTTTTCGACCAGGCTCGGTGGATGCTGACCGTCGCCGTCCATGAACAGGACAGCGCCAAGGCGGGCATGATCCAGCCCTGCCATCAGCGCGGCTTCCTTGCCGAAATTGCGCGACAGCGACACCACCTGGACGTCGAGCGCATCAGCGCTAAGCGTGCGCGCGATCGCCAGCGTATTGTCAGCGCTGCCGTCGTCGACATAGACCACTTCGCTGGCAAGGCCATAACGTGCCTTCAGCGTGCGGGCGAGGCCGACCAGCCGCTCGTGCAACAGCGCGAGCCCCGCCGCCTCATTGTACAGCGGCACGACAATCGACAGGCCTTGCGCCGCAGCGCTGGCTGCGGTCGTCGACAGGCGGGAAACGTCAGAGCCGAGCATCATCGATCAGGTTCCAAATTATCCAACCGCATATGTTACCTGCCGCTAGCTGTCGCAACGATGAACGAAACGGCAGCCCTATTGCCGCAGGAACGCCTCGAGCCTGGCAAATAGCGGGTTTTCCCGGTCGAGCACATAGTCGAGTGAGGCGATCGAAACCGTGTCGGCACCGTGTTCGCGCAGAAAACTGCCGAGCGCATAAAGCTGCGTCGGCGGGCAGTGCAGCGTGATCATGCCCGAGGAGGTCGGCCCACCGAACGGCGCCACCACACCAAAACGATTGTGAGCTTCTGCCAGCAACGCATCGTTGCAGCCGGCGAAACGCGTTCGCACCTCGCGATATTTGCTGGCGCGGGCGCGCGCGGCGATGTGGTCGAGGATGACGCGCGCGGTCTCGCGGGCTTCAGCCGACCAGTCGGCATCGCGGGAGGCCACGAGATTGGCCTGGCTGCGCAGGATCACGCCGTCGTCGAGCACCTTCAGCCCGTTGGCGGCCAGCGTTGCGCCCGTCGTCGTGATGTCGACGATCATCTCGGCGGTGCCGACGGCGGGCGCGCCTTCGGTGGCGCCAGCGCTTTCGACGATGCGGTAATCGACCACGCCGTGGGCGGCGAAGAAATTGCGCGTCAGGTTGATGTATTTGGTCGCGACCCGCATCCGCCGGTTATGCTGGGCGCGGAAGCCGGTGGTGACGTCGTCGAGATCGGCCATGGTGCGGACGTCGATCCAGGCCTGCGGCACCGCGACCACGACATTGGCGCTGCCGAAGCCGAGATTGTCGATCAGTAATATGCGCTTGTCAGCGTCCGCAATGCTTTCACGCAGCAGATCCTCGCCGGTGACGCCGAGATGCACCATGCCGCGCGCGAGCTGGAAGGCGATTTCACTCGCCGAGAGATAGGCGATCTCGACATTGTCGAGGCCTGCGATGGTGCCGCGATAGTCGCGCGCGCCGCGCGGTTTCGCCAGCGAGAGCGCTGCGCGCGTGAAAAACGCCTCAGTGTTTTCCTGCAGGCGGCCCTTGGAGGGAACGGCGAGAACGAAGGGGGCGGTCATGCGGCGCTCCCTTGCGAGACAGGCTGACCTAGTTGCGTCAAGGCTTCGATCCATACCGAGAAGCCGACCGCCGGGATCGGCATGGGCGAACCGAGCTGCGTCATCAGGCCGTCATAGCGGCCGCCGGCCACCAGCGGCTCGACGCCGTTGGCCTTGGTGTTTCCCTTGGTACTTCCCTTGGCATGCAGTTCGAATTCGAAACCGGTGTAATAATCGAGCCCGCGGCCGAACGAGGTGGAAAACCGCGTAAGTTTCGTGTCGATGCCGCGCGCGGCCATGAAGCCGATGCGGCTTTCGAGCTCATCGATCGCTGCTGCCAGATCGAGCTTGGCGTCGGCGGCCAGCGCGCGCAATTGCGCCACCGATTCATCGGGGTCGCCCGCGATCGCGAGGAAGCGCTTGATGATGTCGAGCGCATCGCGCGGCAGCGCGCCGCCCTTCAGCGTCGATTGTTCGAGGAAGCGGTCGGCGATTTCGGCAACCGTGCGTCCCCCGACATTGGTGGTGCCGGCGATCGACATCAGGTCGGTGACCAGCGCCAGCGCCGCCTTGCGGTCGGAGCCGGCAAGTGCGGCCAGCACGCCCTCATATTCGTTGCGGCCGGGCGCGGTCGCGAGCGTCAGCCGCTCGATGTCCTCGGCGAGGCTGATCTTGCGGTTGAAATCCTTGATCAGTCGCCGCCGCCAGACCGGGTAGAGATTAAGCGCGTCGATCAGCGCGGTGAACAAAGCGACGTCACCGGTGCGGATTTCGACGTCCTTCAGTCCGAACGCGGCCGTGGCTTCCAGCGCCAGCGCCAGCATTTCCGCATCCGCCGCGGCGCGGTCCTGCCGGCCGAAGGATTCGATGCCGGCCTGCAGGAATTCGCTCGGCTGGCCGCCGCGATAGCGGAACACCGGCCCGAGATAGCTGAAGCCCGCGGGCTTTCCGGCGCTCGCAGAGGCAAGATAATCGCGCGCCACCGGAATGGTGAGGTCGGGACGCAGGCAGAGTTCCTCGCCGGAGGCGTCGGTCGTCAGGTAAAGGCTCTTGCGGATATCCTCGCCGGAGAGGTCCAGGAACGGCTCGGCCGGCTGCAGGATGCCGGGGTGGGACTGGACGTAGCCACCTTGCGCAAACGACAATAGCAGCGCGTCCGCCCAGGCGGCGGATCCGGCAGCACCTCTGACGGCAGCGGTCGCGGTCATTTCAGGTCCAAATATCCGGAAAACCGGGTTCCAGGGTTCGTTTGGGGCCCCGGGGTTCCGAGGCTTGTTGGCGCAGGCCTTAGCATGGCCGGGGCGGCGTTTCGACAGGGATTGGCCAACTGAATTAATGGGCGGTGGCTTGAGCAGGCGGGGTCGGCAACGAAAAGGCTGCGAGGTGAGGCCGTAGTGTGAGGTGAGCACGCTCTTCAGGCTCCCTCCCCCCTTGCGGGGGAGGGTTGGGGAGAGGGGTAAGCCGCGCACTCGAACGAACGGATCAGACTCAACTGCACCAAACCATTGCCCGCGCCACGCCACGACACGCTGAGAGCCTGGTGGCTGCTCTCGTTTGGCAGCGGAGCAAGCGGTACCCCTCTCCCTAACCCTCCCCCGCAAGGGGGGAGGGAACCCGTCCGCTGGTGCGTCCCTGACTATCCTGCCAATCACCCAGCGCCGCCTGCACCAGCGCCAGTGCGGCCACGGCTGCGGTATCGGCCCGTAGAATCCGCGGCCCCAACGACAGCCTGAGGATGCTCGGCTGGCGCAACAGAAGCTCACGCTCCTCTCCGGCAAACCCACCCTCGGGGCCGATCAATACGTCGATGCCGGGGCCCGCGGCCTGCGTCGCTTGCAGGGCTTGCACGGGACCGGCGACGTCGCCCGCCTCGTCGCAGAACACCAGTAGCCGCCTGGTTTCGCGCTTTTCGAGGAAACGGTCGAGCACGACGGGCTCGGCAACCTCAGCAAGGCTCAGGATCCCGCATTGTTCGGCGGCCTCGATGACATTGGCGCGCATCCGCTCGCTATTGACCCGCGAGACCTGGGTGTGCCGCGTCAACACCGGCTGCAGGATCGACGCGCCCATCTCGACGGCCTTCTGCACCATGTAGTCGAGGCGGGCGTGTTTCAGCGGCGCAAAGATGTAGGCGATGTCGGGCAGGCGATCCTGCGGCCGCGTCCGCGCGACGATCGTCAGGCCGTCGGGCCGCTTGCGGCCCTCGATCTCCGCCCGCCATTCGCCGTCGCGGCCGTTGAACACCAGGATCGATTCGCCGGCCGAAAGCCTGAGCACGTTGCCCAGATAGTTGCTTTGGTTGCGCTCCAGCGCGATTTTCTCGCCCTCGCGCAAGGGAGCATCGACGAACAGGCGGGGGGCGCGAAAATCGAGTTCGGGCATCGGTAATGTTCCGTTTCCGGGCGCTTTTAGCCTAAAGCGCTAGAATCCGGAGGCCATTTTTGCCTTTCCGGCTGCCATGCGCCGCGCTGCTGCCCCAATCAACGGGTTGTTAAGCGTCGGCAGGAATCGTAAAAATGCCCAATGCAAATCCGCTTCGTTTAGAAGACGCCGGGGCTGCCTGACCTTGCCGGAGAACAACCCTTGATGATCCGCCGCCTGATTGTGCCGCTGACCGCTGCCGTCGTGATTGTTCACGCCGGGCAAGTGCTTGCGCAAGGTGCGTTTCCGGCGCCATTGCCCAACCAGAGCGCGGCACCCGCGAATGCCTCGCCGTTTCCGCCGGTGAATGGCGCTGCGCCGTCGGCCTCGGTCGGCTCCCCGTCGCCGTTCCCGTCGCAAGGTGCCGCCCCGGTTTCCAGCGGAGCATTCGGAGGCGGAGCGCCGCCGCCACAGGCCAGCGGTTCGCCAGACGCCTGCATGAAAGGGTTCGTTCCCTTGCGCGAGGAGGCCGAGCGGCGCGGCAAGCTGATCAAGGCCGCAAGCGACCGCAAGGCGGCGCCGGATGAGGCCTGCAAGCTGATCAAAAATTTCGGCCAGGCCGAATTGAAGATGATCTCATATGTCCAGACCAATTCCGCCAAATGCGGAATTCCGCCGCAGATCGCCGACCAGCTCAAGAACGGCCACAAGAACACCGAGAAGATGCAGAATCAGGTCTGCGCCGTCGCGGAGCAGGCGCGGACACGCGGACCCGCCGGTCCGAGCCTCAGCGAAGTGCTTGGCTCTTCGGCGGCGCTGCCCGAGGCGCAAACCGTGAAGAAGGGCGGCAGCACCTTCGATACGCTGAACGGCAACGTTCTCGCGCGATGATCCCGGCCCGATGAGCGACGCGACCACCCGCGTTGCCGATGCGACCGGCAACTGGGTCGATACGCGCGCGCCGTCCTGGTCGCGGCCTTACTTACGGCTTTCCCGTTTCGACCGTCCGATCGGATCGTGGCTGTTGCTGATGCCGTGCTGGTGGTCGGCGGCGCTGGCCGCCGGCATTGCCCGCGACGTCTCGCAATTGCCGCTCGTGATCGTGCTGTTTTTCATCGGCGCCTTTGTCATGCGCGGGGCAGGGTGCACCTGGAACGACATCACCGACCGCGATCTCGACGCGCGGGTCGAGCGGACGCGGTCGCGGCCATTGCCCGCCGGGCAGGTCAGCGTGACGCAGGCGTTTGCCTTCCTGGTCCTGCAGGCGCTGATTGGATTGGCAGTGCTGCTGCAGTTCAACGGCTTCGCGATCATGACCGGCATCGCCTCGCTCGTCATCGTCGCCGTCTATCCCTTCATGAAGCGCATCACCTGGTGGCCGCAGGTCGTGCTGGGGCTTGCCTTCTCCTGGGGCGCGCTGATGGGATTTGCGGTCACGCTTGGGCGGATCGATCTGACCGCGCTCGTGCTCTATGCCGGCTCGATCGCCTGGGTGATCGGCTACGACACGATCTACGCCCACCAGGACGCCGAGGACGACGCGCTGATCGGCATCAAGTCCACCGCCCGCCTGTTCGGCGCGCGCACCCATCGCGCGCTCGCGGTGTTTTACTCGCTCGCAGTGATCTTGATCGGCGTAGCGCTGGCTCTGGGCGGCGCACGCTGGCCGGCCTGGATCGGCCTGGTCGCGTTCGCCGCGCATCTCGCCTGGCAGATCAGGCGATTGGACATCAGCGATCCCGCACTGTGCCTGCGGGTATTCTGGTCCAACCGCGATGCGGGGCTGTTGCTGTTCGCAGGACTCTTGGTTGACGCGGTGGTGCGCGCGTAGTGTGTCCGTCGTCGTCCCTGCGAACGCAGGGACCCATAACCACAGGCTTTCGTTGTTGAAGAAGGTCGTCGACCCGCGCGCTCAATAAGTGCTGCCGCGGAGTATGGGTCCCTGCGTTCGCAGGGACGACAGCGATGAGGAGCGTCTCACTCATCCTGCAGGAGCGATGACGAGGTTAATCCCGCGCGATGATCTCGCGTTCGCCCTGATGGATATTGGCCGGGTTGAGCAGGTCGCCGGCGCGGCGGCGCACCAGGAATTTCGGGCGGCGGGCGCGGATCGCGTTGTGGCGGCGGCGCCGGGCGGCCGGTTCGCCGTGGTCATCTTCCGCCAATAGCGGCAGCGCGAAGATGTCGCTCCACATCTGCCAGGCGGAAGCGATCTCCTCATCGTCGGAGCTCACGCACAAGGGAATGTTCAGCGAGGGGTCGCGATGCGCCAGCACCAGCATCTGTGCGTCGTCGTCGAGACCACGCAACGCGACGCCAAGAAAGTCGCTGACGCGGACGTTGATCGCCATCCGCATGCCCTTGACGGCACGGTGCAGCACAACGCGTTCGCGATGGAGTTCGATTTTTCGCACGCCGCCGTCTGCGCGGGTGTCGTGCGCATGGAAGCTAAGCGGCAGAGAAAGAGGGTCGAGCCGCAGTGCACGGCTCGACCCGGCGGGATTGATCCCGCTTATTGCTGTTTGACGCCTCACGGCTCTCATCTCCCCGCCGGGATTATGTTCCCGGTCGATACGCGAGACCTTAGCCGAGCGATTTCCGTTTCGTCTTAAAAAGCCTGGTTAAGGAGACGTCACCCGCCCTGGATCTCCCCGCATGATTGACAAGACCTTGGCACGCATGATTGACGAGACCTTGCGCAAATGCCGAAATTGTTTGGTATTTGGCGTCGCAAAATGCTTGAAATCCCTGTGAATCAGGCACATCTGAGGACCTTGCGATCTGCGCCTGAAACCCCTTCAATGTCAGGGATTTTGTTTGTGAACTCTTCACCATCCGGCACGTCACAGCTTTCGAAGTCCCAGAAGACCTCTGACGCGGCCTCCGACCTGTTCGATCAATCGGCGCTCTCGACGCTGGCGCAGCAACTGGTCGAGGCGGCCAAGCGCGCCGGTGCAGATGCCGCGGACGCGGTCGCGGTGCGCGGCGTCTCGCAGGGGGTTGAAGTGCGCGATGGCCGGGTCGAGGAATCCGAGCGTTCGGAAGGAGATGACGTCGGCCTGCGCGTGCTGGTCGGACAGCGCCAGGCGGTGGTCTCCACCAACGACATCTCCGGCGACGGCGTCGCCAAGCTTGCCGAGCGTGCGGTCGCAATGGCCCGCGTCGCGCCCGACGACAAATATGTCGGCCTCGCCGACCCCTCGCTGCTGGCGCGCGAGTTCGCGGATCTCGATCTGCTCGACCGCAATATTCCGACCACAAGCGAGCTGGAGCGCCGCGCCTGCGAAGCGGAGGCCGCAGCTCTGGCGGTCAAGGGCGTGACCAAGTCGAGCGGCGCGTCCGCCTCGAGCGGCATCGGCGGCATGGTGCTGGTGACCTCGACCGGCTTCCACGGCTCTTACCTGCGCTCCAGCCACGGCATCTCCGTGACCGCGATCTCGGGCGAAGGCACGACGATGGAGCGCGATTACGATTTCAGCTCGGCCCCGCATGCCTCCGACCTCGCGTCGCCCGAAAGCGTCGGCCGCAGGGCGGGGGAGCGTACCGTGGCACGCGCCAATCCGCGCAAGGTCGAGACCTGCAAGGTGCCGGTCGTGTACGACCCCCGGGTGTCGGCATCGCTGGTCGGCCATCTCGTCGGCGCCATCAACGGCGCTTCGATCGCGCGCAAGACGAGCTTCCTGAAGGACCGGATGGGCGATCAACTGTTCGCGAAGAATATCCGCATCATCGATGATCCCTTGCGGGTGCGCGGTCTGCGCTCGCAGACCTTCGACGCCGAGGGCGTGAAAGTGAAGAAGCTCGCGCTCATCGATGAGGGAGTGTTGACCACGTGGCTGCTCGATTGCGCGACCGCGCGCGAGCTCGGGCTGGTCACGACCGGGCATGCCCATCGCGGCGTCTCGTCGTCGCCGTCGCCGGGATCGTATAATCTGCATCTCGAGCCCGGCGAGATGACGCCGAAGGAACTGATCTCCGACATCAAGCAGGGTTTTTACGTCACCGACCTGATCGGCTCCGGCGTCAACGGCGTGACCGGCGATTACAGCCGCGGCGCCTCCGGCTTCTGGATCGAGAATGGCGAGATCACTTACCCCGTCAGCGAGGTGACGATCGCGGGGCATCTGCTGGCGATGTTCAAATCGCTGGTTCCCGCCAACGATCTGGAATTCCGCTATGGCGTCAACGCGCCGACGCTGCGCATCGAGGGCCTGACGCTTGGCGGACGCTGATACCGCCGACCGGATCTCGGCGCGCGATGCCGCGCTGTTGAGGGACACCGTGCGCGAAGCCGGTGCGCTGGCGTTGTCGTTGTTTCGCACCGAGCTGAAGAACTGGACCAAGGGCGCCTCGTCGCCGGTCTCCGAAGCCGACATCGCGGTCAACGACCTCGTGGAGCGGCGGCTGCGCGCGGCGACGCCGGATTATGGCTGGCTCTCGGAAGAGAGCGTCGACGACGACGCGCGTCTCGGCAAGGGGCTGGTCTGGATCGTCGATCCGATCGACGGCACCCGCGCCTATCTCGCCGGCCGCGAAGACTGGTGCGTCAGCGTGGCGCTGGTCGCGGGTTCGGCGCCGGTGCTGGCGGCGGTGTTCGCTCCCGCCAGCGACGAATTCTTCTTCGCGGTCCGCGGGCAAGGCACCACGCGCAACGAAGTGCCGGTGCGTGCAACCGCAGGAACGGACCTCGATTTTTCCCGCATGGCCGGTCCGAAGCCGCTGGTGCAGCGGCTGAGTTCGTCACCGGACGAGATCACGCTGCATCCGCGAATCGGATCGCTGGCGCTTCGGTTGTGCCGGGTTGCGGACGGCAGCCTCGATGCCGCTTTTGCAGGCGGTCAGAGCCGCGACTGGGATCTTGCCGCGGCGAATTTGATCGTGCAGGAAGCGAATGGTAGAATGACCGCGCTCTCGGGGGATGCGATTGAGTATAATCGCCGGGAGGTGGTGCACGGGGTGCTGGTGGCGGCGGGACAGGATCGGCATGCGCGCATTGTCGAGCATTTCCGAAATCGTCCGTTGCCCTGAATCGGTCGAAATCCGTGCCACAAATCATCCCGTCCACGCCGCGACAAACGCTGTCGCTCCTGCTTGCCGGGCATCTCATTAGGAAAGACCAACATGCCAGATAGTGCCCCGCAGCAATTGCTTCATCTCGTCATCGGCGGCGAGTTGACCGATCTCGAACACACCACGTTCAAGGACCTCGACCAGGTCGACATCGTCGGCGTGTATCCCAATTACGCATCCGCTCACGCGGCCTGGAAGGCGAAGGCGCAGCAGACCGTGGACAACGCCCACATGCGCTACTTCGTGGTTCACCTCCACCGGCTGCTCGATCCAGGTCAAGACACGAAGTCCTCCAGTTAAGAAGTCCTGCAGTTGAAACGATTCCTTCGCGACTTGCTGCGCAGCACCTGGGTTCAGCGCGCGCTGGGGGTGCTCGCGGCCGAATATCTGCGGCTGGTCTGGCTGACCAATCGCTTCAGCTATGAGCCGGCCACCGTCTATGACATCGTCGAGCCGGAGATGCCGGCGATCTTCGCATTCTGGCACGGCCAGCATTTCATGACGCCGTTCATCAAGACCAAGGAGAGCCATCGCGCCAAGGTCCTGATCTCGCGGCATCGCGACGGCGAGTTCAACGCCATTGCCGCCGAGCGGCTCGGCATTGGAACCATCCGCGGCTCCGGCGATCACGGCGGCGCTTTTCACCGCAAGGGTGGCGTCGGCGCCTTCAGGGAAATGCTGCAGGCGCTCGAAGAAAAGTGGAACGTCGCTACCACCGCCGACGTGCCGAAGCGCGCGCGGGTGGTGGGGCTCGGAATCATCATGTTGGCGCGGGAGTCGGGCCGGCCGATCATGCCCTTTGCGATGGTGACCAGCCGATTCATCCGGTTGAAGAACTGGGACTCTACCACCATCAATTTGCCGTTCGGGCGCGGTGCGGTGGTAGGCGTTGGACATGTATACGTGCCGCCGGATGCCGATGCCGAGACTATGGAAAAGCTGCGTCTTCAGGTAGAAGCTTATCTGAACGAAGCGACCCGTCGCGCCTATAAGGCCGTCGGCCGTCCGGAGGCCGCTCTTGGCTAATTCGCTGCCGATGACGTTGCGCGTCTACCGGAAACTGTCGTTCGCGATGGTGCCGCTGTCGCCTGCGTTGATCAGCCGGCGATTGAAGCTCGGCAAAGAAGATCCGGCGCGGGTCGGCGAGCGCCGCGGCATCAGCGCCGACGTCCGCCCCCCAGGCCCACTGGTGTGGATTCACGGCGCCAGCGTTGGCGAGGTGCTGGCAGCGGCTGCGCTGATCGAGCGGCTGCGCGCGCTCGACCTGCGTATCCTCGTGACGTCAGGCACGGTGACCTCGGCTGCGATCGTCGCCAAGCGGTTCCCCTCTGACGTCATCCATCAATATGTGCCCTACGACTCGCCGCGCTACGTCACGCGTTTTCTCGATCATTGGCGGCCCTCGCTGGCGCTGTTCATCGAATCCGATCTGTGGCCGAACCTGATCCTGTCGAGCGCCGCGCGGCGGTTGCCGATGGTGCTGATCAACGGGCGGATGTCGCACCGCTCGTTTCCGCGCTGGCGCCGGGTCGCAGGGACCATCTCGGCGCTGCTTGGCAAGTTCGACGTATGCCTGGCGCAGTCACAGACCGATGCCGATCGCTTTGCCGCTCTGGGCAGCCGCAACGTCATCGTCACGGGAAATCTCAAGCTCGACGTTCCCGCTCCGCCGGCCGACGGCAACAAACTGGATATGTTGATGTCGATGACGCGCGGCCGCCCGGTGGTGGTCGCGGCCTCCACGCATCCCGGCGAAGAGGAAATCCTCACGGAAACCCACCGGACGCTCGCCCGCTATTTTCCACAGCTGCTCACCGTGATCGTGCCGCGGCATCCCGATCGCGGCGAGGCCATCGCGCGCATGATCTCTGCCGCGGGTCTCAATCCGACCCTGCGCTCGCACGAGGATCTACCCACCGCTACGACCGACATCTATGTCGCCGACACCATGGGTGAATTGGGATTGTTCTACCGGCTGGCGCCGATCGTGTTCATGGGCGGGTCGCTGGTCGAGCATGGCGGGCAGAATCCGATCGAGGCGATCAAGCTCGGTGCGTCGGTGGTCCACGGCCCCCACGTTTTCAATTTCACCGACGTCTACGAAGCCCTCGATTCGGCCGGCGGCGCGCGGCGGGCGGATACGCAGGAAGCGCTGGTCAAGCACTTCGGGCAGATGCTCGCCGATCCCAAGGCGCGCGAAGCCGTGCTGACTGCGTCCGAGCGCGTGGTCGGGCAGCTCGGCGGCGCGCTGGAGCGAACGCTCAGCTCGCTCGAGCCGTACTTGCTGCAATTGCGGATCGAGATGGGAGCCGCCAATGCGTGAGCCGGGCTTCTGGCACGGCCCGTCTTCGCTCAACAAGCATCTATTGAAACCGCTCGCCGCACTCTATGGCGCCGTTGCCGCAAAGCGCCTGCACCGCAAGGGATTGAACGCCGGCATTCCGGTGCTCTGCATCGGCAATTATAGCGTCGGCGGCGCCGGCAAGACGCCGACCGTGCTGGCGCTGGCGAAGCTGCTGCGCGAGCTCGGCGAGACGCCGGTCGTGCTCAGCCGCGGCTATGGCGGTGAATTGCGCGGGCCGGTCAGGGTCGATCCTGTCAGGCACGCGGCTTCCGATGTCGGCGACGAGCCGTTGATGCTGGCAG
>NZ_LLXX01000146.1:29864-30558 GCF_001440405.1 Bradyrhizobium valentinum
GCAAGCGCGCGGACGGCGTGCCGCTGGCGCGGTCGCAAGGCGCGACCGTGATCCTGATGGACGACGGCTTCCAGAGCCCGGCGATCGTCAAGGACGCTTCCCTGATCGTGATCGACAGCGAGCGCGGGGTCGGCAATGGGCAGGTATTTCCCGCCGGCCCGCTGCGCGCGCCGCTGCGGCCGCAACTGGCGCGCACCGACGCGCTGATCATCGTCGGCGACGGCTCCGCCGCTGCGCCGGTGGCGGCGGAGATTGCAGCGCAAGGCAAGCCGGTGTTATCAGCGCATCTGAAGCCGGACGAGGCGGCGGTGAGGCAGCTTCGCGGCCAGCGCGTGCTGGCATTTGCCGGCATCGGCGATCCAACGCGATTCTTCAACACGCTGCGCGCTGGCGGTATCGATGTCGTCATGCAGCGCGCCTTCGCCGATCATCACCCGTATTCGCAGTCCGAGATCGAAGGATTGATTACCGAGGCTCGGCGCGACGGGCTGACATTGGTGACGACGGAAAAGGATCTGGCGCGGCTGCGCGATCGGCAGCACATCGTGCCGTTCGCGGTAACGCTAGAGTTCGACGATCCTGCGCGCCTGCGAAAATTCGTCGCCGACCGGCTATTCAAGGCGCGCGAGAGGAAAGAATCGTAGATCCTATGGGGTGGCAGGTGGTCAGGGGTAAGCTGAGTTTGCGAACACCC
>NZ_LLXX01000147.1 GCF_001440405.1 Bradyrhizobium valentinum
ACCGCGTTTGCCTCCGCCTGCACGCTTGCGAGTGCCGGCCCCTTAACGCGCTGGTCAGTGACCGACTTTGGCGCAACGCCTGCAGCCTTATCAGCAGTTGGCTCGCGCCCAATGTACTGCATGGCGACGATCGTTCCGATGCCAGTCGCCGCAACAAGCCCTATCAGGGGCACGACCAACCGGTTCATTGATGTCTTGATCATGGTCTTTAGCCCGTCGGCCGGAAGGTCGGCCCGCCACCAGTATACAGGTATTTCGGCCGAAATGGGTACTCAGCCCGAGAGATAACCCGCAGGGCACAGAAGGATTAAGCCGTCTAGGGCAGGCCGGCCAGGCTGGAACTCTGGTCCGTCAAAGTTGCGCGGTAAACCGCTTCGGCGGCAGGCCGCTGCAGCCGCCCGCCTGTTCGGCGTCGAGCACCAACAGCGCGCCGGCCGCGTAGAGACGGCCGACGAAATCGGCGTCGTCGGAACGCGCGATGGTGACGTAGTTGTTCGACGCAACAATGCGGCCGTTGGCCTTGGCGATCGCGGCCAGCGCCTGGGACGGCGGGCCAATGACCGCCATTGACTTGCCGGGGGCTGAGCCGAAGGTCAACGCGGTGACAACGGCAAGCCAGCCGCACACGACCAGGGCGATCGCGCCGGCAATCCGGCCCCAACGCCCATCGCCGCGCTGACGTCCGTCAGTAGTCATAGAAGTGCTCAATGTTTGCACCTCTGGCCTTGAGCTCGCGGTTGATATCGAGGAGACGGTCGATCCTTGCCTTCAGGCCCGCCCGGCGGAAGCCGGGCTTCGCATCGAGCTCCAGTGAAAACAGCTCCGTCGTACCCTTGATATCGAGCTTGGCGGCGTCGGGCGCAATCACGGTGATAAGGATGTCGTGATTGCCCGCGATCTCTGCAACCCCATAACCCTGATCCAGCAGCCGCTGCAGGATGCCGGTGAACGCCTTGTAGCGCGGCGTCTGCACGAGCTGCCATTGTGCGTTGAGCGCACGGATCGGCTTGATGTGCGGTTCTTTTGCCAATAACTCCGGCGGCAGCGTCGCGACGGCAAACATGATGTCGCGTGGCTCGGTGTCATTGCTGGCGTCTAGCGCCTTCTGAATCAGCGCGGCGTAACCGATCTTGACGAAGTATTCCGCGCCGAGCACGAAGTCGCGCTCCCGGCTACGCAAGCTACTTGGCGTCGGCGCCGAAATTGCCATCAGGCCGTCGAGCTTCTTCTGGAACGGGTATTTGTACCAGGGTACGGTGTAGAGGAACGCGGCATAGTCCTGCAGCACGGCGCGGCCGAATTCATCCTGCGGGGTGCGCTTCTCGCCTCTGATCCATTCGAACACGCGGCCGATCGTATTCTCGTAGAATCCTTTGACGGCATATTCCAACGAATAGCTGATCCCGATCACGTAGATCATCGTCTTGACTTCGGCCAGGGATTCTCCGGTCGCAGGCACGGCGCGGTTGATGGTGCAGAAGCTTCGCCAGAAGCCGAAGATATGGCTCAAATAATTGAAGTGGCTTTCGCTGGAGCGATCGAGGAAGCGGCCGAAATCTTCGAAGGAATAGACGATGTACCATTCGGGGAAGGTGAAGAACGTATTGTTCAGCTTGCGCCGGTAGCCCGGCTCGCCGATTGCGGGAAGGGTCACCGCCGGTGCGGCGGACGCTGTGGCGCTGGAAGCCGGGCGGCAGGCCCCCTCGATATAGGCCAGCGGCATAAGCACCGACAACGCGATCAGGATCGCGAGAACAGCGAGGATGCGCCGCAGCCACTTAAGCATGGACGGTGGTCCGCGTCCGCGGCGCCAGCCCATAGCCGATCAGGATTGCTACGCCGCCGAGGCCGAGATGCGGAGCGTTGGCGAAAAACCGCGTCGAGAGCGGCAGGTCAAGGACGCCGTTGATCAGGATGCCGAAGTCGAGATAGCCGCTGCCGGTGAGCAGGCCGAGCACGCCGTCGGCAAAGTAGAACACGCCGAATAATTGAAAGAACAGTTCCGAGGCGCGGCGCGAGGCCATCGCCGCCGTTGCCGCCCATAGCGCCGAGACGAGATGCAGCCCGTCGGCGTACCAGGTGCGGCGAAACAGGCCGAAGATCATGTCATTGGCGTCGATGAAGGCTGGGATGTAACCGGTTAGGATCACGAAGCCGAGCAGGGCGGCATAGCCCCAGGCGCACAGTCTGATGATGTCCATGATGTCTCCGGCCGAATCTCGGCTCAGTCTAGAGTTTTCCAAGCGTCTTGAGCAGGGCATCGTTGAACATGGTGGGGTCCTCGATCTGCGGAATGTGACCGAGCCCCGGCAGCAATGTCAGATCCGTATCTGATGGCAACAGCCTTCGGAGATCGAGAGCTTGCTCAACCGGGGTGATAGTATCCTTGTCGCCCCATAGGATCGCGACGGGGACTTCCAGCTTCGCATAGGCATTGCGGTCCGCGCTCGCGGCATTGGTATCGGTGCCGAGGAAATAATACAGCCAGTCGGCGATATCGCTCGTGCTGTCGCGCTGCGCCAGCGGCCTTTGCAGGATCGCGACATATTCCGGCAGCGCGCGCTCCTTCTTCGCGATCAGCGATTTGAGCAGCATTTGCGTCGCCACCGGATTGGTGATGGTCAGCGACACCAGGACTTCGCGAATCCATTGCGGCTGGACCACCCAGGGCGCGTCCGATGGCGCAGCTGTCAGTCCGAGCGCGGCATCGACCAGCACCAGTGCGCGCGCCCGATCCGGATATCGCATCGCAAGTTCAGTCGCAGCACCAGCACCGAAGGAGTGGCCGACGATGATGGCGGGCTCAGCTTTCAGTGCATCAAGCACATCGTTGATCCGGGCGGCCTGATCCTGCCGCGTATAACTGCCGGGACGGTCCGAGAATCCAAACGGCGGGAGATCGAGGGCGATCACATGAAAGCCGGCAGCGGCCAGCACGTCGCTGGTGTGCCGCCATAGCTCGCTCCACGCCGCCGTGCCGTGAAACAGCACCACGGGAATGCCATCCTCCGGACCCTTCTCCTGCACGAACACGCGGCCTGAACGCGTCGGCACCAGGTGGCCGGTCTTTGGCGCCAGTTGGGCGCGCGCTCCGGTTTCGCGTATTGACGCCGCGAGGCGGAATGAGGTGACCACAAGGATTGCGGACAGGAGCAGGACCAACAAGCCGTTGGCCGACCAGCGCAGAATGTTTGAAACCACGAGGCCTCGCAAAATCGATCAAAATAAACGGGTGGCAGAAGCGGACCCGCGTTTTAGGGCAAGGCGAGTTGCTGGCGACTGAAAATACCGGACATGATCAGCGTCCGGTTAACACTGCGTTTGTCGTCATTCCGGGATGGTCCGAAGGACCAGACCTCAGATGCGCAATTGCGCATCGGGGAATCTCGAGATTCTCAGGTGCGCAATTGCGCACCATAGTTCGATGCTTCGCATCGCCCCGGAATGACGGGGGAATACAACCTACTGCCCCGACGGCGTGCGCAGGCCGTGCCAGGCGTCGCGTACCTGATGGTAATGCACTTCCGGCAGGTAGTCCGGCGTTTTGAGGTTGAGCGTCTTGACGTCGAGCCGGCCGATCGCGCTGAGCAGGGTGTAGGAGGCGATCACGCGGTCGCGCTGCGCGCCGATCAGCCGGGCCTTCGCCAGGATCAGATCCTGCTGCGCGTTCAGCACGTCGACAGTGGTGCGCTGGCCGCCGGCTGCCTCCCGCTGCACGCCCTGCAGCGCGACGGTGGCGGCGCGGACTTCGGCTTCGGATGCGGTCACCGCAATCTTGGCGCCTTCATTGGCGACCCAGGCGCCGACCGCGGCGGTGCGGGCCTGATTGCGGACCTGGTCCAGCACCTGCCGGCTTTGGGCCGCGATTTCCTTGGCTTGCCGGGTCTGTGAAGCGGCCATTCCGCCGTCATAGATCGGCTGCGTGAGCTGGCCGGTCACGGAAGCCTGGTCGGTCCCGAGGGTGCCAAGCGTGGGGTCCGAGTCCTTGCTGCGGCTGACGCTGCCCTGCAGCGTGATCGTCGGCATCAGGCTGCTTTCGGCGACGCGGATCGAGGTGGTGGCGACATCGAAATCGAAGCTTGCCGCCATCACGGCGGGATGCCCGCGGAAGGCCTGCCCGGTGGCGTCATCGCGGCTGCGCGGCAGCAGGCGGTCGACGGTGTCAGCGGGGCGGAGCAGGTTCGGCGCGTTGCCGATGACCTGGAGATAAGTCGCTTGGCTGACAGCCAGATTGACCTCAGCGGCATTCAAGTCGGCGCGGCCCCGGCTCAGACGCGCCTCGGCCTGCGCAGCGTCGGTGGGCGTGACGTCGCCGGCATTCAGACGCTTCTGGGTGATGTCGAGCGTTTCCTGCAGAAACGCCACGTTGGCGCGCTGGGCTTCGACCAGCGATTGGTTGGCGAGAACGTTGGTGTAGACCGTGACTGCATCCAGCAGCACGCCCTGACCGACATTGCGCAGCGCCTCGCGACCCGCCTGCACCTGCAATTCCGCCACGCGTACACTGTTGGCGGTCCTGAAGCCGTTGAACAACGTCTGGGACACGGTCACGCCGATGGTCCAGGGCTTCAGGTTCGCCGATTGGATGGTGTTGTCGGGCAGCAGGTTACGCACCGCCTGAAAGCCGGCGGAGAGAGTAGCAACGATCTGCGGCCGATAACCCGAAAGAGCCTGCGGCACGTTCTCGTCGGTGGCGCGCTGACGCGCCCGCTCGGCATTGAGCGCGGGATTGGTCTGGTAGGCCTTGGCCAGCGCCTCGGGGAGCGATTCGCCATGCGCAGCCGACGCCGCAAACGCGAGGCAAGCCGCAGCAAGGCAAATGCCCGATCGAAGCAACCGTCTTTCAACGCGGCCAACCCTTGCGGCACGCTTAGTCATTTGACCCCGTAGTCAACACAAGAGCGTGATAACCCTGCTTCGAGTCATCCCGCTCTATCTTCCTGTTTGGGCATGATCCGGAATGCCGGTTACCCGTCATTCCGGATCATGCACTGTCCGTCCGCCCCCGCCGACAGCCTCGTCTACCTGTTTAGGGGGCACCGTCGCTACAGGCAAACTGCCGCGCGACATCAGTACATTAATTCGGTGAAATCAAAGCTTGGCTGTTGCCGGTTCGTCACAGACGAAGTTCGGCGGCAGATGCGCTATAGCTTCGGTGGCTGGCGTCCGATTCAGGGCGGTTAGCTTCGCAGCTATGCCCCGGGTCCGCTACTGATGCCAAAGCTGTTTTCCGATCCCGAAGCGATCGCGGAGGATATCATCCGCGAGGTCGGAACCGACCTCATGGTCGGCTTGCCGCTTGGGCTCGGCAAGGCCAATCATGTCGTCAACGCGCTGTACGCACGCGCCGCCGCCGACCGCTCGATCAAGCTCACTTTGTTTTCGGCGCTGACGCTGGAAAAACCACAGCCCTCAAGCCTGCTCGAACGGCGCTTCATCGGCCCGGTGATCGATCGCCTGTTCGGCGGCTATCCCGATCTGACGTATGCGAACGCGCTGCATGCCGGCGAACTGCCGCCCAACATCAGCGTGATCGAGTTTTTCTTCCTGGCCGGCAAATGGCTGCACGTGCCGTACGCGCAGCAGCATTACATCTCCGCGAACTACACCCATGCCTCGTCATACCTGCTGACGCGCGGGCTGAACGTCGTCACCCAATTGGTCGCGAAACGCGTGGTCGAAGGCGTGACGCGCTACGGCCTGAGCTGCAATACCGACACTACGCTCGACATCCTGCGTGCCCGCAGCGAGGGCCGGGCGTCGTTCAAGCTGATCGGCCAGGTCAATTCCGAACTGCCGTTCATGCCGGGCGCGGGCGATTTGCCGGCGGACGAATTTTCCGCGGTTCTCGACAGTCCTGCGACGGATTTCCCGCTGTTTGCGCCGCCGGCCGAGCCGGTCAGCGACACCAAATACGCGATCGGGCTTCATGCAGCTAGCCTCGTGCCTGACGGCGGCTCTCTGCAGATCGGCATCGGCCAGGTCGGCGATGCACTGGCGCAGGGGCTGATCGTTCGCCATCGCGACAGCGCACAGTTCCGCACCATCATGAAGCGGCTTGCGCCTGGAATCGAGCAAGCGCACACGGGACCGTTCGAGAAGGGACTCTATGGTGTCAGCGAAATGCTGATCGAGGCGTTTCTCGGCCTGATCGACGCCGGTGTTCTCAAGCGCGAGGTCGATGGCGTGACGCTGCACGGCGCGTTTTTCCTCGGGCCGAAATCGTTCTATCGCGCGTTGCGCGAAATGCCGGACGAGCAACTCGCGCGCATCCAGATGATGCCGGTGTCCTTCACCAACGAGCTCTATGGCGACGAGGATGCCAAGCGCCGGGCGCGCGTCGGCGCCCGCTTCGTCAACAACGCGATGATGGCGACGCTGATGGGGGCCGCGGTCTCGGACGGCCTCGACGATGGCCAAGTCGTCAGCGGCGTCGGCGGCCAGTATAATTTCGTGGCGCAGGCGTTCGCGCTTCAAGGCGCGCGGTCGATCCTGACGCTGGAGGCGACGCGGCAGGCGGGTGCAAAGACGCACTCCAACATCCGCTGGAACTACGGTCATGAGACCATCCCGCGGCATCTGCGCGACGTCTTCGTCACCGAATACGGCGTTGCCGATGTCAGGGGCAAATCGGACGCCGAGACCATTGCGGCGATGTTGCAGGTCACCGATTCCCGTTTTCAGGACGAGCTTACGAAGATCGCCAGGGATGCCGGCAAGCTGCCGAAGGCGTTTGAAGTTCCGCGCGCGCATCGCGAGAATTTTCCGGAACGGGTGGCGGAGGCTTTGAGGCCCGCGCGCGAGGCAGGGTTGCTGCCGGCATTCCCGTTCGGCAGCGACTTTACCGAGATCGAGCAGCGGCTGATCCCGGCGCTGCAGTTGCTTCGGGAAGCGCAGCGGACGCCGCGGCTTCTGCCCGGATTGCTGTGGCAGGGAGTGACCCAGCCGCCGGATGCGTCGAAGCGCGAATGTCTGGCACGATTGGGCCTCGATCGTCCGACGACGTTTGCAGAGCGTGGCTATCGCGCGCTGGTCAATGCTGCGCTGGCGCGGAGCCGCAAGCTATAATCCGTCGTCCCTGCGAACGCAGGGACCCATAACCACAGGGCGTAGTTGCTTAGAGAAGATGTCTGCCATCGTCGCTTCAACACGACGGCCGCGGCGTATGGGTCCCTGCGTTCGCAGGGACGACGTGCGGAGAGAACTCGGCCCTACTTGTTCTTGTTCACCGGCTTGCGCTTCTCGATGAACGCCGCCATGCCTTCGGCACGGTCTTCCAGCGCAAAGGTCGAGTGGAACAGATTGCGCTCGACATTCATGCCCTCCGACAGCGGCGTCTCGAATGCGCGGTTGATGGCTTCCTTGGCCATGGCGGCAGCCGGACGCGACATCGAGGCGATTTTTTCCGCCGCCGAGAGCGCTTCTTCCATCAATTTATCAGCCGGCACGACGCGGCTGACGAGGCCGGAACGCTCGGCTTCCGCCGCATCCATCATGCGTCCGGTAAGGCACAGATCCATCGCCTTGGACTTGCCGATCGCGCGCGTCAGCCGCTGGGTGCCGCCGATGCCCGGGATGGTGCCGAGCGTGATTTCGGGCTGGCCGAATTTTGCGGTGTCGGCGGCGATGATGATGTCGCACATCATGGCAAGCTCGCAGCCGCCGCCGAGCGCATAGCCGCTGACGGCCGCGATCGTCGGTTTCCGGCAGGTGGCGACGCGGTCGCCGCCAATGGCGGTGAAATCGCTGGAGAACATGTCGATGAAGCTCTTCGGCTGCATCTCCTTGATGTCAGCGCCGGCGGCGAACGCCTTTTCGCTGCCGGTGAGCAGGATGCAGCCGATCTTGTCGTCGGCCTCGAGGTCATCGACTGCGGCGGCGATTTCGCGAAACACGCCGAACGAGAGCGCGTTGAGCATTTTCGGCCGGTTCAGCTTAATGATGCCGACCGCGCCCTTGCTCTCGACAATGATGCATTCGAATGTCGCCATGATCCACCCCGGGGTATCTCAATCTGCGCGCAATGTGCCCGCTGCCGGGATGGGCTTCAAGTGGGTGGGAACGGACCCTGGACGCGGGGATGGTGCGCCGACGGCTACGCCATGAACATGCGCGCGGCCGACGCCATCGTCAGCAAGGCGCCGAAGGCGATGAAGATCTTTCCGATCAGCGAGGTCTTGTCCAGGGTGGAACTATCGTTACTGGCGGCCTGATCGGGAGCCTCCGATGCCGATCTGGCCGAGGCCATTGCAACTGTCTGCGTGGACGTGGAGGGGTTCTCTTCCTGCAGCGCCCGATCGACGTCGTTGAGCTGGTCGGAGGCAACCACGGCGGCATCGGCCGGCACCGCCTCGGCGTCGGCCGGCTTGTCCACTGCCGCTTGCTGAAGGACCGTGTTGGCTTTCTCCGACATGGCCGCCGAGATGGCCTTGGCGGTATCGGGGGCCGCATCGGTCGAAGTCATTTGTGCGTTGGCATTGGCGAGCCATTCGGGCATCGCGGGTTGGGGGCTGCCGCTCGCATCAGCGACCTGCTTTTCGTCGGCTTTCTTGCTCTCGGTAGATTTCGATGCCGCGTGGGTGGATTTGCGATCGGCGGAGCGCTTCTTCAGGTAACGCGAACCGGTCTTGGCGGACTTGCCGGATGTCGCGCTCTCCGATTTCGAGACCTCGGCGCTATCCGCAGCCGCACCGGCGGCTATCGCCGGCAGTGGTCCTGCGAAACCTACCAAAAGCCCTGCCGCTAAAATCAATGCCGATCCCGCGCTGGCCTTGATCGTCATGTGGAATCTCCCCATTGGCCGCCGCCCAGTCCCGAAAAAAGACCCCGCCGCGTGTCCACAGCACGGCAAAAACAGGGAATCTTCGGGCAACACCGGGCAAAAGCTGGGCAATGGTGTTGCAGCGGACGCGCGTGCGGGCATTTTGCCGCGCGGACTTCTCTTGGAGGAGCTACGCCGGATGCGAGACAGCGCAATCGATGTTATGAGCCTGCCGTCCGCGCGGCCGGCCGTCCCGATTCCCGGTTGGACACCGCAGGACCTTCGGCGTCAAGACTTTCGATCACGACTTCGTGATCTGATCGTCCTGACGTAACAAATTGAAAGATCGACCGAATTGCAGGGTAGGAGCGCGGGTGCGCGAACGGGATGACGAATGGACCGGCCTGATGCGGTCGGCCATTGCAGGCGACAGTGCGGCGTATCATCGCCTGCTCAAGGCCGTCACGCCGGTGCTCCGGGCCGCGGCGCGCCGCGGTCTGGCGCGGGCAGGGCAACCGGTCGATCAGTCCGAGGACATCGTGCAGGACATTTTGCTGGCGGTCCATTTGAAGCGGCATACCTGGGATGTCAGCGCCCCCTTTGCTCCATGGCTGTTTGCGATCGCCCGGAACAAGCTGATCGATGCGCTGCGGCGCCGCGGCCGGCGCATTTTCGTCGATATTGACGATTTCGCCGAGACGCTGCCCGGCGAAGCTCCGGCCGAGACGGCTTCCGCCAGCGAGGTCGCGGCCCAGCTTCAGACGCTGCCGGCACGCCAGCGCGAAGTGCTGCAGTCGATCGCGGTCGACAGCGCCTCAATCAAGGATACGGCGGCAAAATTTTCGATGAGCGAGGGCGCGGTGCGGGTGGCGCTGCACCGTGGACTGACCAGCCTGACGGCGAAGCTACGGGAACAATGAGAATGGATACCGATCAGCTCATTCGAACGCTGGCGGCCGACAATGCGCACCGCGCGCGCCCCGTCGGCTTCGCGCTGATGCTGGCGTTGCTGGCCGCCGCGCCGGTATCGCTGTTGATGTTCTTTACGGAGCTCGGCGTCAGGCCCGACGTGATGGTTGCGATGCGAAACCCGTTCTTCGACCTGAAATTCGCGGTGACGCTGGCGCTGGCGATCTCGGCAATTGGCGTTAGCCTGCATTTGTCGCGGCCCGAGGCCTCGCTGCGCGGATTTGGCTGGCTGCTGCTCGCCCCCGTCGGGATTTTGGCCGCAGGCATCGGCGGCGAGATGATGATGCCGCAGCGCCTGCCGATGATGACGCGGCTGGTCGGCAAGAACTCCTGGGTCTGCATGACGGCCATCCCGGCACTGTCGTTGCCGATTTTGGCCGGCGCGCTGATCGGGCTGCGGCACGGCGCGCCGGCGCGGCCGGCGGTTGCCGGCGCCATC
>NZ_LLXX01000148.1:0-58346 GCF_001440405.1 Bradyrhizobium valentinum
AGAGGCCGCGACCGCGCCGACCGACTGCCCGACGCGGGCCTGCGGCGGCGCAGCGAACCGCCACCGGTGCGGCATCCGCCCGCGCCGTCCAGCCTGTTCGGTCGCCGCGTTTTGGATTAGAATTATCGGATAACTGGCATGTGAAAGGGAACCAACAGGGGACCTGCCCATGACTCATATCGAAGAAACCCCACGCAAGCTCACTTTGAAAGCAGGCTCGACAACGCTGACGCTCGACAAGGAGTTCGGCAAGGCAACGCTGCAGCAAAAAATGCTGCTGTGGAAAAAGAAACCTGTCGAGTTCGCGCTCGACGACATCGACGACATCGCGGTGAAGTCGGACATCGACGGCCTGTCAGGCGCGCCAATCCACCATAGCGTGTTGCACCGGCGTACTGGCGAGATCACGGTTCTCACAACCGAGGAAGCCAAGGACGCCGACGAAACGGTCAAAAAGCTGCGTGGATTTGTTGGACTGCAGGGTTGAGGAGCAAAGCGGTTACTGCTCGGCTTCCGCGCTTGTGCGGACGCTGCTAGCTGTGAAACTTCAGCCCGCCGACCATCTTGTCGATCACCTTGCGCTCGGCACGCATCGCGATCCCGACGAGATTAAGCTCGGCGCGGATCACGCCTTAACCACCTCGCGGTTGGCGGCGTCGTGCGTGGTCTTGACTATCGTGGGCCGGGGGCGCTGTTTCAGAAGCCGCGCCCCGGCCGAGGTCAGACGCATCCCTATTCTCAGCGTGTATCGACCCTGTAAGCCACAATAGTGCCCTCCATCATCATCGGGATCATGACGATGCCATCCGGTCCCATCCCGAGGTCGGCGCTCCCCTTCGCGAGTGGAAGTAGGCGCGTCGCTGTGCCATCGCTCGCGATGCGGAACAGCCCGCCGGTCATCCAATCGGTGGCAAGATAGCCGCCCTTGCCATCGGGTTCGACGCCGTCGAGATTACCGACTGGTGTCGAGCTACCTAGATCGGACACTTTCTTCGTCGCGAGATCGACCGCCTTCATGCGGCCGGGCACCTTCGTTGAGAAGTCCGGGGCCATCTTGCCCCACGACGCAACCACAAGCCGGCCGTCTTCGACGAGGAGCCCGTTCGGATTTTCGAGCGCGTCATCCTGCAACAGGAGAGACAGCTTGCCGCCGTCGAGCACCCAAATGCTGTTTGACACCATATCGGAAGCGTAAATCCGTCCACTCTTGTCAGCCGCGAGGTCGTTCAAGAACTTGGATCCGGGTGCCTCGAACCGGTTCAGGACTTCGCCCTTGGCGAGGTCGATTTCCGCAATCCGGTCCACATCTGCGACGTATAGTTTGCCATTGGCAAGCGCGAGCCCGGTCGGACTGTCGAGTCCCTTGGCCCACTCGATTGTTACGACCTTTCCATCCGGCCCGAGCTTCGAAACGAAGCCGTTGCCATCCTTTTTCATCGGATCGCCGTTGACGTTCGAAACATAGACGGCCCCCGCAGCTCGGTCGAATACCGCCGATTCGGGGTTCTTGAAGCCACTCGCCTCCCACAGCTTCTGAGGTTCCGCGGCGCCGGCGCTGAAGGTAAGAACAGCTAACATTAATGCGGAGAGCTGAGGTGTCCTCATGGTAGCCTCCTCGTGCTGCCCCGACGAACGAACAAGCCAGTCACGGCCGGTGTTCCTCGGTTCTTCTTTTAAATTGCGCAGCGCCGGATTAGGCGGGCAGACCAGCATCTCGCGATGAGTTCGACTGTTTGGCGCGGCGAGCACTGCACCAACGATGTCCGGTCCGAGGATTGACTTACCAAGTCAACTCAGCAGTTAGCGCGGCGGCTGCTTTGAGGTCACCCTTCAACGATGCAGCCATGGCACAATGCCGGGCCAACAGCTCAGGCTTGCTCGAAACGCCTAGCTGTGAAACTTCAGCCCGTCGACGATCTTGTCTATCACCTTGCGCTCGGCGCGCATTGCGAGGCCTACGAGATTGAGCTCGGCGCGGATCACGCCCTTGACCACCTCGCGGTTGGCGGCGTCGTGCGTGGTCCTGAACATGTCCTCGGTATAGACCGCGGGCGTGACGTTCCTCGCGAGCGCCCGTTCGAGCGCGCGCGAAAGCGCCGGCCGGTCGGCGCCGTAGATCAGAATCGGCTGGCCGATCAGCGACAGATATTTCGTGCCCGATGCGTCGCCATAGGGCTCGCCGATACATTCGGGAAAGGCGGCAGCGATGCCGCCGGCCAGGAATGACGCGACGTTGAGCTTCTGCCACGCTTCGAGGTCGGTCCGGATCACGACCGCGATCTTGGTGTCGAATTGCATGATTACTCCGCTAGTGATCTGGGCATTAAGTGATTAGCGGCGACGCTTCAACGTCAAGCAAAGACATCACCCTGCCGACCTCCGCCTAAGTTCTCTTTAAGTAGGGACCGTTGAGAGTGAACTTTCCCGGAGAAAGAGCAACGCTGCTGCCGGACAAGCCAGCTGTAAATTTGGCGACCCACGGCAGTCTTGCTTCGATGGCTGCTGTAATGGCGTCAGTCGTCATCTCGATAGTGACGCCTCGCCAGCGGACACCGGGACCAAATGTCTGCTCTATCTGATCGACAGAAATTAGTTTCACAGTCGCAGGATCGGTTGAACTGGCGAACGTCACCAGGGTGGGCAGATTGTCAGGCTCCAGCTCCCATTTTCCGCGAAGCTCGGAAAGCGATGCCAGTTGGTGATCATCAAATAGATTCATCTTGAAATGCTTCGGCACAAGAAATGCAGGATAGGCATGCCCTTCCGCGAATGGACCGGACGCCAGAAGCGCTACAATATTTCGGCCGTTCCCGAGATCGACAAATGCAGCTTCTCCCCGCTCAGCGTATTCGAGCGGATTAACGCCGGGCAGGAAAACCGGCTGTTTGCTGACACTCACCTCGATCACGCTCGAACCGGAACGGAGCTGGCCGTCGACTTCGACATTCACGGTCATGCGATAGCGATAGCTGTAGGTCGGATATTTGAGCTTATACAGTACGACGACTAAGGCGATGATTCCCAATGCGATTGCGAGTCGTTTCATTGCGCCCTCGTACCGAATTGCATGATGGCTCCGACTCGATGTCAATCCCAGACGATGCTTCGTATTGCCCCGGAATGACGATAGCAAAATCACCCCTTGGCGTCGCAGGCCCAGGCGCGGATGACGCATTCCTTGCCGCCGAATTCGTAGCACTTCTTGGTCGCGGCGTTGAGCGAGCCCGAAATGCTGGGCTTTACGGCATAGCCGTGGGGACCACAGGGGTTGGTCATGTCGACGGCGAACGCGGCGCAGGCGCGCTTCATGGTGACCGCGGTGCAGTTGCCCTTGCATTGCTTCAACGCTGCAGCGCGCGCCGGAGCCTCGGCAGGATAATCATAGGCCTGGCCATAGGCGCCGCACTTGCCGACGGCGAATGCGCCCGCCGCCCAAGCCCTGGTGATGTAGCTCGAGACGCCCAGTATCAGCGTCAGCGCAATGATAAAGAGCGCGCGGCGCTGTGCCGCGACGGTCGAAACGATCAAAGTCCCCTCCCCCGAGGTAACGCGAGGATTTTAGCGGGGGCGAGTTTCCAGTTGGTGAATGGAGTTCGTGTATTGGACCCTCATGGTGAGGAGGCGCGAATGCGCCGTCACCGGACGATGCTTCGCATCGCCGGGAGAACCATGTGGCCCCGCTCGTGCCATTCATCCTTCGAGACGCGCGAAGACGCGCTCCTCAGGATGAGGTCTGGCTGATGGTGTGGACGGCCCCCTACGGCATCAGTTGTGCCAGAATGAGGTTGTTGCAAATCTCAGACAAGGGAGCCGTCCGTGAAGCAGATTAGCCGCATTGGCATGGATACGTCGAAGTATATTTTTGTACTGCATGGAGTTGATGCGGCGGAGCAGGTGGTGTTGCGCAAGAAACTTTCGCGCAAGCAGGTGCTGGAGTTCTTTGCCAAATTGCCGCCGACGCTGATCGGGATGGAGGCCTGCGGGGCTTCGCAATATTGGGCGCGGGAGCTTCGCAAGCTTGGTCATGAGGTGAAGCTGATGGCTCCGCAATTGGTGAAGCCCTACGTGATGCGGAACAAGAATGACTGGCGGGATGCGGAAGGCCTGTGTGAAGCGATGAGCCGGCCGAGCATGCGGTTTGTGCCGGTAAAGAGCGCCGAGCAGCAGGCTGCATTGATGCTGACAGGAATCCGCGATGGATTGATCGCCCGGCGCACTTGACCAATACGATCCGCGGCCATGCGGCGGAGTATGGCCTGATTGCGCCCAAGGGGTTGGACAAGATCGAGCCGTTGTTGGCGCAGATTGCCCAGGACGAGACGCTTCCCGCGATGGCGCGCGAGCTGTTTACGGTGCTGGGCCGCGAATGCACCCGGCTCGAGGGCGAGCTGGAGGCGATCGAGGCCAAGCTGATGGCCTGGCACCGTGGCGATGATATGGGCCGCCGGCTGGCGCAGATCCCTTCGGTCGGCCCGATCGTGGCGACGGCGCTGGTGATGAAGACACCAGATCCGCGCGCGTTCCGCTCCGGCAGGCACTTTGCGGCCTGGCTCGGCCTCACGCCCAAGGACCATTCCACCGCCGGCAAGACCAGGCTCGGCAAGATCACCCGGGCCGGCGATGAGGACCTTCGTCGCCTGCTGGTGATCGGGGCGACCGCGGTGATCCAGCAGGCCAGGCGTGGCCGCGGCCATCACTCGCGCTGGCTGCTGGCATTGATCCAGCGCAAGCCGCCGAAGCTCGCGGCCGTGGCGCTCGCCAACAAGGTGGCCCGCATCGCCTGGAAGCTGATGGTCACGGGGGAGGCGTACGACGCGACGCGGATCAATGCCGCGGCGGCAGTCGCCGCTTAACAGGTTGGCCGGCCGGCGGCTCGTCCGCCGACCGACCCGGAAGCTGCAAGAGCAGATGGAGCGATCGATCGAGCAACGATGCGAGACAATCCGTGGGACCCATTGGCCGCCAACAGGTCGCCAGGCTGTTTGGAACTCGCATCGCGCACACCATCTTGGCCAGCGATCAACACAATCGCACTTACAGGCCGGACATATGGATGCAAGCGATCCGATCTCACTCAAAAAAGCTCTTGTGCCACGGGGGCCGTCCACATATGGGTCCCGGCTCCTGATGCGCAATTGCGCATAAGGGCCGGGACGACAGCGGTGGTTACTTTACGACCGCCGCGCCGCTTCGAGCGCTTGCGGGGTGTCGATGTCGAGGAAGGCGCTCTGGCCGTCGACCGGGACTTCAGCCACTGCCTCGGTGTGTTTGGCGATCAGGTGGCGGGCGCCGACGTCGCCATCCAGCGTCATCAGTTCCTTGAAGAAGCGCCGCGACCACAGCACGGGATTGCCGCGGCGGCCGTCGCTGACGGGGACTGCGATCAGATGGCCGCGGTCCGGCGCAAAGGTTTCGATCAACTGATCGATCAGTTTGGCAGAGATCAGCGGCATGTCGCCGAGGCAGACGATGGCGCCGTCGGCGTTTTCTGGCACCGCCGATATGCCGGCCTTGACCGAGGACGCAAGGCCGCCGGCGAAATCCGGGTTGCGGACGAATTTTACATTGAGGCCTGCCAGCGCCTGCTCGACCAGTTCGGCCTGATGGCCGGTGACGACGATGACGTCAGTCGCTTTCGAGGCCAGCGCCTGTTCGGCGACGATCCGCACCAATTTCTTGCCGTCGATTTCGGCCAAGAGCTTGTTGGGGCCGCCCATCCGCGTCGAGCGCCCGGCAGCCAGAACGATGGCGGTAACGTTTCGATTGGCTTCGAGATCGGCCACGGTGCGCGGCTGCGGCCGCGTGACGATTTCCATCAGGAGACCGCCGACGCCCATACCGGTCAGTTCCGCGCGCGTGACCTTCAGCCCGGCGAGAAGCCGCATCAGCACCCAGTCAAAGCCGTTCTCGACCGGCGAGCGAGCGCAGCCGGGCGCGCCCAGCACCGGCACGCCGCCGGCGCTGCCGATCAGGAGCAGATTGCCGGGGTCGACCGGCATGCCGAAATGTTCGATAGCGCCGCCGATCTCCGTGATCGCGGCAGGGATCACGTCGCGGCGGTCGGCGATCGCGGAAGCGCCGAACACGATCACGAGTTCGGCGCCGAGGCCGAGCAATTCCTTGATCGAGGCCGCCAGCGCCATCTCGTCGTGCGGCACGCGTCGCTCGGCGATGATGCTGGCGCCGGCCGGGGCCAGCCGCTCCGCCGTCACGCGCAAGGTCTTGTCGATCACCTTGGGCGCGAGCCCCGGCAAAAGCGTCGAGACCACGCCGACGCGCTTGATGACATAGGGCGCAATCCGCAGCGTGTTCTTTCCCGCGACTTCAACAGCGACGTCGCGCAGCTTTGCTTCGACGCCGAACGGAATGAGTTTTACCGTCGCGATCATCTCGCCTTCGACGACCGGCTTGAAGGCTGAGAGCGTCGCGAAAGTTATTGCTTCGTCGACACCATTGATGCGGTCGACCGCGGCACGATCGACCACCAGTACGCCGGGCTGCGCCGCGAACAGGTTGGAGCGGCCGGTGAAGGCGCGCTCGACCGTGACGCCCTCGCCGGCAACCGCCTGCGCAATGCTGGCAGCGGCTTCGTCTTCGGAGACGTCGCCCTCCTCCAGCCGCACTACCACGATTTCCGCAACGCCGGCCTTGTTGAGCGCCTCGACCTCGGCGGGACCGATCGTGGTGCCTTTCTTGAGCACCAGCGATCCCTGCCGCAGCGTGTGGACGGTAACGCCGCCAATCGCGTCTTCCGGACTGGCGGGACCGAACTTCATGCCGCCTGTACCTTCGCAGTTTCTTTCGGCAGCCGCAGCTCGGCGGTGATCTCGGCCATGATCGCGACCGCGATCTCCGACGGCGACACTGCGCCGATGGAAAGGCCGATCGGCGCATGAATGCGCGCGATGTCTGTGTCGGACGCACCCTGCGCCTTCAGCCGCTCGGCGCGCTTGGCATGGGTCTTTCGCGAGCCCAGCGCGCCGATATAGAAGCAGTCGCGTTCGAAGGCGTGCAGCAGCGCCGGATCGTCGATCTTGGGATCGTGCGTGAGGGCAACGAACGCCGTGTAATGATCGATGTTGAGCGGCGGCAGCGCCACATCGGGCCATTCGGCGACCAGCGGCACGTCTGGAAATCGTTCGGGGCTTGCAAAGGCCGTGCGCGGATCGACAACCGTCACATCGTAATCGAGCGAACGCGCCAGCGGCGCCAGCGCCTGGCTGATATGGACGGCGCCGACGATGACGAGCCGCGCGGTCGGCGCGTAGACGTTGAGAAACAGTTTTTTGCCGCCGGACTCGATCATGCCGCTCTTGCCCATGCGGAGCTGCTTGGCTAGTTCGCCCCCCAGCGGATCGGTGGCGATGTCCTTGGCCTTCACCAGCCGCTGCTCGCCATTGGCGACATCGGTCACCACGATGACCGGACGGCGCGCGGCGCGCTCGGCATTAACCTGCGTAAGAGTTTCCAATTTCACGACTGGCCCACCTTCTCGACAAAGACGCGGATGGTGCCGCCGCAGGACAGCCCGACATTCCAGGCGGTCTCGTCGGCGACGCCGAATTCCAGCATCTTGGGCTTGCCGCTGGCGATCACGTCGAGCGCCTCGGTGACCACGGCGCCCTCGACGCAGCCGCCGGAGACGGAGCCCAGGAATGTGCCGTCATCGTTAATGACAAGGCTGGAGCCGGCCGGCCTCGGGGCCGAGCCCCAGGTCTCGACCACAGTCGCAAGCGCCACGCCGTGGCCGGCCTTCTGCCAGTTCTCGGCGGCTTGCAGAATGTCTTCGTCGCGGTTGAGCATTTGGTGCCCTTTCAAGCTGCTGAACGGATGCGGCTCATGTGGTGCGGCGGGGGCGGCGCCGAAAGCGCCGCGATCAGCCCTTCCATCGAGGTCAAGTTATGCACCGGGCGGAATTCGTCAACGTGCGGCAGCATCATTTTGATACCCTGGGCTTTGGCCTCGAATCCGCTGTAGCGCAAGAGCGGGTTGAGCCAGATCAGACGGCGGCACGACCGGTGCAGCCGGTCCATTTCGAACGCCAGCTTGGCGTCGGCTTCGCGCTCGAGCCCGTCGGAGATCAGGAGCACGATGGCGCCCTGGCCGAGCACGCGCCGGCCCCACAATTTGTTGAAGCTGTGCAGCGAGGTCGCGATCCGGGTGCCGCCGGCCCAGTCCTCCACCGACGACGAACAGCTTGCCAGCGCCTCGTCGGGGTCCCGCGCGCGCAGCGCCCGCGTCACATTGGTCAGCCGCGTGCCGAACAGGAACACCGACACGCGCTTGCGGGCGTCGGTGATGGCATGGAGGAAATGCAGGAACAGGCGGGTATATTCGCTCATCGATCCCGATATATCGAGCAGCGCCACGATCGGCGCCGGCTTCTCGATCCGGCCGAGCTTTCTGATGTCGATGATCTCGCCGCCGGTGCGCAAGGAGCTGCGCAGCGTGCGCCGCATGTCGAGCTTGAGGCCCTTGCCGTCCGGCTGGTAACGGCGGGTGCGCAGCTCGGCCTGCGGCAGCTTCATATTGGCGATGGCGCGGGTGACCTCGGCAATCTCGGCCGCGCTCATCTGCGCAAAGTCCTTTTTCTGCAGGATCTCCTTGTCGGAGACCGACAGGCGCAGTTCCTGCTCCTGGATCTGCTGCTCCTCGTCGCGCACCGAGGGCTGCGCCAGCGCCTCCTGCACGCGGCGCGAAGCCGGCGGCGGCTTCTTCTTGGCATGGTCCGGCAGCGGTACCGAATCCAGCATGTGCTTCCAGTCTTCGGCGGCGCGGAAGAACAGGTCGAAGGCCTGCGCAAAGATCAGCATATGCTCACGGCGCTTGACGAAGATCGCCTCCAGCGTGGCGTAGACGTCGGCGCGGTGGCCGATCTCGATCGCCTGCAGGGCGTTGAGTGCATCGATTACCGCACCCGGGCCGACCGGAATTCCGGCCGCGCGGAGTGCGCGGGCGAAGCCGACGACGTTGTCGGCCATGTGCCCGGTCGGCGGATTGAGGTGATCGATGGTTGTCATGGTAGCCTCCGCCGTCATTCCGGGGCGACGCGTCAGCGTCGAACTACGATGTGCAATTGCACATCGGAGAATCTCGAGATTCCGGGTTCGTGCTTCGCACGCCCCGGAATGACGGTGCGTTTGTCACGACGCGCGCCCTAGCTCTCGCTCGTCGCGTCCTTCAAAACCTTCTGCAGCGCGTCGCCCTGCATCCGCGCGATGTCGTCCTGGTATTTCAGCAACGCACCGAGCGTGTCGCCGACCAGTTGCGGCGTCAGCGAACGGGCGTCGAGCTCGGTCAGCGCGGTGGCCCAGTCGATGGTCTCGGCCACACCCGGCGACTTGTAGAAATCCTGGTCGCGCAGCGCCTGCACGAAGTGGACGACCTGCTGCGACAGCTTTGCGGAAATGCCCGGCACGCGCGACTTGACGATCGCGAGCTCACGCTCGGCCTCGGGATAATCGACCCAATGATAGAGACAGCGGCGCTTCAGCGCGTCGTGGATCTCGCGCGTGCGGTTCGAGGTGATGATGACGATCGGCGGATGCGGCGCCTTGATGGTGCCGAATTCGGGGATCGTGACCTGGAAGTCGCTGAGGATTTCCAAAAGATACGCCTCGAACGCCTCGTCGGCGCGGTCGAGTTCGTCGATCAGGAGCACCGGCGCGCCGGCGACATCCGGCTCCAGCGCCTGCAGCAGCGGGCGCTTGATCAGAAAGCGCTCGGCGAAAATATCCGACGACAACTGCTCGCGATCGGTATCGCCGGCGGCTTCCGCCAGCCGGATCGCGATCATCTGCGCGGCGCTGCTCCACTCATAGACGGCGGAGGCGACGTCGAGCCCTTCGTAGCATTGCAGGCGGATCAGCTTGCGCCCGAGCGCCGCCGACAGAACCTTTGCAATCTCCGTCTTTCCGACGCCCGCCTCGCCTTCGAGAAACAGCGGCCGGCCCATGCGCAGCGACAGGTAGGTCACCGTCGCCAGCGACCGCTCGGCCAGGTAGCCGCGCGAGGTCAGGAGTTCGAGCATGCCATCGACGGATTTGGGCAGCGCCGATGTACTCATGGGATAGCCAATCTTGATACGCCAGAAATCGGCAAACTTACTTCGCCGTCGCGGCTTCGACGGCGCGGCGCGTCAGCACGCCGATCAGGTGCGCGCGGTATTCGGCGCTGCCGTGCAGATCGCTGTTCAGTCCCTCAGCAGAAGCCGAGACACCGTCGAGCACCTTGTGCGAGAAGCGCTTCTTCAAGGCTTCCTCGAACGCGGTGGCGCGGAACACGCCGTCCGAGCCGGCGCCGGTGACGGCCACCCGCACATCCGACGGCCGCTTGGCGACGAACACACCGACCAGCGCGTAACGCGAGGCCTGGTTGCGGAATTTGATGTAGGCCGCCTTCTTCGGCAGCGGGAACATCACCTTCGTGATGATCTCGTCGTTCTCGAGCGCGGTCGTGAACAGCCCCTGGAAGAACTCTTCCGCCTTCAGGCGGCGCTTGTTGGTGACGATGGTGGCGCCGAGCGCGAGCACGGCTGCCGGATAATCCGCGGTCGGGTCATTGTTGGCGAGCGAGCCGCCGAGCGTGCCCTTGTGGCGCACCGCGGGATCGCCGATTCCGCCCGCGAGCTCGGCCAGCGCCGGGATGGCTTCGCCGACGATCGGCGACGTCGCGACGTCAGCATGCTTGGCGGTCGCACCGATCACCAGCGAACGGCCCTTCATCTCGATGGCGTCGAGCCCTTCGATATGAGAGAGATCGATCAGATGCGGCGGGCTGGCGAGGCGCTGCTTCATGACCGGCACCAGCGTATGGCCGCCGGCGATCACCTTGGCGTCTTCGTTCTTCACCAGAAGATTGGCGGCCTGCCGCACGGTCGCCGGACGATGATATTTGAATTCGTACATGAGAACTTCCTGAGCGCGGTCGCGATGAAATCGATTTGTCGATTAAGCGGATTTGGCCATCGCCTTGGCGCCGGCGGCGATCGAGGTAACGATGTTCTGGTAGCCGGTGCAGCGGCACAGATTGCCTTCGAGCTCCTCGCGGATGACATGGTCCGGAAGGTCATGGCCCTTGCGATTGACCAGATCGACCGCGGTCATGATCATGCCGGGGGTGCAGAAGCCGCACTGCAGGCCGTGATGTTCGCGGAAGGCTTCCTGCATCGGATGCAGCGGCGCACCATCGGCGGCCAGGCCCTCGATGGTGCGGACTTCGTGGCCGTCGGCCATCACCGCGAGCGTGGTGCAGGACTTCACTGCCTTGCCGTCGAGATGCACGACGCAGGCACCGCACTGCGAGGTGTCGCAGCCGACATGGGTGCCCGTCAGCCGCAGATTTTCCCGCAGAAACTGGACCAGCAAGGTACGGGGATCGACATTGGCGTTTACGGGGTTACCGTTCACGATCAGGGAAATCTTGGCCATCACCACTCTCTTGAGCTGCACTGCCGCATATCGGCCGCGCAGGCGTTTAAAGTCATTCCAGAGGCCATAATATGGGCCATCCCGGTAATGAGCAACCTCAGGAGCCCCTCGCCTGGGACATGGCCTGAAAGACTTGACGACCTGTTCGGACGGGGCCGGCGCGCAGGAATCAGCCGGCTCTGAATCAGCCGGCTCCGTATCAGCCCTGCACGGCCTTGCCGAAATTGGCGAAGAATTCGTCGGCCAGCTTCTTGGCCGCGCCATTGATCAGCCGCTGTCCGAGCTGGGCCAGCTTGCCGCCGATCTGCGCCTCGACATTATAGCTCAGCAGGGTGCCGCCATCCTTTTCGGTCAGCGCCACCGTGGCGCCCCCCTTTGCGAAGCCGGCGACGCCGCCCTCGCCTTCGCCCGAGATCTTGTAACCGTTGGGCGGGTCGAGATCGCTGAGCATGACCTTGCCCTTGAAGCGGGCGGAGACCGGCCCGACCTTCATTTTGGCGACGGCGCGGAAGCCGTTGTCTTCCGTCTTTTCCAGCTCCTCGCAGCCGGGAATGCAGACCTTCAGTACCTCCGGATCGTTCAGCTTGGCCCACACGGCCTCGCGCGTCGCCGCAAGCTGGACTTCGCCGTTCATCGTCATGGCCATGGGGGGTGCCTCCTGGATCGCCTTAACCTGATCTTCCCCAAGTAAAGCACACCCGGGCCAAAAGGAAGGGCGATAAACGATGCATATTCGCAAGTGCAACAAGTGCACGGCGACAAGGGCATTGGCATTGACAGGCCGGGATGGTTAGGTCGCACGAAGATGAGCACGCCCCTCTCCCCATTGCTTGCCCCGATGCTGTCGAGCGCCGCGATGCGCGCGGTCTGCGACGATGCCACGACCTTGCAATATATGCTGGATTTCGAAGCGGCGCTGGCGCGCGCCGAGGCCGCGGTGGGGGTCATTCCAGCGAGCGCAGCTCTCCCGATCACAAATGCGTGCCGGGCCGAATCATTCGACCTCGCCACGCTTGCTGATGCCGCGACCAGATCCGGCAACCTCGCTATCCCGCTCATCAAGGCGCTGACGTCTGATGTCGCCAAGGTCGATGCCGAAGCCGCGCGCTATGTGCATTGGGGCGCGACCAGCCAGGACGTCATCGATACCGGCGCCATGCTCGGCCTTCGCGCCGGCATCGACGCGCTGCTCACCGATATCGATCGCGCGATCGCAGGCTTTGCCGGGCTGGCGCGTCAGCACCGCCACACCCCGGTGGTCGCCCGCACCTGGCTGCAGCATGCGCTGCCGATGCCGTTCGCCCTGAAGCTCGCCGAATATGCCGCCGCGCTGCAGCGCTCGCGCGCGCGGCTCAAGCGCCTGCGCGGCGAGACGCTGGCGCTGCAATTCGGCGGCGCCGCCGGCACGCTTGCCGCCCTCGGTGACAAGGGATTGGCGGTCGCAGAGAAGCTGGCCGAGGAGCTGCAATTGCCCTTGCCCGACGCGCCCTGGCACACCCACCGCGACCGCATTGCGGAAGCGGCCTCGGTGCTCGCCATCATCGCCGGCACCTGCGGCAAGATCGCGCGCGACGTTTCGCTGATGATGCAGACCGACGTCGGCGAAGCGTTCGAGCCCTCGGGCGAAGGCCGCGGCGGCTCCTCCACCATGCCGCACAAGCGCAATCCCGTTGCGGCAGCCAGCGCGCTAGCGGCGGCCACCATGGCGCCCAATCTCGCGGCGACGATTTTTGCCGCGCAGGTGCAGGATCACGAGCGCAGCGCCGGCCCCTGGCACGCGGAATGGCCGACGCTGCCGACACTGTTGCTGGTCACTTCGGGCGGGCTGGCGGCGATCGTCGATATCGCAGAGGGGCTGGAAGTCGATGCCGCGCGGATGCGCCAAAATCTCGACGCGACCGACGGGCTGATCATGGCCGAGGCGGTGACGATGGCGCTCGCCGAAAAGATCGGCAAGAGCGACGCGCATCATCTGATCGAGGCGGCCAGCAAGAAAGCGGTCAAGGAAAAGAAACATCTGCGCGACGTGCTGACGGCGGATCTGAAGATCACTGCGCAGCTCGGCGTTGACGAAATCGCAAAACTGTTCGAGCCGATGGCCTATCAGGGCGCTTCGCAAGCCCTGATCGACCGCCTGCTCGCTTCGCTGGACCAAGGTTGATGTCATTGCCGGGCTTGACCCGGCAATCCATCTCCTTGAATAGAGTTTTGTTTTTTGATGGATGCGCGGGGGTATCCTGGGGTTAAGACGCGCTTCGCGCTTTTGCCCGCGCATGACAGCGGAGGTTTAGAACCATGCCGATGATCGACGCCGACGGGTGCCTGCTCAACGTATCCGTCGAAGGCCGCGACGGCGGACCGACGCTGATGCTGTCGAATTCGCTGGGCTCGACCATGCAGATGTGGGAGCCGCAGATGAAGGCGCTGACGCAGGTGTTCCGCGTCATCCGCTACGACCGGCGCGGCCACGGCAAGTCGAGCGTGCCGCCCGGCCCCTATTCACTGGAGCGTTTCGGCCGCGACGTGCTGGCGATCCTCGACGACCTTAACATCGCGAGGGCCCATTGGTGCGGCCTGTCGATGGGCGGCATGGTCGGGCAATGGCTGGGCGCCAACGCGCCCGACCGATTTGGCAAGATCATCCTGGCCAACACCACCTGCCACTACCCGGACCCGACGCGCTGGAACGACCGCATCAAGACGGTAAAGGAAGGCGGCATCGCCGCGGTCGCCGACACCGTGATCGCGGGCTGGCTGACCGCGGATTTTCGCGAGCGCGAGCCGCAGATCACCGCCAACATGAAGGCGATGATGCTGACCACGCCGGTCGAGGGCTACATCGCCTGCTGCGAGGCGCTGTCGACGCTCGACCAGCGCGAGCTGCTGCCCAAAATCAAAAGCCCGACACTGGTGATCGCCGGCCGCCACGACATGTCGACGACGATCGCAGACGCCGAATTCATGCGCAGCCGGATTCCCGGCGCCAGCATGACCATCCTCGATGCGGCGCATATTTCCAACGTCGAGCAGCCGCACGCCTTCACCGATGCGGTGATCGGCTTCCTGACGCAACGCTAGTTACCGCAACCAAGGACGTCATTGCGAGGAGCGTAAGGGACAACGGAGACGCCGTCATTCCGGGATGGTGCGTCAGCACCAGACCCGGAATCTCGAGATTCTCAGGTGCGCAATTGCGCACCATAGTTCGATGCTTCGCATCGCCCCGGAATGCCGGCCTCTCACTTCGCTTCGCTCAATGACGGGAGGAGACACTGATGGACGACAACAAGCGCCGCGACGACGGCATGGCCCAGCGCCGCAAGGTGCTCGGCAATGAATGGGTCGACAAGTCGATCAAGAACCGCAACGCATTCAATACCGACTTCCAGGACCTGATCACGCGCTATGCCTGGGGCGATATCTGGACCCGGCCGCATTTCGATCACCGCACCCGCCGCGTGCTTGTCATCGGCACCATGGTGGCGCTCGGACAGTGGGATGAATTCCGCCTGCATGTGCGCGCAGCCCTTGCCGAAGGCGGCTTCACGCCTGATGACATCAAGGAAATCCTGCTGCAGCAGGCGATCTATTGCGGCGTGCCGGCGGCCAACCACGCCGTCAAGGAAGCAGGCGCGATCATCGCTGAACTAGGTTTGCTGAAGGGATAGCCCGGCGGGCGCCGTGCCGAGGCACTGGTGTCCCGGACGCGGCGCAGCGGCCCTTGGCGGTGCGACGCTGAGCCGGGACCAGATGCAGCCGACCTGGGTCCCGGCTCTGCGTCACATCACCATGGTGCGTCGAAGACGCGCATGAACGCGCTGGTGCCGCGCCGCGTCCAGGACACGAACTGGTGCCCATAAAAGAAAGGTCCCACCTTCCGGCAGGACCTTCTCTTACTCACTCACCAGTCCGGCTAGCGGTCCTGATCAGGGGTCTGTTGACGATTGGGGTTCTGGCCCTGACGACCCGGATCCTGCTGCTGCTGGCCCGGCTTCTGGCCGCCACCCTGCTGCTGCTGGCCGGGCTTCTGACCCGGGTTCTGGTTCTGCTGGCCCGGATTCTGGTTCATGTTGGCCATTGAGGGATCTCCATTGTTGACCATAGCTGCAATAAACGGAGAGCAAGCACATTCGTTGCAAGGGAACATCGGTTCCGCTGGGATCATTCCGCGGCGAGGCCGTGTTCGGACTGTGGCACCGGAACCACTGCCGCAAAACTAGCTCTGCACAAGCCAAATAAGCCGCAGCCAGCGCTGTTGCCGCCCCCGGTTCCCACTGTTAGAAAATGACACGACGCGTCGTCTTGGGCTGCCGGAGCTCTCGCCGCGTCGCTGGCTCTTCATAGCGTTTTCGAGCGAAGTGGATACCGGTTCGCGTGAAGAAAACGCGTCAAAAGGAAAAATAGAGCCTGTTCACTCCTGAACAGGCTCGAACGGCAGCAGATGGATTATTTCGCCCAGCAACTCATCAACGGCCTCGTGCTCGGCTCGATCTACGGCCTGATCGCCATCGGCTACACGATGGTCTACGGCATCGTCGGCATGATCAATTTCGCTCATGGCGACATTTTCATGATCGGCGGCTTCATCGCGCTGATCACGTTCCTGATCCTGGTCTCGTTCGGCCTGACCGCCATTCCCCTTATCCTGTTGGTGGTACTGCTGGTATCGATGGCGATCACGGCGCTCTATGGCTGGACGGTAGAGCGCATCGCCTACCGGCCGCTGCGGCACTCGTTCCGCCTCGCGCCGATGCTCTCGGCGATCGGTATGTCATTCGTGCTGACCAATTATTCGCAGGTCGCCCAGGGCGCGCGCGTCAAGCCGGTGCCCCCGATCATCACCGGCGGCTACACCCTGCACGAGGGCGCCGGCGGTTTCGTAGTGCAGCTTTCCAACATCCAGATCATCGTCGTCATCACCACCGTCGTGCTGCTGGCGCTGTTTACCTGGCTCGTTTCGAGCACCCGGCTCGGCCGTGACATGCGCGCCTGCGAGCAGGATCAGACCATGGCCTCGCTGCTCGGCGTCGACGTCGACCGCACCATCTCCATGACCTTCGTGATCGGCGCTGCGCTCGCCGCCGTCGCCGGCATGATGTACCTGCTCTATTACGGGTTGGTCGATTTCTTCATGGGCTTCGTCGCCGGCATCAAGGCGTTCACCGCCGCCGTGCTCGGCGGCATCGGTTCGCTGCCCGGCGCGATGCTGGGCGGGCTTCTGATCGGCCTGATCGAAACGCTGTGGTCGGCGTATTTCTCGGTCGAGTACAAGGACGTCGCCGCGTTCTCGATCCTGATCGTCGTCCTGATCTTCCTTCCGACCGGCCTGCTCGGCCGGCCCGAAGTCGAAAAAGTCTGACGGGCGACAGCGTGAGCGCACCCCCCGCCGCCCAAACCTCGCGCGCACCCGGAGCCGCCTTCATCCTCAAGAAAGCGCTGATCAGCGCTTTCGTGGCGCTGGTGCTGTTTTCGCTGATGATCGGCGTGCGCACCGAGGCCGGACCGCAAGGGCAATTGATCTACTGGACGCGGTTCGGCGACCTTGCGGCCATGGTCGCGGCCGTATTCGGCGGCAGTATCATCGTCGAATTGCTGCGGCAATGGTGGGGACCGGTCGGCACCGTCAGGATCGTGCCACCTTCCGTGCAAACCACCCTCGCCGTCGCCCGCCGCGGCATCGCGCCGGTGCTGCTGGTCTTCACGTTCCTGGTGCCCGTTCTGTTCTACGACGAGCGCTACATTCTCGACCTCGCCATCCTCGTGCTCACCTACGTGATGCTCGGATGGGGGCTCAACGTGGTGGTCGGCCTCGCCGGGCTGCTCGACCTCGGCTATGTCGCGTTCTACGCGGTCGGCGCCTATTCCTATGCGCTGCTGGCCACCAATTTCGGGCTGTCGTTCTGGATCTGCCTGCCGCTCGCCGGCATTCTCGCCGCCTTCTGGGGCGTGCTGCTCGGCTTTCCCGTGCTGCGGCTGCGCGGCGATTATCTCGCGATCGTCACGCTGGCCTTCGGCGAGATCATCCGCCTCGTCCTCATCAACTGGCAGACCCTGACCGGCGGGCCGAACGGCGTCACCGGCATTCCCCGCCCCACCCTGTTCGGCATTCCGCTCACACCGGCCGATGACGGGCTGGCGGCCTTGCTCGGGATCGAATTCTCGCCGACGCACCGCATCGTGTTTCTGTTCTACATTATCCTGGCGCTGGCGCTGCTCACCAACTGGGTCACGATCCGGCTGCGACGCCTCCCGCTCGGCCGCGCCTGGGAGGCGTTGCGCGAGGATGAGGTCGCCTGCCGCGCGCTCGGCATCAACACCACCACGACCAAGCTGACGGCGTTTGCGACCGGGGCGATGTTCGGCGGTATTGCCGGCGCGTTCTTCGCGACGCGGCAGGGCTTCATCAGCCCGGAATCCTTCACCTTCCATGAATCGGCGCTGGTGCTGGCGATCGTGGTGCTGGGCGGCATGGGCTCGCAGCTTGGCGTGGCGCTCGCGGCGCTCGCCATGATCGGCGGCTTCGAGCTGTTCCGCGGGCTCGACCAGTACCGCATGCTGGTGTTCGGCATGGCGATGGTGCTGCTCATGATCTGGCGGCCGCGCGGCCTGATCGGCCACCGCGCGCCGACCGTGTTCCTGAAGAGCAACCAGGCGATCTCATCCGACCTCGTCAAGGAGGGCCACGGATGAGCGGCGATCCCATCCTGTCGGTCGATCGCTTGTCGATGCGCTTCGGCGGCATCGTCGCCGTCAACGATCTCTCCTTCGATGCCGAGCGGCGCAAGATCACCGCGCTGATCGGGCCGAACGGCGCCGGCAAGACCACGGTGTTCAACTGCATCACCGGCTTCTACAAGCCGACCTCGGGCGCGATGCGGCTCACGCATGACGACGGCCACGCCATCCAGCTCCAGCGGCTGAACGATTTCCGGATTGCCAAACTGGCCCGGGTCGCGCGCACCTTCCAGAACATCCGCCTGTTTCCCGGCATGACAGCGCTGGAGAACCTGATGGTGGCGCAGCACAACGCGCTGATGCGCGCCTCCGGGTTGACGTTTCTCGGACTGATCGGCGCGCCGTCCTGGCGCAACGCCGAACAGGCCGCGATCGATCTGTCGCGGACCTGGCTCGATCGCATCGGACTTCTTGATCGCGCCGACGATGCCGCCGGCAATTTACCCTATGGCGACCAGCGGCGGCTGGAGATCGCGCGCGCGATGTGCACCCAGCCCGCGCTGCTGTGCCTCGACGAGCCGGCGGCCGGACTGAACGCGCGGGAGAGCGCCGCTTTAAGCGAATTGTTGCTCTCGATCCGCTCCGAAGAGGGCACCTCGATCCTTTTGATCGAGCACGACATGAGCGTGGTGATGGAAATCTCCGACCACGTCGTCGTGATGGACTATGGCGTCAAGATCGCCGAAGGCACGCCGCGGCACATCCGCGACGATCCCAAGGTGATCGCCGCCTATCTCGGCGCCGACGAGGAAGAAGCTATCGCGGTGATGGAGAGCGGCACGTGAGCGCCTCGTCCAATACGCCCCTGCTCGCAATCCGCTCGCTGCGCGCGGCCTACGGCAAGATCGAAGCGCTGAAGGGCGTCGATCTCGACATCAGCGCCGGCGAAATCGTCGCGCTGATCGGCGCCAACGGCGCCGGCAAGTCGACCCTGATGATGACGATCTTCGGCAGGCCGCGCGCGCGCGCAGGGAGGATCGAATTCGACGGCCAGGACATCACCGGCGTGCCGACACATGAGATTGCGCGGCTGCGCATCGCCCAATCCCCCGAAGGCCGCCGCATTTTCCCGCGTATGAGCGTGGCGGAAAACCTGCAGATGGGCGCCGACGCGACCGATAGCAGCGAGGCCGATCGGGCGAGCGGCCTGGAACGCGTCTTCGCGCTGTTCCCGCGGCTCAAGGAACGCATGACCCAGCGCGGCGGAACGCTGTCCGGTGGCGAGCAGCAGATGCTGGCGATCGGCCGGGCCCTGATGAGCCGGCCGCGCCTGTTGATGCTGGACGAGCCGTCGCTGGGGCTGGCCCCCCTGATCGCGCGGCAGATTTTCGATGCGATCCGGACCCTGAACCGGCAGGACGGCCTGACCGTCCTGATTGTCGAACAGAACGCCAACCATGCGCTGAAATTGGCCCATCGCGGCTATGTCATGGTCAACGGCCTGATAACCCTGTCCGGAACCGGCAGCGAATTGCTGCAGCGCCCGGAAATCCGCGCCGCCTATCTGGAGGGCGGCCGGCGGGAGTAGCGCTCCCAACCCGTTTGGCGCGTGCTGCGGCAAGATGCTGCGAACGGACCGTGGATTTGCCCGAAAATTGCCGATGACTTCGCCGTAAAATCAGCCGACAATGGGCGTGATTTTCGTACCCGGCCCGCCGGGTGCTTCCCGAAATCGACTACCTGCGAGGATACCTCATGAAATCACTGAAACTCATCGGCCTGGCATTGGGCGCATCGTTGGCGTTGTCGACAACAGCACTGGCGCAGGACATCTCCATCGCAGTGGTGGGCCCGATGACGGGCGGCGAATCCGCATTCGGCCGGCAGATGAAGAACGGCGCCGAACAATTCGTGGCCGATTTCAACGCCGCCGGTGGCGTGCTCGGCAAGAAGCTCGCGCTGCAGGTCGGCGATGATGCCTGCGACCCGAAGCAGGCGCGCTCGATCGCGGAAAAATTCGCCAGCGCGAAAATCCCGTTCGTTGCCGGTCATTTCTGCTCGTCGTCGTCGATCCCGGCGTCGGAAGCCTACGCCGACGGCAACGTGCTGCAGATCACCCCGGCCTCGACCAACCCGCTGTTCACCGAGCGCAAGCTCTGGAACGTGGCGCGCGTCTGCGGCCGCGACGACCAGCAGGGCCTGGTTGCCGCCGACTACATCGTCAAGAACTACAAGGGCAAGAACGTCGCCATCCTCAACGACAAGACGACTTACGGCAAAGGCCTCGCCGACGAAACCAAGAAGGCGCTCAACAAGGCCGGCGTCGCCGAGAAGATGTTCGAGTCCTACAACAAGGGCGACAAGGACTTTAACGCGATCGTGTCGCGCCTGAAGCGCGACAGTATCGATCTGGTCTTCGTCGGCGGTTACCATCAGGAATCCGGCCTCATTCTGCGCCAGATGCGCGACCAGGGCCTCAAGACGGTGTTGATGGCGGGCGATGCCTTGAACGACAAGGAGTTCGCCTCGATCGCCGGTCCGGCCGCCGAAGGCACGCTGTTCACCTTCGGTCCCGATCCCCGCAACAAGACGACCGCGAAGGCGATCGTCGAGAAGTTCAAGGCCAAGAACATCGATCCGGAAGGCTACACCCTCTACACCTATGCCGCGATGCAGGTCTGGACACAGGCGGTGGCGAAGGCGAAGACCACCGACCCGAAGAAGGTCATGGAGACCATCAAGGCCGGCGAATGGGACACCGTGCTCGGCAAGCTGGGCTTTGACGCCAAGGGCGACATCAAGGTGATCGACTATGTCGTCTACAAGTGGGACGCCAAGGGCAACTACGCCGAGATCCATCCGAAGGGGTCCTGACCCCCTCCCCGATCAGAACTCCAACGCCCCGGTCCGCCGGGGCGTTTCTATTTCCGGTTCCAGATAATTTTGCAACGCCGGGAACAATTGGGTTCCCGCCGAATTGAGCCGGGCTGGGCTGAGTTCCATGTCATTGATTTCACGACCTTAACCCTTGTTCCAACTTGATCTGCCGCTGGGGCAGCGGTTCTATCTGTGACATTGCATCTTAGCCAATGGATTCGCGCGAACTGGCCAAGGAAACACCATGAGTGATCTTTCCCCTGGAGCATCACCCTCCGCTCGCCGGGCCGCCAAATCCAAACCACCCACCACCAACGGCACGTCCGATCCGATGCAGGATCTGCTGCACGCCTTGCAAGCAATGCGCGCGGGCGATTTCTCGGTACGGATGACGGGCGACCACCTCGGCATCGAGGGCAAGATCGCAGACACCTTTAATGAAATCGTCGCCGCCAACCAGCGAATGGCGCAGCAACTGGAGCACGTCGGCCAGGTCGTCGGCCGCGAGGGCAAGACAAGACAGCGCGTCAAGTTCGACCTTTCAAGCGGCTCCTGGGCGGACATGGAAGGCTCCGTCAACACGCTGATCGACGACCTGTTGTGGCCAACCCGCGAAGTCACGCGCGCCGTCGCCGCCGTGGCTCAAGGCGACCTGTTGCAAACCGTGAAGCTCGATGTCGACGGCCGCCCGCTGGGCGGCGAGTTCTTGCAGTCGGCCAATATCGTCAACACGATGATCAAGCAGCTCAGCGTGTTCACCTCGGAAGTGACGCGCGTGGCGCGCGAGGTCGGCACCGAGGGCAAGCTCGGCGGCCAGGCCCAGGTGCCGGAAGTGACCGGCGTCTGGAAGGACCTGACCGAGAGCGTCAACTCGATGGCCAACAACCTGACCGGCCAGGTGCGAAACATCGCCGAGGTCACCATCGCGGTGGCCAATGGCGACCTGTCGAAAAAGATCACGGTGGACGTCCGCGGCGAGATCCTGCAGCTCAAGGAAGCCATCAACACGATGGTCGACCAGCTTCGATCGTTCGCCTCCGAGGTGACCCGTGTCGCGCGCGAAGTCGGCACCGACGGCAAGCTCGGCGGCCAGGCGATCGTGCCCGGCGTTGCCGGCACCTGGAAGGATCTGACCGACTCCGTGAACGCGATGTGCGGCAATCTCACCGCCCAGGTTCGCAACATCGCCAACGTCACCACCGCGGTCGCCCGCGGCGACCTCTCCCGCAAGATCACGGTGGACGTCCGCGGCGAAATCCTGGAGTTGAAGGACACCATCAACACGATGGTCGACCAGCTCAATTCGTTCGCCTCGGAAGTGACGCGCGTCGCCCGCGAGGTCGGCACCGAAGGCAAGCTCGGCGGTCAGGCCCAGGTCCCCGGCGTCGCCGGCACCTGGAAGGACCTCACCGACAACGTCAACTTCATGGCCTCCAACCTGACGGCGCAGGTCCGCAACATCGCCGACGTCGCGACCGCGATCGCCGGCGGCGACCTTTCCAAGAAGATCACCGTGAACGTGTCGGGCGAAATCCTTCAGTTGAAGGAAACACTGAACACGATGGTCGACCAGCTCAACGCCTTCGCCGGCGAGGTGACCCGCGTGGCGCGCGAAGTCGGCACCGAGGGACGGCTCGGCGGTCAGGCCAACGTGCTCGGCGTCGCCGGCACCTGGAAGGACCTCACCGAGAGCGTCAACTCGATGGCTTCCAACCTGACGGCACAGGTGCGCAACATCGCCGAGGTGACGACCGCGGTCGCCAACGGCGACTTGTCGAAGAAGATCACGGTGGATGTGCGCGGCGAAATCCTGGAGTTGAAGGACACCATCAACACGATGGTCGACCAGCTCAACGCCTTTGCCGGCGAAGTGACGCGCGTTGCCCGCGAGGTCGGCACCGAAGGCAAGCTCGGCGGCCAGGCCAACGTGCGCGGCGTCGCCGGCACCTGGAAGGACCTCACCGACAACGTCAATTCGATGGCCGGCAACCTCACCGCTCAGGTCCGCAACATCGCCGAGGTCGCGACCGCCGTCGCCAAGGGCGACCTGTCGAAGAAGATCACGGTCAACGTCTCAGGCGAAATCCTTCAATTGAAGGAAACGCTGAACACGATGGTCGACCAGCTCAACGCCTTTGCGAGCGAAGTGACGCGCGTGGCGCGCGAAGTCGGCACCGACGGCAAGCTCGGCGGTCAGGCCCAGGTGACCGGCGTCGCCGGCACCTGGAAGGATTTGACCGACTCCGTGAACTCGATGGCGGGCAACCTGACCGCGCAGGTCCGCAACATCGCCGAGGTCGCGACCGCGATCGCCGGCGGCGACCTGTCGCGCAAGATCACCGTCGACGTGCGCGGCGAGATCCTGCAGCTCAAGGAAACGCTCAACACGATGGTCGACCAGCTCAACCGCTTTGCTGGCGAAGTGACCCGCGTGGCGCGCGAGGTCGGCACCGAGGGCCGGCTCGGCGGTCAGGCCAACGTGCCCGGCGTCGCCGGCACCTGGAAGGACCTCACCGACAACGTCAACTCGATGGCCGGCAATCTGACCGGCCAGGTCCGCAACATCGCCGAAGTCACCACGGCGGTGGCCAAGGGCGACCTGTCGAAGAAAATCACCGTCGACGTCAAGGGCGAGATTCTCGAGCTGAAGAATACCGTCAACACGATGGTGGACCAGCTCAACGCGTTCGCCTCGGAAGTCACCCGCGTGGCGCGCGAAGTCGGCACCGAAGGCAAGCTCGGCGGCCAGGCCCAGGTGCCTGAAGTGGCCGGCACCTGGAAGGACCTGACCGACAACGTCAACTTCATGGCTTCGAACCTGACCGCGCAGGTCCGCAACATCGCCGAGGTCGCCACCGCTATTGCGGGCGGCGACCTTTCGAAGAAGATCACGGTCGACGTCCGCGGCGAAATCCTGCTGCTCAAGGACACCCTGAACACGATGGTCGAGCAGCTTCGCTCGTTTGCCGCCGAAGTGACGCGCGTGGCGCGCGAGGTAGGCACCGAGGGGCGGCTCGGCGGCCAGGCCGTGGTGCCCGGCGTCGGCGGCACCTGGAAGGATCTGACCGACAACGTCAACCTCCTGGCGGCCAACCTCACCACGCAAGTCCGCAACATCGCCGAAGTCACCACGGCGGTGGCGCGCGGCGACCTGTCGCGCAAGATCACCGTGGACGTGAAGGGCGAAATTCTCGAGCTGAAAAACACCATCAACACGATGGTCGATCAGCTCAACGCCTTTGCCGGCGAAGTGACGCGCGTCGCGCGCGAAGTCGGCACCGAGGGCAAGCTCGGTGGGCAGGCGCAGGTCCCGGGCGTCGCCGGCACCTGGAAGGACTTGACCGACACCGTCAACTTCATGGCCGCCAATCTGACCGAACAGGTCCGCGGCATCGTCAAGGTCGTGACCGCGGTCGCCGACGGCGACCTGAAACAGAACCTGACGGTGAAATCGAAGGGCGAAGTCGCAGCGCTCGCCGACACCATCAACAACATGACGGAGACGCTCGCCACCTTCGCCGACCAGGTTACCAGCGTGGCGCGCGAGGTCGGCGTCGAGGGACGGCTCGGCGGCCAGGCCAACGTGCCCGGCGCGGCCGGTACCTGGAAAGACCTCACCGGCAACGTCAACCTGCTCGCCGCCAACCTGACCTCGCAGGTGCGCGCGATTGCCGAGGTGGCGACCGCCGTGACCAAGGGCGACCTGACCCGCTCGATCCAGGTCGATGCCCGCGGCGAAGTGGCTGAACTCAAAGACAACATCAACACGATGATCGGCAACCTCCGCCTCACCACGCAGGTGAATACCGAGCAGGACTGGCTGAAGACCAACCTCGCCAGGTTCACCAACATGCTGCAGGGGCAGCGCGAGCTCTCCACTGTCGGCCGGCTGCTGCTGACCGAACTGGCGCCGCTGGTCAACGCCCATATGGGCGTAATCTATCAGGTGGAGAACGCCGAGAGCCCGCAATTGCGCCTGCTCTCCTCCTACGCCGGCGATCGCGCCAATCCGCACCCGCAGGTCGTGCAGTTCGGTGAAGGATTGGTCGGCCAATGTGCCATGGACAAGCGTCAGCGATTGGTGTCGGACATTCCTGACCATACCGCGCCGATCAATTCGGGGCTGTTGCGTGCGATCCCGAGGAATATCGTCGTGCTTCCGGTCCTGTTCGAGAACCAGGTGAAGGCCGTCATCGAGCTGTCATCGATTGCCTCTTTCACCACCTCGCAGATGACCTTCCTCGAACAATTGACCGACAGCATCGGCATCGTGCTCAACTCCATCGAAGCCACGATGCAGACCGAGGGCCTGTTGAAGCAATCCCAGCAGCTCGCCGGCGAATTGCAGACGCAGCAGAAGGAATTGCAGCAGACCAACGACCAGCTCGAACAGAAGGCTCAGCAGCTCGCCGAACGCAACGTCGAGGTGGAAAGAAAGAACCAGGAAATCGAACAGGCGCGGCGCGCGCTCGAAGAAAAGGCGACCGAGCTTTCGCTGACCTCGAAGTACAAGTCCGAATTCCTCGCCAACATGTCGCATGAGCTGCGCACGCCGCTCAACAGCATTCTGATCCTCGGCCAGCAGCTCACCGAAAATCCGGAGGGCAATCTGTCGGCGAAACAGGTCGAGTTCGCCCGCACTATCCACGGCGCCGGCACTGACCTGCTCAACCTGATCAGCGACATCCTCGACCTGTCGAAGATCGAATCCGGCACGGTGACCGTCGATGCCGAGGAAATCCTGACATCGAGCCTGCTCGAGACCGTCGGACGGCCGTTCAAGCACGAGGCTGAAAATCGCCACCTCTCGTTCAACATCAATGTCGACGAGACCCTTCCCCGCAGCATAGTCACCGACTCCAAGCGCCTGCAGCAGGTTCTGAAGAACCTGCTGTCGAACGCGTTCAAGTTCACCGCGGAGGGCGGCGTGAAGTTGAACGTATCGGCCGCCGTCGGCGGCTGGAGCGCCGAGCACCCGATCCTCAATCACGCGCCCGCTGTCGTCGCCTTCGAGGTGACCGACACCGGCATCGGCATTCCCCTGGAAAAGCAGAAGCTGATCTTCGAGGCGTTCCAGCAGGCAGACGCCGGCACCAGCCGCAAATACGGCGGCACCGGCCTCGGCCTTGCCATCAGCCGCGAGCTTGCGAGCCTGCTCGGCGGCGAAATTCATCTGCGCAGCGCGCCCGGCAAGGGCAGCACCTTCGTGCTTTACCTGCCGTTGCATTATTCCGGTCCGACCGTTGCGCCGCGCTCCCCTGCCTCGTCGGCATTCACACCCGCGCCGGCGCTGCAGGCGACACAGGAGCGCGCCGTCGAGCAATTGCCGGACGACCGCCTCGACCTCTCGCCGGGAGATACCATCCTGCTGATCGTCGAAGACGATCCGCACTATGCGCGGGTGCTGATCGATCTGGCCCGCGACAAGGGCTTCAGGGTGCTGGTCGCCAGTCGCGGTGCCGAAGCGCTCGAACTCGCCAAGCAGTTCCAGCCGACCGCGGTTTCGCTCGACGTATTCCTGCCGGACATGCTGGGCTGGACCGTGCTCAGCCAACTCAAGCACAATCCGCTGACGCGGCACATTCCAGTGCAGATCATTACGCTGGACGAAGACCGTCAGCACGCGCTGGCGCGCGGCGCGTTTTCCTTCGTCAACAAGCCGACGACGACCGAGGGCGTCAGCGCGGCGCTGTCGCAGATCAAGGAATATGCCAAGCCCCGACGCAAGCGCCTTCTGATCGTGGAGGACAATGCCGCCGAGCAGATGAGCATCACCGAATTGCTCGGCCACGACGACATCGAGATCCTCACCGCCGACACCGGCGCCGGCGCGTTGTCGACGCTGCGGAACCAGCCGTGCGACTGCGTCGTGCTGGATCTGCGGCTGCCTGACATGAGCGGGTTCGAGGTGCTCGACCGGCTTCGCAACGACGAATCCCTATCGAACGTGCCGGTCGTAGTGTTCACCGGGCGGGAACTTTCGGCCGAGGAGGATGCGGAACTTCACACCATGGCGAGGAGCATCGTGGTGAAAGGCGTCGAATCGCCGGAACGCCTGCTCGACGAAACGTCGCTGTTTTTGCACCGTGTGATCACGGAATTGCCAGTCGAGAAGCAGAGGATGCTCGAGAAGCTCAATAGTTCCGATGAGGATCTCATTGGCAAGACCGCGCTTCTGGTGGATGACGACGCACGTAACATCTTCGCGCTATCGAGCGTGCTCGAACGGCGCGGCATGAAGGTGCTGACCGCGACGACGGGCCGTGAGGCCATTGCGCTGGTCGAGTCGAATCCAAACATCGCAATCGTGCTGATGGATATCATGATGCCGCAGATGGACGGATATCAGACCATCGGCGTTATCCGGCAAAACCCCTCGTTCGGCCGCCTGCCGATCATCGCGCTGACCGCCAAGGCGATGAAGGGCGACCGCGAGAAATGCCTCGAAGCCGGCGCGTCGGACTATCTCGCCAAGCCCGTCAATACCGAGCAGTTGCTGCTCGCCATTCGAATGTGGCTCCACCGCTGATCGGCGTAACAGATGATGGATCAGGACAAGGTAAACATTCTTCTGGTGGACGATCAGCCGGCGAAGCTGCTCGCCTACGAAGTCATACTGAAAGAACTCGGCGAGAATCTGGTCAAGGCTTCGTCCGGACGCGAAGCGCTCGAGTTCCTGCTCAAGAACGATGTCGCCATCATCCTGGTCGACGTCTGCATGCCTGAGCTGGATGGGTTCGAACTCGCCGCCATGATCCGCGAACATCCCCGCTTTCAGAAGACGGCGATGATATTCATCTCCGCGATACAGGTCAGCGACATCGACCGGCTGCGCGGCTACGAAATGGGCGCGGTCGACTACGTCCCGGTTCCGGTCGTGCCGGAGGTGTTGCGCGCCAAGATCAAGGTATTCGCCGAGCTCTATCGCAAGACCCGCCAACTCGAACGGCTCAATGCCGAACTCGAAGACCGCGTGCGCGCCCGCACCGCGGAGCTTGAGGAATCGCATGCGCGACTGCTGGAGAGCGAGCAGCGCCGCAGCCTTGCGATCGCCGCGGGCAAGATGGGATCGTGGGATTGGGACTGGATCAATGGCGACTGGATGTGGGACGAAGGTCAATTCCAGATTTTCGGGCTCGACCCAAAGACTTTCGCCGTGACCCCATCGAACGTCCAGATGTTCCTGCATCCTGATGATACCGAAGAACTGCGCAAGGCGGTCACCCAGTTCACAAAGGGCGCCAAATCGTACGAGGCGGAGTTCCGGATCATCCGTCCCGACGGCGAGGTGCGCTGGTGCGTCGGCACGGCGGCCGCCACCCTCGACAAGGGCGGCCGGGTCATTCGCGTCAGCGGCGTCACCGTTGACATCACCGAGCGCAAGCAGGCCGAAGAGCGTCAAACCCTGCTGGCGCGGGAAGTCGATCACCGCGCCAAGAATGCCCTGGCCCTCGCGCAATCCATCGTCCGGCTGACGCGCGGCGAGAACGTGAAGACCTACATCCGTTCGGTTGAAGGACGGATCAATGCGCTGGCGCGCGTGCACACCGTGCTTTCGCTGTCGAGCTGGCAAGGCGCCGAAATAAGGAAATTGATTGAAGAGGAGCTGGCGCCCTATTCCACCGGCGACCAGATCGACCTCTCCGGTCCGGAGGTCCAACTCGAACCGGCGACGGCTCAGACCGTTGCGCTGGCGCTGCACGAACTCGTCACCAATTCGGCGAAGTACGGCGCCCTGTCGGCGCTGTCGGGCCGGCTGTCGGTGAGTTGGGAAAACCCGGCGGGCGTTCTCAAGATCATCTGGGTGGAGACCGGCGGCCCACCGGTCGAGAAGCCGGTATCGCGAGGATTCGGCACCAGAAGCGTGATTGCGAGCATCGAGTCGCAGCTCGGGGGCCACGCGGAATTCGATTGGCGCCCGGAAGGCCTGGTTTGCCGTCTGTTGGTCCCCTTGTCGCGACAGCAGTTTGCCGCTGATCCGGTTGCGCTCCGCGATGTCGTCGTCGAGGGCAATGGCCTGCGACGCGCCGAGTTGTAACTTGGCGCTTGATGGGTCGGCAGCAATGAAGGCCGTTGCACGATCCCGGAGAACCTATCGTGCCGCCGCCTGTGGAGTTTCTATCAGGCATCGTCCGGTATTATGTAGCCTTGGGTTGATTCCTTCCGAGGCGTCGCTAGCGTAGCCTCGGGGGGTGCGATCGGCCCCCGGGTATCGGCTGGATATCCGGCCGCGTCGGATGCGTTGTTTTCGCGCGTTTAGAGCTTCTGCCATGGCGCGTTCGCTGCCAGTTTGCCGGAGACGACAATGGGTGACGAGCGCAACGTCTTTCTTTCGACCGTGCCGGCGACCCGCGACGATCGCGTGGCAGCGCTGGTTGTGGTCGCCGTCTCGGCGGTGCTATTTGCATGCGTCCTCCCGTTTGCCACAGTGCCGCTCCCTGCGATTCCGGCGTTCATTGCGAGCTATCAATCCGCGCTCGCCATCAACGACCTGATCACGGCCATCCTGCTGTTTTCGCAATTTGCGTTGTTGCGGTCGCGGGCCTTGTTGTTGCTCGCAAGCGGTTACTTGTTCACTGCGGCCGCGGCGATCATCCATGCCTTGACCTTTCCGGGCCTGTTTGCTCCGGCCGGGTTCTTCAATTCCGGGCCGCAAACGACGGCCTGGCTCTACCAGATCTGGCATACCGGATTTCCGCTTCTCGCGATCGGCTACGCCGTGCTCAAGGACAAGGATGGCGGCCCCAAAATCAGGGGATCGGTCGGCCGGGCGCTGTTTGGAAGCATCGTCGCCGTCGGCGTTACGCTGTCGGTCGCAACCTGGATCGTGACCGTCAGGCACGACATTCTGCCGACGCTGCTGAGCGGCGAGGAAGGGCGCTTCACGCCCATCCTGATCGGCATCCTGTCGACCGAGCTATTGCTCAGCTTCGCCGCGCTGCTGATCCTGTGGCTCCGGCGGCCGCACTCGGTGCTCGACATCTGGCTCATGGTCGTGATGTGCGCCTGGCTGTGCGACATCGCGCTGTCGGGAGTCGTCAACGCGGCCAGGTTCGATCTCGGCTTCTACGCCGGTCGACTATACGGGCTATGTGCTGCCAGTTTCGTGCTGGCGGCGCTTCTGGTCGATAATATGGGCCTCCAGGCCAAGCTGGCCCGCCTGCTAGGATCGTTGCGTCTGCAAGCGGCCTCTGAAAGAGACCTTCGCACTGAACGCGACAGCCTTTTCAGTGCCGTCGTGGAATCGTCCAGCGATGCTATCATCACCATATTGCTTGACGGCACCATCACCGGCTGGAACGGAGCCGCGGAGCGCCTGTTCGGCTTTACGGCCGCGGAGGCGATCGGCAGGCAGATCGGCATCATCGTCCCGCCGGACCGGCGCGAAGAGGTGCGCGATATCATCGAGCGGATCAGCCGGGGCGAGCTGATTGCACACTACGAGACTTCACGCATGCGCAAGGATGGCGGCGCCGTCGATGTTTCGCTGAGCATCTCCCCGATCCGCATGGTCTCAGGCGAGATCGTCGGCATCTCCAAAGCCGCGCGCGACATCACCGAAAGCAAGCGGACGCAGCAAGCGCTCAGCCAGGAAATCGAAGAGCGGCGGCGCATATTCGATTCCTCGAACGACCTCATCTTCGTCACCGACAGCGCGGGGAATTTCATCCAGGTCAGCCCGAGCGTCACCGCGATCCTCGGCTATGAGCCCGCCGAAATGGTCGGACGCAGTGCGATTGAATTCATCCACCCCGACGATCTCGAACACACCCGCAAGGAGATGCGGGCGGGGCGACGCGGACAAAGCAAGCGCAATTTCGAGACGCGCTATATCAACAAGGAGGGCCAATCCGTCACGCTGAACTGGACCGGGACCTGGTCCGAGCCGGTCCGCCGCCACTTCTTCATCGGCCGGGACCTGACCGAAAAGCAGGCCGCGGAAGCCCAGTTGCGGCACGTCCAGAAGATGGACGCGGTCGGCCAACTGACCGGCGGGGTGGCGCACGATTTCAACAACATCCTGACCGTGATCACCGGCACCATCGGCATTCTGGAAGAAGCCGTCGCCGGCGAGCCCCAGCTCGCGGCCATCGCCAAGCTGATCGACGAAGCCGCCGAACGTGGCGCCAACCTGACCAGGCATCTCCTCGCCTTCGCGCGCAAGCAGCCGCTGCAGCCGCTCGAGGTCGACGTCAATGCACTGGTGCTCGAGGCCGCCAAGCTGCTGCACCCGACGCTCGGCGAGCACATCGAAATCACGCCGCTATTGGCCGAGGATGCATGGACCGCGCTGGTCGACCCGAGCCAGCTCACGACTGCGGTCCTCAATCTGGCAATCAACGCGCGCGACGCGATGCCCGGTGGCGGCAAGCTCGCGTTCGAGACCAGCAACGTCTATCTCGATGAAACCTACGCCGGCATGCACAGCGAGGTCGCACCCGGCAATTATGTGATGATCGCGGTCAGCGACACCGGCTCCGGAATTCCGCCCGCGCTGCTCGAACGGGTGTTCGAACCCTTCTTCACGACCAAGGAAGTCGGCAAGGGCACCGGCCTCGGCCTCAGCATGGTGTTCGGCTTCGTCAAGCAGTCGGGCGGACACATCAAGATCTACAGCGAGCAAGGCCACGGCACTTCGGTCAAGATCTACCTGCCGCGGGCAACGGGATTGAACCAGACCGCCGCGGAAGCGCTGGTCGCGGCTGATATCGAGGGCGGCAATGAGATCGTGCTCGTCGTCGAAGACGATTCGCTGGTGCGCCGCTATGTGATGACCCAGATCGAAAGCCTGGGCTACACTACGCTCGAGGCGGCCAACGCTTCCGATGCCTTGCGCATCATCGACGATGTCCCGAACGTCGACCTGCTGTTCACCGACGTGATCATGCCCGGCAACATGAACGGCCGCCAGCTCGTCGACGAGGCGCTGAAGCGGCGGCCGGGCCTCAAGACGCTGTTCACCTCGGGCTATACCGAAAACGCCATCGTCCATCACGGCCGGCTGGATTCCGGCGTGCTGCTGCTGGCAAAGCCCTATCGCAAATCCGAGCTTGCAAGGATGATCCGGCTGGCGCTTGGCAGTTGAAGCATCCTCCGCGGCTGCTATACCGGTTAACGACGGCTTAGGCTGGTTGCGGCCCAAACGGATCGGCTCCTTGAGAAATCTCCTCACCGATATATCCGGCGTCAGCGTCGGCCATGCCGACGATGCGGCGCTCGCCTCCGGCGTCACCGCGATCCTTTTCGATTCTCCTGCAGTGGCGTCGATCGACGTGCGCGGCGGCGGCCCCGGCACCCGTGAGGACGCCCTGCTCAAGCCCGAAAGCACCGTCGAGGCGATCGACGGCATCGCGCTTTCCGGCGGCTCGGCGCTCGGACTGGACGCCGCCGGCGGCGTGCAGGCCTGGCTCGCCGAACAGGGTCGCGGCTTCCGGGTGCGCGAAGCCGTCATCCCGATCGTTCCGGGCGCCATCTGCTTCGATCTGCTCAACGGCGGCAACAAGGCTTGGGGACGCTTCCCGCCCTACCGCGATCTCGGCTACGCCGCGGCGAATGCGGCCGCTGCCGATTTCGCGCTTGGCAGCGTCGGCGCCGGCCTCGGCGCGACAACAGCCAATTTCAAGGGTGGCCTCGGCTCCGCTTCGGCGCAGACCGAAGGCGGCGTCACGGTCGGCGCGCTCGCAGTGGTCAACGCGGTGGGCAGCGTGACGGTCGGCGACGGCCCGTGGTTCTGGGCGGCGCCGTTCGAGAACGGCAATGAGTTTGGCGGGCGCGGACTGCCGCCTTCGTTCACGCCGGACATGCTGCGGGCGCGGCTGAAGGGCGGCCCGGCTGCGACGCCTTCGGAGAACACCACACTGGTGGTCGTCGTCACGGATGCGGTGCTGACGAAAGCGCAGGCCAGGCGGCTCGCGATGATCGCGCACACCGGCATGGCGCGCGCCATCTACCCCGTACATGCGCCGCTGGATGGCGACGTGGTGTTTGCCGCCGCGACCGGCAAGAAGCCGATCGATCCGCTGTTCGGTCTCACCGAACTCGGGATGGTCGCCGCCAACACGGTCGCGCGCGCGATTGCGCGCGGCGTTTACAGTGCGACCGCGCTACCCTTTCTGGGTGCGCTGCCGGCGTGGGGCGATCGCTTCGGTTAGGTCGCAATCCGAAGGGATCTCGCCGGGTCTCGTGCTCAGGCGCTGAGCGAAAGCGATGCGGTGGCGCCTGATGAAATTGCCTGGGCCTGACGCTGGATCATCTGCTCGATGAAATTGTAGGACGATGTCGCTGATCTCGACGAGCTTCCGCTCGCGGCCGACGTCATCGTTACCTTCGATCCGTCCGCATAGGTCAGCGAGGTGGTTACGGAGCCGTCGCTGTTGCTGACCGTCGTCGTCATCGCGCCCTGGCGCATCTGCGAGCGCGGATCGAAATTGGATGCGTCGGAATCGTTCGCTTCGTCCGGACGGCGTTGATGCTCCTTCTCGGGCCTCAGCGCCGATGCCAGCTCCTTGATGCTGACCGAGCCGTCGCCATCCTGGTCGAGCTTGCCGAATACACTGTCGGCTTGCGCAAGGTTGGTGCCGCCGGCGCCAAGCGCCTCTTCGAATTCCGCCTTGCTGATCTTGCCGTCGCCGTCGCCATCGATCTGCCCGAACAGGTCTTTCAGTGCGGCGTGGCGGCTCTTGGACGCCGATGTCGATCCCGCCGAAGACTGGCTTTGCGCGTCGAGCAGCGCGCTCATGGTTTCCGGCGATATCGGCGAGCCCCCGCTGCCGCCCGAGCCAGTTCCGGAACCGACCGCAGCCGACGCATTCGAGGACATGAAGGCGAACGGGCTTGCCGCGTTCTGGCTGACGCCGGTGGACGGCGCTGATGATTTCGACGACGCAAGCGCCTTGAGGGCATCGATCGCCGATGACGCGGCGCCCAAAGCAAAGAACATGGCGGAACTCCAACAACGCCGCGGAGGGATGGCGGCCGACAAACTCCTGCGCATTCCTCAGCAAGCGCCGTGCCATCGAGAAAAACCCAATAAAACCGGGCTTTCCCGCATCGCTTCCGGTCCGCTCAGCACGGCAATAGATGCCCGCCGCGGCAGATTTTGCCTTGCTGGCTGGTGGCGGCTCGAACTGGGAAACCAGATATTCTCGGGGAGACATGCGGCGAACCTTGTTGGTTCGCTGGGGGTGGGTAGGCAAACCACCTAGGCCAGCGTCAAGCGGTTATCCGTGCAGGATGGCGGCGCGCGCCCGCTTGAGGTCAGCCGTTTCGGCCCCTTCGTCAAACGAGCGACAGATCGGTTCTAGCAACGCGCGCGCCTCATCAGACCTTCCTTGCGTCCGCCAGAGTTCTGCAAGGCTGATGGCGGCACGCAATTCCAGGGACCTAGCACTTTGACCGCGCGCCACTTCAATAGATTTCTTAAGATGGGACTCGGCTTCGCTTACCTTCGAGGGGTTGAGTGCCAGAAGAATTTGCGCTCTTTGCCGATGCAATTCTGCTTCCCATGATCTGCCTGTCACGTCACCAACACTGGCCAAGACCCCATCGACAATCGATAGCGCGCGTTCATTTTCGCCGGCCCTGGCGTGCATGTCCGCCAGCCAGCTATCCATCATCTGAAGCATGAAACCGAGGCCATTGCGCCGCGCTTCGTCGATTCCCATTGCTATTTCGGCTCGGGCCTCTGTAAGTCGACCTAGCTCTCCGAGAGCCCGGCCTCGCGATATTCTCGACAAGATCACATACAGCGAAAACCGCTGTTCTTGTGACATTTCGAAGCTTTTTTCGGCGCTTTCGAAGGCGCGAGCGGAATCCCCGCGCAGGAGGTGCACAACGGAAGTCATGTAATGAGCGAACGCTTGCGTGTATGGGTGACCAAGATCTTGAGCCAATGCGAGCGCTTCCGAAACACGCAAAAGCGCTTGATCGGGATGGCCCAGGAACCATAAGTCCCAAGACAAGAGCAGAAGTGAAGCCACTTGGGGCTCAACCATGTAAAGGCCGGATAGCGGCTGTTTTTCTTTGCCGCTTGAAAGCTTGATTGTCTCCTCGAAATGGTTCGCTGATAACTGGAAGTCGCCGATAGTCAATAGCGTGCTGCCCATCACTCTATGAGCCACCATTAGCAGCACGGGGTCGGACAACGCTTGCGACCGCGACAGAAACTCCTCGGCCATTGGGAGCGCCTCGTCATGCCGCGCGCACATCCAGGAGTGCATACACAATCCATACAGAGCTTGGAAATATTCGGGGATGTCCCCAAGTTGCAGACATAAGGCGCGCGCCCGAGAAAACGCTTCGCAGGTTTCCGCGGAGGCATACCCATGAACAGCGATAAGCGGTATCCCCAATGCCAATTGAATGTCGATCTCATGCTTGGTCCGCTCGGGCGTTTCGGGCAAAGCGCTCAGAAGCTGAAGAGCCTTTCGAAAACTAGCAATCGCTTCAACGTTGGCTGAATGCGCGAGCGCGCGTTGCCCAGACTCAAACCAAGAACGAATGGCCAGTTGGTGGTTGCCTGCTTCTTGATAGTGATAGGCCAGGACTTCGGGTTGACTTTCGGCGAGCTCCGGGAAGTCATGCTTTAAGATCGCCGCGATGTCCGCATGGATCTGCTGCCTCTTACCTCTAAGCAAAGAGTCGTAAATTGCATCACGCAACAACACATGCTTGAAAGCAAAGCGGACGAAAGGCGAAATGTCGACTCGGTGGATGATGTCGGCCTGCTCGAGCAGCGAGAGGGCCGACAGCATATCGTCTTCGTCTACTTGCGATGCAGCCGACAAGAGATCATAGGAGAACTCGCGTCCAATCACGGCTGCTATCTGTGCAAGTCTGCGACTCGGCGCGACGCGGTCAAGCCGCTCCATAAATGCGTCACTCAGCGTGTCCGGAACCCTGAGCGTTTCTGGTCGCGCTGCGCGCTCGAAAGTACCTCGAGTCCGCAAAGGCGCGCCTAGCATACTGTTTGTCAATTCCTCGATGAAGAGCGGGACGCCATCGGCCTTTTCGATAATCTGGTCAAGCAGCGGTTGAGGCATACTCTCGCCCCTCAAGAGATCTCGGATCATCGCCTTCACTTCGGCGTGTGACAATCGAGTGAGCGAGTGTACGGTGGCGTTCGCATGAGTGATCCACGTGGGACGGAATTCAGGTCGGCACGACACAATAAGCAGCACCCGGGCGTGGTGAATCCGGCTGATAATCAGTTCAAGCAGCTCAAGCGTCGATGGATCTAGCCAGTGCGCATCCTCGAAGATGCAGACCGTGGGGCGTTGGACAGAAAACGCCAAGAGCATGTCGACGAGCGTGCTTATCGTCCTGTTCTTTATTTGTTGTGGCGTAAGGTCAGCAAATTCGAGGTGATTTTCCAAGGGGATTGACAACAGTTTGGCAATCAGTAGGACCGCCTCTTTGGAACTATATGTTGAGCGCGGAAGGTAAGCCTTGAGCTTGGCAAGCTTGTCTGCGTCGGCTTCACGAGCTGTTATTTGGGCCGCTTGTTCGATCTGCTCGATCACCGGAACGAACGCGCTCTGACTATGATAAGGCGAGCCCTGATGGTGTACCCAGACGCGCGGTTCCTGCTGAATATGCAACTTCAATTCGTGAAGGAGCCTTGATTTTCCCACTCCGGGAATACCCGAAAGGAACACGACCTGGCCGTCACCCTCTTTCGCTTTCTGCCACCTATCGAGCAGCAAGCTTAGTTCGCTTGAGCGGCCAATGAGCGGAGTAAGCGAGCCCGCATGCGCAGCCTCGAAGCGGCTAGCTGTACTTTTTGCCGAGATCACACGGTAGACATGAAGGGGTTCAGTTACACCTTTGAGCTCCTGAAGGCCGAGGTCCTGGAAATCAAAAGCTGACGATACAAGACGCCTCGTCGATTCCGAGATGATTACCGTGTTGCCAGCGGCAAGGGTCTGTAGACGCGCGGCAATATTCGGCGTCTCGCCCACCGCGTCCATCGACCACGTGCCACTGTCTCCAATTTCACCGACAACAACCGGGCCCGAGGAAACACCCACTCGACAAGTCAGGGTTGCGGGCCCTGAAATCTTTGGAACTCCGGTGACAATCTCCAGGGCGGCATGAATAGCACGAGCGGCGTCGTCCTCGTGTGCATAGGGCCAACCGAAAAATGCCATCGCACCATCGCCGAAATAGCGGGCGACCTCGCCTCCATAGCGCCTAATCGCCGTGCTGCACGCCCCTCGATACGCATCAATGAGTTTTTGGAGATCCTCAGGATCCAACTTTTCCGAGAGCTGCGTAGATCCCACCAGATCACTGAACAGCACTGTGATCTGACGGAATTCAGCTTCGCGATGTTGTACAAGCGAGGGTCGCCCCGTTGCTGCGCCGGCGGGTTGGCGCGCTGCCCTCAAAGCTTCAATGGCCCTGAGCAGCTTCTTGCGGTGACCTAAAGAGGATACTCCAAGCTTTTTGAGATCATCGTCCGTCAATTCCGGAAGGAAGGAGTATTCGATATTGTTTTCTTCGAATCTATCGGCGTACTGGCCTAGACCATGTCTAGCCAGCCACTCGGCTAACTCGGTTGACTTCGTCATCGCAGCGCCCCGAGCCGGGCTTGAGACTCACTATGCGATTACCGTTGTGCTTTCGATCAGAGCATCTTTCCTGCAAACGATAACACATTAGGGTTCTTTTGTCTGCCGATATCACAGAGGTGATGGGCTGGGTTGGAAACATCGTCATCGGTGCGTCACGCGTGGCCATGGCGGGAGGCACAATGCCGAGGTCGCGGTACATGTCGCAGAAGGGTGCGGATCACCAACTGAAGCCTGGCGCGACGATACCAACGCCAGTGCTTACCACGCTTACCATGACAGTTCCTCGTGAGGAGGAGTCATGCAGACTCGTCCTTTGAAATCGCAACCGCATATCGGAGGTGCCAAGGCCCGTATTGTTTCTCGTGCCCCACGCTGTGCCAAAACTGCGATGACTATCGCGCCATTCTGCTCATGCCGCCGGCCGAGCCCCGCGCCTTTCATCGTGCGATGGACATGAACTGAGATGGTACGGGAGCGCCTCTCTGAGCGCCTGCTCAAGCTCGTCAAGCATCTCCGCCTCGGATTTGAGAAGCTCGTGATTATATCCCTCCGCTAGGATTAATGCTGATTGGTACGTCTCCCGAACGACCTTGATACGGTCATCCGCAGGAAGGGAGGCGACGAACTCGATTGTCTCTTCGACGTGCGCGGCCTCGCTTCCGAGTGAGCTGTGACTTCTGAGGAAGCGGGTCGCATCAATGCCGTCCGGGCACATTGCCTGCACCTTCTCGATATCGGTCTTCTGCTTGAGCGCGGCAATGCGCTCCAGGCAGTACGAATAGCCGATGCAGCCGATCGGGTAGTCCTCGACGCAGAGATCGTCGAAGCGCTTGCAGAGCGGCTTGATCCCCTCGGGAATGTAACTGGCAACGAGACGCTCGGCAGGCAGACCCAACGCGCGCAGATCCTTGAGCGCGAGCCGATCGTGACCGGTCTCCTCGCGCGCACGCTCTTCAAGATAGGCCGCGACCTCCGGCCTCCCTAATTCCTCGAATCGCGCAGCGGCGCGTCGGAGATTTCGAGGCGTATCGACGGACGTATGATAGGCGCCGACCAACGCGACGGCATAGCCGACAAGCGTCGGCTCCGGTCGCGCCAGGCGCTGTTCAATTTCGGCAAAGCCGAGATTGATCGCGCCATCGAGCAGACCGACCGTGCTGCCCGTCGAGCCCACGCCCGTCATCGGCGCTGCGAATGGATCTGTGTCTTCCTTCGTGCCGCTCCGGGTGTGAAACCAGACCTCTCCCGACTCGCGAGCGATGATCGAAATATCGGCCGTGACGCTGACCCACTCCAAGACTGACCGTGCCATTCGAAACCTCCCGTTTTTCGATCGCTCGCCCGCGCTCGTTTCTTGGAGGATGCGTTTTGCTATGGAGCCCGAGCTCGCTTCAAGCTATAGACACACCGCCTCGCCTCAAATCGAGTCGCGACAGCGCTAGATCCCGTTCGGCGTAGCGGCCATTAGCAACTTGGCGTTTTCGAGAAGATCTCCCACTTGGCGCGAACGATTCGGCAGCACGAAGACTATTTGATCGTCGTTGTCGGCTTCCCAGCCGGCATCGTACTCGTCTTCCGTGATCACAATGGGGCTCGCCAAATTGATGGGGTGCAACGGGAGGTTTTGGAGCGCTGTTTGGGCGGCAGCCATGCGTTGAACATACGACCCCTTGAGCAGCGAGTCCCTGAAACCATTAGGCTGATCCTCCTTCCACGCCCTAACGATCAAGCCCGCGAGTTCATCATTTTGGTACGAAACGTCAGCCACTTTCACGTCAGCAGGGTTAGCAACGCTGCTGCCGGCCTTGCGTTTCCAAATTCCTCGGCCACCTGGATGACCGTGAGCCATCGGGTTAGGTGCTGCGCTCGCTGCTACCGGAATCATTGCACCGCTGGCGGCTCCTGCCAGGAAAAAACGTCGATTGAAGCCGGAATTCGATTGCGACTTGGTGTGCGAGGCCATGATCAATCCCTCCCTGCTGAAATCAGTTCGGTGTCTTACCGCCGCAACCTCCAATTTTAGTTGTAAGATTTCGTCCTGACAAGCTGCTGCAACACTGCCAAAATAGACCCCACAAACCGCGGATTACATGGGCGCGAAGAATTTATGAGTACTCCCTAATTGCCCCATTGAAGCCTCCAAACTGAGGCTCGCCGCCGTGCCGCTGGTCTCAAGGCACGGCGGAGTTCACGCGCGTTACGCGTGCTGCCGAGTGCACCGGGAAGGGAAGACCCTGCGCGCATAAGCTGGCCGGCTGGCGCCGGTACGCCCCTTGCCGCTTCTTGCAAACGGCATGAAACTTCGACCCGCCCCGCAGCCGGCCGGCGGATTCGTACTTTGCCCTCCCCTAACAGTTGGATGCGACCCTTGCTGAGTAGATTTATGTCGATTGCCTTGCGCACGGTCTGCGGACGGAAACGCCGATTGCTCGTCTGCGATTGCAGATATTTATCGTTGTTTGTCGTCCCAACCTTGATCGAATGTCGCTTCTCGCACGCGGCGGTTTTGCGCATCGCAGCCCGATTGAACGGTGTGTCGTGGCAATCTTGACGGTCGACCGCCGTTCAGACGAGAAACGTCTCCCTAGCCGAGCGATTGCGAGCATTGCCCCCGGCCCTTCTGCATGTTACGCGGGGCCGTTTCGCCCCTCGAAGAGGTTTGGGAAAGCGCACATGTCCCAGCAATTTGCGTCGCGTCCCCTGGTCATCGCGCCGTCGATCCTGGCGGCGGATTTCGCCAAGCTCGGCGAGGAAGTCCGCGCCGTGGACGCGGCCGGCGCCGACTGGATCCATCTCGACGTGATGGACGGGCACTTCGTGCCCAACATTTCCTACGGCCCCGACGTCATCAAGGCGATGCGCCCGCACACCAAGAAAATCTTTGACGCCCATCTGATGATCTCGCCCTGCGACCCCTATCTCGAGGCGTTTGCCAAAGCCGGCTGCGATCACATCACCGTCCATGCCGAGGCCGGCCCGCACCTGCATCGCTCGCTGCAGGCGATCCGCGCGCTCGGCAAGAAGGCCGGCGTCTCGCTCAACCCGGGCACGCCGGTGAGCGCGATCGAATATGTCATCGACCTGATCGATCTCGTGCTTGTCATGTCGGTCAATCCCGGCTTCGGCGGCCAGGCCTTCATCAAGTCCGCGCTCGGCAAAGTCAGCGATGTCAGGGCGATGGCCGCGGGACGCCCGATCGACATCGAGGTCGACGGCGGCGTCGCGCCCGATGTTGCCGGACAGCTCGCTGCCGCCGGCGCGAATGCGCTGGTCGCAGGCTCGGCAGTATTCAAGGGCGGCACATTGGAAGCCTACAAGGCCAACATTTCCGCGATCCGCAACGCGGCGGCGCTGGCGCGCGGCGAAGCGATCTGACGCGGATCTGGAACGCGTGCGTCGTCGAAACACCGGGTAAGAAAGCCACACTAGGCGTGTAGCGGCCATGGAACCTGAAAGTCCATGCTCCGGCCACAAAACTTCACGCATCTCGCCATAAAGGCAGATCAGCATCCCGCCTTCCACGGATGGGACGAAAATATGATCAAGGCCTTCATCACCGCCGCATTGCTCCTGCTACTTGCGCCCTCTGCCGCGCTCGCGCAGCGCGCAGGTGACGCCGCACTCGGCGCCGTGGCCGGCGCCGTCGTGCTCGGTCCGGTCGGGGCCGTTGCCGGCGCTTTCGTCGGCTATACGGCAGGTCCCTCGATATCGCGGTCGTGGGGACTGGAGGGCTCGCGCTCGTCGCGGCACCGCCGGCAGGCGTCGCGAGAGAGCGTGCGAGGCGCCAGGGCGGAAGCCGTCGGCTCCGCACCCGCGTCCAATTCCGCCGGCCAAGCCGAACGAAGTGGCCGCGTCACCAGCTATCCCGTGCCGAACCCGCCGCGTTCCGCCAAAACAGCGCTGCCGCCCGTCCAGACCCTCGACTGAGCGCACCCGCCACCTGTTATGCGCTATCCGCCGGCGCCACTGCCGGCAACCCGTGGGATCTTCATCAACAGCGGCACCGTGATGCCGGCGTGAGTCGCCGCCCACAGCGTCGCCATGCCGCCCCGGTGGACGCACTCGCCGATCGTAAAACCGTCCAGTTCCGCGCCGGGCGCGATTGCGGGGCTCGCCATCGCCGTCACCTTCCGACCAGCAGGCGATCGGCCAGCCAGTGCGGCAGCCCGTTGGCGCGGATGCGGTCGGCGGCCGCTTCGACGTCATACGGCACGCGGCAATAGGTGATTTCGCGCGATGACGTATCGAACATCGCAAACGCCGCAGCCGGGTCGCCGTCCCGCGGCTGCCCGACTGAGCCGAGAACGGCGAGCCAGCGCCGGCCACCGAGCAATTGCACCGGCACATCGGATGTCGGAACGAAGCTTGTCATCTTCGCCGCCGATGACATCGAATAGAGCGCCGGCCGGTGGATGTGCCCGCAGAAGGTGACGTGCGCATCGGTAGCCTCGAGGCTGCGCGCAGCATCCGGCGTATCGCGCACATAGTGCCATCGCGCGGGGTGCGATGCTTCCGAATGCACATAGAGGCGATCGTCCTCGCGCCGGATCAGCGGCAACTCGGCAAGAAAGCGCCGCTGCGCCACGCCGAGCCTGCCGCGGGTCCACTCGATCGCAGCCTGGGCCTCGGCGTTCATGGTCTCCGACGGGGTGTTGATCGCCTGATCGTGGTTGCCGATCACGGCGATGGCGCCGTCATCGACCAGGCCCATCACGGTATCGACCGCCCATTCCGGATCGGCGCCATAGCCGACGACATCGCCGAGGCAGACGATCCGTTCCGCGCCGCGGGCGCGCGCGACATCGAGGCACGCGCTGAACGCCTGCCGGTTGGCGTGGATATCCGCAAAAATGGCCAGCCGCACGTGTTTCCTCCGTACCGTCCAGCATCGCGCCCGTGCCCGCGCTAGCGTTAATGGATATCAAACAACGGGCCGCCTGCGGCGTGCAATCGGTCCTGGCGCGCCTGCAGGCCGTCACGCTGATCGGACCTAGCCGGCGGGGCGATAATCCGATTCGAGCCCCTCGCTATCCTGAGCTGAGGGCGGGCTTTCCAGACATCATTTCTCAGTTTACCCCAATAGCAGACATCCGGGGGATTAAGGCAGAGGTCCGAAAGTGCCAACTGCCAACGGTAGAGTCACTGCTGCTTCACTTCGGGAATCGACCAGCGCCGTGCTTCCCAGATTGCAGTCCATTCGTCGTGACCGGGCATGCCCTTAACCTCAACGCGAATGATCACAAAACCCCAATACTCATTGAACTGGTAAGTGTGGCGCACGTCCCACGACGGTTTCATGTCTGATCCAGTTACCGCTTGAAAAATCGAGGTCTCTTTTTCCCGAGTAATCCAACCTGGCCGATCTGTCGTGCCGAAGCCTTCGGGCATTTTTATAAAAGGGAAGTTAACCAGTCTCGGTCTTTGCAAGCTGGAAAGGTCAAACACTTTGTGTGAGCCTACTATCGACCAACAAAAAATAATCGCAAGGCGACTGCCTCCGATTTTTGTGAACCTAACTGGGCTACTCTCGATGCCTTCCTCGATTTTGCAACCTACATGCTTGGCCGCAAGGATCAATCGGCTCGGCAACAAAGCTGGGTCCGATACTTCAAACTCCGTTCGTCCCTTAGCAAGATTGGACCACTCCCGGCTTGCCTCAATGCGGTCCCTCAGCTCGGGACTCATCTCCTCACCAAGGGCAAGGACGACTGGAGTGAATAGCAACGACCCGCCGACGAGAAGCCGGAGCAGAATAGCAACTAGGTTGGGCAAAGCTTACTCCTTCGGCAGAAGCTCAAACTTGCGGGCTGGCTTCCGTTCGCATCTAATTGTTTTTGGCATTTCTGCTATGGGTCACAAAGCGGACTTCGAGAGGCACAGTTGGAATGTCTGCCTTACCCTCGACAGTGGACATTGTTTACCCCACCCGCGATGTCCGAAAAGTGCCAAACCCGTTAATCGCGCCTAATCGCTCAAGCTTGATAAATCTGTTCAGATGGCCCTTAACCTGTTTGGGCTAGTAATCGGCAAATCAGGGGCCGCCAACTGAGCGGCTTTGCCCTAGAAGGTAAACTCATGTTGGTTGCTGACCTTGTGTTCTGGCCAGCCGTCGCCGTTCTTGCCGGGTGCAATCTTTATTTTGGACCTCGCATCAAGAGCGCTCGCATGGCCATGCAGTGGGGGCTCGACGGCGAGCCAACTTGGTGCGCACCCAAGGCAGTGGGGCTTTGGGGCATGGTGGCGTTCGCCCTTGCAGTTCGATTGCTGATTTGGGGCGCCTCAACTTACGCTCCGGAAAAGGTTCACGGCGCTGAAATAGGTTTGCTGCTGTTCTCAGTCATCGTTGCTGCGGTCCATGTGCTGACGCTTAGAAGAGCCGCGCGAGCAAGCTAGGCCACCGCTCAATTCTAGCCCGCGATGCCCATGGCGGGATGGGGCAGCCTCAGAGGTCATTCAACTCGAATGTCCGCTTTGGGCCATTCGCGTCGATTTGACATTGCGCCGGTCGCTTCCTCCGCTCTGCCCCTGAAAGCAGACAGTTTCAGTGCAGGCCGGCATGTCTCAAAAGTGCCAAGATCGGAAGTTTATGCGGTTCTTAAAGCACCGGCCAAGCGGGCAACACCCTGCCGAATGTCCCGCTCTTCAAGTGCAGCGTACCCAAAAACGAACCCGGCTCTCCTTTTCGCGGCTACTGCTCGCCAATGTTCGTATAATTCGGAGATAGGATAGATGCCGACGCCTGCGGACCTCGCTTTTTTCGCCAACTGCTCTTCCTGCGTCGAACTGTATTTTCCAAACCAAGCGACCACATGGAGCCCGGCCTCCGAACCTTGAACCGTGACCGCGCTGCCAAAATATTCGCTGAATGCATCGAGTAATGCGGCCCGGCGCTGCGCGTTTTTCCGCCGTAGCTTTCTGATATGCCGCTCATAGGCACCCGATTGGATAAATTCTGCGAGAGCGGCTTGCTCCAGCGTCGGCGAGTGCCGATCGGTGAGACGCTTCGCGGCACGGAAGGCGTCAACGAGTTCCGGCGGCAGTACGAGGTATCCTAGACGCAAAAGTGGAGAGAGCGTCTTTGAAATCGTCCCGAGATAGATTACGTGAGCGGCTTCATCGAACGCATGCAACGGTCGTATGGGCTGAATGTCGTATCGGTACTCGCCGTCGTAATCGTCCTCGACGATATAGGCCCCCGCATTGCTGGCCCAACGCAACAGCTGAGCCCGGCGCGATGCTGAAAGGACGTGACCCAACGGAAATTGATGCGATGGCGTCACATAGCAAAGGCGGGCTTTCTTAATACTCTCAAGGATCTCCGTCCGCAGCCCTTCTTCATCCACAGGCACAAATTGAGGTGAGGCACCGACGCTCTCAAACACATGCCGGGCAGCCCAATAGCATGGAGTTTCGATCACAAACCGGTCACCGGGGTCGAGCAACAATCTGGCGCAAAGATCGAGCCCCTGCTGTGATCCATTGACGATGATGATCTGCTCATGGCTGCACCGCAAACTCCGGGCGCGCCACAAATACGCCTGTAGCGACGTTCGCAGCGCTATCGATCCTTGTGGCTCCTGATACCGGAGGCGGCGTGAACCTAATGTTGTCGCGGCCTTCGTTAGAGCACGCCGCCACGCCAGGCTCGGGAAGTCGGCGGCGGCAATATCACCGTAGCGAAAGTCGATCGGCAGAGGCTCGCTCACGACCGGCGGTCCCCCTAAGTCGGTGACCTGTCTTGCGTAAGCCGATAGTCGAGCCGTTCTTAGCGTTCGTTTGCTGCTTTGCCGTAAGGAGCGTGCCACTCGGAGCGTAGGCGTGACCCATGCCCGGCGTCCTTGTCCCGTCTCTATGAAGCCTTCCGCTAGAAGCTGCTCGTAGGCAGCAGTAACTGTCGTTCGGGAAGCTCCAAATTCGTTGGCGAGGGTGCGCGTCGAAGGTAGCTTGTCGCTCGGCCCGTAAACGCCATCCTCGATTTGCGCTTTTAATGCCTGGTAGATTTCCCGTGCCCCATGTGGCCCAGGGGGCCTCTTAACCGCATACTGGCCCACCATAAACACTCCAAACTGGCCCTTCTGGTGGTCCAGTGTGTCTGTTAGAGCAGCACGTATCAACACCTAAACTGACTTCATTAGTTCTCACTTGGCACCGAGGAGCCTTGCCAATGTACATTCCGCCAGCGTTTCGCGTTGACGACATCGCCGATGGTCATCGGACCATGCGTGAAGCACGCTCGGCAACGCTCGTTACCGCGACGCAAGAAGGGCTTATTGGAACGCCGCTCCCCATGCTTCTCAACGACAACGAAGGTCCGAACGGCACGCTTTATGCGCACGTGGCGAGAGCCAATCCTCAGTGGAAGCTGACGCCATCAGGCGAGGCGATGGCCATATTCGTTGGGCCGGAGGCTTATGTTTCTCCATCTTGGTACGCGACCAAGCAGGAGACGCACAAGGTCGTGCCGACGTGGAACTACGTTGCCGTTCACGCCTATGGACCTGTCGAGTTCTTCGACGATGCGGAGCGGCTACTGGACGTGATAACGCGACTGACGGATTTGCACGAGCAACCGCGAAACGATCGCTGGGCGGTGACGGACGCCCCGACTGATTTCATCAAAGCGCAGCTCAGAGGAATTATCGGTTTGCGGATGCCGATTTCGAGGCTCGATGGCAAGCGGAAGATGAGTCAGAACCGCAACTTGGCGGATCGGGCTGGCGTCATTAATGGATTGTCTGAAAGCCATCGTCCAGAGGACCACGTTGTCGCGTCTCTGATACCCCAGGGTTTCTCCTGACGCCTTTCGGTTGGAACAGATTTGGCTTAAGCTGGTTCATCTGCTGGATTGGAGAATGCACAGATGAAGCTCTTCTTGATGGCGTTCGCAGCTACACTTGTAAGCAGCACCTTCGCGCTTGCTGACACCCCGGTGACACCGGCAGAGGCCGAGAAGATCAAGGCTGCTTTGGAAGTCCTTGGCTGCACGGGCGGCAAGATGGAAAAGGAGACCGAGGCCAGCGGCTACTTCGAAGTCGATGACGCCAAATGCAAGGACGGTCAGTACGACATCAAGCTCGACAAGGACTTCAAGTTGATCGCGATGACCCGCGACTGAGCATGCTCAAGACCTGCCCCAAGCGGCCGTCATCGCATTGACGTTCTCCGGCGCGAAGAACTCAGCGGGTGATATTGTTCCGGCATTCATCCGCGCGAACGCATCCATAGCTCTCTGATTGCCGTGTATCGCGCCAAAGAAGTGCTGCATATCCGGTGGCGGCGGTTCCAGCGTCGCCAGCATGCAGGTGAATTCATACATTGCGGCCACCCGTGTATCGCGCGCGCGATGGTACTCGCTCATCGCCACGTCGAATGGCTGCGCTCCCGAGAAGGCCCTGTCGATCGCGACCGCGCAGAGCCCGGCGTCATGGAAGGCGTCCATGATTCCTTGTCCAGTGATGAAGTCCCGGTTGTAGCCCGCGTCGCCCACGAGCACCCAGCCGGGGCCGTAGGGCTTGCGAAAGTAGTTCGGCACCGCCGCACCGGTGAAGCGCGCTTCCCGCTTGGCTTCGTGCAGGCGGTCGGCGAACGCCGGCGCCAACGCGATGGTCTTCAGGTAGTTCCCTTCGATGTCCTTCCTGCAATCGTCGAACCTTGCGTATGGCCAACCGGCGATCACCATCGTCAGCCCGTCATGGGTTGGAGCGGCGGCAAAGCCGGTCCCGTCACGGATATATTGCTCAAACTTGCCGAACATCGGCAGTCCGCTCCAGTAGGTGTAATACGCGACGAGCAGAATCGGTTTCTCGTCATAGTGCTCTGGCCGGACCGCTTCGGCCACGAACGAGTGCCTGCCGTCGGCGCCGACGACGATTTCAGCGCGCTCCGTGACAGGGCCGCCATGCTTCGAGCGGCCCTTGATTCCGACCGCCCGTCCGTCCTCGATCAAGATTAGCCTTCGCGAACTTCCGCGCCGGACTGAGCCGCAGCATCGACGAGCAGCTTGTCGAGTATCGTGCGGCGCGGACAGTACGCAACCGGAGCTTCACTCGTGCCTGGCGCGCCTACAATCGTGAAAGGACCAAAGTCGAAAGCATAGCGGTCGATCGGCGGGCACCCGGTCACAGTCAGACGATCGAGAAGGCCCCAACTGGACAGGGCGCTTACGCCAAGGGGATGCAAGATGTGCGTAGAGACCGTGTCGCTCGGAAAAGTTGCGCGGTCGACCAAGAGAACCCGATATCCTTTCCGGGCCAGCAGCATTGCGGTCGGCGATCCCGCGCAGCGGGCGCCCACTACGATTGCGTCGAATGCCTTGGTCATCGCGGCTCTCTCCTTGTGCTGACAAATCAGACGCCGGCTCGGCGCATCGCGGATCCGCGGCGTACATGGCTGGTGCTAGAGAGAAACGTGAGCCGGCGCTTCGGGAGAACGCCCCAATCGGCCCTTGCAAACGTATGGGTGATCTTCCCCATTCGCGGGCGCCGTAGGTATGGCACGATCGCGACGTGTTGAAGCCGGCGGCAAGCCGCCGGGAAGGAGAAACGATATGAGCGATACATTCGAGGGGCGTTGTCTCTGCGGTGCCGTACGCTTCCGTGCGGCTGGGCGCCCGAAATGGGTCCTGTGGTGCCACTGCGAGAGTTGCCGGCGCCATACCGGAGCGCCGGCATCCGTCTTCGTTGCCTTCGACGACTCCGCCGTCACGGTAACAAGCGGAGCGATCAGCAAATACAATTCATCGCCTGGCGTGGAGCGCGGGTTCTGCGCAAGGTGCGGCTCGACCCTGACCTGCGCGAACCAGCGACGGCCCAATGAGACGCACTTTCATCTCGGCGCGTTCGAAGAACCCGAGAAGCTCAAGCCCACGGGAGAGGCGTTTGCAGGCGAAAGGCTGCCGTGGTTGCACCCGGAAGCCGCGTCCGGCTCGCCTGTTTGACCGTCCGAAGCTGATCGAAGAAACCTTCGACCTTAATTTCAGTATTCAGATCAGCTTGTGTCGGCAAGCAAAGGCCGTCGCCGCGGCCCGCGAGGGGACATCAAGCTTGGCGAGGATGTTGCTGACGTGCCGGTCGACCGTCTTCTCGCTTCGGGAGAGCCTGCCAGCAATCGCCTTGTTGGTCTCGCCGGCGGCGACCAGGCGAAGAACATCAAGCTCACGCGGGGTCAGGCGATGCACATTGCTGGAAGCGACGCCCTTCGTCAGTGAGCCGATCTGCGTGAGATCGGGGCCGGCACCTAAACGCTCGAAAATGGTCCGGGCCGCGCCGAACTCCAGATCGGCAGCGTCCTCGTCTCCGAGGGCGCGGCAGGCCTGTCCGATCAGCACGCGCACGCGCGCAGCCGCGTAGGGCGCCGGGATTCCCTGCCACACCTCGAAGGCACGGCGCAGCGAACCGAGTGCGGACCGCGCGTCCCCTTCGGCGAGGTCCACCGCTCCGCAGGCCTGCGCGGCAATTGCATCCGGCACGCTCATATCGAAGCTCCGCGCAATGTCCTCGAGTTCTCGGCAGGCGTTGCGTGCGTCCTGAACGTCACCGGCGGCCAACGTGATCTCGATATAGGCGGGCAGCAAACCCATGCGTTTCAGGCTGCTCACCGTCGTGCCTGCGACGCGGCGAATGGCGGTGGCGGCCGCGTCGGTGCGTCCCTGCACAAGGCGCAGCAACGCCAAGCCCGGCTGGGGCTCCAGGCCAAGCTGGCTCGCGCCTCGATACGCCTCTTCAGCCGCTGCAAACTCCCCTTTCAGACGATGGACTTCTGCCTGCTGGTAGAGCGCTCCGGCGGCAGCCCGCCGGTCGAAGCCCTGCGACCGCGCGCAGGCGCGCCGCGCTTCCTCGATCGCCTCAGGCCAGGCGCCCTGTAACTGCAGGATCTCCGCGCGATGCACTTGGCAAACCCCGGCGAAGGCGACCATATCGGGCTGGCCCTCGCACCACCGCGCCAGGGCGCCTGTCCATTCGCGGGCTCGGTCGAGTGCGTATACCTGCTGACAGGCCGCGATCACGCTGCAATACATCAAGCCAGTCACCAGCGGCGATAGCTCTCCAGCAGTGACCATGACCATGGTCTCATCCAAGAGCGCGAGTCCGGCTCCGAGCTGCGCCTGCTGCAGTCGTATGCGGCCCTGCTGGTGGCGGGCACAGGCGACGAGGTCCGGGTCGCCACAGCGCTCGCCGACTGCGGCGGCCTCGGCTGCAGCGACGAACGCGGCCTCGTACTCACCAGATCCGAGGCGTTGCTCGACGACCGGCAGCAGCAAATAGCCTCGCTCGGCGCATTCGCGCGTATCACGCTCCAGCAAACGTTGAGCACGGGAAAACCAGCCGCTCGCACGGCCCATCTCGCCGCGCATTAGCAAGCGAAAGCCGAGCCAGAACGCGCAACGGACGGCGCGAAGACGCCGGGGAGTATCCCGGTACGCATTGTAGGCCCGTTCGAGTGCCTTGAGATAGTCCTCGTCCCGGCCGACCAAGTAGGCGGCCATCGCCAGCAGTTCGAGAGCTTCGGCAGTTAACGAGGTTTCCTGGTCGGCGCGCAAGAACGCCTGGTAAGCGTCGGCCCAAGCGCGCTGTCGATAATATTCACGGGCCAGATCGAGGTCGCCGGATTTGTTCGCACCTCCGCGCTTCTGCTGGCCCTGACGCTGCTTCATGCGTTTGCTCCAGTCCCCAAGAGGATAAGCGGACCCATGAGATTTGCCAAAGCATCATCATATTGCGGAACAGCGACGGGCAGGATGCCTTTCGCGGGTGGATTTCCGATGGGAACAGAATTGAGCGATTACAGCTTCTTGCGCGTCCGGCGCCGCTCAACCAGAGCCGAACGTCCGTTGCTCGAATGTCCCGCCTTGGGTCCAATAGGCGATATCGCTGACGGCTTGAAATGGAAGTGCCGCCAACAGAGGGCGTCCGCACTCTAGGCAGGCTATTAGTAATTTCTGCTATCGCGAAATGTCGGCTTGGGGGTCAACGTGAGACCTCGGCACCCGATCTTGGCATGGCTGTTTCTTCCGCCCCAAAACCAAACATCAGGGCTCGCGGGAAAACGGGCTTTGTCTTGCAAGTCGGTTTCAGAAGGATCGTCAGTGCTTGCGCGGCGCTTCCAGGCCCTTGAGCAAAAGCGCCAGTAGCGAATCGATCCGCGCCGGGGCACCCGGCTCGCTCCATTCCTCGGCGTGCGCAGGATGGTGGAAGCGGCTGGTGGCGTCGAAAAGGGCGCGTGCCGTCACCTTGACGTCGGCGACCTCGAATGCGCCCTGCTTCACGCCATCGGACAGGATCAGCGCGATCTGATCGACGAGGCAGTCCTTATGGCAGCTCACGGACCTGCAGGCCTCGCGCGCCAGCGCCAGGTAGGTCGCAAACATTTCGGGATCGTCGCTGAGCCGCTTGTGCTTGATCGAGAACATCGTGCGCAGCCACTTCTCCAGCCGGGCGGGCGCCGGGCCGGAAGCTTCTGCGATTTTCAACAGCGGCGCGCTGAGACGGTCGAGCCAGCGCTTGGCCACTGCCTCGCGCAGCGAGGCCTTGCTGGGGAAATGGCGATAGACGCTGCCGTGGCTGACATCGAGCGCACGGGCAACGTCCACCACCGTTGCTTTGGCCAGCCCGTAGCGGCGCAGAACGTCCTCGGTAACCTCCAGAATCCGTTCGGGGGTCAGAACCACGACTTCGTTCATGCGCGCACCTGCGAAACGATGGGACGGGTGGTCATCTAAATCCCCCTAGTAATCTCTTTGGCGGGTTAATGTTTCACCAGTTCCAGCCGCTCGGCCTGGGCGGCCAGATGACGGGCAACGCTCTGGTCGAGCCAGCGCTGGATTTGGGCGGTCAGATGAATGAGATAGGCGGTCATAGCGGTAGTCCTTTGCAAGCACCCGGGCTCAGGGCCAACGAGCCGGGTGACGCCCCAATACCGGCGTCGGCAATGGATATAGCATCTCTCGCTGACAGATTTCAATATCTGTCAGTCAACAATCCGTGATTGTCTGACCGGCCGGCTCCGCTTGCCGGAAGCCTATGGCTCGTCCTTCGGCGGCATCCGCGGCGGGAGCAGCGGGGTAAACGACACCCCATCGCCCTCGCGGGGGACCGCGACCAATCCCCCGCCGGTCGAGGGGTCGCCACCCGACGTATCCAGGATCATGCCGGGCGTGATGTATTCGCGGGCAGCCTGGAGCAGGCTGCCGCCGCCATCGCCAAAATCGGCGGCGCGACCGCCCTGCGGACGGCCGGCGGCGATCTCGCCCGCCGCCTTGTCGGTCTTTTCCGCAAGGCTGTCGCTGTAGGGAATGCGGAACGCCCGGGGGACACCGCTCGGCCGATTGCCGTCGTCGAGCGTCTCGACCCAGAGATAGATCGAGCCCGGATCGCCCTCCAGCGAATGGGGCTCGACGATACGGGCCTGCAGCAATTTGAAGGTGGCGGGCAGCCTGTCGACGCTGGCCCAGCCCAATAGTCCGCGTACCCCGACAAAGCTCGCAATATAGAACCCGCTCGTCACGATCACGGCGACCGCCTTGGCCGACCAGGGCAAGCGCGCATAGACCAGCACGACGAGCAACAGCGCGCCGATCAGCGCGTAGCTGATCGCCAGCGTCAGGATGACGGATTGAAGGCTATTCACGGCGCGGCATCCTGACGCCTGTCTTCGGGTCCAGATCGGCACCGTTGGCCCGGACGTTACGGAACGTCTCCATCAGCGATTTCTGCCGCTGCTGGACGTCGACCACCTTGCCTTCGGCATCGAGCCAGAAGCGCACCGCAGTCTTCTCATCGCCGCTGTGATCGAGCGTCAGCCTATTGTCGAAGATCACCTGCGCGGTCGGATTGAGTTTCTGAACCTTCACGCTCACCGCGACCGGCTGCCCGGTCGTGGCCTGAAAGTGTGAGACGTTGACGGTGTATTCGCCGGGGACGATGCCCCGCACCGTGACGATTTCCTCCCGGATCGGCGACAGAATCTTCTTGCCGTTGACGACGATGAAATCGTTCGCGCCGCCGCGATCGTCGCGGTCGAGGGTGAGGAAACCGGCTTCGCGGCGGCGATACCAGGCGATGTGGCCGGCAGGGTCCTGCACGAACAGATCGAAGTCGTCCGGATGGCTGTCCGGCCAGTCCATCGTGATGATGAATTCGGCCTTGGAATCGATTTTGCCATCCTTCGCGTCCGGCGAGACCGCGAGCAGCGCAAGGAAGAACAGGAAAGCGATCACCTGCAGCGCCTTGAACAGCATCACGCCGAGCGGGTCGAACGCCTCCTCGCGCGGATAGAGACCGAAGTCATCCATCATGGTGGCGTTCCAAGATGGTGTTCCAAGGCCGGGGTGACGTGCGTTTCGGTCAGCATGACGGCATCGGAAAACACCCGCTGGGTCGCGGCATCGAGCATGTAATATTGAATGCGGACGAGGATGGAGCCGACCAGGCCCGCCAGCGTCGTGTACATGGCCACCGCCATGCCGTCGCTCATCACGCCCATCGATGACTTCATGGCTGCCTTGTCGGCCGCATCGAGGGTCGCGATCGGCGCCAGCATGATGATGAAGCCGACGATCGTCCCGAGCAGTCCGAGTTTCATCAGCGTGTCGGAAACGAATGCGCCGAATCCGTTGGAACCGCGCAACCGGTCGGCCAGCGTCCTGAGCAGCAGCGTCTGGTCGATACGGCCGGCGGCTTGCGCCTTCGCCTTCGTCACCAGGCTGCGGATGTGATCCGTGACCAGCCCGCCCGGCAGATTGCGCGCATCGGCGTTGAGCGCCTTCGCGCCGTCCGGAGCCGACAGCACGGCGCGGCAGCCTCTTGCGACCTCGCCTTCACGCGCGATCGCCCGCGTCCGCCAGAAGCAATGCCCGCAGGTGATGACGTAGAGCGCGGCGATCAGGCTCGAAATATAAGTGCGATCGGAGGCGACCATGAGATGAATCAGGCCGTACCGCCACAGCAGGAAGACAGCAAAGATCGAAAGTCCGGTAAAGATCATCCAGAGCAGCAGGACGCCTCGTTCCGGAGTGTCCGCGCCTGATAATGCGGTCTCGGCACCCATTCTGGCACTCATGCTGCGTTAGCTCCCTCAAGGGCTGCTGCTCCGAAGCCCGCCCGCAAAAGGCCCTCGCCCTTTGTTAGATCAGAGGCTGCAGATCTGGTCCAAAGACATATGCCCGCGCTTAGCCGGGAAAATTTCCCAATCTGCGCATCGTCACCCGACTTGCAATTGGCGCGAAATAGCGCTGCTGTTAGCGTCATCGACAAGCCGTGGAGTGATCGCATGCGCCTCGTGCTTCAACTCGTCGCCCGCCTGCTCGTCGTCGTCGCCCTATGCCTGGGCGCGGCGACCATCTGGGCCACGATCGACGCCTATCGCAGCGTCGATCGCGCCACGGCCGCATCCGCAGAACGGGTCTCCGAGGCGCTGGAGGCGCTCTACTGGCGCGAGTTGCTGTTGCGCAGCAGCAGAGCGCGCGAACATCTCGTTCCAGTCCCCGAATGGCGCACCATCGAGACGATGAAGCTCATTTCGCCGGGAATTTGCGTCCAGTTCGAGCCGGCGGGCGCGTTTGAGAATCCGCTCTGCGGCCAGAGCAAGGGGATCGGCAAGGCTCCGCCGGCCTGGTTTGCCGCTTCCGTGCAGACGTTTCTCGGCAATCACGCGGCGGTTGCCCGGTCAATCAGCACGCGTAACGTCACCGCAGGCACCGTCTCGGCCATCGCCGATCCGGACGCCGCCATATCGCTGGCCTGGCAACACATCGTGGATAACATCCACGTCGCGCTGCTGATGGCCTTGGCCATCGCCTTCTTCGCATCACTCGCGATCGCGCACACGCTCGCGCCGGCGCAACAGATTGTAGCTGCACTGCAGCGCATGGCGCACGGCCAATACCGGACATCGCTCCCGCGCTTCCGGTCGATGGAGCTTGCCATGATCGGGCAAGCCGTCAGCCATCTCGGTGAGCGTCTCGCGCAGGCGACGGAAGAACGAGCCGTTCTGACCCGGCGCCTTCTTGAAATCCGCAGCGACGAGCGGCGCGCCCTGGCTCGCGAACTGCACGACGAGTTCGGGCAGAACCTTTCCGCCATTCTCGCCTTCGCCAGCACGATCGAAGCGACCGCCGGGCGCGAACAGGCCAAAAGCGATGTCGCGCAGGATGCGCGGATGATCTCGCAAGCGACCCGCCGCATCATGGCATGCTTGCGGGGTACCCTGAACCGCCTGCGTCATCCGCCCGCCGAGGAGCTCGGGCTGGAAGCCTGCCTCGTCGACCTGGTCGATAGCTGGCGATCACAGCATGCGACGCAACCGATGATACAGCTCGACCTGCAGGGCGATCTCGCCGATGTGCGCGGTACCGTTGCCGCGACAGCCTACCGCGTAGCCCAGGAATGCCTGACCAACTCGTTGCGCCACAGCGCAGCGCGCGAGATCGTGCTCCGCATCGAGCGACGTACGGGAGCGGAAAATGCGCTGCTGATCCGCGTGGAGGACGACGGCGGCGGCGATGCGGCCAAGGTGGCACAGTCCGCCGGCTTCGGCCTGACCGGGATACGTGAGAGAGTAGCCGCGCTTGGCGGCTCGCTTTCCATCGCGCGCGCGAGGCGTGGCGTAAGCGTGGCCGCCACGATTCCGCTCGCCGCCTGACGCCCTGTGCTTGACGCGTTTTCTTCCCGCGCCCGGTACCCACCCCCGGATCAAGTCCGAGGGCATGCTTTGCTCGAAAACGCTATGGTGCCTGGATGACGACTTCCCAGATCAAGGGCATTTCGATCTTGCTGGTCGACGACCATCCCGTCGTTCGGCAGGGCTACCGGCGCGTATTGGAGCACCAAGGCGACTTCCGCGTGGTCGCGGAGGCCGACAACGCTGTCAACGCTTACCGCATGTTCAAGAGCCACGCCCCTGACGTCGTGGTCATGGACATTTCGATGCCCGGAGCCAGCGGCCTCGAGGCTATCAGGAACATCCGGTTGAGGAACTCCGGCTCACGCATTCTGGTCTTCAGCATGCACAGCGAAGCGGCGCTGGTGAAGGCCGCGTTCGGCGCCGGGGCAAGCGGCTATGTGACCAAGGACAGCGAACCGGCCGTGCTCATCAAGGCGATCCGTGCCGTGGCGCGCGGCGAACATGCGATGAGCGACGACATCGCGCACGTTCTGGCAATGGAAAGCCTGTCCCCGTCGGGGTCGGTGCTCGACCAGTTGGGGGAAAGGGAGATCGAGATCCTCAGGCAATTGGCTGCCGGTGCGACCACCGAGCAGATCGCCGCAAACCTCAATCTCAGCATCAAGACCGTTCAAAACTACCACTACCTGATCAAGACCAAGACCGGCATGCGAACGGACGCGCAGCTTGTCCGCCTGGCCGTTGAATGCGGACTGGCCAGCCTTTAGCGGCGGCCCAAGCGGTTTTTGACCCAGCCGGGCCGGGTTTTCCCTTCTCGCGGCACTGTACGGGTGGCCTCGCCCGGTACGATTTGCTAAAGCGCGGCGTAAAAACAAATCGGCCGGGATCCGCCTCGTGTCCCGCCCTGCTCGTCCGGAGTTTTCGATGATCCCCCGCTACACCCGCCCGGAAATGGCTTCCATCTGGGAGCCGCAGACCCGCTTCAAGATCTGGTTCGAGATCGAGGCGCATGCGGCTGATGCGCAGGCGGAAATCGGCGTGATCCCCAAGGAAGCCGCGAAGACGATCTGGGCCAAGGCCAAGGATGCCACCTTCGACGTGGCCCGGATCGACGAGATCGAACGCGAGACCAAGCACGATGTCATCGCCTTTCTGACCCATCTGGCCGAAATCGTCGGCCCCGAGGCCCGCTTCGTCCACCAGGGCATGACTTCCTCCGACGTGCTCGACACCTGCCTCAATGTGCAGCTCACCCGTGCGGCCGACCTTTTGATTGCGGATATCGACAAGGTCCTGGCGGCGCTGAAGAAGCGCGCCTTCGAGCACAAGATGACGCCGACCATCGGCCGCTCCCACGGCATCCACGCCGAGCCGGTGACCTTCGGCCTCAAGCTCGCTTATGCCTATGCGGAATTTTCCCGCGCCCGCGAGCGCCTGGTCACCGCCCGCAAGGAGGTCGCGACCTGCGCGATTTCGGGCGCCGTCGGCACCTTCGCCCAGATCGACCCGCGCGTCGAAGAACACGTCGCCAAGGCGATGGGGCTGGTGCCGGAGCCGGTCTCGACCCAGGTGATCCCGCGCGACCGCCACGCGATGTATTTTGCAACGCTCGGGGTGATCGCCTCTTCGGTCGAGCGGCTGTCGATCGAAATCCGCCATCTGCAGCGCACCGAGGTGCTGGAAGCCGAAGAGTTCTTCTCCGAGGGTCAGAAGGGCTCGTCGGCGATGCCGCACAAGCGCAACCCGGTGCTGTCGGAAAACTTGACCGGCCTCTCGCGCATGGTGCGCGCCTACGCGATGCCGGCGATGGAAAACGTAGCCCTCTGGCACGAGCGCGATATCTCGCACTCCTCGGCCGAACGCATGATCGGACCGGACGCCACCGTGACGCTCGACTTCGCGCTGGTGCGCCTTGCCGGGTTGATCGAGAAACTCCTGGTCTATCCCGCCAACATGCAGAAGAACCTCGACCGGCTCGGCGGTCTCGTGCATTCGCAGCGGCTCCTGATCGCGCTGACGCAAAAGGGCGCCAGCCGCGAGGACGCCTATAAATACGTCCAGCGCAACGCCATGCCGGTCTGGCGCGGCGAAGGCGACTTCCAGACGCTGCTGAAAAAAGACCCTGACGTGAAGAAGCACCTGACGGATGCTGACATCGAGGAGCAGTTCGACCTCGGCTATCACTTCAAGCACGTCGACACGATCTTCAAGCGGGTGTTCGGCGAGAGCTGATTACGCACCCCGTCGGAAGCCTTGACGGTCATCTCTCGGTCTGCAGCAACCCAACCGCGAGATATCGGAAAGCCTCGACAGCCTTTGCAAAGACGGCATGCGGATCGTCGGCTGCGGCAATCCAGAGCGAAGCGTTGAGCGCCGCTCCATTGATGAGCCGCGCGGCAGCTTCCGCATCCATCGGCCTCACCGTTCCTTCGTCGATAAGCGCCTGGATCGTTTGCGTGGTCGCGCGAAGACACGCAGTCTGATTGGGCCATAGCGATGGATCGCCGAGCACGGCCGGCCCGTCTAGCAGCATGATGCGCTGGATGTCTGGCTCCAGCGCCATTTCGATATAGGCGACGCCCTCGGCGAGAAAGCCGAGCCACCGGGTCTCCGCCTGATTTTGTGCAGCGCGCATTCGCACCACCATTTCCGCGTCGATCTGGCCGATCACGGCCTGCAGCAGACCCTTCTTGTCGCCGAAGTTGTGATAGAGCGCACCGCGCGTCAGGCCGGCCTCGGCGGTTAAATCGTCCATCGACGCCGCCGCATAGCCTTTGGTCGCGAAAGCCTTACGGGCGGCCTGGACGAGCTTGGCCCGGGTTTCCTCCACCATCTGTGCGCGTCGCTTTGCGGCCACCGCTACCTTCGCAAACTACATACGCTCCGTATGCTAGTTGACATACGCCGCGTATGTAACCTATAGAAACATACGGGACGTATGTCAATTTATCGCTCGAATAAGATGCAAACAGCCGGACCCGTGGTCTGGCTTGCCTGTGAACAGGAGTGACGTCATGGCCAAACGCGATGCAATCTTCCCTGCCGGCCGGCAGGCGCTCTACGAGATCAACCGTTATTCGGCGGCGATCCGCTCGGGCGACCTTCTGTTCGTCTCGGGCCAAGTCGGCAGTCGCGAGGACGGGTCGCCCGAGCCAATCTTCGAAAAGCAGGT
>NZ_LLXX01000148.1:58422-85688 GCF_001440405.1 Bradyrhizobium valentinum
TCTCGGCCGTGCTGAAGTCTGCCGGTTGCACATTTGATGACGTCGTTGACGTGACCACGTTCCATACCAATCCGGCCGCACAGTGGGAGGCGGTCAACGCAATTCGCATGAAGGAGATCGGTGAGCCGCCCTATCCGAACTGGACTGCGGTGGGCGTGAACTGGCTAGCGGGCTTCGATTTTGAAATCAAAGTCATTGCGCGACTTCCTCAGTCCACCTGATCGATTGGCGGCGAGCGTGCAAGGGACGAACGGCCGTCCGCCGTCTCAGGACACCCCATCTTCCATCGACTGCAAGGGCAGCGGACGAGCCTCCGCTTGTGTGTCCTGGGTGCCACCCCAGCAGTTTTCCGGCCTTGCCAAGCCGATTTAGATGGTTCCAAATTGTCGTGACCGCCGTCGACAAGCTGCATGACCCCGCCGGCATCCTGAAAGCAACCCAACGGTAACCGCAGATCGGCTAAGGTCGCAGCGTGTCAGCCTCGCCCAAAATTCTCGTCTTCGACTCCGGCCTTGGCGGCCTCACGGTCTTGCGCGAGATCGTCGGCGCCCGGCCCGACGCGCATTACGTCTATGTCGCCGACGACGCGTTCTTCCCCTACGGCCATCACGGCGAGGAAGAGATCATCGCCCGCGTGGTGCCGCTGGTCGGCGAGTTGATCGCACGCCACTCCCCCGTCCTGGTGGTGATTGCCTGCAACACCGCTTCCACGCTGGTGATGTCACATCTGCGCAGCGCCTATAGCGTGCCGTTCGTCGGCACCGTGCCCGCGATCAAGCCGGCCTGCGCCAGTTCGAAGACCAAACGCGTGTCGGTGCTTGGCACCAAGGGCACCGTCAGGCGCGAATACACCAAGCGCCTGATCAATGATTTCGCGCAGGGTTGCGAGGTGACGCTGGTGGGGTCGGCCGAACTCGCCTCGCTCGCCGAGTCCGCCCTCAACGGCAACGACGTGAGCGACGCGGATATCGCAGCCGAGCTTGCCCCCTGCTTTGTCGGAAATGGCGCTGTCCGTACCGACACCGTCGTGCTGGCCTGCACCCACTATCCGCTGCTGCTCGACCGGCTGACACGGCTCGCGCCGTGGCCGGTCGACTGGATCGATCCCGCGCCCGCCATCGCCCGGCGCGTGTCCGACCTGCTCGACTCTCCAGGCCGGGAAAGCGATCAGGCCGGGGCCGAGATGATCTTCACCTCGCAGCGGCCGCACGCGCTGAGCCGCGCGCTGATGCCGTTTTTCGGCGGGCGCGTGCTGGCGTAAGGCCGCCGGGCACGTCACGGTACGCTGTAATACAGGATCCAATTTCTCATGTAGTCCCGAGGCCGGCCTTGGCGCATTGCTCGTCCTGGTCGCCGGTGACGCCGCTCACCCCCACTCCGCCGGTGACTTTGCCGTCGACCATGATCGGCAATCCGCCCGGCGAGGCGAAGACACCGGGAAGCGTGGCGGTGGCCGGCGCGCCTTTGTTGATCGCCTCCATGAAAACGCGCGTCGGGCGCCGATAGGTCGCCGCAGACCTCGCCTTACCGACGGCGATGTCCATGCTGCCCGTCTGCGTGTTGTCCATGCGTTCGAAATACACCAGGAATCCGTGATTATCGACCACAGCGACAGCCACGTTCCATCCGTTCTTCTGGCATTCGGCGAGGACGCCGGCTGCGATCTTCTTCGCGCCCGCGGCATTGACCGCTGTGCCGTAGTCAGGACGCTTGTCCTGAGCAGATGCGCCGGTGGCAAGGGCGGCAAGTGCGGCAGCGACTAGTATTGTCCTCATCTTTGTCTCCTCCCTTAGGTTCATTGTGCAGGGGATCATACCGGGGCGGATGAAAACGTAAATCCTACTGGGTGGCCGACGCTTAGGGCGACCTTCGCATAGACCAGAGGATAGCGTTGGTGAGGAGCCGCTGGTAGCGGGAGTCCTGCCAGACTGACAGCTCGTGGCCTAGCGCCGTATAGAATACGCGTCCCTCGCCGTAAAGGCGGGTCCATGCGAGAGGCCAACCATAGAATCGTTGATGCACGCCGCTCTTGCCGAGGTCCACCGAGCCTGGGTCGAGGCGCAGAAGCACACTTGATCCACGATAGTCGAAGTCGCTGATCTGGTAGATCTCGTCCTCGATCTGGAATGAACTCCCGAGAAACGCCACCAGAGAATCGCTGGGATCAACCACCTTGATTGTCACGGCCTGATGCCAGGGATGACCATTGAAGTAGCCGCCGACCAGATCGAGATAGTCCGGCCATGTGTAGAATGTGTCGGTCGCGGAATGAACACCGATGAATCCGCGGCCTGAGCTCACAAAGTTGAGGAGAGCCATCCTTTGTGCGTCGCTCATCGGAAGTTCTCCGGATGTGAAGAACATCACCGCGGCGTAGCGCTCGAGGTTTTCGGCCGAAAGCTCAGACGTGTCCTCCGTTGCAGTGACTTCAAAGATACCCGAATTGCTTCCGAGCTGAGTCAGGATTGCCTTGGAAAGCGGTATGACTTGATGCCGATAGCCGGCCGAGTAAGTGAAATAGAGGACGCGCTCTTTCGGGCGCTGCGCATGCGCGCCGAGTGGTCGCGCTGCCGCCGCGCCGCCAAGGAGCGCGATGAATTCACGTCGCCTCACAATCCACTCCGCGAAACCCGAGCAAAGCGCTGTCAGCCCCGAGATCCTCCTTGGAGGGAGCGCAATAACACTTTCGCATCTGAGCGATCACCACGGTCTGGCTGATCGACGAAGAATTGCAACTCATGTTGCAGCAACGTGCGTGCACATTCGGTCTGGCCCTTGGCAGTAAGAAGGCCGGCAAGACCGCGTGCCGCACGCAAGGCAAATCCTCGTTGGCCGCGCTGGTGGGCGAGCGCCAGCGCTTGCTCGAAGTACTTTTCAGCGAGTGCCGCGTCATTGATTTGCTCGTGGAGGGCAAGCCGCCCTTCGATACGAAGGCACTCGACTTCGTACCAGTAGTTACCGCCACGCGCGAAGACGCCTCGCGCCTGCTCGAGACAAAGTCGGGCTTCCGCCAGCTTGTCGGTGCGAACATATGCCTCAGCGAGCCAGCAAAGGCAGGTGGGCAGCCAGTAGCCAAGGTGCGCGTTCTGAAAGGATGCGCGCAGCTTCTCCAGCGTGTCGATGCCCTCCACCAGGCGGCCGGATTCAATCTCGGACCAGCCGAGAAACGATCGCGCCACCAGGATCCACAGCGGTAGCTCCCGTTCGATTGCGCCCGCAAGCAGCCGCTGTGCGAGCGTCTGCACCATCCGTGCGTCCCGCTCCAGTGTGTACAGCATGCAGACGTGAGCGCAGGCGTAGCCGAAGGTATGAGCGTGCGACAATTGGTCTGCATATTCGAGCGCGTTTCGCCCGTGTGCGACCGCTTCGCTAACCCGGCCCAGCAGCCAGCAGGTAATGCACAGATTGGATAGGCTCGTGACCTGCACATCCGTCCCGTATATGACGGCCGTCGCATGGTCGGCGGTTGCATCGTAGAGTTTGGTTGCCCGCTCGAGATGATCGCCTGCCTTTTCAGTCTCGCCGTCAAGTAGCGACGTGCCGAGCAACCGGTGGCCGACCATTCGATCGGCTCTGGTTCCTTTCAGCTCGGCGAGCGTCAGAAAGTCTCGCGCCAGCGCGCCGGCCTCCCGCACATCGCTTGCAACTCGTAGGTACGACCACCGCGCGTACAGCGCCGGAAAGATACGCGGATCGTTGTCCAAAGCGCGGCAGAGCTCGATGGCGCGGCTGCTCACATTGGCAACCGCGTCGGCGCCCCATCCCTGTAGCGCGATCGTCGGTCCGATCAGGGCAATCTGGGCGTTCAGCTCCAGATTGTCCCGTTCAAGTCCAGCAGGGAGTTTTCTGATCTCCTCCCGCGCTGTGTTAAGTTGTGCGATAGCCTCCAGGTTTGCCGAGCGCTCAGCCGCCAGCTTTGCCGCTTTGAGCCACATCTGCGCCGCTCGCGAGGTGCGGCCGGCCTCCGACAGGTGCTGCGCGAGGTAGTCGGGTTCTCTGTTGGCGATCTCCGGCAGCTGGAATTCGATCTCCTCGGCGACGCGGGCGTGCAGCTCTCGTCTCTGCCGCTTGAGGAGCGAATAGTAGGCTACGTCCCGCACCAGAGCATGCTTGAAGGAGTAAACCTTTTCGTCGTCATTGCGCTCGAGCCCTATCAGTCCGGACGCGCGCAGCCGCTCGATGGCGGGTTCAAGGGTTTTGTGGTGCTCGCTCGCAACGGCCGCCAGAAGTCGATGCGAAAAACTGCGCCCGATCGTCGACGCGAGCTGAGCGATCGCCTTGGCATCGCCCAGCCGCTCGAGACGGAGCATCAGGGAGTCGTAGAGAGCCGATGGCACTTCGGCCGGCCCACCGGCGACGACCCTGCTTCTGGCGCCCGGATCGACCTGGCCGGTTTCGAGGGCCGCCGCCGCCAACTCTTCTACGAACAAGGGCACGCCGTCCGATCGCGCGACGATCTGCTGGATCAATTGGCTCGGCAGCTTGTCGCGGACGACGGAGCCGGCGAGATCACGGCAGTCGTCGTCGTCAAGGCGCTGAAGCAGTATGCGCCGGACCATCAGCGAAGCGCTGCGAATGCCAGCCGCCCGGCTGGTGATCACGAGCAGAATCGGGACGTTGCTGATCTGGCCCGCTATACGCTCGATGATTTCGATCGTCGATGGATCGGTCCAGTGAAAATCCTCGACCAGTATCAGGCCCGCTTCGCCGCGGGCGTGCGACGTCAACAGCTGCACAACCGCATCGCGTGTCTTCCGACGCCGCTCCTGCGCATCGCGAACTGTCGCGCTCAATGCGCCATGCATAGGCAAGCCAAGCAATTGACCGATGAGCACATACTGCTCCTCGTCGCCTGCAGGCGTTGTGGCAAGGAATTCACGCAGACGCGCCGAATTGGCTTTGGCGCCTTCATCCTTGCGAATACCTATGCGTTGCTCGAGGCTCCTTACGATCGGGTACAGCGGCGTATTCTGGTGCTGAGCTGAGGCTTGGACCGCTATAATCGAGTCGTCGGGCAGCCCGGTTTTGTCAATCAGCTCCAGTGCCAAGCGCGATTTGCCGATTCCGGGCTCACCGGTGATCTCCACTGTGTGTCCGCGTCCGGTCTTCGCTAGCTCCCACGCTTCTAGCAACTGGCCGATTTCGGCAACCCGGTTGACCAGGGGCAAGGCATTGCGGTGGCGTGCGCGATGCGCCATGTTGTCTTCCAACGCCTCTCCCAAGACGAGGAAGACGTCAATTTTCCGCGACAGTCCCTTGAGCGCGTGCATGCCGAGCGGTCGCAAGGAGAATTTTCCGCGTAGCAGACGCTTGGTCTCACCGCTGATCACCAGCGAATTGGGCTCGCCGATTTCCTGCAACCGGAATGCGATGTTGGGCGTATCGCCGACGATCTCCGTCGCGTCGTGCACATGGCCCGGCCCCGCTTTGCCGATCACTGCAACGCCCGTGTGCAAACCGATCCGAACACGGAGCGGTTCCTGGATCATCGCCTTCGAGCGCTCGCTAAGCCCTTGAATGCCCCGCAATAGCAGCAGGCCAGCGCGTACCGCGCTCTCGGCCTCGTTCTCCGACGCCAGGGGATATCCAAACTCGGCACGAATGCCATCACCGACGTAGTTGACGACAACGCCCCCGGAAGCATTGATGCACTGGGAGCTGATCGCCTGGAATTCCAGCAGTATTTCTCTGAGGTCCTCAATATCGCAGCGCTCAGAAAGGCCGGTTGAATCAACTACGTCGCAGAACAGAACGGTGACCTGACGGCGTTCGGTTGTTCTTTCGTGAAGGTCGTCCATCATCATTCATCCGGGAATTCTGACGATGTTTCGTGGACCGATTGAGCTTTGCTTCTTCTTCCCTACGAGCTTAAGATCCTTCTTGCCGATCTGCTCCGGCCCATCCAATGAAACCTGGTCTGCGACGCTTCAGGCGACCAATCGACAGCCAGCCACACCAGTCTCAGTTACTCCAGACTAGGCTTCCAGCTCAGGCGCCACAAGCGCTTCCCTTGCCATCGGGTAGCCTCCAAGCCAGCCCTCTCACCCGCTCAGCAGGTCCGCAAAGAATGGATTTAGCATCCGCCGTTGCGGATCCGCTTCTTTGACTCGCGCAGAGAACTCCTTCCATCTCGCTCCATAGGCTGCTTCGACATGCCGCCTCTCAACGAACGGGCTCTGGTTGAGCAAGGGAATTCCGTTCCGCTTGTACGCGAACTCATTGAATTCCTTTAAAAATTTGTCCCAAGCCGGCTTATCCGTGTAAGCGTGTATCGGGTCGATCGAGAAGATGTCTCCGTCGTGCGAGTAGGACAGAATCGAGTGAGTGTCCTTCCGGATGAAGTATGAGCCAAGCGGCATGTTGCAGCGAAAGTCGTATTTCTCGAAATGCTTCTCACTGAACTCCACATATTCGCGCAGCGTGCCCAGCCATTGACTGCGCGGGAACGCCCAGAATGTGAATGCATATTTTGCAGACGGCCGGGTTCTGCTGTAGTCGATCGTCTTGTCGGGATTATACAAGGTCGCCCCACCCACCAGGTGCAACGTCGACATCAGCAGCTTGCTGCTAGCAAACCAGGCATCCATGGATGCATTCCTGAGCGGCTTGGTCGGGATGCGGCGGTCAATGAACCGGCCCACACGGGCCTCGATGTGATTCCACAGTTTGCGCCGACTGGCTGCGAATAGCGACCCGAACGGTCCAACCTTGTCAACCTGCTTGCGCGTCTGGAAGTGAGCTCTTCTGCCGACCGTCCAGCAGATCAAGCCTTTCGACGCATCGATGATGCTATCAACCTCCTTCTCGGTCAGATCTTCGATCGGGCGCGGCAGATAGCTGAACTGGATCGCTTCCAGCGGCTTGATACGAAACGTGACCTCGTAGATGACCCCACATAGGCCGTAACTCGAGCGCATGAAGCGCAGGAGATCGGGCTCATTCGCCTCCGACGCTTGCGCCAGCTCACCGCTGGGCGTCACCCATTTGATCCCTATGACGTATGATCCGACCTGCCCGAACTCGCCCCCATCCAAGCCATCCTTCGTATGGCAGCAAGCCGCGGCACCGAGGGTCATATTCCCGATTTCGATGTTGGTCACGAATTGGAGGTTCTGCGCGCGCAGCGTCCACGATGCTTCGATGAACTGAAGCCCCGCCTCGGCCGTGAACGTCATTCTCTCCCGATCGATCTTAACGATCCGCTTCATGCCGGACATGTCGATGATCGTTCCGTCCGAAGATGCGCACGGCGTCAGAGAATGATAGCTACCCATCGCCCGGACCGGGCCAGGGTAGCGGCCGGTATCTCTCAGGATCGATTGAATCTCGCCAACGGTGCCGGGATACACCAGTTGCGCGGGAGAGGCTGTGATCCCGCCATCGTAATTCCGAACCATGTTTTTCATCTGTCTCTCCCCCATGAGCACCCCTGGCGGGCGAAACTATGTAGACCGGATCTTTCCAGCTCTACCCACGTTGGGATCGAGCATCGGCTCGGTTACTACGCGATCGAAGCCCGTTGCCGCACAGCTCCGCCGCTCAAACGCGAAATCAGGCTCGTCGGCCAACGCAGGCTGTAATTCCATTGCATACTACCCGAGCATCCATTTAGCCGACAGGGGAATTGCCGAGTTCGTGCCGATCGGACGTCGGGGTGTGCCTGCAAGCCGTGGGTATTGGGTCGAAAGATCAGGCATGAGCGAAATAAACGGTCCGCTCGGCCTGCTTCGTTGTCCAACAAGTGCTCACCGAACGTCGTAGCGTACGCTATTCAGCGACTTCGCGAGGAGCTGAGCCTCTATGCGAAACGTTCTCCTCGGGGCAAAGGCGATTCACATCTCATCGTGCAATCCCTGCCATATACCGTCGACAGCAATTCCCAGCAAAAGCCCGCACCAAATCGACGTGAGCTTTACTCGTCTGCGATCGGCTCCAATGTGAAGCATTTCACACTTGCCGTAAGATTCTTGAGCGGCCGGCGTCGCAGAGCTCGCAAACCATGCGAGTTTGGGATAGCCAATCTGCGAGCCCGTTTGGCAGAGGGACGTTTTAGTGATAGTAGATCTAGTGATAATAGATTGCAGTTAGTTGAAGCCGAAAATTGATTTCAGACGTTTGTCTTTGGAGCACAAATGTCACGCCGAAACGACGGCTTTGAATTCCATGGTGGCCTGCTGCAGCGATTCCTGGATTTTGTTTATCGGGCCATCAACTTAATTGAAAGATGGGATCGACTGCCAACCTGGCTAGCGGCCCTCAATCTTGGCGTGCTCCGCGACAGGCTGCGGGCGCACAACCTCTACCATACCGGTTACGGTATCGGGGCATCGGGTGACTGGAGCGCGGGCAGAGAGCGCTGGCGTTCGCCCGATGGCTCGTTCAACAGCCTCCATCATCCGCGCATGGGCATGGCGGGGGCCCGGTTCGGCCGCAACTTCCCGCTGAGCGAATGCGTGCCCGACAGCGGCGACGAACTGCTCGATCCCAGCCCGCGAGTGATATCGCAAGAATTGCTGGCGCGCCGCACTTTTATTCCCGAGAGAAAACTCAATCTGCTGGCCGCCGCCTGGATTCAATTCGAAACACACGATTGGTTCAGCCACGGGGTCCCCGAGCCGGGCAATGAGTTCAAAATCCCGCTGCAGCCGCACGACGATTGGCCCGAGCCCGAGCGGGTCGACGGCTGCATGCAGATCCGTCGCACCCTCGCGGATACGACGCCACGCGAAACATGGCTCGGCGCCACCCCGACATTCCGGAACACCACTTCCCACTGGTGGGACGCCGCACAGATCTACGGCAGCAATCATGCAAGGCAGGCGGATATCCGTTCCGGCACGGACGGGAAGATCGCGATCGGCCCCGACGGCTTGCTTCCGGAGGACCCGGCACATCCCGGCATTGATCTCACCGGTTTCAATGACAATTGGTGGGTTGGGCTCAGCCTGCTGCACAATCTTTTCGTCCGCGAGCACAATGTGCTCTGCGACGCCTTGAAGGCGCGCTATCCGGGCTGGTGCGACGAGGAGCTGTTCCAGCGAGCGCGCCTGATCAACGCGGCCCTGATTGCCAAGATACAAACGATCGAATGGACACCGGGCATCCTCGCGCATCCGGCGCTGGACGTCGCCATGCATGCCAATTGGTCGGGTGTGCCGAACCATGTGATCCGTGCGGCGTTCGGCAAGAACAGTGAGGCCGCCTGCGGCATCCTGGGCTCACCGACGGACCAGCATAGCGCGCCCTACGCCCTGACCGAGGAGTTCACCTCCGTATATCGCCTCCACCCGCTCATCCCGGACGAGATGAACGTGCGGCGGCTCGACACCGGAGGGCAAGTGCCCTGTGAACTAGTCAACATGCAAGGCGGCTCCACGCGTCGCTTCATGGAGGAACACGGCTTCACAAACCTGCTCTACTCCTTCGGCACCAATCACCCGGGCGCCATTCGCCTCCATAATCATCCCAATTTCCTGCGCCGGTTCAAAAAGGACGGCCAGCCGCTTCTAGACGTGGCCGCGATCGACATCATGCGCGACCGCGAGCGCGGTGTTCCGCGCTACAATCGCTTCCGCGAACTTGTCGGCAAGCGACGCGTCAGGACATTCGAGGAAATCACCAGCATCTCCGGCGCGGCCGACCAGATGCGCAAGATCTACAAGAATGTCGACCGGGTTGACCTTCTTGTTGGGCTGCTGGCGGAAGATCCTCCGAATGGCTTCGGCTTCAGCGACACCGCCTTCCGCATCTTCATCCTGATGGCATCGCGGCGGCTCAAGAGCGATCGCTTCTTTACCGACGACTATCGACCCGAAATCTACACCGACTTCGGCCTGGATTGGATCAATAACAATGGCATGAAATCCGTGCTGTTGCGGCATGTGCCGCAACTCGGCCCGGCGCTCGAAGGCGTCAAAAACTGCTTTGCCCCCTGGAACGTGCTTTGAGGTTTTGCTGTGGCCTGCACCATCACCATTCCGGGCATCATCCGTCTGGTCCTTGTCAAGAAGCCGGACGAGATGGTCGCCGTCAACGATGCAAGCATGGTCGGGCGCTCATTGTCCGGCCGTGGCGGTGTGATGAACCGCTGGATCGCCGCGAAGCTCGCGGTTTTCCGCGCGCCGGACGGAGACATCTGGCCGGCATTCCGCGATCAGCTCGATCCGTTACGCGCGGCGCGCCAGGCGGCGCTCGAGGTCGCGCTTTCCAATGTCGGGCCGTTGCTGCAACGGATCGCACCCGAAATCGTGGAGCTCGGCAGCTATGTTCGCAACGGGGTAGCGCGTCGCAACACGGGCGTCATCGTTCAACAAGCGGTGGGCCGTCTGTTCTTTACCGATTACGCCGCAAGCGAGGAATCCTATGAGGCCGCGCGCACACTGCAGACCTGGTTGTCTGCCTGGCCGCTGCGCGCGTACCGGATCAGGCGCAGCGGCGCGCTGCAGGCCTCGCTGGACCGGATCATGGACTTATCGCGCGGCGATATGGCTTGCGCGCACGCCACGGCACTTGCCATGGAAAACCTCGTGAAGTCTGTCGAGCTGATGCGCAGGCTGGCGCGCCACGGCGACAATCTGGCGAAGATCGAACCGCAGGATGCGTTAGCGCACAGCTTGCGCGCGCCAGTGCGCGTGGTCCGCGAGGCGCGCGATGAAGTTCGCGCCGGCCCGGTTTGGCTGCCGTCCCGGTCGCTGGTGCTGCTGGCGGTGGAAAGCGCCCGCCGCCAACACCCGGTGCCAAGCTTCGCCTTCTTTGCCAGCGCTTGGAATCGCTGTCCCGCGCACAGCATTGTCCCCGCTTTGCTTGCCGGCGTCTGGCAGGCAGCCAGGGCCGACACGAGAGGCCGCGCATGAACGATGCCGCGGTCTACCGGGACGGATGAAAAACGTCGATGCTTGAGCCGCGCCGCGCATTTGCGTTGCCCGCCTATGGACACCCAATCGTGGCGCGGCGAACGTGCCGCGAAGAACAAATGTGGCTCGATGCGTCGTGAATTTGACCTTATGGTCCTCGCCGACCGATGACTCGGTCATTTCAGCAGGGAGTTTCCGCCTTGACCTCCGGCAAGCCTGCGCCGCTCAACCGTCTCCGCCAATTGTGGCGCGAGGGGCGCCCGACCTTCGGCGCGATCGCAACCATTCCCTCGATCCAGACCGTGCAGATCATGGGCCGGACCGGCATCGACTGGATCATCATCGATCTTGAACATGGACCGATCGATCTCGGCTCGGCGCATGCGATGATCACGGCCACCGCTGGCACGCCCTGCGTGCCGATGGTGCGGATTGCCGCCAACGAGCCTTGGCTTGCGAAAGCGCCGATGGACCTCGGCGCGCTCGGCATCAACTTTCCGATGATCTGCAGCCGTGCGGATGCCGAGAAGGCGGTGCGCAGTGTGCGCTATCCGCCGAAAGGCGACCGGCTGTGGGGCCCGTTTCACGCGCCGTTCCGCTGGGGCGTGTCGATGGCGGATTACATGGCAACCGCGGATGACGACATGATCTGCATGATCACCATCGAGCATGTCGAGGCGGTCAACCGCATCGACGAGATCATGGCCACGCCCGGCATCGACCTTGCCGTGATCGGCCCCGGCGACCTCGCCACCTCCATCAACAGGCGCGGCCTGCCCGACGATCCCGAGGTGCTGGAGCTGATGGCGCGCGCCGAAGCCGGCATCCTCAAGAGCGGCGTGCCGATCGGCGGCGTCGCGCGCACCGCCGAGCAGGCCAACCGGATGATCGCGCGCGGCTATGTCGCGCTGGCGCTCGGCTTCGACTGGTCGTTGTTCCAACGCGGCATCGCCGCGAGCTTTGAAGGGATCAAGCGATAGGTGCCGAGACGGCGGCAAACCCTTCAAAGTCCTTGGGGTTTACGTCGTCTTCGCGCGCGCTCTGGTGGTTAATTGGGCGATCCGGGTGCGAACCTTTTGGCGTCAAAACGCCTTGTTCGTGCTAGATGAGGGCTTGGCAGGCTGCCTAGGCAGCCTGCCGGCTTTCTGATTTGTCTATCGCGAAACTCGGGCGGAGCGATGCGCGGAACGGTTCGAAAAATCACGCTACCGCGCCGCCTGGTCGCCGACCTCATGCATGCGTCGATCCGCGTGCCCTTTGTTTCGCTGACGCGCCCCCTCACCATCCGCGGCCTGTTGGAGGCCCGGGGACAGGCTGCGCAGCGCCCAGGCTGGGCCGCGATCTTCGTCAAGGCATTCGCGCTGGTGGCGAAGGAAGAGCCGATCCTGCGTACCCTGTATGTCAAATGGCCGCTGCCGGCCTTCTATGAACTGCCGCGCAGCGTCGCGATGGTGGCGATCGCCCGGGTCGAACACGGCCAGGATTGCGTGCTGCCGCAAAAGGTCGCCGCCCCGGATGAAATGCCGCTGGCCGAGGTCGATGCGCTGATCCGGCACGCCAAGACGGCGCCGATTACCGAGGTGCCGGCGTTCCGGAAGATCCTGCGGACGACCCGGCTGCCGCTGCCGCTACGCCGGCTGTTCTGGGCGATCGGACTGAATTTCGGCCGCCAGCGGGCCAATTATTTCGGCAGTTTTGGGGTGACCTCGGTGGCCGCCTATGGAGCCGGCCAGCTCCATGCCATCAGCCCCGGGCCATTCATCCTGAGCTATGGGGTGGAAAAGCCCGACCAGACCATCGACGTCGTGCTGCGCTGGGATCACCGGATTTCCGATGCCGCCCCGATGGCCAGGGCGCTAAACCGGCTAGAACAGGTGCTGAACGGCGAAATTGCCGCTGAATTGCGCGCCAATCGGCAGCAAACCGAGCCCAAACCGGTCCGGGCGGTCGCGACCTGACGGCCTCTTGGCCGTCATTCCGGACCTTTGGCAGTCATTCCGGGGCGCACGAAGTGCGAACCCGGAATCTCGAGATTCCGGGTTCGCTTCGCGCCCCGGAATGACGGAGCCAAACCAGCCCTTTTCGTTGACAGAACCGCCGTTTCTCCTTAAGAACCCGCTTGCTCGCGGGCCGGTTTCGGCCCGCGTTGCGTTTCGCGACCCGTGGTCTTCCCCGAGCTTTCGAGGCGGACCTGTCGGCCCCGGCAATGCCGGTGCACAGGAGGGCGCGTTTCCTCAACACTCCAACTCTATGCAGAGGACGCGATGACAAAGCGCAGTGAGGCGAAATACAAGATCGATCGCCGTATGGGCCAGAATATCTGGGGCCGCCCCAAGAGCCCCGTGAACCGCCGTGAATACGGCCCCGGCCAGCACGGCCAGCGCCGCAAGGGCAAGCTGTCCGACTTCGGTGTGCAGCTCCGCGCCAAGCAGAAGCTGAAGGGCTATTACGCCAACATATCAGAACGCCAGTTCCACGGCATCTATGTCGAGGCCGGCCGGATGAAGGGCGACACCGGTGAAAACCTGATCGGCCTGCTGGAGCGCCGCCTCGACACCGTGGTCTATCGGGCCAAGTTCGTGGCGACGATGTTCGCCGCGCGCCAGTTCATCAACCACGGCCACATCAAGGTGAACGGCCGCCGCGTCAACATTTCGAGCTACAAGCTCAAGCCCGGCGACGTCGTCGAGATCAAGGAATCCTCCAAGCAGCTCACCCCGGTGCTGGAAGCAAGCCAGCTCGGCGAGCGCGACGTGCCCGACTTCATCGAAGCCGATCACTCCAAGATGACCGCGAAGTTCTCCCGCATCCCCGCGCTGTCGGACGTGCCCTTCGCCGTGCAGATGGAGCCGCATCTGATCGTCGAATTCTATTCGCGCTGATCGGTTTTCAGTTCCGAGATATCAAGGCCCCGGTTCTGCCGGGGCCTTTTTGTTTGCATCCAGTCCGTGTTACAATTCCCAGATGTCGCAGACGACCGACAAACCGACTCGCATCATGCCCTCGGCCGCACCGACCGAAGCCGAGCTTGCTGCCTGGGCTGACCTCCCCCGGGACGAGCAGGTGCGCCGCTATCAAGAGATGTTCAAGCATCCCGATTGTAACACTTTCACCACGGACACGTCCGACGACATTCTGACCGCTGCCCGAAAGCGAGTAGCTGCCCGTCGTCATGGCTGAGTACAGGCTTACGCAGCGGGCGCGGGCCGACCTGATCGACATCTACGATTTCACCGAAGGCAAATTTGGCGCCTATCAGGCCGAAGCCTACCATGCGGGTCTGGTCCGCTCTTTCGGGCTTCTCGCCGATTTCCCGCTCATCGGACAGACGATTGACGAACTGGCGGCGGGCTATCGACGATTCCGCTTTCAATCGCATCTGATCTTTTACACGGTGCAGCCTCACTACGTCGAAATTCGTGCCGTGGTCCACACCGCCCAAGACATCAGGCCGCAACTTTTCGAGTAGTCTCGGCGCTCTCGAACCAAACTGGGACCATCAAAGGCCACGGTTTTGCCGGGGCTTTCTTATCCGCAGTTAGCAATGCGCATGGTCCAAATGACGGCTTGCAAGTAGGATTCAGCCCAAGGTTCAGCCCAAGGGGGGCAGGGGTTGAACGGGTGCGGGGGACAACATGCGTTTGAGCGACTGTTACAACTTCCACGATTTCCGCAAACTGGCTCAACAACGGTTGCCTGGTCCGATCTTTGACTACATCGATGGTGCGGCTGACGACGAGGCAACGCTTCGCCGGAATACCGCAAGCTTCGAGCGCTGCGATCTGGTGCCCAACGTCCTGCGCGGCGTGGAAACCATCGACATGTCGGTGACCGTCATGGGCCAGAAACTAGCCATGCCGCTCTACTGTTCGCCGACCGCGCTGCAGCGTCTGTTCCACCATACCGGCGAACGCGCGGTGGCCGCCGCGGCCGCGAAATACGGCACGATGTTCGGCGTATCCTCGCTCGGCACGGTGAGTCTTGAGGAACTGCGCAAGGCGTACGATACGCCGCAGGTCTATCAGTTCTATTTTCACCGGGATCGCGGACTCAACCGCGCCATGATGCAACGCGCGAAGGAAGCCGGCGTCGAGGTCATGATGCTGACGGTGGACAGCATCACCGGCGGCAACCGGGAACGCGACCTGCGCACAGGGTTTTCGATTCCCTTCAAGCTGACGCTGGCCGGAATGTACCAGTTCGCGATCAAGCCGATGTGGGGCATCAACTACGTCACGCATGAGGGCTTCAAACTGCCTCAGCTCGACCGGCACGTTGACATGAGCGGCGGCGCCATGTCGATCGGCCACTATTTCACCGAAATGCTTGACCCCTCGATGAATTGGGACGACGTGGCCGAAATGGTGCAGCTATGGAACGGACAATTCTGCCTGAAGGGCATCATGTCGGTGGCCGATGCCAGACGCGCCGTTCAAATTGGGTGCACCGGAATCGTGCTATCCAACCACGGCGGTCGGCAGCTCGACGGTTCGCGCGCGCCGTTCGACCAGCTTGCTGAAATCGTGGACGCCGTGGGCGACCAGATCGACGTGATCATGGACGGGGGAATCCAGCGTGGAACCCACGTCCTGAAAGCGCTGTCGCTCGGAGCCAAAGCTGTTGGCGTTGGACGCTTCTATCTTTATCCTCTCGCCGCGGCCGGTCAGGCCGGCGTTGAGCGCGCCCTCGGCCTGATGCGGGCCGAGATCGAGCGAGGAATGAAGCTGATGGGGTGCAGATCAATCGACCAGTTGTCACGCGAAAACCTGCGCTTCAGATAATTCCTTCTTCCCCTCATCACGTTGCAAATATCGAGAGCCCTTCATGCACTACACCCCTACCCCCCGCGATCCCAAGGCTGACCCCATCCGCATCAATCTGCTGTCGGACACGCAGACGCGGCCGACGCCTGCAATGCGCGAGGCGATGGCGCGGGCTGAAGTGGGCGACGAACAGATTGGCGACGACCCGACGGTGAACCTGCTGTGCGAGCGTGTCGCTGACCTGCTCGGCAAGGAAGCCGCCGTGTTCATGCCGTCGGGCACCATGTGCAACGTTGCCGCGACGCTCGCCCATTGCCGGCCGGGTGATGAAATTCTGGCGCATGCCAGCGCGCACATCATCGCCCGCGAAGGCGGCGCGCATGCAGCCCTCGGCGGATTCCAGATCATGCCGCTGCCGGGCGACGACGGACAATTCGCGCCCGAAACATTCCGCGCCGCGCTGCATCCGCGCTCGCGCTACCAGCCGCCGCAGACCGTCGTCAGTGTCGAGCAGACCGCCAATATCGGTGGCGGCACGATCTGGAAGAAGGCGGCGCTCGATGAAGTGGTAGCGATCGCCAAGGCGCACGGGCTCATTACCCACATGGATGGCGCGCGGCTGCTAAACGCCTGCATCGCGACCGGGATATCGGCGAAAGATATGGCCGCGGGATGGGATTCGGCCTGGATCGATTTCTCAAAAGGCCTCGGCGCGCCGATCGGCGGCGTGATTGCCGGTTCGCGCGCCTTCATCGACGACGTCTGGCGCTGGAAGCAGCGCCTCGGCGGATCGATGCGGCAGGCCGGCATCTGCGCCGCAGCCTGCGTCTACGCGCTCGACCATCACGTCGACCGCCTCGCCGACGACCACGCCAACGCGCGGGCGCTGGCGCGGGGGCTGTCGCAGATCGACGGCGTCGAGGTGCAGCAGCCCGAGACCAATCTCGTGTTCTTCAAGCCGGATGGAGCCGGCGTCGCCGGCGATAAAATGGTCGATGCCTTGCGCAAGCGCGGCGTTCTGCTTGCCATGATGGACGGCCGCATTCGCGCCTGTACGCATCTCGACGTCAGCGCGGCGATGATCGAGGAAACGGTCGTTATCGTGCGCGAAATCGTACGCGGGGCGTGAGCTATCAGGGCGTCATTCCGATCCCGGTAAACCGTAGGTCTGTAACTACATGCGTCGTCCCTGCGAACGCAGGGACCCATACGCCGCGGCCTATCGGCAAAGGCGATGGTGTCAGTTGTCTTCGTAACAACTGGCATCGGTGGTTATGGGTCCCTGCGTTCGCAGGGACGACAATGACCACTGTGCCGATCAGCTAATGCTTCGCCGCGTTGTTCGCGGCGGCGTTGTTGAGCACGATCAGGCCATCGACTATCCGAGTTCAGACAACGCAGCAGTGCGCGCTCGCCACAGCGCACTGCCAAGCAGCAAGTATATCGCGCCGGTCCACATCGCCTGCCAGTTCTCGAACCCTTCGTTGAAGACGATATAGACCGCTGCCATGGCGAACAGTCCGGCAAACACGGCCTCAGACATTGGCCGCTCGCCGGATTTTGAACCGTTGAGAAAGGCCAATGTCCAGAACGGCACCGCGGCCATGGTCAGCGCGGCAAACGGGAAGTCGCGCCAGCGCGCGTCGAATATCAGACTGAGTGCGGTTTGCGCGGCAATGAGCGTCGTCACGATCAGCGTGACGCCCAGCATGTTGGCCATGAAAAATGGGGTCAGGCCCTTGGGCGGTCCCAACACTTCAAGAAACGACGGAAGCCCGCGCCCCGACATCAAGGCATAGGTGGACAGCAGCGGTGCAGCGGTGGCTGCGGCCAGCAGCAAGCCCTGAACCAGCCAACCGCCCAGCCCGTAGCTTTCGTGGAGCATCTTGTCGGCGCCCACGCCCAGCAAGATCCCGCCGATGGTCGCGGACACGGCGACCGCGAGCCACGATGCCAATGGCGGCAGCGACGGCCCGCGCCTCAGCGTGAACAAGGCTACCGCGAATACGCCGATGCAAAGAAACAGCCCGCTTCCCATCTGCAGCTTCCAGAACGGATAGTTGCTGATGGCCACCCCGGCCGGATATTTCAGCTTGCGCTCGGTCCCGTCGAACAGCCCCCAATAACCGCCCACCGTCCCTTCCCAGCGGCGCTTCCACGGCTCGTCATAGGCTTCGAACAGATTGACGCGAAAGTTGTCCCGCCTCGCCCGTTCGAGTATCTCGGAAATGAAACGCGCCTGATTGACGCGGGAAGCCAGCGCGCCGTCGCGCATCCGCCCATGGCTTGGCCAGCCGGTTTCGCCGATCAGGATCTCCTTGCCGGGAAAGGCTGCCGCCAACTGCTTGCGAATGTCATCCACATGTGCGGCTGCATCTTCGGCGCGCGGCGGAACGTCTTCCCAATAGGGCAGGAAATGGGCGGTGATGAAATCGACGTCCTCGCCCACTTCGCGGTAACGCAGCCAGAATTCCCAGACATCGGCATAGGTCACCGGCACGCTCACGCGCGGTTTGACTGAGCGGATAATCTGCCGCAGGTCGGATGCGGTCATCTCCCCACGCAGCAGCACTTCACTGCCGACGATCAGCGCCGTGACCGTGCCGGGATGATCCTTGACCAGCGAGACCGCGATGTCGGCGAGTTGGGCGTTCTTCGCGCGATCGCGTCCGATCCACACGCCGAGCAGGACCTTCAAGCCGACCCTCGACGCAAGCTCGGGCACCTTGTCCAGCCCGTTGTCGATGGAATAGGTGCGGATGCATTTGGAGACCTTGGCGAGTTCGCGTAAGTCCTCCGCGATCTGCTCCGGGCTGACGATGAGCGTCGGATCATGCGGCGTCTGATCGTTGCGGAACGGCGCGTAGGAAACGCACTCCAGCTTCGCGGCATCATCGATCGGCGCGCGCGTCAGCGCCACCGGCGTGGCCAGCCACCACCACGCCGCGGCAATGATGCCCAGCGATACAACGAAAAGCGCCAGCGGCGTGCGAATGCCGATCGGTCCTGCTCCCCCAAATCGGTTGAATGGATCAGCCTATTTAACGACGAGTGGCAGCCCTGTCGACCCGCCGATGCAGCCTGTTGCGCAATTGCACCGAAACACGGAAGCGGTGATACTAGACTTGCTGCAAACAAGAAGCATCAAGAGTGAGCCTTATTTTGCTCAAGATTGATCACGACTCGGCGAGTGAAAGTGATGCCATTCAAGAGATTTTCCCGGCGCCAATTTGGCAGAATTGCAGGCTGGTCGGCGCTTGCAACGTCGATGCTCTCGACCGGGCCCGGACTGGCCCAATTGGACGAAGCTACCGGAGCGCGAAATCGAAAAACCTCTTCCGGTTTTCCGAACGATTTTCTGTGGGGCACGGCGACCTCCGCCTATCAGGTCGAGGGCGCCGTGAACGAGGATGGTCGCGGTCCATCAATCTGGGACCGCTTTGCCCACACGCCCGGGACGATTGCCGATCACAGCAACGGAGATACCGCGACCAACCACTATCATCTGTACAAGGAAGACATCCAGTTGATGAAGGCGCTGGGCACCAAGGCCTATCGATTCTCGATCGCATGGCCTCGCGTCTTCCCGGAAGGAGCCGGCTCGCCAAATCCAAAGGGCCTTGATTTCTACAACCGCCTTGTCGACGAGTTGTTGGCGAACGACATCAAGCCGTTTGCGACGCTGTATCATTGGGATCTGCCGCAGGCGCTTCAGGACCGATTCGGCGGCTGGACCTCGCGCGATACGTCAAAGGCATTCGCGGATTACGCAGCCCACGTCACGGGGCGCCTAAGCGACCGCGTGAAGCACTTCTTCACCATCAACGAATGTTCCAGGCTCGTCCACCTCGGCCATGAGTTTGGCGCTGATGCGCCGGGACTCAAACTATCCCCATCGGACGTGAAGCAGGTCCGGCACAACGTCGCGCTGGGCCACGGTCTCGCGGTTCAGGCGATCCGGGCCAATGGGCTGGCTGGAATCAGGGTCGGTCCGGCGGAGAATGCCGTGAGCTGCATCCCGGCCATCGAAACGCCTGCGAACATCCGCGCAGCCGAGATCGCGACGCGAGAGCTCAATGCCGGCTATCTGACCGCGATACTCGAGGGAAAATACACTGATGCATATCTCGCGCAGGCCGGCAAAGATGCTCCAAAATACACCGCCGAAGATCTGCGCATCATCTCCTCCCCGATCGATTTTGTCGGGCTGAATGTTTACATGCCTGATCATTACGTCGTTGCTGCCGACAACGAACGCGGCTTCACGCTGGCGCCATTTCCCAAATCGTTCCCACACATGAAGGCGACCTGGCTCAGGCCCGGCCCCGAAACAATGTACTGGGTGCCGCGCCATGTGGCCAAGCTGTGGAACGTGACGTCGATCTACATCACCGAGAACGGCACGTCGGGGAGCGACCAGCCGGCCGCGGACGGAACCATCTACGACGTCGATCGCATCATGTATCTGCGCAATTATTTGACGCAGTTGCAGCGTGCCACGTCCGAGGGCGTGCCTGTGCTCGGATATTTTCTGTGGAGCCTGATGGACAATTTCGAATGGTCAGACGGATATGAACAGCGCTTCGGCCTCCACCACGTCGACTTCGAAACCAGGCGCCGCACGCCCAAGCTGAGCGCGTCATTCTATCGGGAGACGATCGCGCGAAACGCGGTGGCGTAATCCGTCAATCGTCAGTCCTTGCGCAAGCCCTTGCCCAGCGCTTCATACATGATCGTCTTCAGCGCCAGTTGAATTCGCCCGCCCTGGGTCGGGGCCTGCACCATGAAGACAACGAGCATGTCGTCCTTGGGATCGACGAAATAGAAGCTGCCGCCGGCGCCGTCCCAGCGGTATTCGCCGAGCGGCCATGTCGTATTCGGGGGCGGCGAAGTGCGCACGGCAAAGCCAAGGCCAAAGCCGCTGCTCGGACCCGGGAAATAGAAGGGGTCATGGATGATCCCGGTCTCCGGCCCAATCTGATCCGACGTCATCAGCGCGACCGTCTCGGGCTTGAGATACCGCTTGCCGTCCAGCTCGCCGCCGTTGAGCAGCATTTGCAGGAAGCGGGCGTAGTCGCCAACCGTCGAGACCAGTCCTGCTCCGCCGGATTCCCAGCGCCGCGCCACTGTCGGCTCCTTGATCCCGGCCACCCGAAAACGATCGACGGGAAATGCCTGGGCAATGCGCGGCCACTTCGCCTGATCTGCGACATAGTATGCGGTGTCGGGCATGCCGAGCGGATCGAATAGTCTCTGCTTCTCGAATTGAAACAGTGCCTGCCCCGAGGCCACCTCGACGACACGGCCGAGCACGTCGGTTGAATGGCTGTAGTTCCAGCGCGTCGCGGGCTGATCGGCGAGCGGCAGTATCGCGATCCGGTCGGCAAATTCGGCGTTGTCGAAATCGCCGGCGTACAGTTGCGGATTGGCATAGAGTTTCTGCACCGCGGTTTCGCCGAAGAAGCCATAAGTGATCCCCGACGTGTGCCGCAGCAGATCCCTGATCGTGATCGGGCGCTTCAACGGCTCGAGCTTGAGCGGGTACTGTCCTGCTTCATCGGAAAGATCGACGCCGACTTTTGCATCGGCAAAGGCGCGAATGTATTTCGACACGGGATCGTCGAGCGCCAGCTTGCCGTCGTCGACCAGCATCATCGCGGCAACCGAGGTGACGGCCTTCGACATCGAATAGATCTGGAAAATCGTGTCCGGCGTCATCGGCTGCCCGGTCGCGGGGTCCCGCACGCCGAAACTTTCCAGATAGACCGGCTTGCCGTGCTGCTGGATCAGGAGGACTGCGCCGGGAATCTTGCCGGTCGCTACTTCGTTGCGAACGTAGTCGCCGATCCGGTCAAGGGCCGCGCGTGAGAACGTTGGCGCGTCCGGCGCCGTCGGCTCGGCCCACACCTCATGTGGCGAGCCGCCGAGAAAAAGCAGCGCTAGCGCCGCCGCAACGAGGCAGCGCCCTGCCGTGCCGTCAGTTCTCCAGCGCTTCATAGACCAACTGTTTCAGCGTCCGCTGGATGCGCTGGCGTTCCGTCGGCGTCTGCTCGAGCAGCACGAAGAACATATCCTGCTTGCGGTCGACCACGAAATAGCAGCCGCTGGCGCCGTCCCATTTCAATTCGCCCAGTGATCCCGGCGGCGGCGGCTTGGCGTTGCCCGGATCGGTGCGCACTGCAAGCCCGAGGCCCATTCCGAAGCCGTCCCCCGGGAAATAGAAATAATCCCGCTCGACCCCAGACCCGGGGCCGACATAGTCGGTCGTCATCAGCTTGAACGTTTCGGGTTTGAGATAGGTCTTGCCCTCGAACGTGCCGCCATTGAGCAGCATCTGCGTAAAGCGCCGGTAGTCTGCCATCGTCGAGTACATGCCGCCGCTGGCGAATTCGATCTTCTTGACGTTGGTCGGGTTGGTGTCGCGACCGACGCGGAAGTTGCTGTCGTTGGGCACCGGCAGCGCGATCCGCTGCTGCTTCTCCGGATCGGTGATGTAGAAGCCAGTGTCGACCATGCCGAGCGGATCGAGCAGCCTTTCGCGCATGATCGTGAACAGGGATTTTCCGGACGCGACTTCCATCACCCGCGCCAGGATGTCGGTGGAATGGCCGTATTGCCAGAGCGCGCCCGGCTGATTGTGCAGCGGCAGCTTGGCGATCCGCTCGGCGAACCCGGCCAGATCGAAATCTCCGTCATAGATATTGGCGGCCGCATAGGCCTTGCGGACCAGGGTGTCGCCGTAGAAGCCGTAGGTAATCCCTGACGTATGCACCATCAGGTCGCGGACGGTCATCGGCCGGATCGCCGGCACCAGCTCGAGCGTCTTGGTGCCATCCTCGGCCTTCTTCTCGACACCGACCTTCACATTGGCGAAGGACGGAATGTACTTTGAGACGGGATCGTCGAGCTTGATCGTGCCGTCCTCGACCAATTGCATGGCCACGACCGACGTGATCGCTTTCGTCATCGAGAACAGGCGGAAGATCGTCTTGTCGGTGATTGGCTTCTTGGACTCCACGTCCTGAACGCCGAAGGTTTCGTGATAGACCGGCTTGCCGTGCTGCTGGATCAGGACGTTCGCGCCGGCGATTTTGCCGGTCTCTACCTCGTTCTTGAAGAACGCGGTGATCTTCGCAAGCTTGTCCTTGTTGAAATGCGCGCCTTTGGGAATATCGAACGTGCCTTCGGCGCGGACCTGTGGCGCAACCGCCAGCATCACCGCGCCGCAGGCAAGCGCGCGCAGCATTTGACGCAAGTTCATTGGAACCCCCTCCAGAATTCGGAGGGGAGTGTAGCTGCGGCGTCAGTCGGCGCAAGGGCTGCCAAAGGCTGCCAGCGCCTCTTCATGCAACCGAGCGCTGTCAGGGGAGAAACAGCAGAAGATGACCCTTGTCACGGCAGGCGCCGCGGCCAGTCCATCGACGACGGTTGCGATTGCGATGCCTGCTGCACGGTCGGCAGGGAAGCGATAGACGCCCGTAGAGATCGCGGGAAATGCCAGAGATGAGAGCGCATTGGCCTGGCAGAGCTCGAGGGAGCGCCGATAGCAGGAAGCGAGCAGCCCGTCCTCTCCAACATTGCCGCCGTGCCAAACCGGCCCGACGGCGTGGATCACATGCCTGGCCGGCAACCGGTATCCTCGGGTGATCTTGGCGTCGCCGGTCTCGCAGCCGTTGAGCGTGCGGCATTCGGCCACCAGTTCAGGTCCGGCCGCCCGATGGATCGCACCATCGACGCCACCCCCGCCGAGGAGCGACGAATTCGCCGCGTTGACGATGGCGTCAACGCGCAAGCCGGTGATGTCGGCAACAATGACTTCCAACCGCGCCTGGCCGACCTGGCGCGCCTGCCCGCTCAGGCGGAAGCCGCCGCGTTGACGGTGACGCCCTTGTCGACAAAGAGCTGCTGCAATTCACCGGCCTGGAACATCTCACGGATGATGTCGCAGCCGCCGACGAACTCGCCCTTGACGTAGAGCTGCGGGATGGTCGGCCAGTTCGAATATTCCTTGATGCCGTTGCGAAGTTCGGCGGATTCCAGGACGTTCAGGCCCTTATAGCCGACGCCGACGTGGTCGAGGATCTGCACCACCTGGCCGGAGAAACCGCACTGCGGAAACTGCGGCGTCCCCTTCATGAACAGGACGACGTCGTTCGACTTCACTTCGTTATCGATGAATTGTTCGATGCTCATATTCGCTTCCTTTTGGGGCACAACCCCCTGCGGCTTTGCCTGACCGGCCGGCTGGTCCATGTAACCCGGTTATTTGCCATATATGTAGCCCAAACCGTTGTTCATCCAAAGTAAAATGGCGAGTAGCTGGCATGCACGGGTCCGGTGCGGGGCCCCTGCCTATAGTCTGACGGCATCAATATCATAGTGGCCGAAGGCTTTTTTCCCGGAACGGAACCCCTATTTAGGACGGACTGCCCGCCGGGAACCAGTTTCCCGGACTAACGTTCTCTCCTTTCACCGGAGACACCAGTGACGAAATCAGTACCCGCAGCGTCCCTCGCCACCGCGCAGTCACTTTTCTCCGATTCCGGCACCCTCGCCCAGAATTTGGTGGAAGCCTATCTGGCCGTGCGCGGCGAGACCGAGCGCCGGGCGGCCCCCTTGAGCCCCGAGGACCAGCTTATCCAGTCGATGCCGGACGCCAGCCCGGCCAAATGGCATCGCGCCCACACCACCTGGTTCTTCGAGCAATTCCTGCTGGGTGAGCACTGCGAGGGTTACCAGCCCTTCCATCCTGATTATGCGTTTCTGTTCAATTCCTATTACGTCAGCGCCGGACCGCGGCACGCCCGCCACCAGCGCGGCCACCTCACCCGTCCGAGCACGGACGAGGTCACCGCCTATCGCCGGCATGTCGATGCTGCCGTGGTCAAGTTCTTCCAGACCGCCGGCGAGGAGCGTCTCGCCAAGCTCGTCCCGCTGGTCGAGGTCGGCCTCAACCACGAGCAGCAGCACCAGGAATTGATGCTGACCGACGTCCTGCACGCCTTTGCCCAGAACCCGATCCCGCCGGCCTACGATCCGTCCTGGCGCTTCCCGGAGTCGCATCGCGACGGCGACGAATGGGTCGCCCTCAACGAGGGCATCCACACCGTCGGGCACACCGACGACAGCTTCCATTTCGACAATGAAAAGCCCGCGCACCGCGCCCTCGTCGGCCCGGTCAGGCTCGCCCGCAACCTCGTCAGCAATGCCGAATGGCTGGCCTTCATGAAGGACGGCGGCTACGGAACGGCCACGCTGTGGCTGATGGACGGCTTTGCCACGGTCGCCAACGAGGGCTGGCAGGCGCCCGGCCACTGGCGACAGGTCGATGGCGAATGGCGGATCATGACGCTCGGCGGGCTGCAGCCGATCGACCCCTCCGCACCCGTCAGCCATGTCAGTTATTACGAGGCGGACGCGTTCGCACGCTGGGCCGGCCGCCATCTGCCGACCGAAATGGAATGGGAGGTCGCCGCCCGCGCCGGCCAGCTCAATGACGCCTTCGGCATCGTCTGGCAGTGGACCCGCAGCTCCTACTCCCCGTACCCCGGCTACCGCGCCATCGAGGGCGCGCTGGGGGAATACAACGGCAAGTTCATGGTCAACCAATTGGTGCTGCGCGGCTCCTCGCTTGCAACTCCGGCCGGCCACAGCCGTATCACCTACCGTAACTTCTTCTATCCGCACCACCGCTGGCAATTCACGGGGTTACGCCTCGCCGACTACGCCTGACCCAACCTGGATCATAGCGCGCCGGAAAGCGCGTTCAGGAGAGTATCATGAATGTGCATGCCGCCGCTTTGGCCCAAAGCTACCCGTTCGATGAGCAGACCTCCGCCTTTGCCGGCGACGTGATCGGCAATCTGTCGCAATTTCCCAAGCGGCTGTCGCCGAAATATTTCTACGACGCCGTAGGCTCCGAGCTGTTCGAGCAGATCACGGTTCTGCCGGAATATTATCCGACCCGCACCGAGCTCGGCATTCTGCGCAGCCGCGGCGACGAGATCGTTTCCATCATCCCGAAGGGTGCCGCGCTGGTGGAATTCGGCGCCGGCGCCACCACCAAGGTCCGCCTGCTGTTGGCGCGCTGTGCTTTCGGAGCCTATGTCCCGGTCGACATTTCCGGCGACTTCCTGAACGCGCAGGCGAGCGCCTTGCGCAAGGATTTTCCCGATCTCGGGGTCTATCCGGTTGCTGCCGATTTCACCGCGCCGTTTGCCCTGCCGGCCGAGATCGAAGGGATGCCCAAGGTCGGGTTCTTTCCGGGATCGACGCTCGGCAATTTCGAACCCCACGAAGCGCGCGCCTTCCTGCGCAGCGCGCGCGACATTCTGGGCGAAGCCGCGCAGATGATCATCGGCGTCGATCTCGAAAAGAACGAGCGGGTGCTTTACGATGCCTATAACGACGCCGCCGGCGTCACCGCGAAGTTCAATCTCAACGTACTTGTCCGCATCAACCGCGAGCTCGGCGGCAATTTCGACGTTTCCGCTTTCATGCACCGCTCGGTCTATAACCGCGAGCGGCATCGCATCGAGATGCACCTGATCGCCAAGAAGGCGCAGACCGTGCGCATCCTCGGGCGGAATTTTTCATTCCGTCCGGGCGAGAGCATCCATACCGAATCGAGCTACAAATACAGCCTCGATCGCTTCACCGCGCTGGCGAGCGACTCCGGTTGGTCGGTGCGGGAATCCTGGACCGATCGGGACCGGATGTTTTCGGTCCACGCGCTGGCGGCGTCAGGCTGAGGATTGGTCGCGAGCTCTGCGGTTCAGGTCTTTGTAATTCACGTCTTGCAGTCCGATCTTGTACGATGCGGTCGCGGCCTGCGTGTTGGAGCGATCCGGGGAGCGCCAGATATCCAATCATCGAACAATCGGTCTGCACCGAGCAACCATGCGTGGATGATCCGCCACTTGTCCTGACCGCGAGACTGGAAATCCAGTAGCGGCGATCCGGTGTCCTGCAGTTCGTGGAAGAACTTCAAAGAATCTTTTCCAGTAGGCCGGTCCTGATCGATCGACTGCGCTAAGATCCAGCGATCCCACTCCTGAATAATGCGTACTCTTGCTTCACTTTGTTTCATAGGCGCGTATTCCCACCACGGCACCCCGTGGGCACTGAGTGAATCGCGCTGGTCAGACGGTGAAGGAAAGGTGCTAACGCCGCCGCGCGTCAATGCACCTTGCCGAGCTCACTATACCAAACTTCTTAACAAGTCTTAACTCTTTATCAGCATCGCCCGCAAAACGCCTCATCTGCGCTCTCGTTTCCCCTTCGTGCTGTCCGACTTTTGACGCGGACTCAGCCGAACCTCCTTGGCAACTTGGCTGGGGGGAGTTCGTGCCAAGGGTATCAGTCATGGGGAACGCATATCCAGCGACCACCAATCGGAAGCAATATTCCAGTTCGTCCTCTGTCCGCGAGGGGGCGGCATGGGACCAGGAGAGGGACACCGAGCGGGCGGCGCTGATCGAGGAGAACGCCCGGCTGCGGGGGCTCGTCGTGCAGTTGTCCAACCTCGTCCTTCGCAACGTCGTCGATCAGTACAACACCACGCCCACACTGCCGCTCAGGCGCTCGCTGCCTGACTAGCAGTCTGCTGAAGAACCCCCTCGCCACGGAGTGGGCTTGATGATTCACTTTA
>NZ_LLXX01000149.1:0-329 GCF_001440405.1 Bradyrhizobium valentinum
CGACCGTCGGCGCCGCGCCACGCAGCACCAGGGGCGTGGTCGGGCCGACCGCCAGCGCGCTCGTCACCCGCTCGCCTTTGGGCAGGCCTTCCAGCGCGCGGTTGAGCCAGCCGGACTGCACCCGGCCGGGACCTGCAAAGCCGCTTTCGAGCACGTCCTGGCCGTCGAAATGCGACCGGTCGCGATAGGACGTCGCCACCGCGTGAACCACGGCAGCCTTCTTCTCGCGATACATCCGCGAAAATTCCGGCATCGCCGGATGCAGCGAAAAGAAATTGTCGAGCGGCAAGGCAGCGTTTGGTCCGCTCGACGATAACGCGATTGCACCA
>NZ_LLXX01000149.1:395-26104 GCF_001440405.1 Bradyrhizobium valentinum
CGGCATAATCGCGATCGCCTGTTGGAGCGACGGTGGCGAGCCCGTCCAGCGCGCCGCGCAGGATGACGACCACCAGCCGCGGATCGCGGCCGCCGGCGGCCCGCGCGAATTTCGGCAAGTATGCCCACGCCGCAAAGGACGCGCCGCCGAGCAATAGCGCGCGTCGCGAAGCGACCGATGATCTCAGGCTTTCGCAGCAATCGCTTATCGTTTCCATGGACGTCATCTCCTCTGGAATTCCGGCGACATCAACAACAGCGCCAGCGCCTGCTGCCGCGATTCCGCGCGCTCGATGGTCCGCCGCGTCTCGGCTGAAGCCGCGTCCGCGGCGACGAGTTCGAGCAGGTCGCGCGGATCGACGCCCTCCGCAAGCCGTGAGGCGATCTGCGCGGAAATATCGAGCCGCAGCTTGATGCCTTCCGGCGCCGCCCAGGCCGCGTTGGTATCGGGGAAACCGTTCGGCCCGGCGGGCGCCCATAGCGGCTGGCCCAGCGCGTTGAGGCCGTTGAGATAGCGGCCGGGATCGTTTGGTATCTGCGCCAGCAACCGGCCGGACGCGACCAGGAATTCGTAAGGCGAGCGCATCTTGGCGAGCGGCGCCTTCCAGGCCTCGTCGGAATCCACCAGCGCCGTTGCCAGCGCCTTGAGATCGCCGTCGGTTTTCGTGAAGACGTCGGCGAGCCGCGCCACCAATGCCGGCGGCGGATCGTCGGCCACGAAGTGACGCGCGAACTTGCCGGCGATGAATTTCGCGGTCGACGGATGCCGCGCGATGTCTGCCAGCACCGCCTCGCCCTGCGCCACGCCTGACGCGTCGTAGATCTTTCCCATCACCCGCTGCGCGCCCGGCTGATGCGCGTTGGCATTGAACACGAAGCTGCCGGGCGCACCCAACTGGCCGAGCCTTCCCGCATAGGTCCAGCCGGTGATGACGTTCGCGAGCGACGTCACGTCCTCCTGCGAATAGCCGCCGCCGACGCCGAGCGTATGCAGTTCCAGGATTTCGCGAGCGAGATTTTCGTTCAGTCCGCGGTTGCGATTTTTCCCGGCGCGCGAATCCGGACCCAGCGATTGCTGGTTGTCGAGAAAGAACAGCATCGCCGGATGCTGCTCGACCGCCTTCAGCATGTCAGCGAAACGCCCGAGCACGTAGGGCCGGATCGCCTCGCGCTCGAACGAGCCGGCCCACATCCGCGCCGGTCCGCCCTTGTTGGCGGAAATGCAGAAATGATTAGACCAGAACACCACCAGCCGCTCGGCAAATCCGCAATCCGCGATGACGGCCCGCTGCAGCCGCGCCAGCGCTTCGGCGCGAAAGGTCTTCTGGATGATATTGAGCGGTGGCGGTGGCGGCTTCGGCGCATTGGGCCGCATCGTCTCGGCTGGCGTCATTGCCGCATCGGGATTTTCCGGCGGCTTCGACGGTTCCTTGGGCGCAATGTCCATGGCGATGCTGTTGAGTGAAAGGTTCCGCCGTTGCGCTTTCGCATCCGGCGGCGACTGGCCTTCGGGCGCGGGCATTGGCGCCGCCGACTTCGCCGCTGCGTCTCGCGCCTGCTGAATCTCGAACTGATAGTCGAACACGGCTTTGCCGAGCGCCGGCGTAGACTGCAACCCCGGCACTTCGAGCAGCACGCCATTGGGCCGGGTAAGCTCCGCCTTGACGAAGCCGCGCGGATCGGATGCCGCATTGAGAAAATCGCCCGAGGCCCCGCCACGCGCACCGAAACCGAAGCGATTGAGCGCAACGAGGGCGGCTTGCGAATCGCGGGCCATCGGATTTCCCTTGAGTGTTTCTCAGGCGTATAATGGCTGCGGAGTATAACGCGCCTCAGTGTGAACCCGGGATTAATTCCGCGTCAGGATGCGGCCTCGTTGATGACAAATCGTTTGGAAAAGCAGCCCACGCGCCGCCTCGCCTGCGCTGCTTGCGGCGCCGAATTCAATTGCAACCTGTTCGGCCCCTGCTGGTGCAGCGACGAGGCGTTCCGGCTGCCGATGCCGGTGGACGGCAGCGATTGTCTCTGCCCGGACTGTTTGCGAAAGGCCGCCGCGCGGCCGGCTTGCGGCGTCAACGTGACTGCGCCATGGAACATCAGTGCCGTCCTGCTCGACATGGACGGCACGCTGCTCGACACCGAGCGGGTCTATTTCGACAGCCTGGTCGCGGCGCTCACTGCGCATGGCTTCACCGACGACACCGTGACGCTGTGCCAGGCAATGGTTGGCCTGCCCGGGCCGGACTGCGAGGCCATGCTGCACGCGCGCTACGGCGAAAGCTTTCCGCTCGCGGAAGTTAGCCGGGCTTTCGTCGCCAATCGAGATGAAGTTCTCAGCGCTGGCCTGCCACTGAAAAGCGGCGCGGTCGAACTCCTGGATGCGCTGCAGGCGGCCGAATGCCCGATGGCGATCGTCACCTCTTCGTCGCTGCGCACGACGGAGACGCATCTGCGGCTTGCCGGCATTCGCCACCGCTTCGAAACGCTCCTGACCCGCGACGATGTCGCCTGCGGCAAGCCGAGCCCTGATCTCTACCTTCTGGCGGCGTCGCGCTTTGGCCTGAAGTCGGAGGCTTGCGTGGCGGTGGAGGATTCCAACCACGGCGTAACCGCTGCGCATGCCGCGGGCGCGATCACGATCATGGTGCCCGACATGGTGACGCCGACGGAAGAGTCGCGCGCCCGATGTGCGGCTGTGGTGCCCGACCTCGGCGCGGTGCTCGAAGTGCTGCGCGAGCGCGGCGGATTTGGACGCCGCTCGTCGTAGCCGTCATTGCGAGGGGCGAAAGCGACGAAGCAATCCATCGTGCCGCAAGCGGACGCATGGATTGTTACGCTTCGCCCGCAATGACGGAGAGTTGCCGCACCCCGCCTCGAACGCCGCTTCGCCCGCACTGGAAGCACCGCCTGGATCGAGCGCCGGCCACCGAGCTATGCCGGGCCGGCTAGCCGCGGCAGGATCCGCACCGGTCCGCGCGCCGCAAGGTTCCAATTTGCCGAGAAAGTCGCGCAATGCGTTTACAGTCGCATTACCTTTCGGCGGGTCAGAAGAGAGCAACAATCGATTCTTTAAGAGGTTGCACGTAGTTTGCCAATGTACCTTTGCGCGAGTTTTCAATGGCCCGTATGTATTTCTATGTCGTCGTAGCCTTCGTCATCTCGTTTGTCGCCGTATCATGGGCGGCGCGCGGCTTTCCCATGCATTGGTCCGGGCCGGTAAGCGTCAGCTCATTGCAGCCGGCGGTCACCTCGACGTTCGGTGACGAGAGCGCCAAGGACTACGAGCGCAAGCGGCGGGAGAGCGGACACACCGCGCAAAGCGGTACGAATTCGTCGCTCGACAAGATACGGCTTGAAACCCTGCAGGCCGCCACCGGCTTCGAGATGTCGCCGTGCGACAGCAACATGAAGAAGAATCTCATTGAGGCGCTGACGACCTATACTCGTGCCTGGCAAACCAAGTTGGATTGTCCGGTGAAGATGTTTTGCAACGATGAGAAGCTGAAAGCCGCGGCCGAGGCCTTTTCGACTCCACTCGATCTGCGTGTCAAGGAAGCCCTTGAGCGGGCGTTCAGGCAGCCTGGCATTGCCAAAACGGATTTCCCAGAGTCGGTTCGTTTTGACGTGCTTCACTTTGCGGGCCCTGGCCTCTGGGCTCGCGACGAGTCTTCTGCTGTTTGCGCTCCCCAAATGCGGGCAACCGCGAGGGGTGCCCGATGAGCAAACTCTGGTTAGCACTATGTGCGATTGTGGTCTGGCAGATCGGTAGCTGGACGTTCGCCCCGGCAAGCCCGCCAAAAACGCCGCAAGGAGACGGACGGGCGTTCGGCCCCAACGAGAAATATCTGGTGGAAGGCAGAGAGAAGCAGCGACAATCCGCCATCACGGCGTTTGACATGCCGTGGGGTAGCCGTTGCAGCGGCAATGATCGCAAGCAATTTATCAGCGGCATCGACCACTACTATTACCATCGTCAGCGCCAGACGGAGAGCTATCCCGAGTCCTACGGCAAAGCTGGCGCCGACTACATCGCAACACAATGGTCGAAGACCGACGACCAGCGGATCGAAAGGCTTACGCAGGAAGCTTACTCCAAGGGGTATCTGAAGCCGTCGGACTTTAGCGGAGTGGCAGCCAAGATCGTAGCAGCGGTGGTCAAGAACGAGCGTGTCACGGGAAATGGCTGCAAAGGCTGAGCGGGCCTAGCTGTGGCGGGGTAGTCGCCGCTGTCAGTGATTGTTACCCGGATGCTGCGCAGCATAAGCGCGTTCACGCGCGTCTTCGACGCGCCATGGTGATGCGCTGCTGATCCGGGGTCCATCCTTCCGCGCGAGGGGTCCCGGCTGTGCGGCGCAGCGTTACACGCTGCACCGCGTCCGGGATACGGTGGCATGCGCCTATACCGCACGCTCTGGTACGCTACCGCCGTCGCCTCGAACGCCGCTTCGCACGCACAGGAAGCGCCGCCTCGATCAAGCCATGCGCCGCCTCGCCCGCCGTTTCCATGTAGGAGGGATCGCGATGCAGCAGCACGACGGCGAACGAGCCGTCGAGCAGCAACAGGATCTGGCGCGCGAGCTGCGAGGCTTGCGCAATGCCCTCCGCCTCGAAGGTCACACGTAGCCATTCCTCGAACTTCTTCTTGTGCGCGGCGCCGATCTTCATCGCTGGATGGCCGGGCATGTTGGCGAGTTCGGCCGAAGTGCGAAGGAATCCGCAGCCCTTCCACTTCGGATGCCGCGCCGAGCGCGCGAGGTTGCGAAAGATGCGCTCGACCTGGGCCGGTAGCCCGTCGTCGGCCTCGGCAAACCATTGCCTGAACAGCGCAAGATTGGGCTGATCGCGCGCGGCGAGATATGCCGCCACAAGGTCGTCCTTGCTCCTGAAATGATAATACAGCGTCCGCTTGGTGACGCCGGCCTTCGCCGCCACGGCATCGACGCTGACGCCGCGGATGCCGTCATTGTAGAACAGCGCGCTCGCCGCCGAGATGATGCGTTCACGCGTCGGGACGCCGGATCGTGCCATTCAGCGTATGTATACTAGCCAGTGAATATACACAACGCAGCCGGACTTCTAGGGTATCGCGCAATCCGGCGCTGTTGCGGAAGTTGTTCGCAGTGAAGTCGTGGAGCGTCACTCTCGTGTCCCGGGACACGGTGCGGCACGAAGTGACGCGCTGCATCCGGGGCACGAGATCACTCGACCTGTGCGGAGCCTTAACATGTCCGATCCTATCCTGCTCGAAGTCAACGAGGGCATTGCCCTGATCACGCTGAACCGCCCCGACGAGCTCAATGCGCTGAATTATGCGTTGATCGACCGCCTGATGGCGGTGCTGGACGCCATCGAAACCGATACCACCGCGCGCGCCGTGATCCTGACCGGCGCGGGCGAACGCGCCTTCTCCGCGGGCGCCGATATCCACGAATTCGCCGGCAGCGTCCGTCGCGGTCGCGATACGGCCATCCGCGACTTTGTCCGGCGCGGACAGGCCATGACCGCGCGGCTCGAAGCGTTCAGGAAGCCGGTGATCGCGGCGATCAACGGTCTGGCGTTCGGCGGCGGATGCGAAATCACCGAGGCCGTTCATCTCGCCGTCGCCAGCGAGCGCGCGCGTTTCGCCAAGCCGGAAATCAATCTCGGCATGCCGCCGACCTTCGGCGGAACGCAGCGGCTGCCGCGGCTCGCCGGACGCAAGCGCGCGCTCGAACTGTTACTGACGGGCGATCCGTTCTCGCCGGCGCGGGCGCTGGAAATCGGACTGGTCAACAGCGTCGTGCCGCATGATGCACTGCTGCCGGCCGCGCGCGAGCTGGCAGGCCGTATCGTCAGGCATTCGCCGCTCGCGGTCGGCAGCATCATCACGGCAGTGACCCGTGGGCTGAACATGGCGATCGCCGAAGGGCTGCAAGTCGAGAGCGAGCAATTCGCCGCTGTCGTGCCGACCGGCGATCTCGGCGAAGGCATCGCCGCGTGGATCGAGCGCCGGCCGCCGGCCTATACCGGCTGTTGACGCCAGGAACCAACCCCGCTGCAGTTTCCTTCTGGCGGGCTAAGCGGCGCTTTTGGTCGCAATCATCGTCCGCAGGTCGTCCGCCAATTCGCGGTAATGCAGGCCGAGACGCAGGTATAGCTCGCGCTTCGCCCCATCCGTCGTCAACTTGCCGATCAAGTCGCACTCGGCAGCGAGAGTTTCAAACCGCTCCAATTTGGCTTCAAGGTCGGTCACGACGCGTCTCCCCCTAACGGCTACGAGGAAGATAAGCTTCCGCCTTCATTTTACGTCACAGCTAACATCGTTATCAGGTAGAACTAATTTACAGCCTCGGCGATAGGGCGGACGGCCCGGCAATCATTGCCTGCGTCGGTAAACATCATCATTCCCGCGCGCGAGGCAAGGCCTCCTGGTCGGCGGATCCGCGGACGCAGATGCAGCGTCACGCTTTCTGGTGGCGCGAGCAGACATTGGCCACCGGAAAGAAAGGCGATGTGCTATCATGCCGGCACCAACGTCGCACAAATGACGCGGTGTTCAGATGATCACAATCCCGGAACTGGTGGCGCAAGCTTTGGGGTCGTTTCTGGCTTCGGATACAAGGAGCAGGTTTGGCTCCTCCCAGGCGCGGCTGGCTGAATTTCTCCCCTATGCAGCCAGGCTCACATTGGAATGCATCGGCAACAGCGATGCCCTCTATCACAACATCGAACACACCATGCTCGTGACCCTGGCCGGCCACGACATCCTGATGGGCCGGGGGATGCTGCGGCACACGACGCCAGACGATTACGCCAATTTCATCGTGGCGTGCCTCTCCCACGACATCGGATACGTTCGCGGAATCGTCCAGGGAGATGACGGGGATTCCTATGTCGCAGATCTCAGCGGCCGTACCATTCGCCTGGCGCGAGGTTCATCCGATGCCGCTCTGGGAGCCTACCATGTGGACCGCTCGAAGCTGTTCGTCTTCGAGCGGCTCGACGCTGCCGAAGAAGTCGATGCGAGCCGGATCGCCAGGGCAATCGAGTATACGCGATTTCCGTATGTCGATTCATCGTCAAACGACGAGCTGATCGAAGAAGAGGGCCTGTTGCTGCGCGCGGCCGACCTCATCGGGCAGCTCGGCGACCCCAACTACCTGAAAAAAGCCAATGCCCTATTCTACGAATTTGAAGAAGTCGGCATGAATAAAACGCTCGGCTACCAGACGCCGGCAGACGTTGTTTACAAGTATCCGCAGTTCTACTGGAACAACGTCGCTCCCCAGATCCAGACGGCAATACGCTATCTCAATGTCACGTCGAGCGGACGGCAATGGATAGCAAACCTGCACAGCAATGTTTTCCGGGCTGAGCGTGAAATGAACCTGTCCGGCCCGCAGCCGTGACCTTGCCCTGCCCGGCTTCCAATGCCGCTCGACGCTCTTCTTGTCGCATGGCGCCGCGTGGATCGAGCGCGAGCCGCCTGCGCTAGCCGTGATATCCCGGCGACTTCCGCGCCAGCCCATCGAACGCATCGAACAGCCGCTCGCGCCAGGCATAAACCGGATCGTCTTCCAACAGCAGCTTGAACGGGCTGACTACGCGCGCCCACTGGAACGCGCCGAACACGATATAGTCTGCATAGTTCGACGCAGGCCCGCCGAGGAAGGGCTGCGTCCGCAATGTCAGCCGCAGCGGATCGAGGTTTTTGCGAAAACCTTCGACCGCCTCGTCGCGGCTGGCCATGATCTCTTCCAGAGCCTTGCCGAAACGCGCCTCGCGCGTCTTGCGGAAATAGGCCGCGTCCTCCCGCTTCAGGTTGAGCGGAATGTCGGCGATGATGAGCGGAAACATCCCGCCGATTACCCCGTCGCCCCACCAGTTCAGCATGCGGCCCACGGCGCGGCCACCCTCGCCGCCGAACAGCGAGGGCCGGTCCGGATATTGGTCTTCGAGATAGTTGGCGATGGTCCAGGAATCGACAACCGCGCGATCGCCTTCGAGCAGCACCGGCACCTTTTCGGAGCCGTGCGGGGCGATCGCCTGCTTCTCGGTGAAGCACCACGGGATCGTTTCCGCCGACAGCCCCTTGTGCGCCAGCGCCATGCGCGTCCGCCAGCAGAACGGGCTGAACGGGCGGGATGGGTCAATACCGACGAGTTCGTAGAGTTTGAGGGGCATCGGCGACATCTTGCGCGAGCAGCGTCAACTACACAAGCGCGGTCATTGCAAAGAGCGCAAGCAACGACTTGTCTCCCGTAGCTCGAAGACGAAGGCGAACGCAATCAATCACCCCCGCGGCCAACCGGCTTGCTTGATGGACGGATAGCTTTCTGCGTCGTTGAAGTTGAAGCATCTCATGACCGTTCGCTCTGTACGGGTGATTCACAAGTGATTCACAAGCCTCAACGCTCTTGAGGAGTCGTTATGGCCGTATCGAAAGGAGTACGAGACCTCTTTAGCAGTATCTCCGAAGCAGCATTGCGTCCTTTCCACGGTCGAATACGCTTGGGTTTATTAGCGAAATTCAGAAGATGACCGATTTCGGTACATGACGCGATACTTCGATAGTACCTCGGAAGATTATACCGTTAGAAGAGGCGTTCATTGCAATGCGCCATCCAATCGAGACCGCACCGAGAGATGGGACAGCCGTTATCCTGGAGCATGATCCGACTGGGACCTATGACATTGCTCACTGGTCGGCTCAGGTGGGTCAGTGGATCACTGAAAATAATGAGCCAAGCAAGATCACGCCGACGCATTGGCGTGCAATGCCGGGCGACAAATATCTCCCACAAGACCACGATGAAACGCACACCTCCTCCCGGCGCTGGCCGTCATCGCGGCGCGCGCGGCGGCTGATCACAGCCTGCTGGATCACGCTCATCGCGGCGGTGCCCACAGGTCTTTACTTCGGCTTCGGCCAAGAGATCCCGTTGCTCAGTGAGGACTCGCGGAAGACCGAGCCATCGGCGCTCCGGCAGCAGGCCGAGGCCGGCCAAGCGAAAGTGGGCGCGGCGACGACGGCTGTGCAGGCCAGGCAGGACGCAGAGGCGTCCGATACCCGACGGTCTATCGAGGGGCTCGATGCGCAGTTGCAGACGGCGGCTACGAACCGCGCACAATCGCTCGAACAGGAGCGGCAGAAAACGGCTGCCCTGGCTCAGGAGACCGCGACTGCACGACAGGTGCCGGCCGCGGACAGCGCACAGGCGCTCGAGCAGGAACGGCAGAAGGCCGCGGCCCTCGCGCAGGAGGCCACAGCGGCGCGACAAGAGCTGACCACAATCACGGCGAAATACAGTCAAGCGCTCGACGAAGAGCGCGCGCGCAGTACCGCGCTGAAGAGCGAACTCGCCAAAGTACAGCGCGAAAACGAGCTGCAGACGCAACAATTGCGCGTGGCGAGAGGCGAAGCAGCGGAGAGCGCACGATCACTTGCACAGGAGCAGCAGAAGGCTGCAGCCCTGGCGCAGGAGGCCGCGGCGGCGCGACAAGCGCTGACCACAGGCGCGGCGAAACACCGTGAAGCGTTCGACGAGGAACGCACGCGCAATGCCGCGCTGAAGAGCGCACTCGCCACAGCGCAGCGCGAAAATGAGATGCAAGCGGCGCAATTGCGCAAGGCGAGCGAGGAAATGGGGCAGATCAAGCAAGCAGCCGTCGATTCGCTCGAAAAGGAGCAGCAGAAAACGGCTGCCCTCGCGCGGGAGGCCGCGGCTGCCCGACAGGAACTCATCGCAGGCACGGCGAAGCATCGCCAGGTGCTCGACGAGGAACGCGCACGGCAGGCCGCACAGTGGAGCGAGCTTGCGGCGGCGCAGCGCGAGATAGAGGCGCTGCGCAAGGCGGGTGAGGAAATCGGCCAGCTCAAGCAGACGGCGACCGCGGACAGCACCCAATCGCTCGAACAGGAACGGCAGAAGACGGGTGCCCTCGCGCAGGAGGCCGCGGCTGCCCGACAGGAGCTGACCGCGAGCGCGGTGAAACATCGCCAAGCGCTCGACGAGGAACGCGCACGGCGGGCCGCACAGTGGAGCGAGCTTGCAGCGGCGCAGCGCGAGATAGAGGCGCAGACAACGCAACTGCGCAGGGCGAGTGAGGAAATCGACCAGCTCAAGCAGGCGGCGACCGCGGACAGCACACAATCGCTCGAACAGGAACGGCAGAAGACGGCTGCCCTCGCGCAGGAGGCCGCGGCTGCCCGACAGGAGCTGACCGCGAGCGCGGCGAAACATCGTCGAGCACTCGATGAAGAACGCGCGCGCATTGCCGCGCTGACGGGCGAACTCGCCACAGCGAAGCGCGAGAACGAGATGCAAACAGCGCAACTGCGCAAGGCAGTTGAGGAAACAGGACAGCTCAAGCAGGAGACGGAACGCGCCATGACCGACCTGCGGCAATCCCTGCAGCAGGAGCGCGACCGCGCCGAGGTAATGGCACGAGAAATCGAGTCCGCGCGGCGCATACCTGCTGTGCGTATTACCCCTGAACTTGCAGCTAACAGCAGCACTTCCGGGGCAGCCCACGTGATTGAGGTAGCCGCGACGGCGCAGCCGCCGGCCCTGGAAGCGCAAGCGAGTCCAGAGGCGACGAGGTTAATCGCGCGCGCCCGCACGCTGCTCGGTCAAGGAAATATCGGGGCGGCGCGAATAGTGCTCGAGCGTGCTGCCGAAACGGGAAGTGCACGGGCAAGCTTCACGCTCGCAGAGACGTATGATCCCGTCATTCTTTCTACATGGGGAACATACGGTACGCGCGGCGATGCGATGAAGGCGCGCGAGCTCTATGCGAGGGCTCATGCCGGTGGAATTCGAGATGCGAAAGATCGATTGGAGCGGCTGGATCAGTGAGGGAATGACGTTTTGATACTCGGGCAAAAAGCCACGCGGGGCGATAGCGGCGGCCGGAAGCCGAACTTATACGAAGAGGATATTGCAGATGAACATGATTTCAAGATCGAGCATTTGGCTCGCGCTCGCCGCGTTGGCGCCGATCATTCTGGTGCTTCAGCCTGCCACGCTGGATGCACAGACGCAGAGCGCCCGCAAGGCGCAACGCCCCCCAACGCAGATCTCCGAAAAAGAGAAGATGAACGCCTGGACGGTCGGCCTCGCCGGCGGCCTGCTTGAGGGTGCGCCCCTTCGCCTAGCGGCAGAAATCGCCCGCGTCGTCGACGACGGGCCGAATTTGCATGTCCTGCCGATCGTCACCCGGGGAGCCACGGAAAACCTGAACTCGCTGCTCTATTTGCGCGGTGTCGATACGGCGATCATCAATTCCGACGCGCTCGAAGAGTACAAGATTCAGGTACCGGAGATCCAGCGCCGCATCACGTACCTGCTTAATCTCTTTCCCTCGGAGCTGCATATTTTTGTTCGGCCCGAAATCCAGAGCCTGCAGGATCTCGCCGGCAAGAAAGTGAATTTCAATACCCAGGGAACGGCTGCCGCTTATTCGGGGCCGCTGATCTTCAGCCGTCTCGGCATCAATTCGGAAAACACTTTCATTCCCCATCAGGTCGCCTTGGAGCAGATGCGCAAAGGCGAGATGGCGGCTGTCGTTTTCATCACGTCGAAGCCGGTTGACGCCTTCGTGCGCGGGCGCTGGGACCCCGGCTTCAAATTCCTCCCCGTAAAGTACGAAAGCAAATTCGAGGATTACTATCTTCCTGCGGTGTTGGAGGCGCGCGAATACCCCGGTCTGATCAAGCAAGGCGAACGTATTCCGACGATCGCGGTACCGACAGTTCTTGTCGCTTTCAATTGGCCGCCAGGGACAAACCGCTATCAGCGCGTCGCCCGCTTTGTTGATGCTCTGTTTTCCCGCATCGACAAGCTGCAGGCGCCGGGCTTCGACCCGAAATGGAAGTCGATCAATCTCGCCGCGACAGTCCCCAGCCTCGCCCGTTTTGCGGCGGCGCAGCAATGGCTGGATCGTCAGGCGCGCGCGGCACAGGTGTCGCGATGAAAGCGCTCCCTCTCTCCGTCGCGTTCGAAGTCGTCAGCAGGATTGCGCTCGCGCAAAGTCCAACCGACGCGATGGCGGATCTTCGCGCGTGCTCGCAGTTGGAGCGCGAAGAGCGGCTGGAATGTCTGGACAATCTGCTACGTAATATTGCACCGGCCCGGCCGGTTCCTGGGAGCGACAATTGGATTATCAGCGAGACCACGTCGCCCGTGGACTACACGCCGATTATCACCGCCACCACGTTTTCCCACCGCGGCTCGAATGATTATCCGATGCAACTTTCGATTCGCTGCCGCGCCGGTCGCACTGAACTGGTCGTCGCAGGACCGGTCTTCGCCCGCGACGGGAAGGATCATGCCATTTCTTACCGCATCGATGACAATCAGCCCGTGCACGTTGCGGGAGCTCCGCCGTCGTCCGGAACCGGCGTCGCGTTTACGGGCGACGTTGTACGCTTGCTGCAGTCCCTTCCCGAGCAGGGAGAGCTAGCCATTCGTATCGTGAGCCGACCCGGCGCCGCCCAGGAAGGACTTTTCTCGCTTGGCGGACTGAAACTGGCGCGACAGCGGCTCGCCACGGTGTGCAGATGGCCACACGCCGTAGCCGGTCCACGCAACTGAAGTCATCGAACAACCACGGGAGAAGCGTCATGACAAGGATTGGAAATGCAGTCAAAGTGATGGCGGGCGTCATAGCGCTGCTCGTCATGGCGCCGCAATCAGCGCCAGCCCAGGAAAAGAAACAAGCGGCGCTGGCGAAAAAGCAAGCCGCACCACCTGCGCAAGCGTTGAAGCGTACCGCTGCCGTTGCCGTTCCCGACAAGAAACCGCACCGCCTGATATTACAGGTGAATTCGAACGAACCCGCGATGATGAATCTCGCGCTCAACAACGCGACGAATGTTGTGCAGTATTACAAGGATCTCGGTGAGAACGTGTCGATCGACATCGTCACTTTCGGTCCGGGCCTGCACATGCTGCGCGACGACACCTCTCCGGTCAAGGCGCGGATCAAGGCTATCTCGGAGAGCAATCCATCGATCTCGTTCCAAGCCTGCGCCAATACGCGCGACAATATGAGCAGGGCGGAAAGCAAGGAAATTCCGCTGATGTCAGAAGCGAAGGTCGTGAAATCGGGTGTCGTGCGTGTAATGGAATTGCAGGAGCAGGGCTGGACGTATGTAAAGCCTTGATGGCGCTGCTCCCCGCGGAGTCGACAGCTTTCGCCTGACGTTTCAGCGATTGCGCAGCTTCTCGCCGCGCAATCGCTGAAATTTATCAGGACACACGAAGGCGACGAAACGCCCTAAACCGTCGCGATACCGTCGATCGGGCTGATGTCACCGACAAACCTTAGCAGGTCGGCCATGGTGAAATCGCCGGGAATCTTGGACGGCAGCGTCGGCTTCCAGTTCTTGCCCTTCAGCCACAAATACGACTGACGGTCGCCGTGCACGAGGCCGACGAACACTTCCGCGATGATCGTGGCACCGACCGGTCCGAGCTTTTCGCCGCCGCCACGCTGCTCGGCCTCCTTGAGAATGTAGTACCAGAGCGGCGTGTGCTCATGCAGGCCGTGCTTCTTGGCCACTGCGCCGTCCGTTCCCTTCGCGATCTCGGCCGGCGTAAGCGGGTTCTTGATCTTCATTGCCTTGGCGACATCCTGTCCCGACGGCAGCCCCAGCATGACGCCGCGCTTGAGGTTGCGGAACGGCAGGCTGCCGCCGCCGCCCGGCAGGTCGTGCAATTGCGGTATCAGGAACGGATCGATCTTCCGCGAAGGATTGAGCCGTACATTAGGAGGATTGGTCGCCAGCACTTCGTGGTAGCGGCGCCAGTCGATGATCCAGTTGCTGGAAAGCACTGGAATCGGTAGCGGCGGCTGCACCGGATCGGGCGCGAGGTCTCCGATGATTCCGCCCGACAGGCCGGTGAACCTGAACAACAGATCAAGCGTGGCGGGAATGCCGCCGCCCGGCGTGAAGATGCGGTTGTGGCTGTAGACCTCGCGCACCATGCTGTGGCCGAACCGGTATGCTGCCGCGGAGAACTCGACCGGCATGTAGGGCGTCTTCTTGAAGCGGTAGAAGCGTCGGCCCTGGTCGAGGATCTTGGCGACGATTCCCTTCTCGGTGATGCGCTCGACGAAGTCGTGCAGCACCATCCATTGATAATGCCAGGTCACCATCTGGCGCGCCTGTGCGAATATCTCGCCGGCCGGCACTCCCGACGCTGCGAGATGGTCGCAAACCTTGTTGTGAAACTTCAGCATCGCCAGGTGCGTCTGCGCGACGACGAGATTTTCGTCATTGCGATGATCGCCGATCAGCGCAAAGCCTTCCGGGTTGCGCGGCAGGTCGTTGCGCGGCGTGATGGTTACGGCGTCAACGCTGATCGTCTTGCCGAGCAGGAGCTTCGGACCAGGCGTCTTGCCGTCGGCATCGCCGGGATTGCGGGTGTAGAGCTGCCGGCTGCCGTCCGGACCAAGACCATAGATGCTGTCGAGATCGAGCGCCGGCGTGCGGAAGTTTTCGACCGCCAGCGGGTCGGCGTCCTTGTCACCCAACGAAGTGAGATCGAGCGTGATGTCGTGATCGACGAACTGGCCGAGATAGGTGAATCCCGCGGGGACCTTGACGTTGTTGCCGGCCGTACCGCCCGGATCGGCGTCCTTCATCGCATCGGCAAGCTCCTTCAGCGGCGTATCGTCGACGGCGAGCGGTTCGAGATTCGGAAACATCCGCCCGAACATTCCGGGATCGTCATGCCCGGAAAGCGAATCGAGAAATTGTCGGGTCGGTTGGCGGCCAGCTTTGCCATGGCCGGGCTGGACATTCACTTGAGTTGCCATCACTTCCTCCAATCGAAAAATGTTGGGAGAAGAGGGGTACCGGTGTGTCGCGTGTCAGGTCAGTAAAGATTCAGGTAAATTAGCTCGATACCCCTCGAGAGGGTTCAGTCAGCAAAACCCACCTCCAGATTGTGGCCGATCGGAGCGCGGTGCCAGCGGTTTATTTTTCGATTTGTGTGAGCAGCTTCACTGACGAGAGCGGGATGACTTTTCTTCGAATCGTCATCCCGCTCTATCTCTTTTTTGATTTGAGCATGATCTCCGCGCGAACGCGTTGCGCGTTTGTCGCGAGGGAAAACCGGTACCCACTTTTCCGGATCATGCTCTAGGTGCGATGTCGAACTCTTTGCGCAGCTCGGCGTCGGTGTAGAAGCACACGCCGCCATCGAGATCGCGAACCAGCCATTCTCCGAGATACACGATCTGTGTCCCGCTTTGTCTTTCATGTCGAAGCTCGAGGTGCCCGTCCTCGCTTCGCTGCAGCGAGCAACCGGATTGTACCCAGCTCGGCCATTCGTGCAGCGGCTGTCCGGTGAACTGCCAGGCGATCAACGCCACATTGGTCGGGCGTGGCTTCAGCTTCAGTGTGGTGTCCACGATCGTCTCCGAAAGAATGCATCCTGCAGTCTGACAACGCCCTCGTCCGGCAAAAGTTGGGCGTCATCCGGCGATTCTCGCTGCGATTCGCCGATATTGCCTATGCATTTCTGAGATGGATATCCGGGGAGACGCCTGAATCCCCAGCCTATTGCGCCGAGATGCGGACCAGGGGAGCCAGGTCCACGTCTCCATGGGTGCCCTACCGCACCACCGCCGCGGTCTGGCCGAACAGGATCCGGCGCTCCTCCTCGGTGCGGTTGACCGGCTGGCCGAAATTCGGATTGACCTCTTTGGCCTTGGCGTAGGCACGCTCCGTTGCTGGCCGCGCACGGATGGTTTCCAGCCAGCGCTTCAGATGCGGAAAGTCGTCGATATTCTGGTCCTGGTTCTTGTACGGCACGATCCAGGGATAACTCGCCATGTCCGCGATCGAATAGTCGCCGGCGATGAACTCGCGGTCCGCAAGGCGCTTGTTGAGCACGCCGTAGAGACGGTTGGTCTCGTTCACATAGCGGTCGATGGCGTATTTGATCTTTTCCTGGGCGTAATTTCTGAAGTGATGGTTCTGTCCGGCCATCGGCCCGAGATTGCCCATCTGCCAGAACGTCCACTGGATTGCGTCATAGCGGCCGTAGAGATCGGCGGGCAGGAATTTTCCGGTCTTCTCGGCGAGATACAAGAGCATCGCGCCGGACTCGAATATCGAGATTGGTTTTCCGCCGCCCTTCGGCTCGTGATCGACCATTGCAGGAATGCGGTTGTTGGGCGCGATCGCCAGAAACTCCGGCTTGAACTGGTCGCCCTTGCCGATGTTGACCGGAAAGATCTTGTAAGGAAGCCCGGTCTCTTCGAGGAATATCGTGATCTTGTGGCCGTTCGGCGTGGTCCAGTAATGAAGGTCGATCATGGGACGATCCTGCTGGTTGAAAATCCGTGCGTCGCAAGAAAGATGCGATTGCATGAATTTGATCAGACGGATGCGCCAAGTCAATGCGGGCTGACGGCGGAGCGCGGAAATGTGATGACGGCAGGAACCGAAGCTCAGCGTTGGGGCGCGCCGATGCGGCCGTGTCCCGCAGCAATTGTTCGCCTGCCGCGGTGACGGTCACCATCAGTCCGGTTCCGGCAATGGTTTCGCGCGCGACATAGCCGCGATCGGACGCGTCTTCCCAGATCGTCAGGCGCGGGCAGGAGGTCCGCCAGACCGCAACCACTTCGGCGTAATACCGCGGCTCGCGGGCGATCCATTCGACGAAATCGAGCACCAGTGGATCGGCAGCATCCGTCATCGCGCCTCTCCTTTCAGAAGGAAGCGACCGAGCCGCGGACCACGAGCAGCCAACTTCCATAAAGGATGTAATAGCCCGCGACCGTCGTGATCAGCCGGTTCGCCCAAATGCGAAACTGCGCGTCGCTCATCGCCTCCAGAATGCGCCGCGCCAGCGTGGTGCCGAGCATCGAGGCCACGATCGCAACGCCCGCGAGCACCGGGTCGAGGGTGGCGGCCTGATCGATGATGCTGCCGAAATAAATCAATTTGGTGAGATGGCTCGCGACCTGGCAGGTTGCCTTCGTCGCCACCACCTCGCGGCGGCCGAAATTGCCGCCGAGAAAGAAGGTGTCCATCAAGGGACCGGAGACGCCGGTCATCAGCATCAGCCCCATGCAGATGAAGCCGTAGAACGACCCTTGCCAGATGCTGTCAGGGTTGGGCTTGAGGTTCTTCGGCATCAGCCGCGCCATGAACGGCGTCACCCCGAGCAGGAGCAGCGCGATCGGCTTGTCCGGCACGTAGCGGGTGAGCGACCAGAGGCCGAGCGCCAGCGCGCAGCCGATCAGATAGACGAACGCCGGCCGCCAGCGGATATGCGCGCGCCACAGAAAGGCGCGCCAGCCGTTCGAGGCCATCTGCGTGATCGCATGCAGCACCATCGCGGTCGGCAGCGGCATCAACATCAAGAGCACGCCGATCAGGATCATGCCGCCGGCCATGCCGAACAGCCCCGACAGGAACGCTGTCGCGACCATCAAGGCACCGAGCGCTGCGATCATCAGGGCCGTCATCGGCAATCTCCACAATCATATCTCTGCCGCGCTTGGACGGCGCGTGCAAACTGAGTTATCTTGCTCTGGCATCAGTTTTCCTGAGGGTTAAGTGCGGCGGCTGCTCTTTCTCAATGGCATCAAGGCGTTCGAGGCCGCGGCAAGGAGCGGCAGCTTTGCGGCGGCCGGCGCCGAGCTCAACGTTTCCGCGGCCGCGGTCAGCCGGATGGTGCACCTGTTGGAGGAGCGGCTGGGGGTTGCGCTATTCGAGCGCAAGGCCAACCGCCTCGTCACCACGGCGGCCGGGCGCGCCTACCAGAACGGGCTGACCCCGATCTTCGACGCGCTGGCGAGCCTGACCGCGCAGGTGACGGCGCCATCCAGCGTACGCGTGCTGACCATCGGCGTAGGCCCCACCTTTGCGATGAAATGGCTGATCCCACGGCTGGCGGATTTCCGCAAACAGGAGCCCGACATCGACGTCCGCATCACCACCGGTGGCGCCGCGGTGCCGTTCGGCGAGGACTGGAGCTGCGGCATCAAGCTCGGCGACGGCGAATGGCCCGGCCTGATTGCCGAGCCGTTATTCGCCGCCGATCTGCTGCCGGTATGCACACCGCGCCTTGCGGGCGCGCTCAAACGTCCCGGCGACCTGAAAGGGCCGACCTTGCTGCGGGTTGCGCATTCGCCGGACGACTGGCCGTCATGGCTCGAGGCCGCCGGCACGGCCCGCATCACCGCCCGCGGACCGGAGTTCGAATTTTACGGCCAGGCGCTGCAGGCCGCCGTCGACGGGCTCGGCATCGCGATGGGCATCCGCCCCTATATCGACGACGATCTTGCCGCCGGCCGGCTGGTCGCGCCGTTTGCGTTAAGCGTACCGAAAGGCATGCGCTGGTATCTGGTCTATCGCGGCTTCAGCACCGCCCAACGCGATTTCGCCGCGTTCCGGCGCTGGATTGTCCGCGCTGCGGCAGAGCCCGCCACGCGTCGCAAGGGGCTCCGCCATGCCGGATGAGAAAATCGAAACGCTGGTGATCGGCGGCGGCCAGGCCGGCCTTGTGATGAGCCACCGGCTGAAGCAGCGTGGGCTGCCGCATCTGGTGCTCGAGCGCCATCGCATCGCCGAACGCTGGCGCAGCGAACGCTGGGACGGCCTGAAATTCCAGTTTCCGAACTGGTCGGTGCGGCTGCCGGAATTTCCGTTTCCGCACAGCGATCCGGATGCATTTTCAGACACCGACGCCATCATCAGATACATCGAAGCCTATGCCGATTTCGTCGCGCCGCCGATCCGCTGCGGCGTCGCGGTGACCCGGCTCTCTCGGCGCGACGGCGCAGGTTTCATCGCCGAGACCGACAATGGCACGATCGCGGCCGACAATGTCGTCGTCGCCACCGGTCCCTATCAGCGCAGCCTCGTGCCGGACCTGTTGCGCGATCATCCCGTATTGCAGGTCCATGCCAGCGACTACAGGAATCCCGAGCAGCTTCCGCCGGGCGCGGTGCTGGTGGCGGGCGCCGGCGCGTCGGGCGCGCAGATTGCCGAGGAATTGCTGCGCGCGGGCCGGCGCGTCTATCTCTCGGTCGGACGGCACCGCCGCCTCCCGCGCCGCTACCGCGGCCGCGACCTGATCTGGTGGCTCGCCGACATGCGCCTCGATCAGATGACGCCGGAGGAGCGGGGGTCGGCGCGATTGGGCCCCGTCATTTCGGGAGCCTATGGCGGCCGCACCATCGACTTCCGCGACTTCGCCGCCGACGGCATGATCCTCGTGGGGCGCATCGAGGCGGCGCAAGACGGCGTGATCGAGATTGCCCCCGGCCTTGCCGAAAGCCTTGTCGACGGCGACCTCGTCTACCAAACCTTCCTCAATACGGTGGACGAGTATGTGAAGCGCCGAGGCCTGGAACAGCCGCAGGATCCCGACGCCCGCACGACACTTTCCGACCCGCCTTGCGTCACCGCGCCGCTTACGCGCCTCGACCTCGCCGCCGAGGGCATCTCCGCGGTGATCTGGGCCACCGGCTATGGCGTCGATTTCGGCTGGATCGATCTCCCGGTCAAGGACGACAAGGGCGAGGCGATTCACCGCAACGGGATCTCGGAAGTGCCGGGACTGTATTTCCTCGGCCTGCAATGGCTGTCGAAAATGAACTCGTCCTTCCTGTCCGGCGTCGGCGACGATGCCGCGGTACTCGCCGATCACATTCGCGCACGGTCCTTCTAACCTCGCCCCGCTTGCGGGGAGAGGTCGCCGCGCTACGCGCGGCGGGTGAGGGGGTACAGGTCCATCGATAGAGTTTACTCGCGGAGGCAGCCCCTCACCCCGACCCTCTCCCCGCAAGAGCGGGGCGAGGGAGAGGACTGCGCTGCATCCGGACTCACCCGCAAAAAATCCATCACGTGTGAAGCCGTTCACATTTGCCTTCCGCCGGCCGTGCTTCTGTCATCGCGTGGGCAACTCCGGGGGACGCGCCATGATCTATGGCGGCTTTGAAATTCAGTCGTTCGAAGCAGGGAGAGGGCTATGGCACGCCAGGATTCAACGGGCCGACCAGGAGCCGGTGGTGATCGATGGCATGGCGTTCCCGACGCTCGAAGTCGGTTTCGCGTGGTCGAATCCGGAAGCGGCGATTGCGGACGCGAAAGCCCATATCGACCGTTTCAAGCCGCGGTTCGCGAATCCGTAAGCGCGACCGGCCGCGCGCAGACCGGCCGAATCTCCTTGCCCCTTCCCGAACAAACCCTGCAGGCGACGCCAGCGCTCTCGAACTGTCCGGATTGCAGCGCCTCGCTCGCGGTGCTGCGTATCATTCCCGGGCGTGCCGGCGCCGAATACTGGACCATGCGCTGCACGCGCTGCGGCGGAATCCATCTGGAGATCGTCAATGCCGCGGCAGCCCCCGTTGACGGCATACGGCGCGGCGGTTCCGAATCGGCTTGCTGACACCTGCTGACATGACGACGCGCAGCATCGTGCGCGAGGCCGTTTGCCCTTTTCTCGCTGGCTGACTCATCCCATATTCGCCGAATGGCGAAGAAACCCGACACCCCCAAAAAGCCCGGCAAATCCCCTAAATCCAAGGCGCATCGGCCCGACGTGCAGCCGATCGGGCCGGCGCTGGCCGAACTGCTCAATCCCGCGCTCAACCGCGGCGATGCCGGCATGGGCTCGGGTACCGGCCTGCAGCCGCCGCCGGACAATTCCTGGGACCGCCGCGCCAGCGGCGAGGCGGCTGCGCATCGCGCGCGCGCATCGACGCGCGGAACCAGCGCGGACGTCAGCAAACGCGATGCATCCCCGCAAGGCCTCGAAGAAGCCCCCCAGGCCAACTACGGCACCGCAGCCACCATCCCGACGCTCGATCCCGAGCTTGCGCGCCAGCTCGGCCTGCCGACGGCGGAAGACGATGACGAAGCCCTCGCCCGTCCGCCGCGCAACAAGATGGAGGCGCTTGGCGTCAAGGCGACCGCCGAAGCGCTGGAAAGCCTGATTCGCGACGGCCGCCCCGAATTTCGCGGCGATGACGGCGCGTTGAAAGTCTGGACCCCGCACCGGCCGCCACGCCCGGAAAAATCCGAAGGCGGCGTGCGCTTCGTCATCAAGTCCGAATACGAGCCGAAGGGCGACCAGCCGACCGCGATCGCCGAACTGGTCGAGGGCATCAACCGCAACGACCGCACGCAAGTCCTGCTCGGCGTCACCGGCTCGGGCAAGACCTACACCATGGCCAAGGTGATCGAGGCGACGCAGCGCCCTGCTCTCATCCTTGCGCCGAACAAGACGCTGGCCGCCCAGCTCTATGGCGAGTTCAAGAATTTCTTTCCCGACAACGCGGTGGAATATTTCGTTTCGTACTACGACTACTACCAGCCCGAAGCCTACGTCCCGCGCACCGACACCTATATCGAAAAGGACTCTTCCATCAACGAGCAGATCGACCGCATGCGCCACTCGGCGACGCGCGCGCTGCTGGAGCGCGACGACGTCATCATCGTCGCTTCGGTCTCCTGCATCTACGGTATCGGCTCGGTCGAGACCTACACCGCGATGACCTTTGCGCTGAAGAAGGGCGAGCGCATCGACCAGCGGCAGTTGATCGCCGACCTCGTGGCACTGCAGTACAAGCGCACGCAGGCCGATTTCACCCGCGGCACCTTTCGCGTTCGCGGCGACGTCATCGACATCTTCCCGGCGCACTATGAGGACCGCGCCTGGCGCGTGAACCTGTTCGGCGACACCGTGGAAAACATCGAGGAGTTCGATCCGCTCACCGGCCACAAGCAGGACGATCTCGAATTCATCAAGATCTACGCCAACTCGCACTATGTGACGCCGCGCCCGACGCTGGTGCAAGCGATCAAGTCCATCAAGAGCGAATTGAAGCTGCGGCTCGACGAACTCAACAACCATGGCCGCCTTTTGGAAGCGCAGCGGCTGGAGCAGCGCACCACCTTCGACCTCGAAATGATGGAGGCGACAGGGAGCTGCGCCGGCATCGAAAACTATTCGCGCTATCTCACCGGACGCCGCCCCGGCGAGCCGCCGCCGACGCTGTTCGAATACGTCCCCGACAACGCGCTGGTGTTCGCTGACGAAAGCCACGTCTCCGTGCCGCAGATCGGCGCCATGTTCAAAGGCGACTTCCGGCGCAAGGCGACGCTCGCCGAATACGGTTTCCGCCTGCCCTCCTGCATGGACAACCGTCCGCTGCGGTTCGAGGAATGGGACATGATGCGCCCGCAATCGATCGCGGTGTCGGCGACGCCGAGCGGCTGGGAGCTGAACGAAAGCGGCGGCGTGTTCGTCGAGCAGGTGATCCGCCCGACCGGACTTATTGATCCTCCCGTAGATATTCGCCCCGCGCGCACCCAGGTCGACGACCTCGTCGGCGAAGTCCGCGCCACCGCCGCGGCCGGCTACCGCTCGCTGATCACGGTGCTCACAAAACGCATGGCGGAAGATCTGACCGAATATCTGCATGAGCAGGGCATTCGCGTGCGCTACATGCACTCTGATATCGACACCATCGAGCGTATCGAGATCATCCGCGATCTCCGCCTCGGCGCGTTCGACGCGCTGGTCGGCATCAATTTGCTGCGCGAGGGCCTCGACATTCCCGAATGCGCGCTGGTCGCGATCCTCGACGCCGACAAGGAAGGCTTTTTGCGCAGCGAGACCTCGCTGATCCAGACCATCGGCCGCGCCGCGCGCAACGTCGACGGCAAGGTGATCCTCTATGCCGACCAGATGACCGGCTCGATGGAGCGTGCGATTGCCGAAACCAATCGCCGCCGCGAAAAGCAGGTCGAATACAACACCGCCAACGGCATCACGCCGGAGAGCGTGAAGAAGTCCATCGGCGACATCATGAACAGCGTCTACGAGCGCGACCACGTGCTGGTCGAGATCGGCGACGGCGGCATGGCCGACGACGTCATCTCCATCGGCCACAATTTCGAAGCGGTTCTCTCCGACCTCGAAACAAGAATGCGCGAAGCCGCCGCCGATCTGAACTTCGAGGAAGCCGCCAGACTCCGCGACGAAGTCAAACGCCTCCGCGCGACGGAGATGGCCGTGGTCGACGACCCCACCGCGAAGCAGCGCACCGTGCAAGGCAGGGCCGGTGCCTATGCGGGAACGAAGAAGTATGGCGAGGCTGCGAACTTGCCGGTCAGCGCCATGAAAAAGAAGGGCGTGCAGTCAGCCCTAAAAGCCAGCCGCGCCGGCGGTCCTTCCTCCCCCTCTCCCCGTCCTTCACGGGGAGAGGGTCGGGGTGAGGGGCATGCTTCCACGAGTCATGGCCCATCCAGAGTCCACAAACCCCACCTAGACGAAATGCACGGCCCCGAATCCCTGCCCTACCGCCCCAGCGGCGCCAAACCGCACAAGCCCGAGCTAGGCAGCGGCAGCAAAATCTTCCAGCCAACCGACTCGCGCCAGTCCGGCCCCGAGTTCGGGCCCGCGCCGCGTTCAAGCGGAGGCGCGCCGGGACATCGGGGTGGGTGGAAGAAGAGGTAGAGTTAGGGCTATTAGCGCGAATGAATTGACGGCGATCGATCGTCATTGCGAGCGTAGCGAAGCAATCCATCCCTCCGCGAAACAGAAAGGTGGATTGCTTCGTCGCTTCGCTCCTCGCAATGACGCAAAACACGTCCGACCCCGCTGGTTCAATCTAAGATCGAGATGCTCTAGCAAATCGAAGTAATTGCGCTACGCTGGCGCAATGAAACTCGGCTTCGATGAATCCCAATCCCCCTACACCAGCGGCACGCAAAAGGCGCGCGCCTGGACCGAAGCCTGGGTCAGCGCATGGGCATATTGCCCGCACTGCGGCAACGCGAAGATGTCGCAATTCCCGAACAACAGCCCGCTCGCCGACTTCCTTTGCGGATCGTGCAGCGAGGAATTCGAACTCAAGAGTCAGAAGAGCAAGTTCGGCGCGAAGGTCGCCGATGGCGCCTATAAGACCAAATGCGAGCGGCTGGCGGCCAGCAACAATCCCAACCTGTTGCTGATGAATTACGACGTCAAATCGCTGTCAGTCATCAATCTCCTGATCGTTCCAAAACACTTCTTCGTCCGCGAGATTATCGAAGAGCGCAAGCCGTTGGCGGCCACAGCAAGAAGGGCCGGTTGGATCGGATCGAACATCATTCTGTCCCGCGTACCCGAGTCTGGCAAGATTCACATCGTGAAGAGTGGCGTCGTTCGTCCCAAGGACATCGTCCTCGAAGAGTGGCAAAAGACGCTGTTTCTCAGGAACGAGTCGCCGGAGACCCGGGGCTGGCTGCTGGACGTGATGAAATGCGTGGAGTCGCTCGGCAAGCGTGATTTCACCCTTGATGAGGTTTATGCTTTCGAACGACATCTTAGCGATCTCTATCCCGGCAACCAGAATGTCAAACCCAAGATACGCCAGCAGCTTCAATACCTGCGCGACCGCGGATTTATCGATTTCGTCTCGCGCGGCAGTTATCGTTTGCGATCCTAGGAGACTCGCATGGCGTGGTTTCTCAATCTCTACAAATGCGACCGTTGCAGACGCCGATGGGCCGATGAATGGTCCTGCATGTGCGACAATGAATGTCCGCACTGCGGCGCGCGCGACATGAACCCGTACGAGAGTGAAGAACTGACCACCTTGATTGAGGAAGAACGCGGTGAGTTCGTCGTGCTTTGGTCGCCAGAGACGGCCGAGCACGATCCTGACTACCGCGAACTCGGGCGCTTTCCGACCCGCGAAAAGGCGCTGGAGTTCTTGGCCGCGGACGGATGAGCTGAATGTGCGTCATTCCGGGAGCCATGCAAACGGCTGTCCGGTGGCTTATACCGCCTTCGTGGCGAAGGCCCCTCACCCGGCGCTTTGCGCCGACCTCTCCCCGCAAGCGCGGGGCGAGGTGACTTTCGGTGCGCTTCGCGCGCCCGAAAAAGTCGATGGACCCCGGCGCGGCGTTCGCGAGAGCACTACTACCGATTGCGTTGCTTGCCCGGCAAATCAGGCACGGCTTGGTCCAGTCCTCGTCGCGAAAATATTCCCCTTCGCGATTACCCCAAATCACCCTTACAACTCCGCCATCCCGCACCCGCTAGAGGGGCGTATCGCGATCGTCACGGACGTTGGGTGCGGGATGCGATGGACGCGGCAGCGTCGGGCGCGCAGGTGGTTGCAGGGCGGGCTTAGGCCTGTGAGCGATCGAGCGGCGCGCAGACGACCGGCGCTTAAACGCCTCGGCCAGAACTTCGGCAGGCAGCACATGGGCATGTCGAAGCGTATGGCAGGAGGAAGCCGCGGACGGCAAAGGCGTGTGGTTCTGGCACCCGTGGCTGGTGTCAAGCTGATGGAGATTTGTCGGGCCCAACCGGGCTTCGGCTAGTCGCCAATCCGTCAGCGACGGTGGCAAGAGGAATTCGTCGCCGGGGAGAGCGCGCTATAAGCCGTAAAACCATTGCGCAGGGAAGGCCGGGTGTTCCGGCGCACCTGTAGTCTACCGTGTGCACTTTGTGCGCACGACTACGGGTGCTGAGGGCACCCGGCTTTCCCTGCGCCCTCTTCGTTTTCGAGGGCATCGCCGATCGCATCCCTCCGGGCGCTTCGCGCCGCGAGAATGCGGAGGCGTGTCTTGTAGTATCACCTTCACGGGTGACGGCTGTTTGAAATTCGAAATCGAGCGCGGCACACTCATTGTCGTCCCTGCGAACGTGTTTGGTCCCGGGAGATTGGGTTGATGGAATCGGTGTAGATAGAGGCATCTGT
>NZ_LLXX01000150.1 GCF_001440405.1 Bradyrhizobium valentinum
CCCATCCTCGAATGGCTCGGTATCAAAACGTCAAAATCACTATGATGAACCACTAGCAGCAGCGCTAAACCCAGCAAAGCTGGACCCCAACCGACAATCTCGATCAATTGGAGGCAGACAGCGCCGCCGATCACGTGGCCGATGGCCCGGCCCCGGCCCAGCAGCGCGGCCCCGAGCGGCCGCTCGCCGGAATCGAGGGCTTCCGCTATGTAGCCCAATATTGCGATCCGCTGTGTGGCGGCAATTGTGGCAGGCAGCAGAAGTCGGCCTGACCGAATCGCTTAGGAATGGAGGGTTGGCGTGGTGTGCCACTTGCCCACTCCGGCCGGCCGGAAGCATAGCTCGGGTTCATCCCGATGGCCCTTGCGTCGCAAAATTGCGCGTAACAGGTTGGCGTCGCGGTGAACGCTATCAGAGTTCGCATCTTATCTAGGCGGAGGCCCATTGTTGCCAAAGAAGCCATGTGAATTCCGAGAGTCACAGCACCAGGATCGGAAAGGCGAACCGAAACACCCCGATGTTGAAGACCACGATCTGTCGGGCGGAGAAGAGGGGACGATCGAGACGCCCTCCGCTCCCAAGCGATGTTTCACGGGATGATTAGCATTACAGTTGGTGCGCCGGGAGACCGGCAAGGAGTAGGTGGTGGAAGTCCACTACGATGAAGGAGTAGCGATCCACGTCGGCCCCGAGCCGTGCGTAGACATCCGTGAGGGTGTCGGCGAAGCGTCGGCAGGGGAGTGCATAGGCCAGCCATTGAGCCGCGAAAGAATGTTTTCCCGAGAGCCGACGCTGTCAACTGAGCGGAAGGCAACACGAAGGGGTGCGATATCGCGAGCGCCCGGTCGTTTCGGCGTGGTCGCAGACCCTGGCATGTGCAGAAGCTTCTTGTACGGGAACCGGGAGCTCTCTCGGTCGGCCAGATGCTCACTGAGCAGCCTGGTCCGCGGCGGGAAGGCGAGGAGCCGTAGCCGCTGATGCACGATCCAGAGAAGTCTGACTCCGGCATAGTAGCTGCGAAGCAGGCGAACAAAGCCGGGCGACCGGTGGCGGAGCCGGCGGAGCCAAGGCCGGGGACCAAGGGGAACGAGGGCCAGCAAAGCACGCACCGGGCACAGTACCGGGCTCGCGTGACCCAAGCGCTGGACCGCGTACGGAAAGCCGCAAGGCTGAAGAAGAAGGAACGGTTCACCGCACTTCTCCACCATATCACTGTCGATACACTCCGGACGGCGTTCTATGCGCTTCGGCGCAAAGCCGCCCCCGGCGTGGATGGCATGACGTGGCAGGACTACGAGGCCGACCTTGAGCCCCGGCTCAGGGAACTGCACGAACGGGTCCACCGGGGAGCGTACCGGCCGCAACCGTCACGCCGGACGTACATACCGAAGGCGGATGGGAAGCAGCGGCCGCTGGCGATCGCGGCTCTGGAAGACAAAATCGTCCAGGGCGCGACCGTCATGGTGCTTAATGCCATCTACGAAGGCGACTTCGTCGGCTTCTCCTATGGGTTTCGACCCGGCCGGGGGCCACACGATGCGTTGGACGCCCTGACGGTAGCGATTACCACGCGGAAGGTGAACTGGATACTTGACGCCGACGTGCAAAACTTCTTCGGAAGTGTGAGCCAAGACTGGCTAGTCCAGTTTTTGGAGCACCGCGTCGGTGACAAGCGCATCATCCGCCTGATCCGTAAATGGCTGAGGGCGGGCATCCTCGAAGACGGGGTCGTAACCGTGGACGACAGGGGCACGGGGCAAGGATCGGTGATTTCGCCGCTGCTCGCCAACGTTTACCTGCACTACTGCTTCGATCTTTGGGCCGAACGCTGGCGACGGCAGGAGGCTCACGGCGACATGATTATCGTGCGCTACGCGGATGATCTGGTGGTCGGCTTCGAGCATGAGGACGACGCTCGTCGCTTCCTTGATGCGATGCGTGAACGGGTTGAGGCATTCGCGTTGACGCTCCATTCGGACAAGACCCGCCCTGATTGAGTTCGGTCGCTATGCGGCGACCAATCGCAAGACACGCGGGCTCGGCAAACCGGAGACCTTCATGTTTCTGGGCTTCATCCACATCTGCGGTAAGTCACGCCGGGGGAACTTCCTGCTCGAAAGGAAGACCCGTCGCGACCGTCTGCGGACGAAGCTCCAGGACATCAAGGCAGAGCTGCGGCGTCGAATGCACCAACCGATCCCAATCCAGGGTAAATGGCTGAGACAGGTCATCACCGGCCACTTCGCCTACTATGCGGTTCCTGCAAACGGGCGGGCGCTCTCAGCGTTCCGCTATCATGTGACCGACCTCTGGCGGCGAACGCTCCGGCGCCGCAGCCAACGAGGCGGTTTCACTTGGGATCGTATGACGAAGTTGGCGGATGACTGGCTTCCTCAACCCCGTATCCTCCATCCCTGGCCACAACAGCGTTTCGCCGTCACACACCCAAGGTAGGAGCCGGATGCCTTAATCGGGCTCGTCCGGATCTGTGCGGGGGGCGCTCAGCAATGAGCGTCCCTACCGCGAACCTTTTTGTTTTGACGTGCGCGCGCTGAGCGACCGCTGATGAGCTCTACGCCAGAGTGACCATGCGATGATGTGTGCGGGTTGGATCCGCTTTCGCGCGAGCCTGATGGCAATGCGGCGGACTTCCTGGATTGACCATCGGATCAACGACGGCGTGGCTTTGATTTGGCTTCTGCCGTGGCTCGGCGTTTGGTTTTTTTGGCGGCGGCGGATTGGCGCGATGGCGGATCACCGCCATCATGGCGAAGGCGAGCATCACCATGGAAACGTGGCGATGCCAGCCATGCCAGGATCTGCTCTCGTTGTGGTCGAGCCCGAATTCGTTCTTGGCGGTCTCAAAACTGTCCTCGATTGCCCACCGATGGCCTTCGACAGTGTTTCGATCGATGTTGCCGCTGGGCACCAGGTGGTGAAGAAGGCGAGATCGCCATCGGCGATACGACGACGGATCAGCAGACCGCGTGTGTCCAAGCGCCCGGATTTTCGTCGATTGATTCTCCGACCAGATCGGCCAATTCGAGATAGCACCAATCATGCAGCCGCGGTCCTTTGGTTCCGGCCCCTGCTGACAGGCGTTTCCAGTCGGATGCGCGCCGCGTCCGGGCGATGTCGGCAGCCGTGCCGGCGACGGGTCGACGCTTGCCCCAGGATCGAAATACATGCGCGCTGCTGACCCCGAGGACATAGCCTTTGCCTGCGCGACGCAGTTGCTGTTCGATGTCACCGACACCGTAGACCGTATCACCTGCAACCCACTTGAATGGGACGGCCATGGCGCGTGCGATCATTCTCGTCGCAAGCTTTGGTTTGGTCGCAAAGCCGGTATCGGGGGGCACGTATGCGGCTTTCAGGCGATCTGGATCGTCGGTCCATTCCTTCGGAAGATACAGCGCGCGGTCGATGAACGCGACCGTGGCACGAAACGTAGGCCGCGAAGACGCCGATCTGGCAGTTCGTGATATTGCCCGCCGAACCAGTGTATTGACGCGCTACGCCGCACGACGCCTTGCCCTGTTTGAGAAAGCCGGTCTCATCGATCACGAGGACCGCGTCATCGTCCGCCAAATGCTCGATGACATAATCGCGGACGATATCGCGCAAGGCATCCGCATCCCAATCCCTGCGACCCAGGATCGCCTGTTGCCGCCATGGGCCAGGATCGCCTGCGGCCTCAGCGCGCATCCAACCGGTCTTGCGTTGCTCGTCTCCAAGCAGACCTTCCAGAAACAAACCGGCATTCTTCGCAACACGCTCTTGCCCGAACAATGGACGTATCCGCTTCTTGATCTCCCGAAGCGACGCCGCCCACAACGCAAGCGTCTCTTCAATCGACGCTGCCTGCGTCCACGATGTTCGAATCATGGTTGCCCATGGATTCAGAAAACTTCGCAAATGGCAACTGTAATGTTAGATTGGAACGTGCCTCCGCGACGAAATTCGCTTATGTACTCAGCCTCGGGTCGTAGCTCCCACATCAGAGCGGGCCTGTTCGAAGCAACACTCGCTATCAGCGTGAGCTGGTCGCGAATCAACGACGGGTTTAACGTGGGCCGTTCTAAAAAGGCGCAGGTTGCCAGCAGGGCAACGAAGCGAAAGAATTCTTCATCGCGGACCGCAATCTCTTCTTCATCGCCCCTAGGCATGGTGGCCCTCCATCTGCTCCTACAGTGGAGGAAGTCTGGCCGCAATGGCGTCGTCTTTCTTGCTGAACACGAGAATAGAGCCGAGCGGCTGGGTGCCATCATTCATGCCCTTGATGCTTCGTGCGATGTGCTTGTTTTTCCAAGACTCAATACGCTGCCGTTGGATCAGCTCGAGCCGTCGCACGAAATCGCAGGCAGACGAAGTTCGGTCTTGCGGCGCCTTGCCAAGCCTGAGAAGCCGATTCTGCTCGTGTCCACGGCAGAGGCCGTGATGGAGCGCCTGCCCATGCCGGCGAGTTGGTCCCGCGTAATCCTCCGTTTGAAAGTGAGCGCCGCGTTCTCTGAACAAGATCTCCGGGCGCGGCTTGAGGCCCTCGGATACGACCTCGATGACGAGGCGGACTATCCCGGCGGCGCGCTGTTTCACGGGAAGACATTTGAGATTTTTCCCGCCGGCGCACTTGGTCCGTTCAGAGTAGAGCATTCGGGCAGGATGATACGTCGGATCGTGGCGTTCGACCCGATAAAACATGACATCGTTTTTGAGACGAAGGAGCTTCTCATCGATCCAATGTCGGAGCGGCTGGCGTTCGGCAAAGTACGCGGAAAACGCTCGACCCTGTTCGACTATTGTGGGCGAGCCAAGTGGATCGCGGACGCCGGGGTTTCAGCCCACGCCGATAGCTGGCTTAGCACGATCGAGGAGGCGGCCGCTCGCGCGGACCGAGAACGCGAATACCTTGGGAGGCGCGAATGGAAGCAGGCGACCAGGCGTATGAACGTGTTGTCGCAAAAGGCATCTTTCGTTCCCACACCGGACTTTTCGCAGGTCGTATCACCCAGGAAGGCGCTCCGCGCATTCGTCGACGAGACGCGACGCGCCGGTTCGCGACTGGTTTTCGTCGCAGCGCAGGATGACGACCTGCGCGTGATCGAGCGGATGAGCGGGCTCAAGGTGGAGCGCTTTGCGGATTGGAACGAGACGACGACCGGACTCAATCGCGAAGCGGCGCTTCTGGCCGACTTTGACAGAGGGTTTGTCGTACCTGGCCGGAAACCTCTTGTCGTCGTCACGGCTTCGGATGTGCTCGGCAGCAGGGCTCATCATCCGCAGGCGCTGGCTAGAAGCTGGAATGCGGCTTTCGACCACTCAGATGTACCGGAGCAGGGCACCGCGGTCGTTCATCTGCAGCGGGGACTGGCCTTGCTCGACGGCTTGCAGACCGTGGCAACGGGGGGCGGGTCGTCGCGCGAAATGATCAGGCTCGTATTTGCGGGAGGCGATGCCGTTCTCGTTCCGCCCGCCGACCTGACCCTGATCTGGCCATACGCGTCGGAGCGCGGTGAGCTGACGCTCGATAAAGCTGACGGAAGTACATGGTGGGCCCGGCGTACCGAGGCTGAGCACGAAATCCAAGTCGCCGGCAAGCAGCTCTCCAAACATATCAGCCAGCGACGCCGCCGGCGAGCTCCGAAACTTGTACCTCCGGGCCCCATCTACGAGAGATTCGTCGCGCGTTTTCCGTATTTTACGACGGTCGATCAAGCGAAGGCCATTCGGGACGTTTTGGATGATCTTGCGTCGGGCCACCCCATGGATAGGGTCATTTGCGGCGACGTCGGGTTCGGCAAGACCGAAGTGGCGTTGCGAGCCACGGCCGCCGTCGTAATGTCAGGGAAGCAGGTGGCGATCGCGGTACCGACGACGGTCCTGGCAAGACAGCATGTCGGAACTTTCCGCAAACGCTTCGCTCCGTTTGGCATCGAAGTGGGAAGTTTGTCGCGGACCGATCCGGGCGCGGAGACGAGAGAGGTGAAGGAGAGGCTGAAGAGTGGAAAATTGAAGGTTGTGGTCGGAACGCAGGCTCTCGCCTCGAAGGACGTGAAGTTCGCCGGTCTCGGCCTTGTCGTCATCGATGAGGAACAGCATTTTGGGACGACGGAGAAGGCGAGACTTTCCGGGCTGGCCAAGAGTGTTCATGCCCTTTGGATGAGCGCCACGCCGATTCCACGGACCCTCGCGGGCGGTCTTGCTGGGTTCAGGGATCTTAGCGTCATTGCCTCTCCGCCCATTCATCGACTCCCGGTCGTCACAAAGGTCGCTCCGCTTTCGGATGCTGCTATTGCCTCCGCATTGCTGCGCGAGCAAAGGCGCCACGGGCAAAGCTTCTTGATCTGTCCGCGAATTCAGGATCTCGATCCGATGCTGGCGCGCGTTCAATCGGTGGCCCCGGATCTCCGCATCGTCTGTCTGCATGGCAAGTTGCCCGCCGACGACATAGACGACCGAATGATGAGCTTCGTCGAAGGCGCGGCGGACGTGCTGCTGGCGACCAACATAGTGGAGAGCGGTCTAGATATCCCACGTGCAAACACCATCGTGGTCTGTTGGCCCGAAAGGTTCGGCTTGGCCCAACTTCATCAGCTCAGAGGACGGGTAGGCCGCAGCGGGATACGCGCGTTTGCGCATTTGCTGACCGATTCGGACTCGGAGCGATCTGAGAAGCGATTGGCAGTTCTGGAGGAATTCAACAGACCGGGCGCGGGTTTCGCGATCAGTGCGCGGGATCTGGACCTCAGGGGAGCCGGGGACCTGCTTTCCGAGCGGCAGTCGGGCCATGTGCAGGTGTTCGGGCCGGTGCTCTACAGCCACCTTCTGAAATTGGCCTCGGAGAAAGCCGACGACAGAACAGCCCATCTGTGGGTGCCTGACCTGAATCTGCCGGTAGGGGACATGTTGCCCGCAGGCTACGTGCAATCGGAGGCGGTGCGGCTGGAAATCTACGGCCGCGTTGCCAGATGCCGATGCGAAGATGAGCTGGACGATCTCGAGGAGGAGACCTCTCGTCGCTTCGGCAGATTGCCTCCAGCGGCCCGCGATTTCTTTGCCGCAGCAAGGCTCAGGATCGACTGCAGAAGAAGAGGAATTATAAGACTTGATGTCGGCCTGGATGCCGTAGCCGCGACATTCCTGCCGGGACGACTTCGGAAATCCAAGGGGCGATCCCTGCAACGCGATGGCGATCGGGTCGTCTACATCAGCAACGGACGCGAGGGACCGCTTAGGAAGGTCGAAGAGTTCCTCGACCTTCTGAACGAGTAATCGCGGTCACTGCTATTCATCTCAAAATGAGAGACAACTGATCCTCGTCGTCAGCTTCGGGGTCGTTGAATCCGAAACGGAGATTACTCTGGATGTTCTCGGTGACGCCAACATAGACCTCGTCGAGCGCGGCTCGATGATTTCCGTGTGGTCGGCGAAGATCGTCGGATCTGACGAGAGATATCGTTGTAAACGTCGAAGCGAGGCTTAACGAACATCAGGTCAAGGCATTGCGCTTGGCTGTCCGATGGCATCGCCGACCTGATCCCGAACTTGCGTGCCTCGTAGCTGGCGGAGGCTACCACGCCTCGCTCCTTTGATCCTCCCACGGCTACCGGCTTGCCGGGCAGGTCAGGATTGGTCCGCTGCTTCACCGACGCGTAGAACGCATCCAATGTCAATGTAGATAATCTTGCGCAGAAGGGGCGCAGCCCCATCCTGTTCCCGGCGGGAAAGTCTCATGCATGAGTAATACAAAATCTTGAACCTTTTCTGCTGTCCTCCGCTATTCGAGGCGTGCTCTCGCAGCGCCTGAGCCGCCTGCTCTGTCCAACTTGCTCCCGCCCGCTGCATCCCAATAACAACGCAGCCCGCCAGCAATTAACTCGGTTTGCCGCGCTGACCCCTCTCAGTTTTGCAGTTGACCAGGTCAGGGAGCCCGTCGGCGACGTCCAGTATCACGGGTCAGGCTACAAGGGGCGCATCGCAATCGCGGAGCTGATCACGACCAACGACGACCTGCGGCAGGCCGTCCTTCGGAGGGCCGATCCCCACCGAGCACAGGATCCGGATCCTCCGGCTCGTCGAGAACATGACGCTCGCAACGCCGGGGGATATCTGACCGAATCCATCCACGGCGCCGGACAGCCGCAGGCGCAGCGGATTCAGATCGCCCGCTCGATGCAGATCGAGTTCAAGAAGGAACTGGCCAAGACCCGACACGAGGTTAGAATCCCATGGCGATGAGGATGACGGCAAAATTCAACTCGCTGCGCCCCGCGAAGCCGTGTGGACCAAGATTAACGACCAGGCCGTGCTCAAGGCGTGCATTCCGGGCTGCGAAGAGCTCGAGAAGACCGATGACCACGGATTTCGTGCGGTCACCAGGGATGAAGGTTGGACCGGTATCGGCACGGTTCAAAGGCAAGGTCACGCTGAGCGGACCTCAATCCCTCGATCGGCTACAAGATCTCGGGGGAAGGAGAGGGCGGCGTCGCTGGCTTCGCAAAGGGTGGGGCAAAGGTCAACCTGGCCGAAACGGACGGAGGCACGCTGTTGAGCTACCATGTGGCGGCCCAGATCGGCGGCAAATTGGCACAGCTTGGCCAGGGGCTGATAAACGGCGCGGCCAAGAAATTAGCCGACGAGTTCCTCGCCAACTTCGCCAAAACCATTCAGGTTCGGGGATGGACGTTCTGATTACGTGGCAGCAAACGCGCAAGGAGCCGCAATGGCGGTGAGCTTGATGCCGCGATCGCCCCTTGTACTGGGTCGGGATGCCGACATTCTGAAACGCCTTGAAAAGCAATGCACTTCTCACGCAAACATTTCTGTAAAGCATTGAATTCACGGTCTTGTCTCGCTTCCCCAGGGGGCGCGCTAAAATGCTCGATATTCGCGAAATTTTGTGATGGAAGTTCCGATCGGAAGTGCCAGCCTCTCGATCGACTGCAAGCGATGGTGGGCAGGAGAATCTCAAAAGCCAAGCTTGTCCCAAAGATAGAAACGAGCATTGCACCACAATCGCGGGCAAAGCAGATCTCCCAGTTGTATACCTCCGGATTTCCGAGTTCGATCCACGTCGGGCTCGGCTTTCAGCGATGCACCCAATTGCGCTTCTTTGCTCTCACCGAATAAGACAAAGGTATGGGAGGCATCCCATCCGGAAGTCCCGTCAGGCGTAGGCACCAAGTTTTCCAGACCGCGCCACGGCAGGACGCCGTGTTCATAAACATCGTAATTGTAAGTCCGGCATCGATCAGTCCGCCGAGAACTGCTGACAGAGTATGTATCCACTCTCGTGTTGATTGATGCGAAAAACCGTCGGGTCGCCGGTGTAACTGAGCGTCATCGAAGTAAAGCTCCCCGCTTGGGTGGCGATGACAAAATTGCCGATTTCGTTGCTGATGCCTGCGCAACGGTTGCGGTCGCTTACCATCGTGCCGCTGGCGTCTACGTCGCGGATGAACAAATGAAGGAATTAGGAACCGCTGCAGTTCATCTCTTAACGATGGCAACGTCATATACCCGTGCGCAAGGAGTAGCGGGCCGAGAAAGCCCTCGGCACAGAACAAGACCGGCACAGTAACCGGCTACACGCCTTCGGGGGCGGGGCCGCCGGCCGAGAGAGCACAGCAGCCCCCGTTGTGCAAGATGGGAACGCCCACGGTGATTTCAGGCGGCCCACCTGACGCGACCTAAGGCCAACGAGCACGACGAGCGGAGTTGCGGAGTGAGCGGTGCACCAGGGAAATTATTTGAGATTGGCAAGTGTTAGCGTTGCCATGCCCGGGGCGTTGACGGCGAGCTCGCGGCCATAAAAAGGGCCGCCCGAAGTAATCGAGCGGCCCATGTCCGGGCTTAAAATGAAATGCTTATGAAGTACTCCCACCCCGGGCTTCAGAGACTTGCATCGCCGGGACGAGGGCGTGAATCAAAAATGCTGTTCCGACGACGGAACAGAGAGAGTGTGGCAACGGGATCACAGGACGTCTGTGCCGCGGCTGCAGCACCCCAGTACGGGACAGGCTCGTGAGACCGCCGGAATGGGCGGAGACCGGCGGCCCTCGCCGCAAACCGAGCACGGGGGCTGGTGATTGCTCGGAGTGCGACAGCTCCCAACGAGGTCCAAGGCCGCTCAGTTTCTTGGGGCGGGGCGGGAGAAACGAATGTAATGGAAGACATTCGGCGTCGCCCCTTAGCCGGCGAGTTCGCTGGTGATCGGCTGTCGGCTATACCTTGATGACCATGGGACTCATTCCATTTCGCCGCCGCTCCAGCGTGCCGATTGCCATCTGGGCTGTCGCTGCCGCTGGGGCCCGCCTTTGTCGCGACCACGATCTTCCTGAACTGGCAGAGCAGGCCGGCAGTTCGAGAAGCTAAGGTCCAGGTCCTGGGACCCACCCTAACCAGTCCGGCCCGATCGAGGTGATCGACGGCGACACCGTGCGTTTCAATGGCGAGCTTTACCGTCTCCCTGGCTTCGACTCGCCGGAGCGCGGTGACAAGGCGCGCTGCGACAGCGAACGCCGTCTCGCAGAGGCAGCTACGGCGCGCTTGCGCTCTCTTATCGAAAAAGGTGACGCCAAATTGGTGAGTGTGGCCTGCTCATGCCGGCCAGGGCAGGAAGGCACTGATAAGTGCAACTACGGGCGGTTGTGCGCCTCGCTGTCGATCGGAGAATGGGACGCCGCCAGTACCTTGATTGGCGAACCCCTATGTGTGGTGCGAGTTGTCCGCCGCGGCGGCGCAAGTTCTCCGGCTACGCTCGCGTTGAGGGCGGCGGCCGCGCCAACGTCGGCGTGCAGGCCACCACCCAGTTCGACAAGGGCGGCGCGGTCAAAACGTTGTTCGGGCATTCCTACCAGCTGTTCGGCATGAACTCCTTCGCGGTCCAGGATTCCATCAAAACCGGTCTCGATTCCGGCCTCGACAAGCCGCGCTCCGACTATGTCGCGAGCGTCAGTTGCTCCCCGAACCGGACCTATACGTTCAGCGTCCGCAGCCGGATGGACGAGCAGACCTGGAACATCCAACGATTCGAGGCCGATGGCCGCGCCAATTTCGACCGCAGGTCGGTGAGCATGATCTACGGCAACCCCGCAGCCCGAGCTCGGGTATCTAACACGCCGCGAGGGCATTCTGACCATCGGCTCGCTGAAGGTCGCGTCCAACTGGGTGGTGACGGGTTCCGCGCGCTGGGATCTCGAGGCCAACAAGATCAACCAATATGTGGTCGGCGCCGGTTATGTCGACGATTGCTTCGTGCTGGCGGCGAACTATGTAATTGCCTATAGCTACTCCGCGGGCACCACGCCGCCCGTGTTGAATAAGACCTACCTGCTAACTATCGGTCTACGAACGATCGGGGTGAATTCGGTCGGCTTCTGAGGCGACGATGTCGCTGCCTGCGCATCGATAACTTGACATGCCTCGCCCTCTCGTGGCCTCCGCTGCGCACGCGCCGAAAGGTCGAGAGGCGAAGGTGGCCTGACGAAGGCGGCGGCCGCAGTTCGATTTAACAATACAGCGAAGACGGTCGCCAAATGGATCTGACGGTTCCGCGGATAAGTGTGCATGGATTGCGCGATCGCTCCTCAAGGCCCCTTTAATTGCCAAGCCAAACCCCGCCTGCCACGTGCTCCGCAGTCGAGGCGTTGCGCCGGCAGTGCCACACTGGCAAGCAGATCGCTGCCGAAGTCGGAGTGTCAGCGGCACCGTGAGCCGCATCCTGCGCCGGTTTGGCCCGAACAGGCTCGCCGCTCTGGAGCCGGCCGAGCCTATCCGTCGCTGAGCGGCAGCATCCGGGCGAATTGATCCAGATCGACACCAAAAAACTCGGCAATTCAATCGCGTCGGACATCGCATACTGACGATCTGACTGGCCAGAGAAATCTGCGCGGGCGTGGCCAGGCGCCGCTACAATGTGTCCCGCATCGCGTTCAGTCAGTTCATGAAGGACAAGAGGGGGTCCGCCGTCGCCTTTCGACGGCCATTCCCTACTATGCGAGCCTGGGCGTGACAGCGGGGGTGTCATGACCGACAATGGCTCCCGCTGCAAAGTAATCGTCCGGTGAGGGCGGGGGATAGTTGCGTGGTGTGGTAGTCTGATCTGCAGCGGACTGAGCAGAGACCTTTTTCCATTCCCAGGGCAGCAGCCAAAGGTCGCTCCGCTTTTTCGGATGCTGCTGTTGCCTCCGCATTGCTGCGCGAGCGAAGGCGCCACGGGCAAAGCTTCTTAGACTAGTCCGTCGTCCGTGAAGAATTCCCAAGCCGTTGATTTGGAATCCTGAAACGGCGTTTTGCCGTAAGTGGATTTGCCGGAAAGCGGGGCTTTGGAGCGGGATTCCTTGCAAACTTGATTTGTGATTCACTCGCCCCCAGAACCGGCATTGGCGAGGGATTCGATGCGGCCACGGGAACGGAGCGAGACGGGAGAGCAGGATCTTTTCCGCTCGCGGCTCGACCAGATCATCGACTTGAAGCATCCGCTGGTGACGCTGGGCCGCACGGTGGATTGGAGGTTCCTGGAGGAACGGTTCGGCGAGGTTTACAACGATGATCCCGGCCGCCCGCCGCTGCCGACGCGCTTGATGGCGGGGCTGGCGATCCTCAAGCACACCTACGACTTGTCCGACGAGGTGCTGTGCGAGCGGTGGGTCGAGAACCCCTATTACCAATACTTCTGCGGCGAGGAGTTCTTCCAGCACCGACTGGTGTTCGACCGCTCGTCGCTGACGCGCTGGCGCAACCGGATGGGCGAGGAGCGGCTGGCGGCGCTGATCCAGGAGAGCCTGTCCGTCGCCACCAGGACCAAGGCGATCAAGCCGTCCGAGCTGTCGCGGGTGATCGTCGACACCACGGTTCAGCCCAAGAACGTGACGTTCCCCACCGATGCAAAGCTTCTGAACCGGGCGCGCGAGAAGCTGGTGCGGCTGGCGCAGCGCCATGGGGTGGCTTTGCGCCAGTCCTATGCGCGGGTGGGCAAGTTCGCCCTGATCCAGCACCAGCGCTATGCCCACGCCAAGCAGTTCAAGCGCGCCAAGCGGAAGCTCAAGACGCTGCGGACCTATCTGGGCCGCGTGATCCGCGACATCGCCCGCAAGATCGAGGGTAACAGCGGGCTCGAGGCGGCGTTCGCAAAGCTGCTGGCGCTGAGAACCGACGCGAGGGAGGACCGCTTTGGAAGGTCGAAGAGTTCCTCAATCTTCTGGACGATTGAAGCGAGTGTCGCTATCTGCACAGATGAGAGAGTCGATTGACCGAGTTCCGCCCGTGTCGATGATGGCGACCGACCTGCTGCGACGATCGATTCGAAATCGGAGAACTTCCGGGAGCGCTCTTTTGGCTTCTCGCTATCGCGTTCTTTCTCTCTCAGCTGGTGCTAATCCTGCGAGCGCGCCAATGCGGCGCTCATTGTCTTTCATCTCGGTTGGGCGTTTGTGATGCAAGTATGTGACGGGCTTGCGGTTCAGCCCTGGATCCCTCACCAGGGCCGCTACCCGAAAGTCGCTTACCAGACGGCCTTTGCAGTTGATCTTGTGATTCAGGTTGGATTCGTAGTCCGCGCGCCCCGATCGCGGAGGAGAGCGGATGCGCTGCGAGTTTGCTTTGACTCGGGCGTTGTCGCACAAGACCTTCATGCGGAGCTAACAGCGCGTTGTCTTTCTTCCAGCCGTCACATTCGCTTTAAATGCGCATACCGATCGCCAGACGCCGTTTTGATCTTTTGCGAGAACTGAATTATATCGCGGCTCGGAGGATGTGCGATGTTCGGAAAGAAGAAAATGCTGCGCAAGCGTGAGACCCAGGAGGTTCAAAACCGATTCGAGCGAAACGAGCCAGCAGGGAAGGACATTTACGCCCGAATCGCTGATTTGAAGAACGTGCCGCGCGACAACCTGCCTGATGCGGTCTTCATGCTCTTCGTTGAAGCAAAACACCAAAGCGAGCTGATTCGGCAATCGATCAAGGACCGTACCCGCTATGACTTCAATTTCGTCGGGTCCGTCGACGGCGATCTTGCGACCTACCTCGCGGAGGAAGCGGCGCATGCGCTCCGAGATCACGTTACCAACCCGCAGACATTCTTGGAGGCGATGTCTGAGGAATTTCCGGATGTGCACTTCACGATCCAACAGCAGGACGCCGTTTCCATGGTTGCTTCGATAATCCGTGTACAGCGGCTGGAAGGCATCCTGGAAGGTCTGCGGCTTGCCGGCCTACTGAACAAAGCGCCAAACCGCCGTCGGATCAGCCCGCAGAAGGACGGGATGCTTTAGCAGGTCCACTTCAAGGCGCTTCTGGTACCATAGCGGCTCGAATCGCCGGTCGTGATTCTGTGGTCGCACCGGAGGGGACGATGCGACCGAAGAAGCCGGAGACGACGGGAAGGCGATCTGTTCCGCGCCACGCACGACCAGATCATCAACCTAAAGCACGAGCTGGTACAGCTCGGTGGCAAGATCGACTGGGACTGAAATGAAATTGCAAGCTTTCAGGTCTTCAAACCCAAAAAGCTTGCAATCTCAAACCTCGCTCCGCTCCCAAAAAATCGACTACCGCTCAATGGCTGGACCGCGTAATCGCGGCTGACGGCTTCTCGAAGGCACGAGGTTCGGTAGGATCTACTCAGCGGATTATCGAAAGGGAGCGGCTCTATGAAGCAATCCGTTGGTTTGGACATCTCAAGAAACCAGCATTTGCGTTTTGGACCAGACCGGCGGCGTGACATTCGAAGGTTGCGCGCCCACCAATCCGGAGGCCATCGCTAAACTCTTGCGGCGGCATGCTGGCAATGCTGAGCGGATCGTTTTTGAAACGGGCTCGCTATCCAATTGGCTTTGGCACCAACTCAGGGCGCTGGGTTTTCCGGTTATTTGCCTTGATGCGCGTCATGCCAACGCAGCGTTATCGTGCGCATCAACAAGTCGGATCCAAATGATGCCAAAGGGCTAGCCGAAATGGCCCGCATGGGATGGTACCGGGAAGCTGCCGTGAAGGGGGCGGAGATCTGGAAAACCCGTTCGATGCTGGCGGCTCGAACCAAGCTGGTGAATCTGCGGCGAGATCCCGATAACCAAATGCGCGGCCTGTGTAAGGGGCTCGGAATAGTGCTCGGCAAGGCCGGTTCGACCAACCTGGCTCGCAAAGTCAACGCCGTACTCGTTGAAGCACCGGATTTACAAGATATTTTCGCGCCGCTGCTCCTTGCCCAGTCCTGCTTGACCGCGCAAATTGAAAAACTCGATCGATAGCTCCTGACGGTAGCAAAAGGCAACCAAACTGTTCGGCGGATGATGACCGTTCCCGGTATCGGTCCCCCGACTGCCCTGTCGTTCGTCGTGACCATCGATGACCCCACTCGCTTCAGACATTCCGCCGACGTTGGCGCCTATCTCGGCCTAACACCAAGACGTCATCAATCCGGTGAGATCGACCGCACTGCGCGCATCTCCAAGCGCGGCAACCACCAGGTTCGAACTTATTTGTTCGAGGCCGCGAACGTCGTCCTGACCGTTGTCAGGCGAGGCTCTGCGCTCAAGCGCTGGGGCAGCAAGCCGGCCAAACGCATCGGCGCCAAAAAGGCAAAGGTTGCGGTCGCTCGCAAAATGGCTGTCATCCTTCATGCCATCTGGACCGATGGCACCGAGTTCCAGGCAGAGATGCGCACTGCATGAACCAGTCTTAAACCAACACAGATCCGCCTTCGGCGGAACAAGCGTCCCTGCCGGGACGAAGGTGTTGGCAATCTCGAAGTCGTCCCTGCGGGCGTTACGCACCGCGCTCTTCACATCGAGATGCCACACCTCTTGAACGCCATCCTCTAAGCGCGTTCCCGGGCGTGCGGATCGCCGCTGCGGCGGATTGCGCCGGCTTCTTGCAGCACCGAGATCTCACAGCCCTGCAGCGTTCGGATCGCCGGGCGGGCCGCTGCTTAAACATCAGCATATGACTCCTGCTCAGGACGAATCCTATGCGTGTCCCGAGTTCCGCGCTCCTAAACGAGGCAAGTATTCCGAACTGCCATAAGTCTGGCTTTCAACGGTGTTTCGTTCCCAAGCGGGACTTAGGGATGCGTTATCTGAAGATGGACGTCGTCCCTTATTCGGGGAAGCCGAGATCGGCTTTCGACGAACTCCACGACGGAGAGAGGCGGCTTGCGATTAGAAGACCCGCCTGGCACTTGGTGCAGGAAGATCGACCCGAGTTGGCTGAAATTCCATTGCAAGTCCGACGACTTGCAACAGTCCGCGTCTTCCGAGTTTCCGAGCCCCAACCGCACAGCTCATCGTCATTGCACTCGATCCACCTGTAGTAGGATTGTATCCGAGGATCGGCGTCGACAGGAGCATATTGCTTTCCCGGCCATTGGCCAAAAACTTCAAGGTACAGGTGGCGCAGCGTCCAGATGCTGTAGAGATCCAGCAGCGTCCTGAGATCGCCGCCGTCAAACCATACCCCGTCGGCCGGTGAGAGGCGCAGATCGAACCGTCTTCGAAATTGGTGTGCCGCGGTCGAGATGTTGGTATTTTTGTTGGTATCGCACGGAATCTGGAAAAGAAATTCCCGCTAGTTCAAGTGGTTAGGCGTCAAGATCCATTACCTCGGACGTAATGGAATGCGTGAAATTCGCATGGTAGGTTTTCCACCATGAACGCACATGCTTCCGCGGCGCGAGCCGAACGAACCCAACCCGTCCACATCGGCGACCATCTGCGCGAATGGCGCCAGCGTCGTCATCTCAGCCAGCTCGATCTGGCGGGGGATGCCGAGATATCCGCGCGTCATCTCAGCTTTGTGGAGACGGGCCGCGCCGCGCCGTCGCGCGAAATGGTGCTGAAGCTCGCCGAACGATTGGAGGTTCCCTTGCGTGAACGCAACGTACTCCTCGTCGCCGCAGGCTTTGCCCCGGCCTTTCCGCAGCGCTCGCTCGACGATCCCGCGCTGAAATCCGCGCGGCAGGCGATCGACCTCGTGCTCAAGGCGCATGAACCCAATCCGGCGCTGGCCTATGACCGGCACTGGAATCTGGTGACGGCCAACCGCATGGTCGCGCCGCTGCTCGAAGGCTTGCCGCCGCATCTGCTCGGGCAGCCCTTCAATATTTTGCGGCTCGCCTTTCACCCCGAGGGGCTGGCGCCGCGCACGGTCAACCTCGCCGAATGGAGCGCGCATCTGTTGGAGCGGCTGCACCGGCAGTGCGAGGCGACGGCTGATCCCGAACTGCTCAAACTGTATCAGGAGTTGAAAGCCTACCGGATGCCGGCGAGGTCCGGACCGGTCTCGGCCGACAATGTCGCGATCCCCTTCAAGCTGCGCCGCAATGGCGACGTGCTCAGCTTCATCTCCACCACCATGGTGTTCGGCACGCCGGTCGATATCACGCTGCAGGAGCTGGCGCTGGAAACCTTTTTCCCGGCCGATGATCTGACCGCCGAGCGGATGCGACAGATCGCGGCGAATCTGACGTAATCTGTAGGATGGGTAGAGCGAAGCGAAACCCATCATTTAGAAGCCCGGCAAGGTTGATGGGTATCGCTTCGCTCCACCCATCCTACATGGCCGCGGTTTACACCGGCCCAGGGCCTTCGCATAACAATAACCGCGGAGGTAAAGTGATACGAGACATGCGGCCATTGCCCTTGTCTCCTCGCCCAATCGGACTACTTTCCGGCCATCATTCAGCGAGGACGTCCCGATGAGCACCCTGAAACCCCTCAAGATCGACATCGTCTCCGACGTGGTCTGCCCCTGGTGCTATATCGGCAAGCGCCGGATCGAGAACGCGCTGGCGCTAGTGCCGGATGTTCCGGTCGAAGTGCGCTGGCGGCCGTTCTTCCTCAATTCCTGGGTGCCCCGCGAGGGCATCAGCCGCGACGAATATCTCACCGCCAAGTTCGGCTCGGTCGAAGCCTACAAGGGCATCGCCGGCCGCGTCGTCGCGGCTGCGGGCGAGGAGGGGCTGACCTACCGGCCCGAACTGGTAAAGCGCCAGCCCAACACCATCGACTGCCACCGCCTGATCCACTGGGCGGGAGCGCAGGGCAAGGCCGCCGAGATGAAGCAGCGGCTGATGGAATTGTACTTCCGCGACGGCGGCGATCTGACCGACGTCAACGTGCTGGTGCAGGCAGCGGCCGATGTCGGGCTCGACGCCGACGACGTGCGCAGGCGCCTCGCCACCGATGAGGATGTCGCGCTGATCTCGGGGCAAGCACAGGAAGCCTCCGACAAGGGCATCTCCGGCGTGCCGACATTCGTGTTCGCGCAGAAATACGCCGTCTCCGGCGCCCAGCCCGCCGACCAGCTCGCCCGCGCCATCCGCCAGGTATCCGGCGAAATCAACGCGCAGGCGGCGGAGTAGTCGCCGGCCTTCTTGACCCCTCGCCCCGCTCTTGCGGGGTCGAGACGAGCGAAAGCTCGCTCTTAGAGGGTCAGGGTGAGGGGCTCTCTCCAGACAGCGCAGTGTAGCGTCTGACAGTGAGTGTCGCCCCAACAACAAACAACAACGATATTTGGGGAGGCATCATGATCTACGAACTGCGAACCTACACCGTAAAGCCTGGCACGCTCGGCGACATGATCAAGGCGGCGAGCACGGTGTCGCGCGACATCCGCAAGGACGATTACGGCAAGCTCGAAGGCTACTGGTCGACCGAGATCGGGCCGCTCAATCAGGTCCTGCACATGTGGAGCTACAACAGTTTCGACGAGCGTGCGCGGATGCGCGCGGAGCTGGCCAAGAACCCGCGCTGGACCGGCGAGTATGTGCCGTTGATCCGCCCCTTGCTGGTGCGTCAGAAGGTCCGCCTGATGAACGCGGTGAGGCCGCCGGTTGCGCCGGCATCGACGGGCAATGTCTACGAACTCCGCAACTATCGGGGCAAGCCTGCCGGTGGCCTGAAGCAGTGGCTCGATGCGTTCACCGCGGTGCTGCCGGAGCGTGAGAAATATTCAAAGATCGTCGGCCTCTGGACGACCGAAGCGGGGCAACCGAACGAAGCCTGCCACATCTGGGCCTATCCCAGCCTGAACGCCCGCGCCGAAGCGCGGGGCAATGCGATGAAGGATCCTGCCTGGCAGGAATTTCTTGGCAAGGGTCCGAGCTTTCTCGAGGAAATGCACTCGACCATCATGCTGCCGGCGCCGCACTCGCCGCTGCAGTGAGGCGATGAAGTAGCCCGGATGGAGCCAACGGGTCGCGCGAATACGCGCGCCCGATGACAGGCTCCGCGCAATCCGGGATTACGGCGTCTAGCTTGACCGGTCCCGGGTTGCGCTTCGCTTCACCCGGGCTTGTATGGGGATATGGTTGTCAAGGGGGATGATTGATCAGGGCATGTATT
>NZ_LLXX01000151.1:0-29385 GCF_001440405.1 Bradyrhizobium valentinum
TTGGGCGTGGCATCGGCGTGGGAGACCCTCAAAGATGTGCGAATCAACTAGCGCGTTCGCGGGGACGACGGGTGGAAAGAGCGGTCGCACTTCATGACCGGAACAACCGCGTGTACTGCGTCTCGTGGCGGAGGCTGGCGAGATCGGCGCGGAAGGTGGCGCTGCCGAGATCATCGAGCGAAGATGTGAGCGCGCGCCCGGTGGTGGCGGCGACATCGGCTTCGAGGCCAGCGAGAATGCGCTGGCTGTCGGTTTGTCCGAGCGGCACGAGGCGGGCGCCGGCGGAAATCCAGTTCGACACCACGGCATGCAGGAAGGCATGCATCGCCGGCGCCAGCGGTACGGCATGGGCGGCGCTGACGACGCCGACCGCGACGGGATAGACCGTGCCGCCGCCGCACGCGGCGACCATGTTGTCGAGCCCGTCGCAGGCCCAGGCCGATCGCACGATGTCGATGAAGGCGCGGCCCTGTGTCGCGGTCTCGAGTTGGCGCTCGCGCGAAGGCACGAAAGCGGCCGCAAGTTCCGCAATCTCGCGCAAGGCGGCGTCGTCTTGCGCGGCGGCCGCGCGATACGCCTGCGCCAGGAACACGGCGTCACAGAAGCCTGAGCCCTCGCTGAGCATCGCGGCCAGCCAGTCGCGCAACGACGCTGCGTCCGTGATGTCGCCGCCCTCCACCGCCCATTCGATGCCGCTGGAATAGGAAAATGCGCCGACCGGAAAGGACGGCGACAGCCAGGTCATCAGCCTGTACAGCGCCGCCGCCTCATCCGCATTCATTCCGCTGCTCGCGTCGACCTGCGCGGGCTCACTTGTGGTCATGAGCATGGGAGTGATCGTGGTGGTGATGATCGTGGTCGCAATGCTCGTCGTGGTGATGGTGGTCGTGATCGCCGTGATGGTCGTGATCACCGTGATGATGGTGACTGTGATCGTGTGCGGCATGATCATGCGCCGCCTGCACATATGCGCCGCCCTCGGGATCGAACGGCGCCTCGATCTCGATGACGCGCGCGCCTAATCCTTTCACCATGGCCTCGATGACGTGGTCGCGGCGGATGCGCAGGCCCTTCGGCATGATCTGGGTCGGCAGATGACGGTTGCCGAGATGCCAGGCGATGCGAACCAAATGCAGCGGGTCGGCGCCCCTGATCTCGATCAAGGGCTCGGCGGCTGCGACCACCTCGATCAGCCTGCCGTCTTCCAACACCAGCGCGTCGCCGCCGCGCAGCGCCACCGCGTTTTCGAGGTCGAGCAGGAATTCCAGCCCGCGTGTGCCGGTCATCGCCATCCGCCGCCGGTGCCGATCGTCGAAATCGAGCACGACGGTATCGGCCGCCGATTGCGTCCAGTGATGCTGGCCCAGGACTGTTGTCGCGCGGATCATGTGAGGCCGCCTGGAGCAAGTTTGAACATCGTGGCCTCGTGGTTCGATCGGCGATGCAAGCATCGTCCGAGGACGCGCGGCGGTGCCGCGCTCCTCACCATGAGGGTCTTAGACCTCATCCTGAGGAGCGCGCTCTTGCGCGCGTCTCGAAGGATGAAGCCACCGAATGTGCCACGACGCATATTCACTAAAATTTCTCCACCTTGCCGTCGCTGATGATCTCGATCACCGTCGGCGCCGTCTTCATCTGCGAAGAATACTCCCGCCACACCTTCATATGGGGCGCGCGGCCATGCGCGTTGAGGTCGTCGCGGGTCTCCCAGCGCTCCACCACCACATACAGATTGGGATCGTTCACGCTGACATGGCCATCATAGGAGATGCAGCCCTTCTCCTTGAGCGTTTCGGCGGTGCAGGCCTTGTGCCCCTTGATGAAGTCGTCCTTATTTTCCAGCTTCATCGGCGTGGTGGCGATGACGTAGATCATGAGCTTATCCCTTGTTTTTCTTTGATTAGCGGACGTCGACCTTTTCGGGCGTGATCACCTCGATCTTCGGCGGCGCCGTCATGCACTTCACGGCGACGCGGCCAAACGTCTTCATGTGCTCGGCGCCACGATGCGGCACCAGCGCTTCGGCGTTCTCCCACTGCTCGACGAACACCATCTTGGAGGGATCGGTGACGCTTTCATGCAGGTCATAGGCGATGTTGCCCGGCTCTTTCCGGGTTTCCTTGATGCAGTCAGTGGCAGCGGCAATGAATTCGGCGCGCATTTCGGGCTTCACGGTCAGCGTGGCAACGACGTAGATCACTAGATCCTCCCGGACTTTTGTTCTGGCTTGAGTTCCGGGACGGACCTTAACTCAGAAGCGCGATCGGACGCAAAACCGGAATCCACTTTTGCTGATCGCGCTTTAGAACATGAAATACCTCTGCGCCATGGGCAGGACCTCGGCCGGCGCGCATGTCAGAAGCTCGCCATCTGCGCGCACCTCATAGGTTTCGGCATCGACCTCGATCTTGGGCGTGGCGCCGTTATGGATCATGCTCTTCTTGGAGATGCCGCCACGGGTATTTTTGACGGGATAAAGCTTCTTTTCTATGCCGAGCTTGCGCGCCAGCCCGCCAGTGATGGCAGCCTTTGACGTGAACACCACCGAGGACGCGGTCAGCGACTTGCCAAACGCGGCAAACATCGGCTGGTAATGCACGGGCTGCGGCGTCGGAATCGATGCATTGGGATCGCCCATCGGCGCCGCCACGATCGAGCCGCCCTTGATGATGCAATCAGGTTTCACGCCGAAGAAGGCCGGCGACCACAGCACGAGATCGGCGAGCTTGCCTTTTTCCACCGAGCCGATCAGTTTCGAGACGCCGTGCGCGATCGCGGGATTGATGGTGTATTTCGAAATGTAGCGCTTGACGCGGAAATTGTCGTTGTCGTTGCCCTTGTCCTCGGGCAGCGCGCCGCGCTGCTTCTTCATCTTGTCGGCGGTCTGCCAGGTGCGGATGATGACTTCGCCGAGCCGGCCCATGGCCTGCGAGTCCGACGACATCATCGAGAGCGCGCCGAGATCGTGCAGGATGTCTTCGGCGGCAATCGTCTCCTTGCGGATGCGGCTTTCGGCAAAGGCGAGATCTTCGGCGATTGAGGGATCGAGATGATGGCACACCATCAGCATGTCCAGATGCTCATCGATGGTGTTGCGCGTGAAGGGGCGCGTCGGGTTGGTCGAGGACGGCAGCACGTTCTTCAACCCGGCAATCTTGATAATGTCAGGCGCATGCCCGCCGCCGGCGCCCTCGGTGTGGAAGGCGTGGATGGTGCGGCCCTTGAAGGCCTTAACCGTGTCCTCGACGAAGCCGGATTCATTGAGCGTATCCGAATGCAGCATCACCTGGATGTCGTAATCGTCGGCCACGCTAAGGCAGTTGTCGATCGCGGCCGGCGTCGTGCCCCAATCCTCGTGCAGCTTCAGCGCGCATGCGCCGCCCTTGATCATCTCGACCAGCGCGGCGGGCCGCGCCGCGTTACCCTTGCCTGAAATGCCGAGATTGACGGGGAACGCGTCGAACGACTGGATCATCCGCGCCATGTGCCAGGGGCCCGGCGTGCAGGTGGTCGCAAAGGTGCCGTGCGAGGGCCCGGTGCCGCCGCCGAGCATCGAGGTGACGCCGCTCATCAGCGCGTGCTCGATCTGCTGCGGACAGATGAAATGGATATGGCTGTCGAAGCCGCCGGCGGTGAGGATCTTGCCTTCGCCCGCGATGACATCGGTGCCGGGCCCGATCACGATGGTGACGCCGGGCTGGATGTCGGGATTGCCGGCCTTGCCGATCGCGGCGATCATGCCTTCCTTGATCGCGACGTCGGCCTTCACGATGCCCCAGTGATCGACGATCAGCGCATTGGTGATGACGGTATCGGCCGCCCCCTGCCGGTTGGTGACCTGCGACTGCCCCATGCCGTCGCGGATCACCTTGCCGCCGCCGAACTTCACCTCCTCGCCATAGGTGGTGAAATCCTTTTCGACCTCGATGATGAGATCGGTGTCGGCGAGCCGCACCTTGTCGCCGGTGGTCGGCCCGAACATGTCGGCATAGACGCTACGTTTGATTTTTACGGACATGTCAGGCTCCAGCGTTCAGTGTTTCGTGCCCATTGCGGGCTTGGGGACTCGCGGCCACCCCTCTCCCCAACCCTCCCCCGCAAGGGGGGAGGGAGCCTGACCAGCGTGCTCACCTCAGATTGCATCACGACTGCTCCTCGATGCCCTCATCAGTCAGGGACGCACCGGCGGATAGGTTCCCTCTCCCCTTGCGGGAGAGGGTTAGGGAGAGGGGTGCCGCTTGCTCCGCTGCCTGCAGAATGAAAAGAACGACGCCCTCAAGATTCTTCATTACGTCGTTGTTGGTGAAGCGCAGTACGCGATAGCCGCGAGACTCGAACCATCGGTCACGCGTAATGTCGTGTCGAATGCGCTCCTCAAAATCGTGGCTCTCGCCATCGACCTCAATGACGAGCTTGCAAGTGTGAGCAACGAAATCCGCGATGTAATTGCCCATCGGGACTTGGCGGCGAAATCCAAGTCCGGAAAGTCGGTTCGCCTTTAGATGGCGCCACAGCAGCGTTTCCGCACGGGTCATCTCGCGCCTTAGCCGCTTGGCGCGATCCCGCTGAACTTTGCTGACCTCGTCGTGTGGCATACCCCTCTCCCCAACCCTCCCCCGCAAGGGGGGAGGGAGCCCCGTCAGCGTGCCCACCTCACATCGGATCACAGCTTCCCCATCACGTCGCCGCGGAAGCCGTAGATGGTGCGCTTGCCGGCGAGGGCGACGAGTTGTACGTCGCGGGTCTGGCCGGGCTCGAAGCGCACCGCGGTGCCGGCGGCGATGTCGAGGCGCATGCCGCGGGCTTTCTTGCGATCGAATTTCAGCGCGGGGTTGGTTTCGAAGAAATGGTAGTGCGAGCCGACCTGGATCGGACGATCGCCGGTATTGGCGACGGTGAGTGTCACGGTTTTGCGGCCGGCATTGAGTTCGATCTCGCCGTCCTTGATGAAGAGTTCGCCGGGGATCATGGCTGGTACCTCGCGGTGTATGGCTGCGTCATGGCCGGGCTTGTCTCGGCCATCCACGTCTTTGACTCCTTGGGAAAGAAAGACGCGGATGCCCGGGACAAGCCCGGCCATGACGAGGTCAATAAATCCGCGCACCTCACCGGATCGGCTCATGCACGGTGACGAGCTTGGTGCCGTCGGGAAATGTCGCTTCAACCTGGATATCGTGGATCATTTCGGGGATGCCATCCATCACCTGCGCGCGGGTCAGCACCTGTGCACCTGATTGCATCAACTCCGCAACGGTGCGGCCGTCGCGCGCGCCCTCGACGATGAAATCGGAGATGATGGCGACGGCTTCAGGATGGTTGAGCTTGACGCCACGCTCCAGCCTGCGACGCGCCACCATGGCCGCCATCGAGATCAAGAGCTTGTCCTTTTCGCGGGGAGACAGATTCATGCGAGCACTCTGGTGATTGAAGACCTAATTTAGCCAAAGCCTTTTTAGTTAAGCCAAAGTCTTGGCAACGCCTCGCCGCTGGCGCGGCCGAGCACAGCCATCATATCGGCGCGGAGCCGGGCGGCATCTTGGGCACAGAAACGGGCCATTGCAAATCCATTCCAGCAGGAGATGCCGACCTCGCCGCGGAACGTCTCGGATGTCTCGCGGATCCGCTCCACCAGCGCCGCGTCGCCGGGCACGATCAGCGCGGTGCCGATCGCGACGCCGCCGTTGGCGATCGCCCGCCGCGCCAGTTTTGCGCCGATGTCGCCATCGAGCCGGACGGTCTCCGCGAACACCAGCTTGCCGCCGCGGCGCAGGCGCCAGCGGTCGACGAATTCGCCGTGCCGCATCGTTTCGCCCATCGCGGCGCGGCCGAACAGCACGATTTCGCAGAGCAGAAGTGAGGCGTCTTCGGCTAGGTCGATATCAATGCGGCGCGAGATGCGCGCGCGGTCGAACAGGATGGTCTCCTGTGGCAGCCAGGCGAGATGCGCTCCGCGCTCTGCCTTCAGGGCGATGCTGAGCTGGGCCGCAGCACCAGGCGCGCGATAGACCTTTTCGGCCGCCGCCGTCGTCAGCGTCAGCCGGGCTCCCTCGCCTGCCGTGATGTCGATATCGAAACAGTCGCCGCCAGCGATGCCGCCGGCCGTGTTGACGAATACGCCGGACAGGCCCTCTTGCTCAGGAGAAGGAAAGCGCACGCGCAGCGAGCCGGATTCATGCAGGTCCCCGCGGCGGGTGACGCCATCTTGCAGATGCACGCCGAACCTCACCACGCCCTGGGCGCGGTTGGCCGCAAATGTCGCAGCGTTGGCGCGCGTGCTATCGGTCCGCATCCGTCCCCCAAAACCGCGTTATGGCGCAACGCTCGAAGCGCGACGTTACAGCGCCATCTGGCGGCTGATCTCGGCGGGATCGAGGTTGGCGCGGTCGCAGGCATATTTCACCGCGCCGCGGTCCATGACTGCGAAATTGTCGCCGAGCTCGCAGGCAAAGTCGAGATATTGTTCGACCAGCACGATCGCGATGTTGCCGAGGCTGCGCAGATACGAGATGGCGCGGCCGATGTCCTTGATGATCGAGGGCTGGATGCCTTCGGTCGGCTCGTCCAATAATAACAATTTTGGACGCATCACCAAAGCGCGACCGATCGCGAGTTGCTGCTGCTGGCCGCCGGAGAGGTCGCCGCCGCGCCGACCGAGCATCGTATTCAGCACCGGAAACAGCGAGAACACGTCGTCGGGGATGTAGCGGTCCTCGCGCTTCAGCGGCCCGAAGCCGGTCTTGAGATTTTCTTCCACCGTCAGCAGCGGAAAGATCTCGCGGCCCTGCGGCACGAAACCGATGCCGCGCCGGGCGCGCTCGTAGGGCTTCAGGCCGGTAATGTCGTTGCCGTCGAGCGTGATCGACCCGCCCGCGATCGGGTACTGGCCGACCATGGCGCGGAGCAGCGAGGTCTTGCCGACGCCGTTGCGGCCGAGCACGCACGTCACCTTGCCAGGCTCGGCGGACAGCGAGACGCCGCGCAAAGCTTGGGCTGCACCGTAGTAGAGGCTGATATTGTCGACCTTCAGCATGGATCAGCGCCCCAGATACACTTCAATCACCCGCTCGTTCGACGAGACCTGATCGATGGTCCCCTCCGCCAGCACCGTGCCTTCATGCAGGCAGGTCACCTTGACGCCGAGTTCGCGCACGAAGGTCATGTCGTGCTCGACGACCATGACCGTCTTCTCCTTGTTGATTTCCTTGAGCAGCTCCGCGGTCTGGTGCGTCTCGACGTCGGTCATGCCGGCGACCGGCTCGTCGACCAAAAGCAGTTTCGGATCCTGCGCCAGCAACATGCCGATCTCGAGCCACTGCTTCTGGCCGTGCGACAGGCTTCCGGCGAGCCGGCTGCGGGCATCCGTGAGCCGAATGGTTTCCAGCACGCGGCCGATCCGCTCGGCCTCGGCCTTGTTTCCGCGCCAGAACAGCGTGCCCTTGACCCTGTGATCGACGTTCAGCGCCAGCAGCAGATTGTCCTCGATGGTCTGGCTCTCGAACACCGTCGGCTTCTGGAATTTGCGGCCGATGCCGAGTTCGGCGATGCGGGTTTCGTCGAGCCGCGTCAGGTCGGTGATGCCGTCGAACAGCACCGTGCCCTCATCCGGCTTGGTCTTGCCGGTGATGATGTCCATCATCGTGGTCTTGCCGGCGCCGTTCGGGCCGATGACGGCGCGCATCTCGCCGGGCTCGAGCGTCAGCGACAGATTGTTGATGGCGTGAAAGCCGTCGAACGAGACATGCACGCCGTCGAGATAGAGCAGCGCGGAAGTGGTCCTTCCCTCCATGACACTCATACGCTCACTCCGCCGGGTTCGGTTCGCCGACGCCGTCTTCGCGCGCAGCGCTTTCAGCATTGGCCTTTTCCGTTGCTTTCCGGGACTCCCGCCATGCGGAGAAGGTGCCGACGATGCCCTTCGGCAACAGCAGCGTCACCAGGATGAACAGCGCGCCCAGCATGAACAGCCAGTACGGCGCCAGCGGACCCGACGTAAAGAAGGTCTTGGCATAGTTGACGACGACGGCGCCGAGCGCCGCTCCCACCAGCGTGCCGCGGCCGCCGACCGCGACCCAGATCACCGCCTCGATCGAATTGCCCGGCGCGAATTCGCTCGGGTTGATGATGCCGACCTGCGGCACGTAGAGCGCACCGGCGACGCCGGCCATGCAGGCCGACAGCGTGAACACGAACAGCTTGTAGGACTCGACGCGGTAGCCGAGGAAGCGCGTGCGGGATTCGGCATCGCGGATCGCGATCAGCACTTTGCCGAGCTTCGAGGTCACCACCGCCCGGCAGATCAGGAAGGTCAGGATCAGCGCCAGGCAGCTTAGTGCAAACAGCGCCGCGCGGGTGCCGTCGGCCTGCACGTTGAAGCCGAGAATGTCCTTGAAGTCGGTCAGGCCGTTATTGCCGCCGAAGCCGAAATCGTTGCGGAAGAACGCCAGCAGCAGCGCATAGGTCATCGCCTGGGTGATAATCGAGAGATAGACGCCGGTGACGCGGGAGCGGAACGCCAGCCAGCCGAAGCAGAACGCGAGCAGGCCCGGGACCAGCAGAACCATCAGCGCCGCGAACCAGAACATGTCGAACCCGTACCAGTACCACGGCAGGCTTGGATAATTCAGGAACACCATGAAATCGGGCAGGATCGGATTGCCGTAGACGCCGCGGCTGCCGATCTGGCGCATCAGGTACATGCCCATCGCGTAGCCGCCGAGCGCGAAGAACGCGCCATGGCCGAGCGAGAGAATGCCGCAATAGCCCCAGATCAGGTCGATCGAGAGCGCGAGAATGGCGTAGCAGGCGTATTTGCCGAACAGCGCGACCAGATAGGTGGGCACCTGCAGCGCCGAGCCCGCCGGCAGCAGCAGGTTGGAGAGCGGGATCAGCACGCCGAGGCCCGCGACCACCAGGATAAAGATGGATGCGCTACGGTCCAGCGAACGCGTCAGAACGTGCGGCGTCATGCTTCCACCGCCCGGCCCTTGAGCGCGAACAGGCCGCGCGGCCGTTTCTGGATGAACAGGATGATCAGCACCAGAATGGCGATCTTGCCGAGCACGGCGCCCGCCACCGGCTCCAGGAACTTGTTGGCGATACCGAGCGTGAAGGCGCCGACCAGCGTGCCCCAGAGATTGCCGACGCCGCCGAACACGACGACCATGAAGGAATCGATAATGTAGCTCTGGCCGAGGTTGGGGCTGACATTGTCGATCTGCGACAGCGCCACGCCGGCGATCCCGGCGATGCCCGAGCCGAGGCCGAAGGTCAGCGCGTCGACCCGTGAGGTAGCGATACCCATCGAGGCCGCCATGCGGCGGTTCTGCGTTACAGCGCGCATCTCGAGCCCGAGCGCGGTGTAGCGCAGCATGGCGAGCAGGATCACGAACACTGCGAGCGTGAAGCAGAGGATCCAGAGCCGATTATAGGTGATGGTGATCTGCCCGAGTTCGAACGCACCGCTCATCCAGGAGGGATTGCCGACCTCGCGGTTTGTGGGACCGAACATGGTGCGCACGGCCTGCTGCAGCACCAGCGACAGGCCCCAGGTCGCCAGCAGCGTTTCCAGCGGGCGGCCATAGAGGAAGCGGATGATGCCGCGCTCGATCAGGACGCCGACCGCTCCGGCGACGAGGAACGCCAGCGGCACTGCGATCAGCAGCGAATAGTCGAACAGGCCGGGATAGCTGGTGCGGATGACCTCCTGCACCACGAAGGTGGTGTAGGCCCCTAACATCACCATCTCGCCATGGGCCATGTTGATGACGCCCATGACGCCGAAGGTGATGGCCAGCCCAATCGCCGCGAGCAGCAGCACCGAGCCGAGCGACAGGCCGTACCAGGCATTCTGCACCATCGACCACGTTGCAAGATTGCTCTGGATCGAGGCGATCGCGCTCGCGGCCGCACGCGCGACATTGGGCGGCACGTCGTTGCTAAGACCCGTCAGCAGCGCCATCGCTTCCTGATCGCCCTTCGCCTTGACGATGGCGACGGCTTCGAGCTTTTCGACCTCGGTCGCGTCAGGCTTGTAAAGCAGGATCGCGGCACGAGCCTCGGCGAACGCCGCCTTGACAGCCTTGTTGGTTTCTTTCGCCAGCGCGCCGTCGATGACGGGGAGCGCGCTCTCCTCATGGCTCTTGAAAACCGACTGCGCGGCCGCGATGCGCTTGGCCGGATCGGGCGACAGCAGCGTCAGGCTACCAACGGCTGCTTCCACAGCGCGGCGCAGACGGTTATTGAGGCGGACGGCGGCCGCATTGTCGGGCAGCTTGTCGACGGCCGCGCCAGTGGCGGCATCGATGATCTTGCCGTCGGCCCCCGTCACGAAAACCTTCTTGGTCTCAGGATCGGCCGATAGCCTTCCTTCCTGCAGCGCGCTGATGATGGGAAAGGCCAGCGGATTGCCCGAAGCCGCGACCGCGCCGATCGCCTCATCAGTGTCGGAAAAGTCATCGTTGGCGAATTTGGCGACTGCGTCCTCGAACGGACCTGCCAGCGCCGGCACCGCGAAGGCTGTCGTCAAAAGGATTGCGAGCAAAACCGCGCGAAGACGGTCGAGGAAATTGGCAGACACAATACAACCCCGGCAGGAGTGTGGGGAGAAGGCGGCGGCATCGCCGCCTTCTCCGGTCTCTTGGAAGTACTTGGATAGTTTTCTTGGAAGTCTTCTTGTTTCAAGTCACGCGGTGATCAGGAGCCCTGGCCGCCGCACTTGTTGGTCTTGGTGTTGTAGTTGCCGCACTTCTTGCCGACCCAGTCGCCGATCAGGTCCTTGGAGCCTTCGAGTTCCTTTGACCATGCATCGCCGGCTACCAGGCCAGGGGTCTTCCACACCACGTCGAACTGGCCGTTGGCTTTGATTTCGCCAATGAACACCGGCTTGGTGATGTGATGGTTCGGCAGCATCTTGGAGGTGCCGCCGGTCAGGTTCTTGGCTTCGATGCCGGGCAGCGCGTCGATTACCTTGTCCGGATCAGTCGACTTTACTTTCTCGACCGCCTTGACCCACATTTCGAAGCCGATGACGTGCGCTTCCATCGGATCGTTGGTCACGCGCTTCGGATTCTTGGTGTAGGCCTGCCAGGCCTTGATGAACTTCTCGTTGGCCGGGTCCTTGATCGACTGGAAGTAATTCCAGGCGGCCAGATGGCCGAGCAGCGGCTTGGTGTCGATGCCGGCGAGCTCTTCTTCACCGACCGAGAATGCGACAACCGGAATGTCGGTCGCCTTGATGCCCTGGTTGCCGAGCTCCTTGTAGAAGGGAACGTTGGCGTCGCCGTTGATGGTGGAGACCACGGCGGTCTTCTTGCCGGCCGAGCCGAACTTCTTGATGTCGGCCACGATCGTCTGCCAGTCACTATGACCAAACGGCGTGTAGTTGATCATGATGTCTTCCTGCTTGACGCCCTTCGACTTCAAGTAGGCTTCGAGGATCTTGTTGGTGGTGCGCGGATAGACGTAGTCGGTGCCGGCCAGCACCCAGCGCTTCACCTTCTCGTCCTTCATCAGGTAGTCGACGGCGGGGATCGCCTGCTGGTTCGGAGCAGCACCGGTGTAGAACACGTTGCGCTCGCTCTCCTCACCCTCGTACTGCACGGGGTAGAACAGGATCGAGTTCAGCTCCTTGAACACCGGGAGCACGGACTTGCGCGACACCGAGGTCCAGCAGCCGAACACGACCGAAACCTTGTCCTTGGTGATCAGCTCGCGCGCCTTTTCCGCAAACAGCGGCCAGTTCGAAGCGGGGTCGACGACGACAGCCTCGAGCTTCTTGCCGAGCACGCCGCCCTTTTTGTTCTGCTCGTCGATCAGGAAGAGGACGGTGTCCTTCAGCGTGGTTTCGCTGATGGCCATGGTGCCGGAGAGCGAGTGCAGGACGCCGACTTTGATGGTCTCCTGCGCCTTGGCGTTGGAGAACGCAGCCAAGCCCAAAACCAGGCCGGCGGTGGCCGCCAGCCAGCGACGGCGGCTCACCGTCGCTATATCGTGAGTCAATTGAGTAAGCATGAGGTGTCATCTCCCTGACGCAGACGTTAAACGCTGCGAAACGGCCCCACGGCCGCCTGCATTAACGGAATCGCAAGAACCATGCCACGGTTTGGGAAGAGAGTAAGCCCATCTAATCGCTTGGGAATCCCGAGCGCGCGGAAACCGGCGGCGCCAAATCTGCCCACTTTTTAGGCTGAAAAAATGTATGCTTTGGCGGCAAACAATCTAATTTTTGGGCAAATATCGCAATTTGGCTAAATTTCTTGCACGATTTTTGATCGTTTGGGCTTCCAGCGGGCGTCGTGGCGCGGTCTGGCAAGCCTTTTCCTTAACCGCGCGGACAGCGCGCGTGGAATTCACCTTGAAAGCGCGGCGCGGGTGCTCCATATGATGCGCGTGACCTAGAGAATCATCGGGTCCTTGCGAGCCGCGTGTTCTGATCCCGTTTTGCGGTTTCTGGCTTGCCCCCTTCAGCTAGCAAAACCGACGCCCCAAACACGCGGGTGTCTCAGACACACTCGCGCGCTCCTGGCAGACATCGCCGGGCGCCTGCCTTTTTTAATGGAAAGAACCACCTTTTGACCTCCTTTCAGGATTTCGGCCTTGCCGATCCCATCTCGCGTGCACTCAAGGAAGAAAATTACCACACGCCCACGCCTATCCAGGCCCAGACCATCCCCATCGCACTGACCGGCCGTGACGTCGTCGGCATCGCCCAGACCGGCACCGGCAAGACCGCGGCCTTTGCGCTGCCGATCCTGCACCGCATTCTGGAGAACCGCATCCGGCCGCAGCCGAAGAGCTGCCGCGTGCTGGTGCTCTCGCCCACCCGCGAATTGTCGGGCCAGATCCTCGACAGCTTCAACGCCTATGGTCGCCATATCCGCCTGAGCTCGGCGCTGGCGATCGGCGGCGTGCCGATGGGCCGCCAGGTCCGCTCTGTCATGCAGGGCGTCGAGGTGATGGTGGCAACCCCCGGCCGTCTGCTCGACCTCGTCCAGAGCAACGGGCTGAAGCTTAACCAGGTCGAGTTCCTCGTGCTCGACGAAGCCGACCGCATGCTCGACATGGGCTTCATCAACGACATCCGCAAAGTCGTCGCCAAACTGCCGATCAAGCGTCAAACGCTGTTCTTCTCGGCCACCATGCCGAAGGACATTGCGGAACTCGCCGAAGCCATGCTGCGCGACCCCGCCCGCGTGGCGGTGACGCCGGTGGCAGCAACCGCCGACCGGATCACCCAGCGCATCATCCAGGTCGATTTCGCCGCCAAACCGGCGGTGCTGGCGCAGCTTCTGAAGCAGGAACCGGTCGACCGTGCGCTGGTCTTTACCCGCACCAAGCATGGCGCGGACAAGGTGGTGAAGGTGCTGGCCAAGGCCGGCATCAACGCCAACGCCATTCACGGCAACAAGTCGCAGAACCACCGCGAGCGCGTGCTGGCGGCGTTCCGCACCGGCGAGATCCGCACCCTGGTTGCCACCGACATTGCCGCCCGCGGCATCGACGTCGACGGCATCAGCCATGTCGTGAATTACGACCTGCCCAACGTTCCCGAAACCTATGTCCACCGCATCGGCCGCACCGCCCGCGCCGGCGCCGAGGGCATCGCGATCTCGCTGATCGCGGGCGCCGAGGAAATGGGCTATCTGCGCGACATCGAACGGCTGATTCGCATTGCACTGCCGCGGGAAGACCGCCGCACGCCGGGCAGCCGGGACGCCGCGCCGGCAACCTCGCAGCACCCCGCCCAGCACCGGGGCGGACGGTCGGCGCCGCGCGCCCACACGGTCCGTTCCAATGACGGCGTACAGGCTTCAAAAGGCCCTCGCCGTCCCCGCCGCGGTGGTGGTAATAATGCGCCGCCGCAGCCGAACCGGCACGAACAGCCGCGCCCGGCGCAGCAGGCCGGTAAGAGCCAAGGCGGGAAAAGTGAGGGCATTCAGGGCGTCGCCTTCTTGCATCGCGAGAGCCGTCCGAATACTCAACCCAACCGTACCCACCGACCGCAGCGCTAAGCCTCGATCGACCTGGAGACCACCATGGCTAAAGAAGAGCTGATCCAGTTCGAAGGACTGGTGACCGAAATCCTCCCCGACGCGCGCTACCGCGTGCAGCTCGACGCCGGACATGAAATTGTTGCGTACACCGCCGGCAAGATGAAGAAGAACCGGATCAAGACGCTGGCAGGCGATCGGGTCACGATCGAAATGTCGCCCTATGATCTGGAGAAGGGACGCCTGATCTTCCGTCACAAGGACGAGCGTCCCAGTACCGGAGCCCCGCGTAGTGGGCCGCCGCGCGGCGGCCAGTTCCGCCGCCGGTAACGCGCCCGCAAACGCCTCCCAAAATCGCGCCCGATACGCCATATCGTGCGCGAGCGAGGGCGGCTGGCCGGCCGAATCAAAAAATCGTGCACGTCAGGATTGTTTTGAACACTACTATCGAATAATATTGAGCATCGATTTTCGGCCGGACGACATTAGCTATCCACCGGTACAGCCGGTTTAGACGCTGACGACCCTTCCAAAAATTCGATCTCACCAGCCCGTCGAGAGGCGGACTACGACTTGTATATCTGAGAAGGGACTACCCCCGTGAGCATGGGAACCGTGAAGTGGTTTAACGCAACCAAGGGCTATGGCTTCATCCAGCCGGATGACGGCGGCAATGACGTGTTCGTGCACATCAGCGCTGTCGAGCGTGCCGGCCTCGGAACGTTGCGTGAAGGCCAGAAGATCTCCTACGAAATCGTGGCAGATCGCCGCTCTGGCAAATCTTCGGCCGACAATCTGCGCGCCGCCGGATAAGGGATTTCCTCCGGCCTCGGCCGAGAAATCCCGTTCGAAATATAGAAAGGCCGCGCTGATGCGCGGCCTTTCTTATTTGGTTGATGCGAGCGATGTAGCGATCGACGAAGAAAGCGCAGGCGTGGCGCCTTCACGGAGCCCAAGCCTTCACAGACCCAAAGTAGTAAAGAGATCGTAACCGACGGCTCCTGGAATCGGTCACATCCGAGATCAGCCTGTTTTTCGGCAATCAGATTAAGGGGCACTTAGGGGGCTGCGGCTACGATCACGCACTTTGGATAGCCAGGGGGCGTTCTAGTGCCATTCGGTCTTCAGCAGTGTCTTTCCCGTTTCCGCCGCGATCAACGCGGCAACATCGCGGTAATTTTCACGATCGCGGCGATCCCCCTGATATCGGCCATTGGCTGTGCGGTGGATTACTCGATGGCGACCAGAATGAAGGCAAAACTGCAATCCGCGGCAGACGCCGCGGGCATCGCCGCGCTTTCACAGAAGTCGCCGGGCTTTCTCGCGGCTTCGACCATGACAGGCAACGGCTCGGTCACCGCCGGCGTTACCGATGCCAACAATGTCTTTGATGCCAACATGAGCGGGATCACCGGCTATCAAAATCTGGTTCGCAGCAGCACCGTTACGAAGACCGGAATCAAGCTGGATGCCAAAGTCGAGTACACTGCCGATGTACCGGTAACCTTCATGAAAGTGGTCGGCTTTCAGAAGCTGACGGTAACGGGCTTTTCCAGCTCGGCCGCCTCGCTGCCGCCGTATCTCGATTTTTATCTGACGCTGGACGTCTCGGGGTCGATGGGCCTGGCGTCGACGAGCGCCGAGCAGACGCGGCTTGCCCAAGTCAACCCGGATAACTATCGCCAATATCCCACCGGCTGCGCCTTCGCCTGCCATTTTGCGCCGCAGAACAGCGCCTGCACCAATACCGGGACCCAGGGATACCCAACGAACAACTACTGCTTGGGCTATAAAATCTCGCGCGTGAGCCAAAGCGGATACACAAGTCTCCTCATGACAAACAACACTTATCCCAAACAGCAGCAACTGCCGACTGGCATCGTTTCAGGCCTGCCGAACTCGCTGTATGCTCCCAAGAACCCCGGGCCGAAGTCGGGCCTGACCGGGGGGGGCCTGACCGCGGTTTCAAACTGCAAGACCGCTGGCACCGACGACTGCATCCAGTTGCGCCTCGACGCGGTCGGCTACGCCTTGACCGAGTTGTTCAAAACTGCGAACGAATCCAAGAAGGTTCCCGACCAGTTCAAGATCGGTCTCTACCCGTTCATTCGGTATCTCTACGCTTATTTTCCGCTGACCAAAAACATCAACGGCAATCCCGAAACCCCCGGCACCATCAACTACGCGGCCGCAAACCTTGCCACGCTGCTTGACACAAATGTTAATACAAACCTTGGCTCCGGCGGCACGCATATCAGTGCCGCGCTTACTTCGGTCAATAGCCTCATCTCCGGCGGCACCGGCGCCGTCGGCGACGGCAGCACGCCGACCACCCCGCAGCCTTACGTCTTCCTCATCACCGACGGCGCACAGAACAACCAGGTCAAGGGCGTTCCCAACGGTTCCTGGTCCGGCAGCAACCACGCTACCACGATTGATCTCCAGAACACCCTGACGACCGTTCCCTCCTGCGAAGCCCTCAAGGGCCGCGGCATCAAAGTTTCCGTGCTTTATATTCCCTATGAAAAGATCGATCCCGTGAATACGAGCTTTGCCGGCAACGAAGGCACCTACGCCAACAACAACATTCAGTATATTCCGGCCAGCCTGCGGAAATGCGCGTCGTCGGCTGATTTCTTCCGCACCGCGAGCACGCCCCAAGAGATCCAGGCTGCACTGGACGCCATGTTCAAGCACGCGCTGCGGACCGCGCATATCACGCACTGACCTGGCAGAAGGGGCCGGCCATCAGCCCCTCAACGGGCTGTTCGGCCGGCGAGGCCCGTCTTCTTCAAAATCGGCCACGACGGCGGATGGCCTTGGCCCCATGAGGCCAACGTTTTTTCCTAGCGTTCTATCCCAGACGGCAAGGCGCCCGGAACGACCACGATGAGATTGAGGTTGTCCGTTCGGCGGCCAGGCAACGATAGATGCAGAAATTCTGCATTGCCGGCGCGCCCTTTAGATCCTGATCCGATCAGTCGGATGAGGATCCGATGTCTTTCTTTGAGTTATAACCTCCGGGCAAACGCTCCCGAGGGAAAACGGGCTTCCCCACTTTCCTGGATCATGTGCCAGCCGTTGAAGCCCCACGGTGGCGTGGGCAGAGGCGCCGTGTGTCAGTGGAGGGTTTGGACCCATCCGCACTGAACTGTAACGCTGCCGTACGGGGCGCTTTCCAATGCAGCGGCATCAAGCCCGCCCCTACCTCCTCCAAGAGAAGGCCGCGGTGAACAGTTCAAGTTGCGACGGTTGTCCGAGACTGCTGCCGTCACAGCGGCGTCGGACATTCTGTGGGAAGGCTACCCGAGGGTGTCGGATATATAACGCAAAGCACCAGGCGCGGACGCGTGAAGGCGGCATCTTTAAAGGTGAGGCCAGTCTTCGCCAGCATATAACCGACGGCCGGCGTATATTTGTAGCTGACCTCGCTCCAGATCACGTATGTCCCCTTGGCCGCGGTGAGAGTTGACGGTAGCGGCACAACGTCACCCGGGTTATGAGGCGCCGTCGGCGCGATCGAGACATTGCCTGATGCATCGATCGTCAAGCCCTTGCTCCACTGAACCCGAGCGACGCCCGAGGGGTCATCGACGTAAAGCTCCGTAATCGAGGATATCAACGGTGATGGCGGGTAAGGTGTCATGATCGCCTTTGCCGCTTCACCGAAATTTTTCAGATCGGCATCCGCCACACTCTTCGCCTGAGACGTCAGATCGGAAAGCGTTCGCGCTACCAGGGTGGCCTTGCGATCCGCAGAAATGGCCGCCGAAAGCTCGACCACTCCGAAGAACATTACCAACATCATCGGAAAAATCATGGCAAACTCGACCGCCGCAAGACCGCTGCGATCATCCAACAAACCGCGCACGCGAAGCGACATCTTCTGCATCGGGGACACCATCATCGCATCAGGGCTCTACATGAAAAGCGGCGGTCGCAGCGAGCAGCCGCTTGCTGCCGTTGAGATTTGCGAAGTTGAAGCCGAGTCCGGTCACGAACAGCGGCCATTGATAAAAGGCGCGAACGACGATGGTATTGGGAGAGCCCGATGGCGGCAGAGAATATGAGAAAGGTCCGGTCAGGCTTCCACTGACGATCGGATCGGTAATCGTGATCGCGGTGCCCGGGGTAAAGACCTTCACATCCACGGTAATGTTGGCCAGATTGCCGTAGCAGTTGAACAACACCTTGATGCGATCGCAGAGGTCCGTCTTGAACGCGGTTTCGTTCATGCCGCTGTCCTGGGCCTGACGCGTCATCATCAGCCGCGCGCTTTCCGCCGTTCCCTGTTCCAGAACCTGGCCTGCAAAAAACACAATCGCCGCCTCGACAATCGCAAACAGCACGGCGAAGAACAACGGCGCAACCAGCGCGAACTCGACGGCGGCCGAGCCCCGCCGGTTGCGGCGAAATCGGCGCAATACATTTCTAACAGAGACTGTTGCAGCAGCGGGTGACGACATCGAAAATCCCCAGACGGCAGCGATTATCCGCCTGCAAAAACTACCTGAAAGTGATTGTGGAAGTGTTTCGTCGAATCGAGGCAGAGCGGACCGGCCGGTTAGCCGGACGTTAACTACCTTCGGAATGGACTTCGTGCGGGCCGAGATCGATTCGCGGACAGGATAATGTGCCTGATACGCCGACTGCGGTTTCGGTTCTGATTCAATCAGAACCGAAGAACTCAGTTTGCCGATCTGGTCCCGGCGCTCGCGGCTTGACCGCTGAGAGTACCGGCCTGGTCGATCGCCGATTTGAAGTAGGTCACGCCGTCGCCCAGGGTAACCCGGCGCTGGCAGATCGGCATGCAGCTATACGACTCGCGTTCGACGCCGCGGTAGACGGTGACGAGCTGATCGGTCGGGCCTTCGACCTGGATCTGGCGGTCCACCAGCACCTCGCCGTTGCGGTCCATGGCGATGAAATTGGTTGCGCCGTAGCCCTTGCCGGTAACGACGACGATGCCGCCGCTCTGCAGGGTCACGTCCGCGATCAGCGGGTTTCCGACCACGATGGTGGAGACCTTGGCAGGAAGCTTCACGAGCTTTGCCTGATCGACATAGACGGCGATACGGTCGGGATCGGGCGAAGCCAGGCAGACGGCCGGCCACAGCAGGAGGCCTGCAGCGAGGGAACGCAATCCAAAACGCGCGCCTGCGCGAATACGCTGAACCTTGAACGACATACTCTACCCCGGGGCATCAACAAGCCGGCAATGGCGATACGCAGCGGAACCGGCGCCCGACACTGGTGAATCTGACGACAATTCATGAACAAAGGGCAAATAGGCCCCGAAATGGAGTAAGAAATCCGCGACCCGTCTATTTGCGGAACGGATAGGCCAGTTGTCCGATGATTTCGCGGGGAAACGAGGACTGATCGTCCACGCCATAATGGTCCGGCAGCGCGCCTTCCGGCATCCGGAAGGTCCCGAACAGGATGTCCCAGAGCGGAAAGGTGCCTGCGAAATTGGTATCGCCGCCCTCCTCGCGCGAGGTGTGGTGCCAGCGGTGAAACACCGGCGTCGCCACGACGTATTTGAACGGGCCGAGCGTCCAGTTGAGGTTGGCGTGAACGAAGGCCGAATGGAAGATGTTGAACGGCCCGAGCCACAGCATCACGCCCGGCGAAATGCCGGCCATCAGCAGCACGACATCCACCCCGATCGTACCTAACAGCAGGTTGACGGGGTGAAAGCGCGCCGCCGAGATCCAGTCCACATCTTCCGACGAATGGTGGATGGCGTGGTATTTCCAGAACCCGCCGCCATGGAACATGCGGTGCAGCCAGTACATCATGAAATCGGCCGCGACCAGGAACAGGATCGCCTGCAGCCATAGTGGCAGCGTCGACAGCGGACCATGGCCGTTGTCGTAGAAGGCGATCAGTTCGTCGGCGTCGCGAATTCCAAACACCAGCGCGGCGCCGAGCACCAACAGCCCGACCCGGAACACGCGCGCGAACAGCGGCACCAGGAACCAGTAACAGACGTCGGTGACGAGCTCGCGCTTGCGCCACCAGGGCCTGCCGGGGTTACAGGCCCAGAAATGCGCCAGCACCGAGAACACGAGCGCCAGCGCGATCGTGACCGGCACCACCTTGGCCAAGGTCTGGCCGAGCATTTCGACGATTTCGGTCGGCAGGTTCATTTCGACCGGCGTACCAGAAGCCCGGCCCGCCCGCCAGATCGCACGTCCGTCAAGGGCTTCAGGAGACCGCCACGACGGCTTTCGGCGCACGACCTGCCGACGCCAGTGCGTGGCCCAGCCGGTTAAAGCGACGCTCGATCCGGGGCTCGATCAGATGATAACTGAATGCGAGCGACACGGCGGAGACCAGCACGAACAGCGGCACCAGGCCCATCGGGAAGAGCGCGAATATGGCAGACATCACGGCGAAATGAGCGAGATAGATGGCATAGGAGTGACGTCCGAACAGCCCCACCCACGACATCGAGACGTTTGAGGTCAGGACCGCGAATGCGAACGCAGCCAGCAGCGCGACTTCGGCACCCCACGCAGAGGACAGCGAAGCGCCGAACAGGAACAACGCGCCGAATGTCGGCCGGCTTTTCAGTTCGATATAGTCATACAGCAGAATGCCAAATCCGAAGCAGATCGCCTGGCGCGGTAGCCAGCAATAGAAGATGCCTTCAGCCAGAGACGCTTGGCTGGCCGGCAACGACGCGGCCAGCCGCGGGATCAGGTAGTGGTCGGCGGCAAACTGCCCGATGACGCTCACCAGCGCGATCAGCGCATACACGAGCAACGGGCCGTTAGCGGACCGGCGAAACAGGGAGATCAAAAGCGGAAACAGCAGATAGAACTGCATTTCCACCGCAATGCTCCAGCCGCCGGGAACGACCGAATTATACGCGGTGACGCTGCTCCCGTGCAGGAAGAAGAACGTCAGCAGTACGTCGCTTACACCGACACCGTCAGGCGCAAAGTTCCTGGTGCCCTCGCCCTTCGTCACCAGGAGATAGAAAACAATGGCGATCCAGAACAGCGGCGCGATCCGGAAGACGCGCCGGAGATAGAACGAGCGGGTGGCGGCGAGATCGAGCCTGTCACCGAACGTCAGCATCATCGTATAGCCGCTGACGATGAAGAAGAGCTGCACGCCGAGTTCGCCATACTCATTGGCAAACCAGCTCAGGCCGGGAACGACGCTTTTGGACTCTCCCTGGCAGTGCGCCAGGACGACCAGCAGGATGGCCACACCGCGCAAAAGATCCAGCGATTGGTTGCGCCGTGTCATGGCGTGCCCGCGGTACGAACGTGCAGCACGGCGTTGCCATCAGCGTAGGCGCGCCGCCAGCCGCCGATATGATCGAGCAGGCCGACCGCAGGCGTAGACGGCGTCAGCAGCACGGCGTCGATGTCCCATTTCTTGAGGATGTCGAGAAACTGGTTGACGTCCTTGAGCTGCATGGCGCGGTAATAGGCCACGTCGAAGGCTTCGCCATAGAGCTCGGCGCGCCCGTCGACAAATACGGGGATCTGCCGCCAGATCAGATAGCCGCCGAACGGAAGATCGTTGAGAACCCGCTTGGGATTATGCGCCTTCAGCGCATCGACGGCCGCGGCCGGCGATTGGCTTTCGGGCGGTGCAAAAGCGGTGTTGGCCGCAAGCAGCCATGTCCAGCCGCCGAGCAGGACCATCACCGCCGCCATCACCGGCATCGGCGCCCCGGCGCGGGCGAGCCAGGCCGGCCGCAGCGCGAACTGCGACGCCACCGGCGCGAGCACCACGATCGGCAGCAGCAGTGCGAAAATCTCGACATTCCTGACATGCGACAGCGCCATGTGCAGCAGGCCCAGCACCAGCGCGATGCGCGGCGGCGTGAGCTTGACGCCGCCATAGAGCGCGCCGCCGATCAGCGTGAGAATCGCCATCTCGAACGCGCCGAATTTGCTGAAGTCCGCCGGCGCCCATTCATAGATCAGGTGCAAGAGTTCGCCGAGATCGAGAATCTTGCGTGCGGCGAGAATCGATCCCCACCCGTAAGGCGTGGCGCAGCAGGCTACCAGCGCGCCAATGCCGAATGCCGCCCAGCGCAGCGCCACCGACTTATGCCGCACGCGATCCGCGTTCCAAAGTGCATCGAGGGCGAACGCGCCGACCAGCACCAGGCCAAACACGAATCCGCCGTGCAGGTTCGCCCACAGTGCGATCAACGGCAGCAGCCATGGCGATGGCGCCTCGCCGCGCTCGCTCGCCGACAGCAGCCCGCTCGCCCACGCAAGCATGATCGGCAACACCAGTACATGCGGACGGGCCAGAAAGTGCCCCGTCGAAAGCGCCAGCGCCGCCGCCGCGATGGCGACCGCATAGGCCGCGGGAATACGACGGCTGAGAATATGAGCGAACAACGCGAAGGTTGCGGCAATGCAGCTAGCTGCGAGAACCACCGGCCCGGCCCAGCCCGCCAGATTGTAGCTCGTCGCATACAAGACCTGCGCCAGCCAGGACGACGATGTCCACGGCTCGCCCGCCTTGGTGAAGGAATAGAAGTCGGCACGCGGCATCGCGTGCTGATCGAGAATCCACTGGCCCACGGCGATCTGCCAGTAGGTATCGGAATCGTTCAGTAGCAGGCCGCCATTGCTCAACAGCAGCACGTAGACGCCAATTCCGACCCAGAGCCATGCCGGGACGTCGGCAAGGCTGAAGGCTTTCTCCCGCTGGATCGCTCCGGCTTCAGTGCTCATGTGAAATTACCGGCCGGACTATTGACGGAATGGATAGGCCAGTTGCCCGGCGATCTCGTTGGGGATCTCCTGATCGTCCACACCGTAATTTTCGGGCAGCCGGTTCTCCGGCATGCGGAACGTTCCGAACAGGATATCCCAGATCGGGAAGGTGCCCGCGAAATTGGTATTGCCGCCCTCCTCAAGCGATGTGTGATGCCAGCGATGGAAGACCGGCGTGGCAAGCACATATTTGAAGGGGCCGAGCGTCCAGTTCAGGTTGGCGTGAACGAAGGCGGAGTGGAAGGTCGTGAACGGCCCGACCCACAGCATGATGTTGGGAGAAATGCCCGCGATCAGCAGGATGACGTCGACCAGGATCGTTCCGATGAACAGGTTGACGGGGTGGAAACGCGCCGCGGAGATCCACTCGAGATCTTCAGAGGAATGATGAATGGCATGGTATTTCCAGAATCCGCCGCCGTGAAACATGCGGTGCAGCCAGTACAGCATGAAGTCGGATGCAACGAGGAACAACAGCGCCTGCACCCAGAGCGGAAGCTCCGACAGCGGCCCATGGCCATTATCGTAGAACGCGATCAGTTCGTCGGCCTCATGAATGTTGAAGAGGACGGCGGCGCCGAGCACCAGCAGCCCGATGCGGAAGATGCGCGCAAATACCGGCACGAAGAACCAGTAGCAGATGTCGGTGATGAGTTCGCGCTTGCGCCACCAGGGTTTGCCCGGATTGCAGGCCCAGAAATGCGAGAGTACCGTAAACACAAGAGCGAGCGCGATCGTGACCGGAACGACCTTTGCCATCGTCTGACCTACGACCTCGATGACTTCCATTGGCAAGCTGGACATGACGGCCTCGTTCGATCGGAGACTTCAGGGGTATCTGCTCGCGCTTAAGGAGCCGTGAATCAAAGGAGCCGACCGATACATAGCGCGACGACGACGCGCGATCCTTCGCAGTCCGCTTGCATTTAATCGGACGCCTTAGTGCAGTGTTTACTGTGCTCAAGAACTGCAAGTTCCAAGCACTTTTGCGCGGTCGAATTAACTGCGCCGAAATTGTCGCACCCTAGGGTGACGCGATGGTCACGGCGCTGAGAACGTCGGCGAGACCAAACTTAAGTTCACCAGCCACGTGTGTACACAGGAGGTATCATCTATGAAGAATCTCGTTTCGCGTTTCGTGAAGGATGAGTCCGGCGCCACCGCCATCGAATACGGCCTGATCGCTGCAGGCATCTCGATCGCGATCATCACCGTCGTCAACGGCCTCGGCACCTCGCTGTCTGGCAAATTCAACGATATCTCGACCTCGCTGAAGTAAGCGACGGCTGCGAGCTAGCTTTATCGGACGCCTTAATGCGGTGTTTACTGTGCTCAAGAACTGCAAGTCCCAAGCATTTTTGCACGGTCGAATTAACTGCGCCGAAATTGTCGCACCCTAGGGTGACGCAATGGTCACGGCGCTGAGAACGCCGGCGAGACCAAACTTAAGTTCGACCAGCCACCGTGTGTACACAGGAGTTATCATGAAGAATCTCGTTTCGCGTTTCGTGAAGGATGAGTCCGGCGCCACCGCCATCGAATACGGCCTGATCGCTGCAGGCATCTCGATCGCGATCATCACCGTCGTCAACGGCCTCGGCACCTCGCTGTCTGGCAAGTTCAATAGTATCTCGACCTCGCTGAAGTAAGCGACGGTTGCGAGCTAGCTTTAAAGGCCCCGGCTTGCCGGGGCCTTTATCGTTTTGCAGAGCGCGCGCCGGAACTGGCGAGCCGCCGTCGGATATAGTTCGAACGTGCAATTTCCGGCGTTTCCCGATTGTTCACTTCTCGTGGCTAGGCTCGGCCAGAGCCTGGAGCCCGGTCAACCGCAGCCTGTGTGAACTCATGATCCTCGATACCGCTCGCCTCCTGCTGTTTCCGGCCCTGATGGCGTTTGCGGCCGCGAGCGACCTGTTCACGATGACGATTTCGAACCGGGTGTCGCTGGCGCTGATCGCCGGCTTTGTGGCGCTCGCGGTGCTGGGCGGCATGGGCCTGCACGACGTCCTCATGCATTTCGGCGCCGGCGCAGCCGTTCTGGTGGTGGCCTTTGCCTGCTTCGCGATGGGATGGGTCGGCGGCGGCGACGCCAAGGTCGCGGCCAGCGTGGCGCTCTGGTTCGGTTTCGACCATCTCCTCAATTATCTGGTCTATGCCTCGCTGCTCGGCGGGGCGCTGACGATCCTGCTGATTCAATTCCGGCAATGGCCGCTGCCCTACCCGCTTGCGGGACAAGCCTGGCTGAACCGGCTGCACGACAAGCAGAGCGGGATTCCCTACGGCATCGCGCTCGCCCTCGGCGCGCTGATCGTCTATCCGGAGACCGAGTGGATCAAGGCGATCGACCTCGCGCACCTCGCCATGCGCTGATCCAACGCCGCTAACTTTCCGTTAAGGCAATTTACACACGCCTCATTAACCATGCTTTGACGAATAGCTGGTCAACTCCCATCACGGCGACGGAAGCGTCGCAGCGTAATGTGGAAAGTGAAGCGTATGAATACCGCACGCATTGTGGTCATGGCCATCGCTCTCGGCGCCGGCGGCATTGCCGCATATCTCGCCAGCGGGTCCGGCGACAAGCCTGCGCCGGCCCAGCCGGTCGCGCAGATACAGACCGTTGATATTCTCGTCGCCAAATCGGATATCGGCCTTGGCCAGTCGGTCAAGCCGGACGATCTGCAATGGCAGACCTGGCCGGCCGCGACCAGCAGCAACTTCATCAGCCGCGCCAGCAAGGCCGACGCCATCAAGGAGATCACGGGCTCCATCGCGCGCGCGCCGTTCATCGCGGGCGAACCGATTCGCGAACAGAAGCTGGTGAAGGCCGACGGCTCCGGCTTCATGGCGGCGATCCTGCCCGCCGGCTACCGGGCCATTTCCACCGAAATTTCCCCGGAAACCGGCGCCGGCGGCTTCATCCTGCCGAATGACCGCGTCGACGTGATTCTTACCAAGCGCGACAAGAATCCGGCAGCCTCGGATGTCCCGGTTTCGGAGATCATCCTCAGCAATGTCCGCGTTCTCGCGATCGACCAGGCGCCAAAGGAAAAAGACGGCGCCAACGCGCTGGTCGGCAAGACCGTCACTCTCGAACTGAAGCCCGAGCAGGCCGAAATGCTGGCGCGATCGCGCCAGAGCGGCACGCTGACGCTGGCGCTGCGCAGCATCGCCGACATCAAGACGGTCGAGAACCTGGACGAACAGCAACTCAACAAGCGCGGCGAAAACCTCAACGTCATTCGTTACGGCGTTGCCAGCCAGCAGACGATGCAGAAGTGACCGAAAGGACGCACGATATGAAGTGCAGGGAAGTTCAGCCGATGATGCGAACGTTCATCGTCCGCGCCCTGTCGTTTTCGGCCGCGGCAGCACTCACGCTCAATCCGGCGCTGACGCCGGTGGTGGCGAGCGACTATCGCGCTGCTGCGCCGGTCGCTGCCGACGGGCAGATGAACGCGCGGTTCGTTTCGCTCGGGATCGGCAAATCGATCGTGATCGACCTGCCGCGGGAAATCAAGGACGTGCTGGTCGCCGATCCGAAGATCGCCAACGCCATCGTCCGCTCGACCCAGCGCGCCTATATCATCGGCGCCGCGGTCGGCCAGACCAACATCGTCTTCTTCGATTCCACGGGCGCGCAAATCGCGGCCTACGACATTGCGGTCAAGCGCGACCTCAACGGCGTCCGCGCCGCGCTGAAACAGTCGCTGCCGAATTCGGACGTCTCGATCGAAGGCGTCGGCGACGGCGTCGTATTGACCGGCACCGCGGCGAGCCCGATCGAAGCGCAGCAGGCCGCCGATATTGCCGCCCGCCTCGTGGGCGGCAGTGAAAAGGTCGTCAATTCGATCGCCGTCCGCGGTCGCGACCAGGTGATGCTGAAAGTCACGGTCGCCGAAGTCGCCCGCAGCATCATCAAGCAGTTGGGTATCGATCTCACTGCCAACATGAACTACGGCACTGCGGTCGTGAATTTCAACAACTCCAACCCGTTCACCGCTCTCGGCCGTCCCGCGGTCGCGGCCAACGCGCTACAGACATCGTTCGGAAGCACGCCTTCGGTCACGGCTACGCTCCGCGCGATGGAGAGCGCCGGCGTCGTGCGCACCTTGGCTGAACCCAATCTGACCGCGATCTCCGGCGAATCCGCGACCTTCATTGCCGGCGGCGAGTTTCCCGTTCCCGCAGGCTATTCCTGCGATCCGGTCACGCGCGTCTGTCAGACCCAGATCTCGTTCAAGAAATTCGGTATTTCGCTCAACTTCACCCCGGTCGTGCTGACCGAAGGCCGGATCAGCCTTCGCGTCATGACGGAAGTGTCGGAACTGTCGAACGACAACTCGATCACGCTGACGCAATCTCTCAGCAATAACTCGACGAACTCGCTGACCATACCCTCGGTCAAGACCCGCCGCGCCGAAACCACCCTGGAAATTCCCTCGGGCGGCGCGATGGCGATGGCGGGCCTGATTGCGGACCAGACCAAGCAGGCCGTCAACGGCCTCCCCGGTCTGTCGCAATTGCCGATTCTCGGCACGCTGTTCCGCAGCCGCGATTACGTCAACAACCAGACCGAGCTGATGGTTCTGGTCACGCCCTATGTGGTGCGCGCGGTGGCGCAGAAGGATCTGTCGCGGCCCGATGACGGCTTTGCCGCCGCCTCGGACCCGCAGGCCGACCTGCTCGGCAGCATCAATCGCATCTACGGCGTTCCGGGCCGCGTCGAGAAGGCACGGAATTATCGCGGCACTTACGGCTTTATCACGGACTGAGGCGGGACGATGACACCCAGGATGAAATCCACAAGACCCGCCGATCCCAGGCGCGCCCTCCGGCTCACGGGAGCGCTGATCGGTCTTTCCGTGGCGCTTGGCGCCTGCAAGCACACCACCGACGTCGTGACGACGGCGGGCCTGCCTGACGACGTTCGCCACCGTCATCCGATCGCGGTGCAGGAAGCCGATCGCTCGATCGTCGTCTTCGTCGGCCGCGGACGGGGCGGCCTTTCCGCCTCGCAGCGCGCCGACGTGATGGGCCTCGCCCAGTCCTGGCTTCGCGAAGGCACCGGCGCCATCAGCATCGACCTGCCCGTCAATACCCCGAACGCACGGGCGGCCGAGGATTCATTGCGCGAGATCCAGGCGACCTTCTCCGCTGCCGGCGTGCCGCCGCGCGCGGTCAATGTCCGCCAGTACCGCCCCGAAGACCCCAGGCACATGGCCGCGATCCGCCTCAACTATCCGAAGATTTCGGCGGTGGCCGGCCCCTGCGGGCTGTGGCCGGAGGATCTCGGACCGTCGATCCACAACAAGAACTATTTCGAAAACAAGCCCTACTATAATTTCGGCTGCTCCAATCAGCGCAATCTGGCGGCGATGGTCGACAACCCGTCTGACCTCGTGCAGCCGCGTTCCGAAACCCCAGCCTATGCGCCTCGCCGTGGCACAGCCTTCGAAAAGTATCGCAAGGGTACGTCCACCGCGACCACCTATCCCGAGGCCGACAGGGCCAAACTCAGCGATACCGGCAAATGATCACTTACGAGCGACAGAATACAGACCAGCAGCCGCATATCACGGCGCCGTCTACCGAGGATCACATCGCGCCGGCGCCGCGGGTGTCGGTGCAGGCTTTCTGCGAGACGGTGGAAACCGCGGCTGCCGTGCAGGCGGCTGGCGAAGACCGCCGCCTCGGCAAGGCTCATCTCAAGATCCAGATGGGCGGCATGGCCGCTGCCATCGAGGCCTACCGCTCGGCCCCGACCCCGAACGTCATCATCCTGGAGACCGAAGGCCGCAACGACATTCTCAACGGCCTCGACCAGCTTGCCACCGTTTGCGACGCCGGGACCCGCGTGATCGTGATCGGCCGCATCAACGATGTCATGCTCTATCGCGAACTGGTCCGCCGCGGCGTCAGTGACTACGTCATCGCTCCGGTCACCGCCATCGACGTCGTGCGCTCGGTCTGCAACCTGTTCTCGTCGCCGGAAGCCAAGGCCGTTGGCCGCATCATCGCCATCGTCGGCGCCAAGGGCGGCGTCGGCGCATCCACCATCGCGCATAACGTCGCCTGGGCGATCGCACGCGATCTGGCGCTGGATTCCGTAGTCGCCGACCTCGACCTCGCTTTCGGCACCGCCGGCCTCGACTACAACCAGGATCCGCCGCAGGGCATTGCGGACGCGGTGTTCTCGCCCGATCGGGTCGATACCGCGTTCCTCGACCGCCTGCTGTCGAAATGCACCGACCACCTCAGTCTGCTGGCCGCGCCGGCTACGCTGGACCGGGTCTACGATTTCGGCGCCGAGGCGTTCGATTCGATCTTCGATACGCTTCGCACCACGATGCCCTGCATCGTGCTCGACGTTCCCCATCAATGGTCGGGCTGGACCAAGCGTGCCCTGATTGCAGCCGACGATATTCTGATCGTCGCGGCGCCCGATCTAGCGAATTTGCGCAACACGAAGAACATCTTCGATCTCCTGAAGGCATCGCGGCCAAACGATCGCGTGCCGCTTTATTGCCTGAACCAGGTCGGTGTCCCGAAGCGGCCGGAGATCCCCGCCAGCGAGTTCGCCAAGGCAATCGAAAGCCAGCCGATCGCCACCATCCCGTTCGAGCCGCAGATGTTCG
>NZ_LLXX01000151.1:29457-29830 GCF_001440405.1 Bradyrhizobium valentinum
ATGGCCAGATGATCGCGGAAATCTCCGCCACACATCGCACCACCGAAATGTTCCTGCAGATCGCGCAGCGGCTTACCGGCCGCGGCGAGACCAAAAAGCCGAAGAGTTCGTTGCTGTCGCCCTTGATCGAGAAGTTGCGGGCCAAGAAGTAGGTCGCCCGCGTGGAGTGCCATCGTGTTCGGTAAGCGTAGTGGAAATGATAGTGATACGCGGGTATTGAAGCCCGCCATTCAGGCGCCGGAGCCGGCTTCAGCGCCGGCCGTTGCGCGCGAGATGGCCGCGCCGGCCGTCGCTTCGCCTCCAATCGCGCCCATGAAGGCGCCACCGCCCGCCGCGGCCGTGGAGGCGCGGCGATCCGACAATTATTACCAGG
>NZ_LLXX01000152.1:0-6430 GCF_001440405.1 Bradyrhizobium valentinum
CCGTCCGGTTCACCCTGACGGCAGGTGACGGCGCTCTTTCACGAAGTCGATGCCGGACTCGCCAAACCGTTGCCATGCAAGTTAGTGCTGACCACGGGATAGCCGTACGACCGGAGGACTCGTGATATGCTGCCGGAGCCTGGTTTGGGCGGCAGCCTACAAAGGCACTTTTAGGCGGGAAAAGCACCTAATCCATTTACCCACTTTTCTAAGCCATTGAAATCGCAGCAAATGCGACCGCCGTCCGAGCGCACCATAAATGATTGATTCGAAAAGAATTTCGGCATCATCAATACCCCACATTGTTACCCGCGGCAACGTTAGGCCAATCTTCCATGCTTGCCCTCCTGGCGGAGCGTTTGCAGTCGTGGTCGTCGTAGCCTTCTTTGAACCGAAGCCCCGCCAAGAAAAACTGCTGTTTGCGCAGTGGGCCTTGGCGTAGCCGAGAGTGGAAATCGGCGGGCTCGCACTCTTGTCGGCAAGCGCGACGGATCCCAGCGCTATCGTCTTCCAGGCGATTCGCGAAATTGAGGTCGTGCTGCCTGCCAGCAACAGCCCCCGTACTCCGCAAAGAATGGCTTGCGATTTGTCCGTGATGGAATGGAGCGGGAGATCTCGAAAAGCGAAGTGCAATCAGCGTGTCACCGAGTGCCGTTCCGTTGATGAGCTCTCTTGAGCGAACGATCTGCGGCTTCGTGCGGCGTTTGCGGCTGCAGAGTGCCGTAGTTGCAGTTGCATTCCCGATCGATTGAAACGGGCCGTTACTTCACGCTGAAGATGAGAGGAGACGAGGGTGCCAAGCCGCCGCCTGAGCGGAGCACTATGGCATGACGACTTCAAACTTGACCGTAGCCAACAAGGCGCTGGTCCTGGCGGGGATCAAGGGTGTCTTCATCGACCGCGGACTATCATCAACACAGTCCACAAGTCCCGAATGGCCCGGCTTCATGGTCGTGAAATCCTCATTGCCCTATCCCTTCCGCCCTTTGATGAACTTCGCGAGCACGTCATGACCGACGCTCACGGTATGTTGCGAGGCAAGGTATTCGCCGCCTGCGACGTCATCGGCAAACTCGCGAAATGCCTTGATTCGCTCGATCTGCAATCGATCGAATTCGGCCGCGAAGTTCCGGTAGGTTTTTGAAAGGCGCGGATAGTGGCCCTTGTGCAGGCCGAGCACATCGGCCGCGAACAAGTACTGACCGTCGCATCCTGCTCCAGAGCCCATTGATATCAGAAGGAGCGAACTCCGTTTTGAAATTTCGGCAGCTATGTCCGCAGGCACGACCTCGATCTCGGCGATGACCGCACCGGCCTTCTCCAGCTCTTTGACGTGCTGCATGTTGTGCGGACTCGACCGTCTTGCCAACGGCCTTGAATCCGCCGGTCCACGTCGCCTTCGCAGGCACCAATCCAACATGCCCGCAGACGGGGATTCCTTCCTCGGCGAGACGGCTGACGATCTTGATGCTAGCGGCGCAATAGACTGCGTCGGCGTCTGCCCGGCGCGCCTCGAATGCGGCACGGAGATATTCCTTTGGAGTCGCATAGAGGCCGTAGCTGAGGCTGGTCACGCAGAAAATGCCGGGAGCTACGTCGCGAACTCCGGATGCTTCAGCAGTTGCGGGGCGACCGAGATCATATCGATCCCGGCCTGTTCGGCCGCGGAAGCTTCCTCGATCGATTCGATCCGGAGCATCGAGAGCTGACGCGTTCGCTTCAGAGCCCGCAGATCAGCGATTGTCATCCTCTTGCTGCTCATGCCTGTCACCGCAACAGGGATTTCAACGAGATGGCGCTGTCGGAGAGATCGGTCCGTGTTGGCCGCATCCGGCGACGGATCATTGCCTCCGCGATCCTGATGTCCTTTGCGACTGCAGAGCCGGCGCCGATCCCGCTTACTGCGAGAAGTGTCCCATCGTCTCCAAGATGAAAGACGATGAACTGGTTGCGGCCGATGCGTCGTTCCACGGTGCACCCGGCCGGGTCGGGGAGGCCGACGACCTGCAGGCCGAGATCATATTGATCCGACCAGAACCATGGAACTGACTCGAAAGGTTCTGAGCGACCCAGCATAGCCTCGGCTCGGTGCCGATCAGCGTGACGGGGCCCTGATAGCCATTATTGCGCAAGCCGAGCGCCGCGCGGCAACCGGCTTCTCCCGCTCCGACAATAACCATTCCGCGCAGCGACATGCTAGCCGATCGCCGCCTGAACGCGATCGCCGCTCAATCGGACGGGGTAGATTGCCAGATTTTTGCAGACCGATCCGCCTACAGCCTGACCTGTCCGATAGTTGAAGCGTCCATTGTGCTTCGGGCATTCGATGATATCGTTCATGACCAGTCCATCGGCAAGCGCCACCTGCTCGTGGGTGCACAATCCGTCGGTCGCAAAGAATTCACCGCTGGGGCTGTGATAGATTGCGTAGACTCTTCCCTGATAGTCGAAGCGAATGACGTCTTCCTCATCGACGTCGCTCACGTTACAGACGTCCACCCAGTTGCGATTCGTCATGCGCAATTTCCTTCCAGCACGCGTTCTTATTGAACCGGCATGACAACGAGGTCGTGAAGATCGCTGCGATAGGGCTTGGCGGTCCGCGGAAGTATACGTTTCACATGATAGCGGGGATCTTTCACCTGCCTGAGGACGGCGGGAATGATTTCACGATAAGCGGCCCACAGGCCGTGATACGGCGCCGGCGTGTCGTGTTTCATCATGTCGTGGAGCTTGGGAAGCGCGCAATAGGGCACCATGGGAAACATATGGTGTTCCACGTGATAATTCATGTTCCAGTACACAAAACGAAACACGGGGTTCATCATCACGGTCCGCGAGTTGAGGCGGTGATCGAGCACGTCTTCCGCCAATCCCGCATGTTGGGTCAAATCGAAAAGACGCGCCAGCCATGCGCCATACATTGTCGGCAGCATGCCGATCAGCAGCACAGGTATCCAGCTTTGAAGCAGCAACGACAATGCGACGGAGGACAGATGGATGGCGAGCCAGACGCGTGCGGCGCTGAACACTTTCGGCCGCACGCTGTCAGGTATGAAATCGTCCTCGTCAGCCGTCAGACGGCCGAGGGAGTGACGACACATGGAAGCGATCGCCTTGCACACGTGCTCCGCCGCAATGAAGCTCAGCAGGAGAAGCGGAATATTTGGCGGCCGCTTAACTGCGATCTCCGGGTCTCGCCCGACGATCAGAGTGTCGGTGTGATGCCGCGCGTGACTCCAGCGCGTGACTTCCGGCTCGCGCATGATCATGAAGCTGGCGACCTGGAAGACAATATTGTTCATCCAGAAGGTCTTGAAGGCGGTTCCATGCCCGCACTCATGCCAGCGTGAGTCCGAGGCCGATCCATAAAGGACGCCGTAGATGGCAAACAACGGCGTGGCTATCATCCCATCCCAGAAGGCGACGCCGCCTGCCGCGCACGTGAGCATGAGGCCCCACCAAATCGCGGTGTCCCGCAATGCGGGCCCGTCGTGCCGCTTCATGATCGCTTTCATTTCCTTGCGGTCCAGCGACGTGTGATACCATTCCGCTGCGGCCAGACCGGCCTGTTCCGCAGCCCTGGAGCTGGCTCCGGCAAGGCTGTAGTCGCGGCCCTGTACTGCCGGCATGGCGTTGTCTCCTCATCTGTTTTCCCGACAAGGATAGAGTGCGCCTTGCAGCGAGCAAGGCCCTCTGATAGTTTCTATCAACGCTCTCATATTTTGATAGAAGGATATCAAAGCGTGAGCAAGGCGGCGGAACGAGTCACCTTGGTCGACATCGCGAAGGCGGCAGGCGTGAGCGTCGCCACCGTGGACCGGGTGTTGAATGGACGAGCGGCCGTCAGCAGCAAGCGCGTGGAGCTCGTCTACGACGCGGCGCGGGCCCTGAACTATCACGGACTGCCGACCCTGCGTTCGCGGGTCCCGATCAAACAGCCGATCGTCAAAATTGGAGTCGCTTTGCGACGAAGGCACCACGCCTTCTATATGGCGATGGAGTCCGCGCTGCGCGCGGCGGCGACGAGGTGCGCGGATGCCGAGGTTGATCTCAAGATTGTCTACCAGTCCAACAACTCTCCGCTGGAAGCGGCGTCCCTTGTAAAGAAGCTTTCGGAAAGCTGCCACGCCATTGCCCTCATGGCTCCGGATCACAGCTCCGTGTCCGAAGCTGTGAAGATCGCGCGCGAAAGGAATGTCTTCACGTTCTCGCTGCTGTCCGACTTCGCTATCGACGCGCGCCAGGCCTATTTGGGGGTCGACAACAGAAAGGCGGGCCGCACCGCTGCGTGGGGAGCTTCGCACACCGCGCAGCGACCGGGTGCGCTGGCTATCGTCGTGGGCAATTACGGCTACCTCGCGCAGGAGATGCGCGAGGCGGGCTTCAGGAGTTACATACGCGAGCGCCAGCCTGAATTCACGGTTGTCGACACCCTGGTTGCTGCAGAGTCGGAGGATGATGTCCGTCACAGCGTTGAACGCCTCCTCGGCAAGCACCCGGATGTCGTCGGAATCTACGTGGCCTCGGGAGGCGTGGAGGGCGCTCTTGAAGCGCTAAGGCGGAAGGACAAAGCGGGCAAAGTTGCACTGATTTGCAACGAGTTGACGCCGGTATCTCGGGAAGCGGTAGCCGAACGCGCCGCTACGATGATTATCGCAACCCCTGTGGAGCAATTGGCCGAGCAATTCATCACGGAGGCCGTTCACGCCGTCAACGGCAGGGGAGAGGAATTGTCCAAACCCGGGCCGATGCCCTTTGAACTGTATGTGTCCGAGAATATCTAGACGCCTGCGGCGTGCCGGAGCGGATCGGTACTGAGGAACTGCGATTTTCATGCTGCAAAGACTTTCGTGCGGCGAAAGACCTTTGTGCGTCGTCGGGTACTTGGCAAAGTTATCGACGGCGGTCGGCTTCGCCAGGCGCCCTTAGTGCTGCAAAATTTCTCACAAGAACTTCCTTGTGCGCTCGTGCTTTGGATTTCCGAAAAACTCTGCCGGCATTGCTTCCTCAACGATCGAGCCGCCGGCCATGAAGATCACGCGATCGGCGACCTGCCGCGCAAAGCCCATCTCGTGGGTGACGCAGATCATCGTCATGCCGTCGTTTGCGAGAGCCACCATCGTGTCAAGAACCTCCTTGACCATCTCCGGATCGAGAGCCGAGGTTGGCTCGTCGAAACAGCATCACCCGCGGGTCCATGCAGAGCGCACGAGCAATGGCAACGCGCTGCTGCTGCCCGCCGGAAAGCTGCCCGTCGTAGATTAGGATACTAAGGCGCGCAGATCGGACAATCCGCCGGGATGCATGTCGCCAAAAGAACCACAACCGAAGTTTGGTTAGGGGCGTTCACACCTGCCGTCGCTGGGTACATCCGGCACTTAGGTCCATCTGAGCAAGAGACTTGATCGATGCCCGTCGCATGCTAGCACGAGGAGTGTCTATATCCGTTCATCCAAATGAGTGACCTTGGCTGCAAACTGGTAGCCGCCATTACGGACAGTCTTGAATATCTGAGCTGTGCCGCCGGCTGCAAGTTTGCGTCGTAGGCGGCTGACCAGCACATCAATCGAGCGGTCCAGGACGTCTTCATCGCGCCCTCGTGTCAGATCCAGCAATTGGTCTCGTGAGAGAACGCGGCCGGGACGAGTGAGAAAGATCAGAAGCAGATCAAACTCGGCGCCCGTGAGTTCGATATTGCCACCGCCCGGATCGACCACCGAACGGGCAAACGGATCGGCAACGAAGCCTTCAAAAAGATAGCGACCCCTCCCGTCCTAGGTGCACGGAGTTGATGCCGCCGGCCAGGTGTTGGTCCGCCGGCAGTTGAAGCGCCGCCATGTCCTTGCGTTCTTCCAGAAGGTGCCACCATGTCTGGTTGGGATTGAGGCGTGCGCTTCGTCGCACCATTGGTCGCGCGAACTCCAGGCATTCGGCCATACCGTGCGATTGATGCCGCCAGCCTATGTAAAGCCCTACGTCAAGCGTCAGAAGAACGATGCAACGGACGCAGAGGCGATTTGCGAGGCGGTCACCAGCATATTGGGAAAATGAACCCCGATTTGTCTGCGCCATTGACCCACGAAGAATTCGTCTCGTTGCGGGACTTCGCTAAGGGTTTGATGCTCCACACAATCCCAGCCGAACACAAAGACCGATTGATCCAACTAGGGTACATACAGGAATTGTCGGGCGGACGTCGACTAACGAACGCTGGCAGGCTGAGGATTGCGGAAGGCAAATGACCGACCACCCCAAACGCCCTAGCGTCTTGTTCATACGGGTTTCTCCGTTTCACGTCATCGCCGCTCGACAGCTAATGGCCACGTTGTCGCTTGCGCAAGTGAGGATGCCTCGCGTGTGCGGATCCATCGCCAGAAGCCGAAGGCACTCGGCCTCAAGTTCGGCTGCGGATTTACGCGGCATCTCC
>NZ_LLXX01000152.1:6606-8757 GCF_001440405.1 Bradyrhizobium valentinum
CCCCCTGTTGCGCCGGCCGTCCCGCGGGTGTTTGCTTGTTCCATGCAGGCGGAGCAGTCAATCGTCGTTGACCCAGAAAAGTCCTGGTGGCATCAACTCGCCGCACGGCCTGATCCTGTTCGACGGCGTATGCGTCCTATGCTCGCGCGGCTGCCGCTTCGTGAGCAAACGTGATCGCCGCGGCTATTTCGCTTCGTTCCGATCCAGTTGGCCGAGGGACGTCCGCTCGCTGAGCAGCTCGGCATCGATCCTGATCACCCGGATTCCTTTGCCTTCTTGGCGAGCGGCCAGGCTTCCTTCCAGTATCCGCGAATTAACTCGCGTTCGAGATCCCTGGAGGCGTATACTCCGACAATCACCGCTCCGCCTCCTAGGCATTACCGGTGACAGAGAGTGTTGCGCTCCCGCCTGTTCGAGGGAAGCATTATGCCCCAATCTCAACGCCTCTCGTCCGTCATTCCATTCGCTGCAATTGAGCGCCCCGCCTGTCCGAAGTGCAAGGCCCAGATCATGCTCGTTAGCATCGAGCCAGCACGCGCCCGGGGCGTCGACTTGCAAACGTTTGAATGCGCTGTCTGCAATCAGGTACTTACGAGCTTTGCCGCGTTTGAAGACCCCATGAAGTCCAAGGGCCTTGGACGCTGGCTTCAAGGCGATTTGCGCTCACCGAAGTAAGGACCGCCGACGTGAACCGACCGACCGGACGGCGCAGGACTAGCTCGCGCCCTCGTTGTCAGATCTCTTCGGTTTCAGCCTCCGGCTGGCTGCGGTAGGCGTCTCGGAGCCACAGGCGATTGAGGGGGAGCGTCCGCGCTAAACGCGCGAGCCGCCGGGCTTCCCCCAGCGGCTCAAGCGTTGCGTTGCGTAGCGACGCGCAGCGTCGCGTGGTAGAACGTTACGATGCGCCGAGGCGCGTCGCGTTGCCTACCGTGATGTCGATAAGTCCTACGCGTCTCATCGACGACCCCAACATGGTGCAGCCGCGGGGTGACTTCAAGACAGCGCTGCTGCCATAAAACGTGCGCCATCTGTTTGGGATGCCATCTCGTTATGATCGTGCTTAAGAAGGCCGCAACTCGTAACGAGATGTAACAAACCAAGCGCGTCGTTTTTCGATTGCGAGCCTGCCTCGTCCGAGCCGGTCATCCTCATCAGCGCCGACCTATTCGAGGGGTGAAGAGCTTTGGCGGCCATTGAGGACGCAACTATCCTCGAACGAAGGAGAACAACCCGTCTGTCGCAGTCGCCTAATCGACAACAGAAAAATCGAAATTTTCAAAGCCTCGGCATTGTCCGGGCATTTGCTTATAGCCATCTCAGTGGCGCTCTCCTCGTCGTAAGAAATGCAAGCGCGATGTCGCCTATTGGCACCTTTGAGACATGCGACCGGCCCCGACGATGTCCGTTTCCAGGGGAAGACCGGAAGTATTCGGCCGACGACCAAAATGACGCGATTGACCCATCTGAGACATGGGCCGCAACCCTTCGTCTGCTATATCATACAAGCGAGGGGGCCGATTACCGACGCCTCTGCGACATGGAAAGGAGATGCGGAGCATGATGCATAGAGTATTCGTTTACGGCACCCTCAAGAGCGGCCTCTTTAACCATCGCTTGCTTGGTGGTTGCGAGTTCTTCGGCGGCGCGGTTACCGTGCCGACCTACAAGATGATTGAGACCGGCTTCCCAGTGATCCTGCCCGATCCAGAAGGCAAGCCATTAGCCGGCGAAATCTATACCGTCGATGATGAGACGCTAGCGCGGCTCGACCAACTTGAGCGCGAAGGCAGCTCCTACGACCGTGAGCTGATCGACGTCACCTTAGCGCTCGCCGCTGGCGAGCGCCTGCCGACCAAGGCGTTCATATACGTTGGCCGCGAAGATCGCTTTGGCAAAGCATTCGCTCGCGGCCCGCTCTATGAGACCGTGAATGAGCGAGGTGAACTGGATTGGAAGGTAGGCGCATGACGAGAAGGCAATGGCAGTTGGCCGACGGCAGCTTTCAGCACCATTCGGACTTAATCTGTCCGCCTGACGATGTCGGCTCACCGGGGTAAAGCGGAAGTAACGTGGACATGATCAACCGTCGCTTTTTGACCGCAAGCGGACACGCGATCGCGAAGGACTTGGACTTCTGACCAATTCAGCCTT
>NZ_LLXX01000153.1:0-6342 GCF_001440405.1 Bradyrhizobium valentinum
CGTCATCACCATCGCAGCCATCATTCTATGGCTGCGATAAGTGTCCACACCACCTAAGGCGCGCCACGATGGTGAGGCACTGGGGCCCGCTTCCGAACAAGAATTGGATCGGCATGAGATCGCAAGCGGTTCAGTTAGTGGATAGGCGTCGTCTTCCTCCGCCGAATAATGTCAAAAGCGACCGTTTGGTGGGTCGCAGCCGAGGCAGCATCGCTGTCGCTTTGCCCGCGGTCGGCCGCACGCGCATTCATTCCAGTCCGATATTAATCACTCCGAAATTGGTATTCACCAGTGGCGATTGCGTATCTGCAGTACCGCTTGGGTATCGATGTAGTCGGCTTCTTCGATGAACTTCAGCGCGAAATATGAGAATTTCGCCTGATATATGCGGTGCCCAGGAGAAATTGGCTACTTTTTCTTCTTCATGACGAGGTAAGTTTTCGTTTGTGGACGGTGCCCGATCGAAGGGCTCGGTCGGTCTCCCGGATGTAGGCTCAAGCCGAATGAGCGCACGCAGCAACAACTTTATGTTGGATGCCGAGCTGGATGCTGCCAGTGAGAGTCAAGCTCTTCGCGCCCCGTCCTTAGCTGCCGCAAGATTGGCGGATCACGATGATCTTGCAGCGGAACTCCACCTGTGCACGCACAGTGAGTCAGCGACTCCGGAGTTCCAGTACCCGGGTGGGGCCCAAAGAAGATGAAGATGCGCGATTGCCACGAACGCTTTGAGTGTCGCCCAGCAGCGACAAGCTGCGCCGTCTGTGACGGAAAGTTTGGCATGATCAGATACTACTCATGGCGGGCGACGCTGTGCTCCAAGAAGTGCCTGGACCGCTTCAAGGCACGCCGGGAACGAGACCGCCGCTGGCTGTTTCGATTTGAGGCGGTGGGCCATGCAGCAGCACCTCAAATGCGGCAGCAAGATCGATCTGGAGCTGCAAGATCTGTTCGACGGCACGACTCGTGAGTCGCCGATGAAGAGGTACTATTTTGATATCCGCGACGGCAGCCAGTTCATCCGCGATGATGAAGGTGCGGAGCTGCCGAACATCGATTCTGCTCGGGAAGAGGCGACCACTGCACTCTCGGAGATGGCCCGCGAATGGGTCAGAGGCAGGCCGCAGCACCGCATATCAGTTGAAGTTCGCGATGATCATGGCCCTATTTTGGAGGCGAGCTTTAGCTTTGTGATGAAACCGTGCGCGACGTGAAAGCCATCGGTTGGGATCGAAATGCAATTTTCGACGCCGATTGACAGCCGAAATCGCGGGTCATCAGGCGTTTTCACACAACCAAGACCTACAGCAGACATCAATCAACAAACGCTTCAGGCGCTTTCAAAGCTGGATTTCACGGACAAGGGCGAATCCTTCGTCGAGCAGACATTCGTCACGCTTCTGCTCGAATGCCTATTCGCCACAGGTTAATAGCATCGATCCACTCTTTTTCTGGCTCACTAATCCGGTGTGCGGCCTGTATCAAGGAGTAAGAATTTTGCTTAACCTGCTTGGGTTGAACAATTTATAGTGGTAACGGGTCGGGGGACACCGTAATGATTTTTAGAGGTGCCGATGCGCGCAAGCGGATTGCGGCGGACTCCGTTGACGCCGTCAATATCCTGTACCGTCGGTCCACGTCACCGCTCAGGAGGCAAGATAGATCGATCCCGTCGCCGCGCGTTCTGACGGCGATCTTGTGCACTGGCTGAGTATGCAGTCGCCAAGCGCAGATTGGTCCGGTAGACGCTGAACCAGCGTTAAAGCATCTGTAGCGAAAACTTGTAATCTTCTCGTCATAGTTGTATCTTTAAAATGCGATTTTGGATTCGAGGGGCTCGTCCATGAAGATGATCGCGCTTATTGCTTTGTGGCTTCTTGGCTTGTCGGCTTCCTCCCTCGCGCAAGACATCAATTGCGGTGCAAAAGGGCCTGATCCGAAGCCGAGTGAGATCAAGCTCATTTCGTGGAATATCGCCGAATTAGCGACGGCAGTGAGGGTCTATGATCGTCCGCTCCGTTCGGAAGATGAATTCAAGGACTTGCGGCTCTATCGTGAATGCAGCGACGGCCACGTCTACGCCATGCAGGAGATCGCGAGCCTTCGCGCGCTCGCGCGCGTTTTCCCACCATCCCAGTACATTCTCTGCATTTCCGGGCAGACCGTTGCGGACCAGCGTGGCCTGGCGCCCAATTATCCTTTCAACCAGCTTTCGGATATCAAGCCGCAGTGCGTAACCGACCCGACCTCAGCCGTGAGTACTCTGCCGGGCGAACTCACCAATCCTGCCAGGCAGTATGTTGCTTTAGCAATCAAGCGATCTTCTGGCGTTTCACTCGGAGATACGAGGGACGTCGTGGATCTTGGGCCAAAAGACCCGGCAACTGACCACCAGACCCGGTGGGGGCTCGACATTACCTTGAACAAAAATGGCGCTCTTTTGCGGCTACTCGTCCTGCACATGAAGTCTCGCTGCAACGAAGATCCCATCGAAGAACCTTCAGATAACGACCACTGTCCAGCGCTCTTTCGTCAGCTGCAACCGCTTAAATCCTGGATCAGGGCAGCGCATCAGGGCGGTGGGCCGGTTATCGTTGCCGGAGACTTCAATCGCAGGTTCGACCGCGAAAGCCCTGAGATAAAGACGACTGATATGTGGGATGTGATGTCTGGCGCGTCCACGTCGAGCCCTGACGATGACGTGAAACTTACCCATATCCCTAAGAACAAGGAGTTCAAGTGCTGGCCTACCGAGCCCGCCAGCCAACGCTTTTCGATAGATTTCTTTGTCTTGAATGAGAAGGCCGCTGCCCTTGCGGACGCGGGATCATACTGGAAATGGCGATACGGCAAAGACATTGAAGAGGAAACGCCGCGTTCCCGTTGGCCCAGTGATCATTGCCAGATTCAACTGAATCTTAAGTTTCCATGATTGACGCGAAGTGCCGTTTGAAGCCGAGCCACGGGCCGGTTTGTGTTGTTTCTAAAGATCTAATTTTACGGGGAACGTATGCAGATTGATACTGAAATAGTCGCCACGACGACCGCGCGAGTCGACTCGAAGCGCGGTGAACTCAAGGCACCTGCGGCAAAGCCTGATCTTCCGAAGGATCGGGCGGATCGCGTCACTCGGTACATCAATGAAAACCGGACGCCCGATGACATCGCCGCCCTAGAGCGCGCGATGGGAACGAATGACCTACTGAGCCTACACTACTTCTGGGCAGGCATTCGTGCGGCCCGTTCTGTTGGTTGCATCAAAATACCACCGTCGCCGGGTGATCGCGGAGGGTCTGCTACTGGCTTCATGATCGCCCCCACACTCCTGCTAACGAATTGGCATGTTTTTAAGATGCCGGAAGAAGCAGGCCGCTCGCGGGTCCAGTTCGCATACGAGTCGGACCCCCTTGGAAATGACCGAATCCCCACCTGGTTTTCCTTCGCTCCTGACAAGTTCTTCTTCAACAACAAGGATCTCGATTATTGCGTCGTGGCGGTCGACCCTCTTTCAAAGCAAGGGACGGAAGAGCTGGCGAGTTTCGGATGGCTTCGCCTGAATCCTCAACTCGGCAAGGCGGACTACGGCCAGTTTCTTTCCATCGTTCAGCATCCCGGAGGCCAGAGCAAGCAGATAGCCATTCGTGAAAATAAACTATTGCCCTTCGATGACACTGAAGACTTTCTCACCTACCAGAGCGATACCTTCCGAGGCTCGTCAGGCTCGCCAGTGTTCAACGATCTTTGGGATGTCGTTGCCCTACACCACTCGGGAAAGCCGCTGAAAGATAGCCAAGGTCGCTACATCGGTCACGACGGCCAGCCCATTACCGACCATAAGCCGCTGGAGCACGAGATCAAATGGATAGCAAACGAAGGCGTCAGGACCAGCCGGCTCGTAGCTGACATCAGGAAACAGGCTGCTCGCCATGATCTCCTGCCGGTGCTTGAGGCGGCTATCCAAGGAACGATCAAGCCAACTGCAGCCGAACTCGAAATCGACGTGGAGCCGTCAGCACGGCCTACTTTCGCTCCGCAGCTCATTCCAGCAAGCCGGCCGAGTGAGGGATTCTCACTCGTCTTGCCACTAAACGTCTCGCTCAAGGTTGAAAGCCTTTCGAATCCTCCTTCTATCCGCTCGTTGATCCCGGAAGTAAAGCCATTGGCTGCTCCGGCCATTGTCGCAAGTGCTGAGCCTGACGAGTTGTTGCTGGAGAAGCTTAACTTCGACACCGACTATAGCGATCGACAAGGCTACGACGAAAACTTCCTCGGCCGCGACCGTATTGCGGAATTCCCGACCATAGAGAGCGAAGATCCGAAGCTGATTGCTCCCTTGCGGGGCCGCGCCGGCAAGGTCCTCCACTACCATCACTACTCGTGCATGATGCATGCACAACGGAGAATGCCGGTCCTTTCGGCCTGCAATACCGATTACAGCAAAGGCCAGAGGAAGATTAAGGGCCGCGAAACCTTTGGAAAGGACGAGTGGATAACCGATAGCCGCATGGACGAAAAGTACCAGCTGCCGAAAGGCTTCTATGATCGGTGGAAGAGACTCGATTTTGGCCATCTCGTGAGGCGAGATGATAACTGTTGGGGTGCGTCAAAGACAGAGATTGAGTACGCGAATTCAGACACGTTTCACCTGACGAACTGCACGCCCCAGCACGAAGCATTTAATCGCGATAAGTTTGGTTTCCACGGCTTGTGGGGGCGGCTCGAAAATCACATTAGCAGGCAAGCATCCTCCGATAGGACGCTGGCACGCCTGTCGATCTTTGCTGGTCCAATTTTCACGAAGCGGGATCTGAAACTTGAAGACGAGGAGGCAGGCAACGTTTATGTGCCGCTATCCTATTGGAAGGTAGTCGTTGCACCGACCAGGAGCGGCAGCATCAGGGCGTTCGGCTTCGTCACATCGCAAAAGCAGGAGCTAGCTGACGATTCACCGTTTGAGGAATTCTCGCCAGAAGGCTTCGAAGACGAGCAAGCGACATTGGCGGAAATCGAAAGACGCACTGTTGTCCGGTTTAGTGCGACGTTGAAAGCGGCCGACGTCATGAATGACCGGCCCGTGCAGGAGGAGGAACTTATGCCCCTCTCGTCATTCGAAGATGTCTGGATGGGGAAGAAATAACTGCGGGAACGGAGGCTCATGCTCGATGGCCGCGGTGCTTGGAATGACAGACGTGTGATCGAGTGGCATGCCCCGTTGCTTGAGCTATCGCAAGGATCAGGGCAGGGAGTTCGCGAACTATGCGTGTACGACGCTGGTCTTTTGGGTGCTGGCAGGACCTTCTGCGAACGAAGCTGGTCAATCTTCGTTCTACTGGTGGGCCGGTGAAAGCGAACCCCGCTGGCCTGGCAGACCTTCGGCGACGTCTCCAAATTGTACGGATCGGATCGCGGCTTCTTCAGCGAGAAGAACGTGATGTCGTGCAAGCAGGAAGGCGTCAAGGTGGTGTGCATCCCACAGCGGGGCGGCACCAAGGCGCCCGAACGCGAAGCCTATGAGAAGAGCTGGGAGTTCAAGGACGGCCAGCGCTTTCGCGCCGGCATCGAGGGGCGCATCTCGGTATTGTTCCGCGGTCGCGGCATGAATGTCTCGCCGAAGGTCGCGAGCGCTTCGAGCTATGGGTTGCAGCCGCCGTGCTCGCCAACAACCTCATGAAGATCGCAGCCCTGTTGGCGGACCGATGATCGCGCAGACGAAAAGCCGCCCGACAATATCCCTTCAAGTCCCTCGCTTGCGGCGGAAATCTTATCCGCTGCACTTCAGTGCAACCACTGCACCGTCTACCGGACGCCTCATGAAATCGCGACGAAACTCGCGTCAAAACACATGGCGAATGCTAGCATCTACTGCTAATTCGCCCCCGGTTTTATTGAGGAAATGGCGCCCTCAACACAAATGCAGGTGTTTCGCGACAGAAACTAGCCTACTTTCCGGCGCAAAAATCGGCGGCCTTGTGCGGCTGCCAGAATCGCTCGCTGTGGCGAAAACTGCAAAGGACCGCTCAATCACGAGAAGCTCAAGCAAGGCTACCGGCGGCTGTTGAACTCGACGAGCCGTGTGGTGGGGCAAGCGAAGCGCTTCTCCCATGAGATCGCCACCGGCGTGAAGCGGGCCAGGGGCATCTTGAAACGGCTGGCGCTGCAAGGCTTGCGGCAGGAGCTGGAAGCGATGATGCCGCTCGTGCGACAGGTGATGCGGCAGACCCGGGAACGCATCTTCCGCGGCAACACACGGGCGGAGGACAAGCTCTTCAGCGTGTTCAAGCCCTCGACAGAGATCATTCGCAAGGGCAAGGCCGGCAAGCCCAACGAGTTCGGCAAGATGGTCAA
>NZ_LLXX01000153.1:6622-172043 GCF_001440405.1 Bradyrhizobium valentinum
CGCTAAGGCAGCACTGGAATGAAGCGCTGGGTCGGGCTCGGCGTTGTCGCCGATAACCTCATGAGCATCGGTCGCGTGATGGAGGAGCAGTCACTCCAAAGGTAGTCCACTTCCAGCGCCAATCTTGGCCTCTCATCGCCCCGCGGCCCCCGCGGGGCTTCTCGTTGTCTGCGTGGTTGACCCCGCCCTTCAGAGCCGCGATTTTTGCGCCGGAAAGTAGCTAGAGCGACTGCAGCCACGTCGGTTGCTTGGCTGACCATCAGGTAACGCAACGCGTTCTCTTCGAAGAAGACGTCGCCTTCGAGAAGAAAGCAGTTTCCGGAACGAAGCGTGTCGCGCGCCAGCCACAGGGAATAGGCGCTGCCGGTACGGTCGAAGACCGACGACTCGACATACTTGATTTCGAGCTCGCCAAAGCGGCTGCCGCAGGCATATTGAATGTCGTCTTTGCGGTAGCCTACGACAATCGTTACCTCTTTGACGCCCACCGCCTCCAGGTTTCGCAGGGCATTGTAGAGGATTGGTGTGCCGTTGACCTCGACCAGGGGCTTCGGCCGCAAATCCGTCAACGGTCTTAGACGAGAGCCGAAGCCGGCGGCCAGAATGACGGCTTTCTTGGGCGCATTGGTACTCATTTCGGTCCCTTTCAGCGTTGCTCGATATCGCGTCCACACACCCAGGCGTTAAGGACTCAGACAAGCCGGCTCAGGCCGATCCAAGAATTCAGTTCCACGTATACAGAGTTGCGGTCAGACGCCGGACGGCTTTGCCGAGTAATTCGAGATCGATGCCACAGGAGGTGCCGGAAACTATGCGACATCGGCGTATGTTGCAGCGCGGATGAGACGCTATTGCCGTCGGTCAGGGTGAAGGGAGATATCGCGCGTCCGCGCGGGCAAGTTCGTCGTATCTCAACAGTTGGAAGGCCTCGTCGAGCGTCGCAATATTGGGTTCAATGCTCGCAGTGGTCTCCTCAGCGATGATACGACCGCAGACCTGCCGCATTGCTGCAGACGAGATTCTTTCGTTCGCACGCGCCTGGCGGAACCGGTTGCCAGTCGCGATCGTTCCAACAAAATACTATCGAATGCCGGTCTCTGCGTAGCGCAATGCGCGCATCTCCACAGTGATCTGGGCCAACCACTCCAATGCTACGCCGACGCGGGAGCCGATGCGATCCTCATTCACTCGCGCAAGAGCGATGAGCGCGCAAAATTGCTTCGTCCATTCCATGGCCGCCGATTAGCGCTTCGATCCGGGCCACAAGGACCAAGTCGTCCGCGACTGTATCCTTCACGGCACGCAAGCGACCGGAGAATTCATCGATATCGGCGAGGGGATGCCGATCGCCAACAAGCGAGTTCATCTTGGGGAAGCAACTGTCCTCCAGTGCGACCTGACGGAGTTTGCGAGCCAGCAGACGAGCATTGTTGAAGTTCCCGAAGCCTCCGTCACCATCAACAAGCACAGGAAGCTCAGTCGAGTCCACGATGCGCTCAACTACGTCGACGAGTTGGCTCCAGGACGCTTCGTTGGCATCGCGGTATCCGAGGGAGCAGGCAATCGACAGACCCGACGCCCAGAGACCTTTGAAACCTGCGCGCTCGGCGATCGCGGCGGAGAGGCCGTCATGCGCTTCCATGAGGAATGAGAGTTCGCTCTGGAGCAGACCTGAGCGCGCAGCATTTCAGTGAGTAAGGAATCAGCGCGTGGATCAGAGCCACTGGCGGGAACAGATTGTTGTGATTGGTTTTGCATGCCGATTCCTTGCCGGTGCGTTTGATCGGCCGACGTTCATCAATGGAAGGTGACATGTTTCTGTCATCGAGATCAATTACGAAGGTTAGTAGTTGACCGTGCCGCAAAATTGTTGCGTCTCGCGCCAGACGAGCAGGAATCGTAGTTAAGCCAAAACGATCACAAGATGTTCGATGGTTGGTAGCGGAAATTGAGAGACGCACGTGTATCCCATGCGCCAATCGAGTTGCCTTCCCGTGCATCGTTGATCTTGTATTTTGCGCGGTTTTGAGACTGCGTGACGCGCGATAAGGGTTCAGTTCGCTCGCGTTCTGCGACCCTCGCATAAGGGTTTGGCGTTTCGGAGTACGCCCGAGCGGCTCGCGATCCGGACTCGGTCGCATTGTACGGGAACTCTCTAGTCGATCGTGTCACGTACGTGTCTAACTCCGTTCAGCTCGCTGATCATGAGCATGGGGAAGGTTGCGCGGGACGGACGCGAAGTCCTGGTCCCTCTTGTGGAGATGAATTCAAGGGACCTGCCGGACCACGATGCCCGTTACTTGATCGCGGTAAGTGACGCTGATAGTGCTCCGCATGGCGTGGTCTCCGATTCGGTGCTCCAGCGCCGGATGTTCGAGGTTGATTACCGCGGAGACTATGCCGCCTTCAATTCCAACCAATCCGGGATGGGACCTTGGGAGGACGCAGCCAATGTTGCCATCGCGGTCTGCAAGGGCCGAGCCATCATCGACCTTCGGCCATCTTGAGCGACCGGCACCTCCTGGGTCTAGCGCCGCTTGGAGCCACTTGGATCTGCCAGCCCAGTTGTCACACGCCCCGGTTGACATACAGGCCATCGTGCCGGCGGAGGACTTCCCACGTGCGAAGGACTTCACACATATCGTCGGCTTGGGATGGGACCATAGTTGCCAATCAGCGCCCGATGCCCTGATCGGTTCACTGAACAGAAAAGGCCTCCTGCCGACGACACCGCTCCGGTCGCGAGCACATTTTTACATCCATGGTCGGCCTTACACGACGAAGTTGGGGCAAGGAACAAGGGAGGCGACCCCAAACAATCTGGGAGGACTTGGCGTTCTGCTCATCCCTGGATATGGACTCGAATCTCACGAGCCGTTAGGGGCGGGCATCGAAAGCTTCCCGGGATATATGGGAGAAACATCGTCATCAACCAGGGCTGCGACGTCTGCGATGTCGACGAAGAATGCCAAAGGCTGTGGGCTGTGGTCGTGTTTTAAGTCAGGGGTTGGCAAAGCCCTCCGAGGGAGTCGTTGCGAAAAGTTGTCCGGCCATCTGGATCAATCGGATGGACAGGCCTCAGGATCGGGCATCCCGCTGCAGCCTCCGCTGGTGCTCGGTCCCACGGAATTGTTGGGTGACGAGCATATCACGGCGGATTACACACTGCTTGAGCGGGAGTTGCAGAGGGACAATTCGGATCTGGCCGCCCGGACGCGGTTCCTGCGGCCCGCGCAAGCTCATCTGCTGCGCTTGACCAAGGACGAGGACACCCGGCAGGAAACCTTGCGGGGGATCGTCAACGACGAGGATGGTAACGATACCGCCAACTTCCTGTTCGTGCCAGTGAACGATGGCGGTGTCGGTGGCGGCGGTACGCATTGGTCGCTGCTGCTCGTTGATCGCCGCGAGCCGGAAGGGAGGGTTGCCTATCACTACAACTCCATCCGGAGATCTAACAGCACCGCGGCAAGCCAACTCGCAGGAAGGCTGGGCACTCGCCTTGAACCAGCCCGCATGGCCCGACAGGGGAACAATTATGATTGCGGCGTCTTTGTCCTGGACGCCACACGGACGCTGGTTGGGCGATTGGCGGAACGACAGCGGCCTGACGACGAGCCGCTTCACCTCGACAACCTCGTCGCCGATCGGCAGGCACTTCGGGATCGACTCAGGGGTCGTCCGCATTTTGCGACGCGGTGACACGCTTGGGCTGATGGAGCTGGCTGGAGCGTCTCATGCCGACACCAGAACCTTGGCCGGCTACGAGGCAACACGTGCGAGGCGATGATCCTCATGGAGGGCTGCCGCTACCTCGAAGCCGTCCGCATGAGGCGGAACTCCTCCCAGAGCACGGGAATCCAGATCGTCAAGCCGAAAGTATTGGACGACAACCCGCTCGCACCGGAGCATTCCCTGGCCGCGGTGATCGAAGCCGAGAATGCCACCGCCCGCGCCTTCGTGAATGCGTAGCTCGGCAAGGTGAAGCGTGTCCCGGACCGAAATTGAGATTGAAGGGGAGTCCCACGCCGTCCCATCGGATCTGATGCGCGCGACCCGCTATGCGTCCTTCAAGGTGAGGGCGCCGAGGCATCTGCTCGGCCGCCGGCGCGGACGCGAGCAGGCCCGTCGAGGCCGCCAAGGACGAATTGCAGCAACCGACATGCGCAAGACGCTAAAAGATCTCTGCGGCCAGCGAGATTGCGCGAAAGCGCAACAGATATTGGAACTGGAGGCCGAGCGGACGAAGCTGGAACAGAAGTCGTCGCAACGTCGCGAAGCGACCCGCAACGCCGGGAGGATAGTGGCCGACGCGGCGAGGGATCTTTCCGACGCGCGGCAGGTGCTGGCCGCCGCGGTCCTCGAACGGGATGCCAGGGCGCTGCCCGAGCATGACGTTGCGCACGGGGTGCGCTTGCGCGTCCTCGGCTTCCTGAACGATGCACGGGACTTCTGGCGCGAGCACAAGCAGAGGCTCGAGACCGCGAAGACGCGTGAGGATGAAAGCCTTGCGGCGCGAGAACGCGACCATGAGGCTTGTGCAACCGATGTCACGTCATTTCCCGACGTGCCCATGCCGCAGCTCGCGCGGCTTTTGAACGCCGATCGCTCGGCCCGAGATCTCGGCGTGCCATGGCCGCCGCCGTGTCCTCGAAGGCTTCGTCTCCCGATCCCACAAACGGTTCGCTCGGAGTGATCCTGCTCGACGATGCCTTGGGCGGGGCTGGACGCGGAGCATTTTGTCAAGATGCTGAAGTTCAATCCGTGATGCGGGACTGCAAATTATCGCGGTTTGATCAACGCGGGATGACGACTGGCGACGGCACATTCAGAACCTTGCCTGCTCAGTTCCCACAGCTTGAAGTGCGGACTTTAGCCGTCCTTAATTCCGGGGATCAGATTAATGTTTGCGCCGAGCGGATTGTTGGGGGTCGCTTCCCGTATCCCTGCCCCCAGCTGCGCCGTGTAGGGCTGACCACGAATAAACAGATTTGTCGCCTGGAACGGCCCCGGGAGGACGCCTGTTCGGTTCAGTGCGCCGATCAGGACGTTGGGGGCCGGTTGGAACCCATGATTCCAGCCCAAGGGCACAATGTGTCCGAAATCATCCGTCGGCGCCCAAGCCGGTATCGCGGCTGCCGGATAGGATGACTGTTGCGGCTGAACCAACTCGCACGAAGCCCGGCTGTCGTGAGCATCGTTTCGCATTTCGTAAAGTAAGGCCAAAATTCAAACTGCCATCGGGGTCCGGTAGAGGCGACAGTGGTAATTTAATTCCAGCGTCTCCGGCACAACGAGCAGTTGTTCGAGCGACTCCTGGAATGAGTTGAACTGCGGACCGTCTTCCCCCGCTGCCGACAATGGCCCGTCGACTTCCATCTCCCGCTCCAGCAGCGCCAGCAGCTCAAAATAGTTGCCGCTGATGGCCGCCGCCGCGGGAGACGCCTGCAACGAGGTGTGCTGCGAGGTGCCTTTCCCCGGGGGGCGACCGTGATCCGTCTATTTCCGTCTCCCGCGATAGCAGCTCCAGCAGATTTAAGTCGTTGTCGTTGATGGCTGCCGCGGGAGACGCCTGCAGCGAGTTGTACGTCCAAAGCAGCTTCAATTCGATGCGCAGCGAGTGGCTATTTCTGACGCGCCTGAATTCCTTGCCATCTTCCTGCAGCGAATGGTCGTCGAGGCGGCCTGCTATCGCGCTCATGTGCTGCGTCTGGAGCTACTCACTGAACTTGCGAAGCATGGTAGCGGCCCTGCTGACACTGTACGGCTTTTCGAATCCCTGCCATGGAGTTCCGCTCGCAATGCCCGCTCTGGCCGCCTCGGCTGCCTTTTGGATGAGAGCCGCGTCTTCGGAATAGGGAGCGAGCTGCGGGCGCAAGACTTCCAGCGCTCTGGTCCCCAACATGAAGTTCCGGAGATGAGTCAGCCCATTGAAGATTTTTCTGTCACCACACTTTAGTTTGTAAAGCTTCGCATCTTCGTCCAGCGACGCGTCGTGAGGCCGAACAACAATGCCCTGTTTTTTTCTCGGAGAGCCAGCAAGAGAAGCGGCGAATAGAGCCCGCAATACTCGCAACGGATTGCGGCTTGAGTCGACCCGCGGCAGGCTCGCCCGCAATCGCAGCCCTCTTGATGTCATTGAGGACCTCATTGAGGCGCTCCCTATCGTCACGATGGGGCTGCATCGGGGCCTGCGGCGAGTCGCCGCTGTCGCGTAGGAACTGGGATGTTCCAACGACGAAACATCGACGTACCGTGTTGAAAAATCCTCGTCTCATTGTCTTTCCAAGTTTCGCAGGCGCGAGCGCGCGTGGCGCGTTTGCCTGCGCCCAGGCTCCAGGAGGCCAATGACTGAGCCGACCCATGAGCCACCACCAACGCCTCTGATGTCGGGTTTGCAACAAGCTGTCGGGGCCATGACGTCTTCGATTGAGAGAATCGCTTTACAAATCAAGCCATTGCAATTGGCATAAGGCTTGAAAGAGGAATGGCATCCAGCAGCGCCTGTGCAAGGAGGGGCAGTGGTGGCTTACAAGAATGTCCACTCTCAGCTTATTGTATGCGGCGGTTACGACGTTGACTGTCCCAATGTCGCGATCCGTCGCAATGCGCGTCCGCGTATGGTTTTGTCACCGTGATCGACTCTTGGGTGGTGGTTCGAGACAACATCGATGCGCGTGCGCGCCACGGCGCTGCCCCTGTGCCGGGCCCCGTGCCCACCGGCATTAATGTCCGTGATGCGGCCGAATTCGAACGGCTCGAAGCCGAGGTGCGGCGCATGGATGCCGACGGACCAGCTGCAGTTGATTGGAGCAAAGTCAGTACACTGTCGCTCCATATCCTGTCGAACCAGTCAAAGGACATTTTGGTCGCCTGCTGGGCGACCTATGGTTTGTTTCGGACTGGAGGATACCAGGGTCTTGCCGTCGGTTTAGGCGTTTTGCGCGGCATGGTGGACGCCCATTGGGAGGGCCTCTTTCCGCCGATCAGGCGGGAACGGGCGCGCGTCGGAGCGATCGATTGGCTCGTTCGTCGCGTTGGACCGGAGGTGGCCGAGAATGCGCCGACCGACGCCGACTATGCGGCAGTGCTCGCCGCCTATGAGGTGCTCGATGATCTCGATCACCAATTGCGCGAAAAGCTGGTCAATGAGCAAGCCGCTTTGGGCGAGTTATTGAGGGCCCTGCAACCGCATTACGAACAGGCCAAGCGAGCGATCTCCGCGGCGGCTGAACGTGCGACCGAGGCCGCCCAAGCTGCCGAAGAGGCCGCTGCCGCACCGGCCGTATCCACTCCGCCGGTTGAGGAGGCTCAACCGGCAGCAGCGGAGGCATCGCTACCGGCTGGCGGTGATGGCGACGGGACCTGCTCTATCGACCGCTTGCCTGATATGTTGCGGCAGGCTGCGGCTGTCCGGCGCGTCGCCTCGCCTTCAGACCCGAAGGCCTATCTGCTCAATCGCATTGGCTCATGGCTGCGTTTTGATGCGCTGCCGCCTGATACGGGGGGCCGCACGATGATATCGCCGCCCGACGATCACATCTTTGCGTTAGAAGCAAAGCTCGCGGCCGGTCAGCACGCCGATGTCGTGAATTTAGCCGAAGAGATCGTCTGGACAGCGCCGTTCTGGCTCGATGCTCACCGGCATGCCGCCAAGGCGCTGGAGCAAATGGGGCCGCTCTTTGAGCCGGCGGCCGCGGCGGTGCGCGCGGCAGTAGCTCTGCTGGCCACACGCTATCCGCGGACCTTGTCGTTTCAATTCGACGACGGCCGGCCGTTTGCGGACGAGGAAACGCGTGCCTGGGCCGCGGTGGGCGCAGCGGACGTGTCGACCGGCCGTGATCCTATCGATGAAGCGGTTGCCGAGGCACACAGGCTCATCGGCAGCGGGCACCGGCAGGCCGCACTCGAGAAGCTGTCGCGTGCGCTAGACCGCGCGACCGGAGAACGAGCGCGGTTCGTGGGCCAGCTTGCGCAAGCACGTTTCTGTATCGAAGCCGGATTCGTCACGACCGCCATCCCGCTGCTGGAGCACATGGAAGAAGTGATCGCCGAGCGCAACCTCGAAAGCTGGGAGCCCACGCTTGCGCTCGCGGTCGCCGAATTGCGCTTTCGCGCGATGACCCATTCCGACTCGCAGCAAATGATTGACGAGCCTCGCCGTCGCGCCGCGCTCGAGCAAATCCGAACGCGGGTCGCGGGCATCGACATCGCACGCGCGAGCCAACTTGGTCGCTAGCTGATCTTGTCAGGGACAAAGTCTTAAAGGGAGCTGATATGGCACAGGAAAGCTCGGTCGCGCCGAAGGAGCGCATCAATATCCGTTTCAAGCCGGCAACCGGCAACCTCAAGGAGGATGTCGAGCTGCCGCTCAAATTGTTGGTTTTAGGCGACTTCACCGGACGGGCCGATGACAGCCCGATTGAGGAGCGAGAGCTCGTCAATATCGACAAGGACAATTTCAACGAGGTTGTCAAAAGCCAGGAACTGACTCTCCATATCTCCGCTGAGAATAGGCTCGACGACCAGCCCGAGGCCGGCAAGCTGTCGGTGTCGCTGAAGTTTGAGAGCCTGAAGGACTTCGAACCCGAGCGTGTCGCACAGCAAATCCCCGAACTGCATGCGTTGACCGAATTGCGCGCGGCCTTAATCGCCCTGAAGAGTCCCCTCGGCAACGTGCCGAGTTTCCGCAAAGCCATCCAGAATCTGCTCGAAGACCACGGCGTACGGCCGCGGCTCTTGAGCGAGCTCACCAGCAAGAGCGAGTGAGCGGATCAACGAGCTGTTTTGAGGAGAAACGGCGCTATGACCGACACAAGCGCGCAGCAGCCGGCCGAAGTCGCCACCAAGACCACTGATCTTTCGCTGCTGGATCAGGTCCTCGTCGAAACCAGAATTACCCCGCGCGACGAGGGGTACGACCTTGCCCGCCGGGGCGTAGCAGCTTTCGTCGCCGAGCTCATCAAACCGAGCCGGGCCGACGAGCAGGTCAACAACGCGCTCGTCGACCGGATGATCGCGGAGATCGATCGCAAGATCTCGGCTCAGCTCGACGCCGTGCTGCACACGGACGAGTTCCAGGGGCTCGAGTCGGCCTGGCGCGGGCTTAAGTTCATGGTCGATCGCACCGATTTCCGTCAGAACATCAAGGTAGAAATCCTCAGCGTCAGCAAGGATGAACTGCTCACCGACTTCGAGGACAGCCCGGAGATCGTCAAGTCCGGCCTGTACAAGCACGTCTACACCGCAGAGTACGGCCAGTTCGGCGGCCAGCCTGTCGCGGCCATGATATCGGCCTACGAGTTCAGCAGTGGCACCCAGGACGTTAAGCTGATGCGGTACATGAGCGCGGTGGCCGCCATGTCGCATGCACCAGTCATTGCCTCTGCTGCACCGGAAATGTTCGGCGTCGAACATCATGAGGAGATCGTGGGTCTGAAGGACCTGCAATCGGTGTTCGAGGGACCAAAATACGCCAAGTGGACATCATTCCGCGAAAGCGAGGACGCTCGCTATTTCGGCCTGACGCTACCGCGCTTCCTATTGCGCTTGCCCTATGGTCCAGAGACGGTTCCGGTGAAGGCCTTTAATTACGAGGAGGCCTCAGACGGCGAAACCGACAATTACCTCTGGGGGAACGCTGCTTTTGCCTTCGCGACGCGCTTAACCGAAAGCTTCGCCAAATATCGCTGGTGCCCGAACATCATCGGCCCCCAGTCGGGCGGGGCGGTTGAGGACCTCAATTTGCATGCCTATGAGGCGATGGGGCAATTGCAGACGAAGGTGCCGACGGAGGTTCTGATCTCGGACCGGCGCGAGTTCGAACTTGCCGAGCAGGGCTTCATCGCGCTGACCATGCGCAAGGGCTCTGACAATGCCGCTTTCTTCTCGGCAAATTCTGTGCAGAAGAGGAAATGTTTCGGTAACACCCAGGAAGGCAAGACGGCCGAGCTCAACTACAAGCTCGGCAGCCAGCTGCCTTACATGTTCATCATCAATCGGTTCGCGCACTACATCAAGGTGCTGCAGCGCGAGAACATCGGCTCGTGGAAGAGCAGGCAAGAGCTGCAAGGCGAGCTGAACAACTGGATCCGCCAGTATGTCGCCGACCAGGAGAATCCGTCGGCAGAGGTGCGCTCGCGGCGGCCTTTGCGAAAGGCGGAGATCATCGTCGAGGACGTCGAAGGTGAACCGGGCTGGTATCGCGTCGGCATCGGCGTCGTTCCACACTTGAAGTACATGGGCGCGGATTTTGCTTTGACCCTCAAGGGTAAGCTCGACAAGCAGTAGAGGTGGTAGGCGATGTTCGACCGCAGCCTTATGGAGCGCTTGGAGGACGGTGAGGCGAACAATCAGCCCTCGTTCGACCGTTTCCGGGCAAACGTCCTGGAAAACTTACGTCGGGTTCTGAACTCGCGCCAGGGCTGCTGCGAAACACGGCCGGACTTCGGCATGCCCGACCTCAACGATGCGATCGGGCAGGGAGCCGACGCGGTGCGCGCGCTCGCACGTTCGCTCAAGCAGCAGATCGAGACATTTGAGCCGCGCTTGAAGAATGTTTTGATCCGCTTTCATGCCGATCCCGACAACCCGCTGCAGCTGAGTTTCCACGTCAACGCGACGCTCAATTATAACGACCAGGTGGAGCCGGTTGCCTTCGATGCGATCTTCGAGAAGCACATCCAGGTGAGGGGCTGAAGCGGTGGCCCTTAATCCCTATTACGAGGATGAGCTGTCCTATTTGCGCGAGCTCGGCACTGACTTCGCTTTAGCCAATCCGAAGCTTGCGCCATTTCTCGGGCGTGACGCCACTGATCCCGACGTAGAGCGGCTATTGGAAGGCTTCGCCTTCCTTGTCGCGCGGCTGCGCCAGAAGCTCGACAACGAGTTTCCCGAATTCGTCCACGGCCTGTTGCGGATGGTATGGCCGCAATATCTTCAACCTCTGCCGCCCGTTACGACTCTGGCCTTTGCCGCGAAGCCATCGGCGAGCGCCGCGAGCCCGAACGTACCGGCCGGCACGAGCGTTCGCTCGCGTCCAATTGAGGGAACGAACTGCACGTTCGTCACCTGCTACCCAATTGACGTGCTGCCGCTGGAGATTAACGACGTTCAGCTCGAGAACCGGACAAATTCGGCTCGACTTATTTTGGGTATCAAAGCGACCGGCCAGCAAAACCTGTCATGTCTTAAGAATGGTCGGCTCCGCCTCTTCTTCTCGACGGAGCGAGAGCCGCAAGTGGGGCGCTATCTGTTGACGTGGCTGTGCCGTCACGTCACGCAGGCAACCGTCACCATGGCGGATCGACAGGTCGCCGCAATCGGCTCGGCACAGATCGCACCAATCGGCTTCAGCGATGACGAGGCGGTCTTGCCCTGGCCGCGCAACGCCTTCTCAGGATTCCGGATCATTCAGGAGTATCTGAGTTACCCGTCGAAATTTCTCTATGTCGAACTGTCTGGTCTCGAGCCGCTCGCGGCCCACACGGAGACCGATTGCAGGCTCAGCCTCGAGTTTCGGCGCCCGTTCCCCGCGCAGTTGCGTGTGGGCAAGGGCCAGATTTGCTTGAACTGCACGCCAGCAATCAACGTCTTCAGCCACGAGGCCTCGCCGATTCGCTTGACGCGGGCGAAGACCGAATACCGCGTGCTTGCCTCTGGAGGGCCGAACTTCTCCATCCGTTCCGTTGATCGTGTGACCGGCTATGTGCAAGGCCGCCCCGAACGCATCGAGTTCGAGCCATTCGACCTGTTGCGCCACGACCTGCCAGGCGCCGAGCGCAACCGCGCTTACTTTCGCGAGCGCATCCGGCCGGCGGTGGTCGGTCGGGGCGTCGATCACTATGTGGGTTTCGTTGACCGGCTCGACATCGGCCAGCATCCGCCGATCGACGTCGCATCCCTGCAATTGACTTGCTCCAACGGACCCATCGCCGACCGGTTGCCGGTCGGTGCAGTGGATCTGCCGACCTCTGATACGCCTCGCGCGGTCACCTTCTCCAACATCACGGCGGTCGTTGCAGAAGTGCCGCCACCGGTCAGTGACGGCTTGTTGCGGCGGCTGACGGCCAATCTGGCGCGCAATTACGGGGCCATGGTCAACGTAGATACGCTGCGGACCGTTCTTGCCAGCTACGAGTTCCGTGCGGTCTACGACGTTCAGGCGCGTCGCCGCCTGGAGTTGCTGCTCGAAGGCCTCGACCAGTTCGTGACCACCGACACCGATCACGTGGTGCGTGGCGCGGCGATCCGAATGCGAAATATCGAACTGGCTGTGGTCGACAGCAAGATCGGTGGTGAGGGCGAATTGTTCCTGTTCGGTTCGGTGCTTGACGCCTTCTTCGCGACCTTCGCCGGCATCAACATGCTGCACCGGTTTTCGGTTCGCGGCACGGAAAGCAACGCACACTACCTATGGCCAGCGAGAAGCGGATTGATCACGCCGCTCTGACGGCGCCCGACGAACGCGATGAGCTTTCGGCGTTCGGGTTCTTCTCGCTCGTTGTGCATCTCGAGCGGCGCTTCAGCGACGCTCCCCCGATCGGATCCACCGACGATCCCGCGCGGGAGGCGGTGCGCTTCCGTGCGGCGCCGACGCTTGGCTTTCCTGCCGAAGAGATCGCGGAAATCAGACAGGTCAAGGCCGCCAGCGAGCGCGTGGAGGTAGACGTCAACTTCCTCGGGCTGCACGGTCCTTCCTCCCCGCTGCCGCCCTTCTACACCGAACGGGTCATGCACGCGGACGGCATGGGTTCGCTCGGCGATTTCTTTGATTTCTTCAATCACCGTCTGATCAGCCTGCTGCTGCGGATCTGGCGGTACTACCGCCACCATTTGCGGTTCGAGGAGGGAGCAACCGACGCGATCTCGGTGCTGATTGGTACGCTCTTTGGACTCGTGCCCGGGGATGACACAGCCAACCAACGGGAATGGCGGGCGCGGCTGCTGCCGCATGCCGGCGTCCTTGCCTTGTGCAGCCGGTCGGCCGAGCTCGTGACCGGTGTGCTTTCCAGCCATCTAAATATTTCGGCCCGGGTCGAGGAATTCATCTGGCGCGAGATCGACATTCCACAAGAGGCGCAGTGGCGCCTTGGCCGGCCTGGTCTTGAGCTCGGCGTTGATACCCTTGCTGGTGAAACCATGCCAGACATCGTAGGCAAATTCCGGCTTTGCCTCGGCCCGCTCAACCAGCTGCAGTTTCGGTCGCTGCTACCCGGTTGCGAGAGCCATACCATCCTTTGCCGTCTCATTAACTTTATTCTGCGCGAGCCCTTGGCATGGGATCTCCAGCTAGAACTAGCGCTCGGGCAGACGCCGGAATGGACTCTGGGCGAAGGAGAATTAGGCTGGACGACATGGATCGACCCGCCCAAGGGAACCGGAAGCCTTGTTCTGTTGTGATCGTTTTCGAGTTATTCTCGTATGGTGAAGATCATCCGCGATGCCGGGACACTGGACCATCATGGCGCGTCATGGATCACGGGCCGGAGTCGCGGTCAACCCGGTTAGACGTTGCCATAGCGTGCCGGCTGCGCGCTCCAATGGCTTCCATGACCGGGAGACTGCTATGCCACCGCACCGAGCCGACCCTGACTCCTTACGACCGCGAGCTCGCCGTCACCTGCATGCGCCTCTTGGATGCAGATGCAGAGGGCGCGGACTGGCGCGAGGTCGCGGAGATCGCATCGATCCCAGCCAGGAGCCGGTGCGCGCCCGCCGGACCCATGAGAGCCATCTCGTTCGCGCCAAGTGTGTGAGTAGGATGGCTACCGGCGGTTGGTGCTGAAGCCGTTCGGCACGCTATTTGCCCAGCTCGCTGGTAAATTTGGGGGAGCTGTAGGGTGCTGAATGTAGAGCTGGATGTTCCGCTTGTCAGCCAACAACATGGCTATGACGGCCAATTGAACATGCGACGAAACTATGCCGGAGATATACGATCGCATGGGAATAACAATTGTTGGTATGCTTGCGCTTGTATGCTGTCGTACTACTTTCGCCCGGGGCCTCGGTTGGGTCTGCCTTCCGTTTGGCGGGCCGACGTAGGCATCAACAATTACCAGTTTAACTGGTTGGCGCGCACCGAAGGATTAGAGAGGCTCGAAGAGCCAGATGACGGATTTACGCGTGATTTTATTGCCGAGACGTTGACCACACGAGGGCCAATCTGGGCTGCGCTGCGTCTGCCGTCATGCCCCGGGAACGAAATACTATGGGATGGGCATATAATAGTGTTGACTGGTCTGATAGAAAACACGTTGTGCTACAATGATCCGTTTTACTCGGCGCGTAGAGTGATCTACTTCTATAATCTTTTGTTCGACGACCTTTTCGTCAAGAATCGCGATTGGCTGTGAACACCCCTCCGCTGCGAACGCCCGAGCGAAGACACCTCACTCCTGCTTTCGTGTCCGATTGGCGACATGTAATATAAGTCCGGAAGCCGCCGCTGAGGCTCGAGTGGTTGGCCGGGCATGGCGTGAAAGCGCGCTGCTTTTGCCTCCCTTCATCGCATACGATTGTCTGCCAAGCTGGTTGCCGCGACCGTGTGATGGCTTGGTTGCTTGGTCATGACGCCCGGCGAGACAGCCAAGGCCTCGCTCAACACTTCCTCGGGCGGTTCTTCCAGCCGTCCGCGCAACTATTGTGCGTTCGGCGCCGTCGCCTATATCGCGGCGTCGTGCAGTCCGCCAGGCCTAGACCTTGTCATCCTAAAGCGGCTTTTCCTCGCCGTGAAAGAGGACGAGATTGCGGAGCTCGTGAAGCAGAAGCCGACCGGGCTCTACACGCGCACCGCATCTGCTTTCTCTATGGATGGCTGTTGGAGCGACAAACTCAATCTGCCCGCGGCAAAGAAGGTCTCCTATGTTGATGCCGTCGATATCGATCTCCAATATGCGAGCTCCTGGCAGAATTCGGTGCGGCATCGCGTCCGCAATAACTTGCCGGGGATACCGGACTTCTGCTCGCTCGTTTTCAAGACGCAAGCACTGCCGGGTCGGCTAATACAAGGATGCGTTGGAAATCTATTCGAGTAGATTGCTTCCATGCGTCGAATGGGGGCCGACGCCACACGGCAACGCCAAGGTGATAAATGATACCGCTGACTTCTATCGGTTCTTCGATGCAACGCCGCACGCGGAGTTTCTACGCCAACGCGCGAAGAGAACTATCGAACAGGATCTCCCAAAGGAAATTCAATTTCTGCAGAGCTCCGACACCTTCCGTACAGGTGCCGAAAGCATGATCGATATGCCGGAGCGGCCCCTCAAACAACCTCCGTGAATTCTTACAACAGAATGGAGGGGGATCCCAAAGTGCGACCGCGATAATGAATTCTCCTAATCAACGTCAAACGAAGTCACGAAAATTGAGCGAGCGGCATTCATTCTCGAACGATTCCGGATCAGCGAGCTGACCGCGCCCGATTGCCATGGAAGTAGACAAAACAGACAAGATATTTGTGGGTGCCATCGAAACGGTAGCTAACCTCGCGGCGAAGCCCCGGCTCGCTCGCCTGATCGCGGCGCTGGAGCGTGGTCTACTCGATAAATGGCAATGATCTCAAACTCGGTTTGAAAATGTGTTATTATATCAATCATGGATAGACAAACGAGCCAACTCCTAAACCAACTCGACAAGGTCCTTCCCGAGGGGCTCATCGTGTATTCCTCCTGGCTCAAGCGGCACGGTTATCCCACCCAGCTTCAGCATCAGTATGGGATAAGTGGTTGACCGGCACAGTCAACCCGACGGGTTTTCAGGAGGCCGCGTTACGAACTTAGCTGGCAGCAGGTCGTGATATCCCTGCAAGGCATCCTGAACTATTGACCGATCGTCGTGGGCGGACGGACCGGGCGCGAATTGCAAGGTTGCGCCCCACTGCCTACCGCAAGCGACGACCCGTGTGCATCTCTGCGGCCCCAAGTCGACGCCATATTCGCTCGACAAGCTGCCGCTGTCCGGTTTGGTCAAGGATAGCTAGACGACACTGGGCCCGGTTGTAGCCAAAAAAGTCGTCTGAGGGTTCACCTTGTCCGGTGTCTGACGGCTGCACGAGCCTCTGTCAGTTTGAGAACACCTGCGTCATTCGCCGGACCACAGATTATTATGTCCAATCAGTGGCTTAGATTGGAGATGCCATTGGCACGATCGTTGCTACCGAAATCTGGCAACATTAACTGGCGGAGTGCACGTAGATGCGTAAAACGACCGATGCGCTCCTTTGCTTGAGTTCGCATGCCTTGTTTCTGAGAGAGAAAGCCCGCGCGGCCTCCGATGCAGCTGAGCGCACGAAGAGACCTTCCTTTTCACCCTGCGCAACCGGCGCATGAGACAATCGATCGGCCCAACAACAATGCTGCTCAGTAGGAAGCAATGCTGCTGCCACGGCAATTCCAATGGGACGCTCGGATGACCGCTTGTGCCGGCGAGCAAGCCTGAAGGTGCGGGATGCATTTCACACTCGGAATCCTGGGAGAGAACGCCGAGCCCTTGGGCCGCAACGCAAGGCAGGCGTTTGGACCGGAAGGGGGCTCCATCGGTCGCGGGCGCGGTTGCAACTGGCGGCTTCCAGATCCAACCAACACGCTGTCAGGACACCACGCGTTGATCGCATTCAATGGCATCGGTTTCACGATCACCGATACAAGCACCAATGGTGTCTACATTAACACGGTGGACGCACCGCTGGGACGCGGCAATACCGCGCCGCTAGCTGATGGCGATACGCTATACTTGGCGAATTACATCATCTCGGTGATGATCGAGGCCGATCCTGTCGAGGAACGTCAACGCCTCGGCTTGACGGGGTCGAAAGCGGTGCGCCTCGGCCGTACAACGCCGACGTTGCCGTCTCCTACACTCAACCAAGAGTTCGCAACTGCAGCTGTTCCGACTGCCGGACCGTTGGGAAGCGATGCGCACCTTCCTCCCGATCCCTCAATGGTGACCGGCCCGCGCCAGATCTTCTATTCAGCTGCACAGTGGGAGCCGCAGGCACCTCATCCGCCATCCTTGCCTGGAGACAAGGCGCTCAGCAACGACATCGAGGCTGTGGATCCGACACTGGCAGATCTTCCCCGGCGACCGTCGAGCGCTGCCACGACCGAGAGGCCGTCCTCGCACGCGCAATCGGGAAATATCCGATCAATTCCGTTGTCGTCGGTCGACGCGCCATTTGTCGAGCCATCCCGACCGCTGCTGCCCTCTGCACCCTCCAATGGCAGAAGTGTACTGTCGAATGGCCACCCTGCGCCAATCATCCCTGAGGATCTCCATCTTGGCGATCTGTTGCCGGGACCGGCCTCGCGCCGCATGCCATCGGTGTCATCGCAGCGAACAGAAGCGCGCCTCAATGAGCCGAACGAAGCGCTCCGGATCGCGCCTAAGCCGATCGCCTCTCGTCCGACGAATCACCTCGGGAAATTGCGGGATTCTGGTTCAAGGTCGCCGCCGCCCGATGAGCGGGAGCTCGATCGGCTGCTGCTGAGCCTGAAGGAAACTGCTGCGCAGCGCGCGGTCGGCGCTCCCCAGGTGAGAACCGCAACAACGAGCGGTGCTCCGCCGTTGCCCGCGGACCCTCCATCCGACGCAGACGAACTGCAGGCGTTCTGGAATGCGCTTGGGTTCAATCCGAAACTTGTGCCACCAGCACAGCGTCGAGAGTTCTTTGCGGAACTCGGCCGTGCGATCGCCGAGATGACGAACGGCCTACATTCGATACTGGCGGCGTGGGCCATGCTCAAGAATGAGTGCCAGATCGGGCCGACGCAGACACGCGCTGGAAACGACAACGCAGTACAGTTTACCAATAGCAGTCATGCCCTGCGCGAGGCGCTTGCAAAGGATCGCGGATTCCTGTTGCTCTCGCGATCGGTGCGCGCAGGCTTCGACGACATCAAGGCCCATGAGGTCGCCGCGATCGCGGCAATGAGAGGCGCGGTCAGCAATGTGCTAACGCACATGAGCCCCCAGCGTATCGAGAGCGGCGGTGCAAATAGCGGGCTTTTCGGTGCTCGCATCAATAAGGCCAAGTTGTGGGACAGATTTGTGGAACTGCACGCATCGATGGTCGGTGACATTGATCGAACGGCTCGCTCCTATATCGCAAAAGAGTTTACCCGAAGCTACGAGTCGCAACTCTCAGCACGTGGCCAGAATGAAGGGAAAACGGCGTAATGGCGCCTCCGAACAGGCGGTTGTTCATTGTTGGCGGTGCGTTGCTGGTGGCCGCTGCAGCCAACAGTTGTTCGACTGACAAGAGCGCTAAGACGACGCCGATCAAATTCGTGATCGAGGCCGATGAGCTCGTCAATCCAAACGCGCACGGCAAGCCGTCGCCGGTTGTCGTCCGTATCTATGAGCTGAAGTCGACGGCCAGTTTCACGCAAGCGCAGTTCTTCGAGCTGTTCGACGATGACGTGAAACGCCTCGGGCCGGATCTGGTGGCTAAGCACGAGATCGAGCTGACGCCTGGCGAAAAACGCGATTTCGAGCGCAACACGCCGATCGAGACTCGAAATGTCGGCGTGATCGCCGGCTTCCGCTCGGGCAATGATGCGCAATGGCGCTCAACTGCCGAAATCAAGCCCGATCGCGACAACAGGATCTCGGTAAAGCTGACTGCGCAGGCTGTCAGCATTGAGGAGGAGACGAGCCGAAACTGGTGGAAAATCTTCTGACCAGTCCGTCGTGATCGCAACGGCCGCCGGGCAAATGCATCTTTTGGAAAGTCAGCGAAGGGGCGCCTGAAATAATGTCTGCGACAAGCAAACCGATCTGGTCCGAAGGCATGTTGGTGCGGCCGCAGCACTTTCAGCAATACGACCGCTGGATCGAGCAACTGGTCGAGAACCGCGTTGCTGGTCTGGTCGGCGACGGCTGGGGTGTTCGAAAAATTGCCTTTGATCGCAATCTTCTGGCGCTTGGCCAAGTCGCCCTTGCCGAACTTGAAGCCATTATGCCCGACGGCACGGCCCTTCGCATGCCGGAGCATGTCCGCCTTCCGATCGCACGAATCCCTCCGCCGGCTGCGAAAAACCTGCTGGTCAAGATCGCAGTAGGCACGCGCCGACAGGCCGGCAGCGACGTCTGTTCCGGGGATGCACTATCGCGCCGCCACGATCCGGAGGTCTTGCAGTTCCGGAATGCGAGCGCGCCTGAAAAGGCTCCGGTCGATATCAGGGTTGCGTCGCTAACAACACATCTCATGTTCGACGGCGAGGAGCAGGGTGATCTGATCACGCTGCCTATTGGCCGCTTCCGTGATATCGATCCGGCTCGCGCGATTACTTTATCCGACACCTACGTTCCGCCCGCCATCGACATTCACGCAGCCAAGCCGCTGATTGCGCTGTTGAACGAGGTCAGATCGCTGCTGCGGACACGCGCAGAGGCACTCGCTGCGCGCGCGGATCCCTCGCGCACGAGGGCAGACGGAGCCGGCTTGATTGATCTTGTTACTTTGTCGATCGTGAATGGTGCAGAAGCCGTGTTCGACCACTTCGCCGCAACACGTGGGCATCATCCTGAAGCCTTCTTTCGCGCGTTGCTGAGCCTTACCGGGCAGCTGTCGAGTTTCGTTGGCGATCGCCGCAAACCGCAAGAAATACCTCTCTATCGGCATGAGGATCTCGAGAGCTGCTTCACGCCGCTGGCTGATATTCTGCGTCGGCTGCTGTCTGTCGTGATCGAGAGCGCCGCAATATCGCTCCCGTTGCAGGACCGGGGCTACGGCATCCTGATCGGCCTGATCACCGACCGCACCTTGTTCCAGGGCTCTCGGTTCGTTCTCGTCGCTGTGGCAAGCGTACCGACTGAGACGTTGCGCAACCAGCTTCCGGCGCAGATGAAAGTAGGCTCGGTCGAGCAGATTCGCGATCTCGTCAATCTTCAGCTTCCGGGTGTTCCGATTCACGCGCTCGCTGTGGCGCCTCGCGAGTTGCCCTACATCCAGAATGCCGTCTATTTCGAGCTGGACCAGTCGGTGGAGCTGTGGCGTATCCTGCCGCGCTCGGCGGCCTTTGCTTTCCACGTCAGCGGTGACTACTCCGATCTCCATCTCGAGTTCTGGGCTATCCGAGGGAAACGTGCGTGATGGGCCCGAAACACATGGATGAACCGACAGTCATTGGACGCAGGCCAGTCGGTCCGACCCGTAACACTCAAAGCGGGCAACCTTCCGCTTGCGTTCCACCGAAGGTCGCCGCCCCGACGGGTCCTCACGCGCCGTCGCCTGTATCTGAATCCGACGAGGTACGGGCAGCCAACCATACCGAGATCGTTGTGCAAAATCTCTTCGAGCCAAAGGCAGTAGAGGACGCCTTGGTCGCGGCCGCGACACCGCTCCTTTTGGTCGTCGCGCAGCTTCGCGTCGTCAACAATGCCGATATCGGCGCGCTGCGTCGCGGGATGGTCGAACAAATCCGCCGCTTCGAGGAGCGTGCCGCCAAAGATCAAGCGGGCGGCGGCGATATAAGAGCCGCCCGTTACGTGATATGCGCGTTGCTGGACGAGGCGGTGATGACCACACGTTGGGGCAGTGAAAGCGCCTGGAGTGACAACAGCTTGCTCAACCAGTTCCATAACGAGACGTGGAGTGGCGAGAAGGTCTTCCAGATGCTCGAACACGTGCAGGCAAAGCCGGCCAAATACCTCGCGTTGCTGAAGCTTATCAACATCTGCTTGTTGATGGGGTTCGAGGGCAAATATCGCGTGGTGGAAGGGGGCCGCGAGCGGCTTGAAGACTTGCGTTCCGACGTTCAGCGTTCGTTGCGGGATTATGCGAGCGAACCACCGGCCGAACTATCGATCCGATGGCGCGGCGCCAAAGTGCGTACGCGGGTGCGTCGCTACGTGCCATTATGGATCATCTTCACCGCCGCGGCCGTCACTATGCTGATCGGCTACGGTGTCTTCCATTTGCGCCTATCGGACGAACTCGCGCCCGTCGAGCAGCTGCTCGTCGTGATCGGCCAGTCTGGACCACGCTAAAGGGAGGCGCAGGTGTTTGGCGCTCAATTGGCGGCACTCTTTTCGGTTCGAGGCATCATCACGCTGATCACTTTGTTGCTGGTCGACGCGTTGATCTGGTTCGGCGGCCCCAACCTTGACCTCTTCGGTCAGCATCCGTTCGATTCGGTGACTGTTCGCGCCGCCACAATCGGCTATCTCTTCCTGGCGGTCGTCGTCATCATCCTTGTCCGTTACTGGCTGGCGCGCCGCGCTAACCGGCGTGTTATCAAGTCGCTGATGGAGAGCGAGGGCCTCGTCACGACCGCCAGAAATCGTGGCCAGGAGGAGGTCGATCTCATCCGTAGACGTTTCGAGGACGCGCTGAAGGTCCTGCGCGATACGGTGTTCGCCGGCAAGCCCGGGCCGAGCTATCTGTTCGAATTGCCCTGGTACATCATCATTGGGCCATCGGGCGCCGGCAAGACAACGATCCTGCGCAACTCGGGCCTCGAGTTTCCGCTGGCTGAACGGCTCGGCGTCGATCCGGTGGCGGGCGTCGGCGGCACGCGAAACTGCGACTGGTGGTTTACTGAAGAGGCAGTCTTTATCGACACGGCAAGCCGTTACACGACACAGGATACGGATGCCGAGGTCGATCGCGCGGCCTGGCACGGCTTTCTCAATCTTCTTACGATGCATAGGCGCCGGCGACCGATCAACGGGATCTTGGTTGCGATCAGCCTGTGCGATCTCTTATCGAGCGATGATAACCGGCGCAGGCTCGTCCAGTCGATTCGTTCGCGGATACAGGAGCTGGTCAAGACGTTTGGCATGCGCATTCCGGTCTATGTTCTGGTAACCAAATGCGATCTGGTACCTGGCTTCACCGAGTATTTCGACGATCTCGACCATGAAGGTCGTGCCCAGGTCTGGGGCAAGACCTTTCCTCTCGAAGGACCAGGCGATCACATCGACGACGCCGTAACACTCGAGATCCAGCAACTTGCCGAGCGGCTCGAGGGCAACTTGGCGTTTCGCATGCATGACGAACGCAATCCTAACCGTCGTGCGATGATGTATATGTTCCCGAAAGAATTGTTGAGCATCCGGACCGCGGTCAGTGCCTTCGTTAGCGAGGTCTTCCGGCCGAGCCGATTCGAAGTGCAACCGATGCTGCGCGGCGTCTACTTGACTAGCGCTGCCCAGGAAGGAGTGCCGATCGAGAGGATGAGCGGTGCGATCAGAAGGAATTTCGGTCTGCACGCAAACCCACCCACGCCGTCAGTCGGGCCGGGAAAGACATTCTTCATCAAGAAGTTGCTGACCGATGTGATCTTCGCTGAGCAGGGGCTGGTCGGCCGCAATCTCAAACTCGAACGCAAGCTCGCGATGGTGCACTGCAGTGGCTATCTCGCGGCGGTCATACTGGCGCTAGCCGCATTGACTCAGTGGTACGACGCTTTCGCCCGCAGCGAAACACGCATCGCTGAAACCAGAATGGCCGCACAGACGACGCAAGTGCGCCTCAAGGAAGCGCGCGAGCCGCTGAACCTGATAAAGCTCCTGCCGACCCTCAATGCCGCGCGCCGGCTGCGCCTGGCAGCTGGCGAGAACACTTGGGTTGCGTGGCTCGGTGGCCTCGGGATTTCGGCGACCCCGGTGCTCGCGCCAGCCGCGCAACAAGCTTATGATCAGATTCTGGTCGACCGCCTGCTGCCGGTTTTTGCCGGAAGGCTTGCCGATCACATCGAGGCGCGATTGCGTACTGGCGATGATACTCGGCTGGACCAAGCCAAGGAAATGTTCCGCACCTATTTGATGCTGAGCGATCCGAGGCATTTCGATCGCGGCAACGTCGAGCAGGCTATGCGCAGGGAAGTGGCGCGTGCGTTTGCGCTCGAGACGACATCAGCGGGTGAACTGCAGGAGCATTTTTCGCGCCTCATCGAGTTGCTGCCGAAGCCCATCACGAATGACCAGAAATTCGTCTTTGCCGTGGGCTCGCGGCTGATGGAACGTCCGCTCGTCGAGCAGGTCTACGCCCGGCTTTTGCGCGAAGGCGCTCAGAACACGCGGCTCCGGCCAATCGACCTGGGTCTGCTGGGAGCCGGCCAGCTGGAGATAAAGTCCCAGGCTGTTTTCCCAACAATTGGCCAGCAGGAGCTAGCTTCTTCGGGTGGTACTGCGATCATCCCGGGCATCTTCACACGGGATGGTTTGTTCGATTTCCTGCTGCCGCGCCTTCCACTCATCATCCAAGACGAGCAAAGCAACGACTGGGTCCTTGCCGGCAGCTCCTTCGCGGCGGATACACAACAGGTCGTGAGCAAGGTCATCGATCGCTATGTTGACGATTACATTCGCATTTGGACAAACGCGCTGAGCAGCGTCGGCGTCGTCAAGTTCGACGATATGCAGCGCGCCTTGGCGATCCTGCGCGGGCTGGCCGGCCCGCAAAGCGCACTGCAGCAGATCATTTCCCTCGTACGCGACAATACGAACCTGTCGCCGCCCGGAGAGCAGACCGCGGCCAAGGCGGGGGAGACAACGGCCGCCGTGTTCTCGGCGGCATTCGGCGACGCCCCCTGGCCGGGAACACGGATCACCGAAGCCTTCGAGCCTCTGGTCCAATTGAGCATAGGCGGAGCCTCGGGACAGGGGGCCAGCATGGATCGCATCCGCGATCTTTTCGGCGGCCTGTATGCAACGATGGCCAATATCGCGACCGCGCCCGATCCCGACCAGGCCGCATTTCAGCTCTTTCAGCGGCGCGTCAAGGATCCGAGCAACGATGCCTTCGGCACCTTGCGCGCTGACTCGGCGCTACGACCCGAGTTGGTCCGTGCCATCATGAACGACATCGCGCTCTCGACATGGAGCGTCTTGCTTCGACAGGCACACGGTCATGTCAATGCTGTGTGGACGCGGGGAGTGGCGCCGATCTGCCAAGCTGGCGTCTACCAGCGTTATCCATTGTTTGCGGCCGCGACCGAGGACGTAACTTTAAAGGACTTCAGCGATCTCTTTCGCCCCGGCGGAATCCTCGATGATTTTTTTCAGAAATACCTGTCGCCATTCGTCATCGAGGGCAGAACCGGCGTTGAGCTGGCGACCATCGACGGTGCGGCGGCGCCGATCCATGCCGATGCCCTGACTCAATTTCAGCGCGCGCGAGAGATTCGCAGGTCCTTTTTCAGCGGCTCGGGCTCTGCACCGGCCGTGAAGTTCAGCATCAAGCCGGTCTATCTCGCCTCCAAACTGCTGCGCGCGACTTTTGTCATGGATGGCAAGGAGATCGTCTATCGTCACGAGGCGCCCCGTGCCTACGACCTTGAATGGCCGAGTCGAACCGATGCAAGCACGGCCTCCGTCACACTTGTCTCCGTGGATGGAACTGAGGAGAAGATTGAGCGCTCAGGCCCTTGGGCTCTGTTCCGTCTCGTCGACGCCTCGCGGCCCTCCTCGCGTGGCGTTCCCGACCGTTTCACGATCACGATCGGTCGACCTGATCGGCCCGACGTGACCTATGAACTGCGGGCGGAAAGTGTAAGCAATCCGTTCAGCTTGGGTGCCCTTCGTTCGTTCCGATGTCCGGATCACCTTTGATAGGCGCGCCGTGAGAGTTCTTTTTAGCTTTTTCGGGAGGAGGCGGGCACATGCCGCTGGCGGCACCTTGGCCCGAGGGGTTGGTTCGGCCGCAACGCTGGTACGCCGTCCCCTGGTGGCGACGAGTAAGCTACGCGACACGTGCCAGGTAGGCCGCAACCAGATCGTAACGGCAACACCGTATCACGAGCTCAACGGATTATTGGCGGTCGACGTTCCGACGGGCAGGGTCCTGCCTTGCGCTCTTGCGCAACAGGCTATCAACGACACGAGTGCGATCGTCGAATGCCTGGCCGAGGCTGCATTGTGAGTACGGCCCCCTTGGGATACGTGCTCGGCGGCCGTTTCGACCTGGCGGAGGTCATTAGCGAGGGCAGCACCAGCACCGTCTATCGTGCGATTGATCGCATCGGCCTGTGGGCGCGCGAACAAAGTCCAGAAGTCGCAGTGAAGGTCATCCAACCACATGCGAAGATCCGCCAGAAATTAGTGGAGTTGTTGCACCGCGAGGCGCGTCTTTTGCGCGACTGCGTACACCGGAATTTGGTGCGGATCTACGATTCCGATTACGACGGCAAGTACCATTACCTGGTAATGGAGTTCTTAAAAGGCCGCTCGCTGGCGCAGATCCTGGCCGATCGTCAGGGACGGCCGCTGTCACCCTCTGTGTCCTTTCAGATCGTCCGCGCCGCCGGGCAGGGCCTCGTCCACATGCATAGTCTAGGGATCGTCCATGGTGACCTCAAACCGGGAAACATCTTCATGACCTCGACCGGCGAAATCAAAATTGTGGACTTTGGGACAGTCCTCATGCTGGACGGTCCGCGGCACCACGAAAGGGCTGCGGCTCTGCTCGATCAGATTGGACTGTTGACGCCGGCTTATGCGTCGCCGGAGATGCTGATGGGTGAGCCACGGGCAGAAAGCGACGATGTCTATTCTCTCGCGGTGGTCGCCTACCTGACCCTGACCGGCATCCACCCGTATGCGCAGTGGCCAGCCAACGAGGCGCTCAACGCAAATCTCACACCGGCGCCGCCGCCGACTATTTCGCCAGCGCAATGGCGGGTCCTCGCTTCCGGGCTTGCCCTCAACCGCCGTGACCGTATCGAAACCGTCGGTGAGTTCGTCCAGCGCCTTGGCCGCCCGCCCTGGTTCTACCGATTGTGCGGTCAACGCGCGCCGCTGTCGTAAAGCGAGAGCAGGCGCCCTCGAAGCTACTTTCTCTGTAGGAAGCAAAAAAGCCAGAATGAGAGCGGACAGGCTCTCTTTTTGAGTGCTCATCGGCAACGCGAGAGAGGATCTCTCCTCTCCGCCAGAATTCGCCCGAAGCGCCGCAATTCAAATTGTATCGATAGATCCGCGGAACGAGATTTGGTGGTTTCGTCGCCGGATTACGGCGCGGCTCACCCGTTTCGGATTGACGGCCAGATCAAGCAATCTTTGCATACGGCCGACTGGGACGAGGCGAACACCTCCGCTGCCAGAACGCACCCTGTACGACGAGCGGTCTCGGCCGAATTTGGAGACCGGCGCCAGGGAGGCCGCCCGACCGCTCGTCGCGCCGGGAAATCGCGAGCCCGGCCATGCGGATATTTTATAAAATGCCAACGCCGGTTCTTTCATTCCTTCTTTTTGGGGTGTGGCACCTCTACGCCGATCAAGTCCATTTCCCACCCGCCTGAGCCGCCAGAAAACGCGCCACCCCGAGCAGTTCAAAGAAGGCGACGTCTACATTGCTCGCTATGTTTTCACGAGGCCCGCGATCATCGGCGAACCGCATTGGTACTTGGCACTGCCGGCAATCCTGCTATCGCGATCAACGTCGCTCGACGCGCCAATAGCGCCACTCATTGGTGGCCTTAGACGTTGCTATGACCGCGGTTCTCTGGCTTGCGCGGAAGGCAACATCGAGACCAAGTTTTCCTCGCGGCCAGGCACCCACTTGCCGGCGCAAAGCGTCAACCAGGAGAACGCCGGCTACCGAAGTCGCTACCGCTTGCGCAAGCAGATCGTCGAAGCCGTCTTCGGACAGATCAAACAGGAAGAGGGTTCAGGCCCTGCTGCGCGGCATCGAAAAGGTCTGCGCAGAATGGGCGCTCATCTGCACCGCTCACAACCTCGTCAAGCTCGCAAGGGCCGCCTGAGCCGCCATTATCAAGATAAAACTGCCTTCCCAAAGCTAACTGGACAGGCTCCTAGGCTTGAATATTATTCTGATCCCTCGACTTAAAGGAGGCTGAATACCGTCCTTGCAGATCTAGGAACTGAGTAGCCGAAGATCTGGGCGTGCTCTGCTCCAATTCGATTCGCCGACGCGCATTGGGGAAAAAGGACGGACTAAATCGGCGCTCTGGTGTCGGGCGACATGGACGTGGGTGGCATATTGCCTCAGGTGACAATGTTACCGAAGCGGATCGTGGTTTCTTTCTGGATCGGGCTTGAAGTCGAGCCCACGAACGAGCCATGGAAATAGGTTCTGCTCGCGTTCGAGAGCCTCGACGATAACAGCCGCCTCACGCACGATGAGCGGAAAGCTTTCGGTCCACCCCGCTGCGACGTCCACCATTATTAGCGTCTCAATGAAGGCGCCGGCATACGAGCATGCCGCCGTGCGCAACTAGATCCGCTTCGCAGTAACGCGGCGGAGGTGACCCCCAGTCATTGAACGCGCGCACCAGGGCTTGCCGCCGCACGGCAGTGGAAAAACCTGCCTGTCGTCTTCGCTCGCCAACTGCCCCGATCTTCGCGGCGCTTGACAGGCGGTCGATCGTCGCCGCGCTTACCGTCAAGATTAGCAGTCGCTCACCCGCAGAGAGCTCCAATCTGACATGCCGTTCGAGCGCCGGGAGCAACAATGGGATCATCACAACCAGCCGCTTGCTGCAAGGCTGGTCGGAAGCGTCCCACAACGCGATCAGGGCATCCCTAACGGACGGACCGTACGTCCGACCTCGTCGGCGGTCGTGCGCGATCATCTCTGGACTGAAGTTGCCTCCTTGTGCATTGACGATGAAGCGCCAGCGGGAACACCCCCACTGCCGGATCACTCCGATCGAAAGCGTACAGCATGCATGAAACGATTATCGCGCAGTTCTCTCGCCCGCCGGCATCAAGCGTCGGCGGGCCGTAATGCCGACTGCTTCCACAAGGCTCCGACGGAGCGCCTCTTCCACATCCTCAAGGCAGACCATGTCCGTCACCGCCCATACCAAAATCGCGACGCCGCGGCGCGCGACATATTCGCCCTCACCGCATGTTTCTACAATTGAACCACGCTTCATTCCGCGAATGGAAATTCACCAATCCCAGAATGAGCCGCGAGCCCAACACGCCCATACATCGGGACAAGATCACTCATTGCCGAGCTTGCCTGACGCTGCCTGAATTTCGACTATCGCTCGGCATGGGAGTTCGTCCACGACAGTAAGCTCAGCTTCAAAAAACGCGTGTTGGCTGGCGAACGCGATTTTCCCGAGATCGCGCCGCGGGTTGTCCAGTGGACAAACACCAAGATCGCATCGAAGCGAGCGGCTAGTTTTATCGATGGGACCAGGATCTCTTCGGGGCGCAGACTCAGGACCAAGTTCCCACGGCCACTCGACACCATCATCTTCCTGGCGGCCTCGCGCCATGAGCTGCCGCGCAAACCACCGCTGCGGTACCGCGCCACAATCGGCAAGGCCGCGCGAGTTGTTCACGAGGTATGGTCAACCAGTTCGTAAATGCAGGCCATCCAACCTGGTCTCGTCACGCTTAGCAGACGATGGGGCCCCGCTTCATTCATCTGCTCCACTCGAAGGTGGGTTTGCAGCCCAAACGCGTTCCTTCAGCAAAGTTAGGGGCGATGGATGACAAGGATGCGGCCGTCTGGTCCCGATTCGGCTGTGTACCGCTCACGCAGGATGTAGAAACGCGTCATTGGGACCTCCGGGGTCGGCAGAAGTCTGAAGTCTCCCAGTACGCTGATCAGGGAGTCGTCGGCCTCTCGGGGGCCGTGGATCCAGCCTGGGTCCAGTCTCTCTCCGATATCGGGGAATTGCCCGATTTCATTCATCTGCTCAACTCGAGAATGGGACTGTAGCCCTAACTCCCTGTATCCAGGGGTCAGAATAAAGTTTTCGCCTTCCGGATTATTTGGGGTCACGGGCGCCCGCCCTGGCCACAATACCGCAGCATAGCGCATACCGTTGATAAGCACACTTTGTGGCCGCAACAGCGCCGGAAGGAGGCTGCTTTCTCGCAATTCCGCGATCAGTGGGTCCGGGGCAAGGCCGCCCCTCCAACCGGGGAGGACATAAGCTCCGAAGTCACGCTCTGCCTGCCTGGCCCCTGCGCCGGCTGCAATGGTCGGGCGATCCGACGGCATTGTGGGCGCCAGCGGTGATGACGATGGCCCGGCGACTTCGAAGCCCTGAAACATCGCACCGCGCGTACGGGCCCAGTTCTCGAGTTGAACCTCGTGGTGGAAATCCCGAAGCATATCTCGCAAATTCAGGAGACGGTTACGAAACCCGCCAATCGTGGGTGAGTCGCGCCCTATATAGTCGCCTGCATAGGCTTGTATGTCCGTATCCAACGACGGCAGTGCAATCCGGTCAGCCATTGGGGGTCTGTTGGTCTCGCGGATCCACTTGAGGAAATCGCTCATATCGTCTGCGGCATGATTGGCGCCGCGCGAGCGGCGGTTCGGGAGCTTCTCAGTAAGCCAATTCCAAAAGTCCTCATAGAGCGGTAAATCCACATCATAAGGGCCGGGTCCCTGATTGGAGCCGCTGCTGTCGGTGTTATGGCTGCTACTGCCGCTCGATGACGATGGCCTGGCTCCCTCAAAGCCCTCAAACATCAAATGCCTTTCACGAGCCCAGTTCTCAAATTGCAGGTCCCGAAGCATATCTCGCAAGTTCAGGAGGCGGTCACGAAATCTACCAATCGGCGGTACATCGCGCCCTATATAGTCAGCTGCATAGGCTTGCACGTCGGCGTCCAACGACGACTGCGCAATCCGGTCGGCCATTGGGGGTCTGTTGGTCTCGCGGATCCACGCGAGGAAGTCGTACATATCGCCTGCGGCAACGGCGGCACCGTAGGAGCGGCGGCGCGGAAGCTTCGCAGCAAGCCAGTTCCAGAATTGGTCATAAAGCTGCGTATCCACCGCATAGGGGCGGGGCCACTGATTGGAGCCGCTACTGCTGTCACTCACGCGAACCTCCGGTAAAAGGTGCAACTGCAGCGGTAAGGCATGCTCGCTCGATCCGAAGCGCGCACGTCGCGTGAGTTCGGTTGGGGGCCGTCTTGCCCGATGTTTTCGAATTGAAAAGCAGCACGATTCGCCGCCGCTCCAGCTTGTTCGCGATCAATCTTCCAACAGCCCACACTCCGCGTTCGGTAGCGCCATATGTGCTGCGATGACCATGAGGAATCCGACGACGTCGACCATCTGAACATCTCGAGACTCGTTCTCGCGTTCGCCCATAAAAGGCAATTCCACCGGAGCAATAACGAGATCGATCGGCTGCCGTATAATCCTGAGCGACGAGAAGCTCAAACCGCCGGCTCATCTGCGCCTCACGCTCTGCTCCTCGGATCCCCTTCCTTGTCTGCGCACGGACCGGAGCCATGGTTGTCCTGTCGCGTCGCAATGTCGGCGCCCTCGATAGCTCCGGGGTTATCTCGGCCTCGCATCCAAGGCGGTTCGAAGACAGGAGCCACAATCTTCAGTGCCGCGTCTAGCCTGAAGCGGTCATAACGCGCCACCTCTTAGGAGCGCAAGGCGCGTCGTGCTTTTCTGAGGTGCTCAGGCTAGAACAAGAGATCGCGATGCCAGAAAGTGAAACAGACCAATCTGCACTGTCTGTTCGGTCACAAACACTTTCTGTTCAATGATCGACATGTCTGTTTGCTGGGCAGTCTTAGAATCGAAGTACCGTCTTCAATGTTGTGGCCCACCAAACAGGCTCGCCATCAGCCGTCGAAGGCCTCTCTTTGGCAGCCTCGCGCGGCACGTCACTTGCTGATCATCTTGGACCGTCCCTCTGGAGGTCGGTTTTAAAAATATAACCTTTTCGAGCGACAAATCATGGGATGCCGCGAAACGGCCTCATGTCAGGGTTCGACCAGCTTGACTCTTGTCCAGTGTCTGACAGTCGCGCCGCCTCTGTCAGGTTGAGAACACTTATTTGGCAAACCTCAGTTTTTCAAAATCTAATCAGAGATCAAATGAGGAGACGTCATTGGCACGGCTGTTGCTATTGAGATGCAGCGACCCCGATTGGCTGAGTACACGAAGCGCAAGACGAATGATGCTCTCTTTCCCTTGAACCCGTGTGCATCGTTTTGAGAAGGAAACCCAGCGTATCTACCGCCGCACCTGAGAGCGCACACAACAGGCGCGTGGGCCAGTCGATCGGCTTCACAACAATGGCGCGAAAGAGGCGGCCAATGCTAGCACCGCAGGCAGTTCGAATGCACACCCGGGTGTCGAATCCGTGCTGATGGGCAAGGCTCACCGTGTGAGATGCAGCTTGCGCTCGGAGCTGTTGGAGAGAGCGATGAACTCTTCAGAACCAATGTCGCCAGATGCGCCGTTTGGACGTGCATCACGGCGCCGCTAGCCGATCGCGATACACTATGCATGGCAACGAGAAGCTACCATCTCGCCAGCGGAATGGCGGGGGCTCGCTTCAGGCCCTAAACCGCCGCGACCGTATCGAGCCTGTCGGTGAGTTCGTCCGGCGTCTCGACCGTCCCGTGCCTGGCTTTACTAAGTTCTGCTGTCGGCGACATGCTGCTGTCGTAAAACGCGTAAGGAAGGTGAGATATCGTTAGCATTGAGTGCTTCGGGCTCCCAATCGACCCGCGCTCCGCGGCACCTGTGACGAGCATGCCTAACACTGCCACAGTTTGACTTGGTGCACCGATGACCAACGACTCCAATCTCAGTATTGACCTGCACATTTGCAGCAAGCCCAACATTGAACTCGACGTGCAAGGGTTCGAGGGCACAGAGTGCATTTCCCTGCCGTTCAGCTACGTGATCTATGCCACGACATCGAGCAATGTCGATACCGGCTCTTTGATAGGCGAGCGCGCCAAGCTTTCTGTCAAAACCGCATGCGGGCGATGGCTTGCCTCGGGCCTGTGCGCCCAAGTTGAGGAACTCGATCCAACGGTGACTGACCTGCGGGTGCTCCAGTTCGTCCTGCGGCCGCGTTTTGCGGTCGCCGAGCTCTCCATCGCGAGCCGCATTTATGGCCCTGGCCAACCCATGGGCGTCGATGACATCATTAAACAGCAGTTGAACAAGGTGAGCATCAACATTCCCACCGAATACAATCTTGATCGCTATCCCAAGCGAAATTATGTTGTGCAATACAATGAAAGTGATTTGACGTTCATTTCGCGCCTTTGCGAACGGGACGGAATTTTCTACTTCTTCAAGCAAGAAGACGAGGGTGAAACCGTCGTCTTCGGCGACAAGAATCTGGCCTTCCCCAAGATCGGGTTCGGCGTTAAGTCGGCGATTCTTTATGCGCGCCAGCACGAGCGCAAGACATCGCGAGGCGTCGACGAAAGCGCCGTCCGGTCATTCCGGCAGCGCCGGGTTCTCTCGACAAAGACCATCGCGCTCCGCGATTACAACGAAACGGTGCCTTCCGTCGTGTCCGTCGATAAGCAGGTCGGACAAGGCAGCGGCTTCTTGGGCAAAGCCTCGCGCTTCGGCGGGCATTTTGCGACCGAAGCAGAAGCGGCCACGCTGGCCCGGATCCGTGCCGAGCAGATCTGCGCCGGCCAGACAATGTACATCGCCCACAGCGACGCACCGGAGCTGCGCGCTGGCGTCATTTTCGAACTGGAGGGCCATCCCCGCTTCGATGGTGAATATCTCGTCATCGCCGCGGATCACTCGGCCTATCGCCCGGCGCCAACCGGATTCGGCGCATTCGGGCAAAATGGGCGAGCCTACCAGAACATGGTCCATTGCATCCGCTCGGACGTGCCTTATCGACCGGTTGCGATGACGCCCGTGCCTCTTGGCGTCGGCCTCCACACCGCCACAGTCGATGGAGAAGCCTGGAACGGGCGGGCCGAGATCGACGACCAGGGCCGCTACAAGCTGCAGCTTACATTCGCCGACGAACCGGCCGAGGGCCCTGGCAGCGACTACGTGCGCAAGCTCGAACCTTATGCAGGTCCGAATCAAACCGGCTTGCATTGTCCGTTGGTCCCCGGAACGGAAGTTCTGGTCGGCTACATCAACGGCGACATTGACCGGCCGGTCGTTGTCGGAGCGGTCCACAATCCAGATATGAAGGGAGGAGTGACCTCGGACACGCACTTGTCCAATCGCCTTATGTCGCAATCTGGCGCCTCGATCGTGATGTACGACGGATCTCCGTGATTTCTTCACCTCATGGAACCTTATGGCCGTCTGGCGCCCAGCGACTCACGAGATCGACCCGCTATTGGAAGCGGTCGCCAATACGGCACGCGCGACCATCCTGCCAACAGCATCGATCAACATACCACCGCCGTCGGCCGATGGCATTTGCTCGCAACGGCTTCGTGACGGACGAGAATTGCGCCTCAAATTATCCGCGCACTATCTCGAGCAGGAACGACGCGGTCCTTGCACGGTGCTCGTCTACGCCCTGCAGGGCAATGCCGTTGTTGATAACCGCATGGGTTACCGTGTGACGGGGCAGGCTGTCCTCGACGTTGCCACACGTGCATTTCTCGAGGTCGAGTGTCAATTGAAACAGGTCGGCCCAGTCATGCCGTGACGAATTGCTGTCTCGATCGCGACGAGGTCTTCGCTTGATGGTGCCGGTGCCTGGAAATCTGCCCAGTCCTATTGACCATCACGTCCGGAAGGCCCGACAAATATCAGTGTCGGGTGCGCACGGCTTCTGGCACGGATGTTGCGATGTCCATTGTGCCGGTGCGTGCCGGCGTATGCCAGAGACTGGGAGACGAACGTGTCACTTGAAGCCTACATGACAATCAAGGGAAAGAAGCAGGGCGACATCTCCAAGGATGCCTCCAAGCCGGACAGCATCGGGCAGGTCGCCAAGGGTGATGCGGGTAAGCAAAGGAAGATCACCGTGGTCGCCTTCACCAGCGGTATCATCGTTCCTCGCGATGCGACGAGCGGTGTCGCCACGGGTGCTCGCAACCACCAGCCGGTGCTCTTCACCAAGTTCTTCGATAGGGCCTCGCCGCTGCTATGGCAGGCGCTGGCCACCAACGAGGTGCTCGAAGAGGTGGTCTGCGAGTTCTACCGCACCGATCCAGGAGGCGTGCCGCAGCCGCAGAACTTCTTCAAAACAAGCTGGAAGAACGCGACGTTAGTCGAGGGCAAGGCTTATGTGCCGCTGACGATCAATCCGCAGAACAACTTCTTTCAGAACATGGAAGACTGGTCGTTCACCTACAAAGAAGTGAAATGGGAGCACGTGCCCGGCAGCACCAGCGGCGAGGATAAATGGTGACAACGCCGCGACATTTGCGCTGTCGCCGTTTTGCGGCGTCTACGAAGCGCTATGCACCCCCCGCCAAGCCAAGGACGGTGACTTGGTTCCAGGCACCGTCCGGTACATGGTGGATACATTGCGCACATTCGACGCGTCGCAGGACTTGGAAGTGGCCATGCCGGGTCTGCTTCACGGCAGTGTGCAGACAATGCTAAGAGTAGGTAGATCGGTCCAGCCTTGCTCAACAGAATGTTGGATAGGCCGGGAGCATTGGCTGCCATTGCCGATTGGTGCATTGAGGCTGGCCCGATTGAGCAAGCCGGGTTCATATGCCTGCTGATCGGACGAATTGTCGGACGAACAACGTAGACATGCGGCAAAGATACGTCCGATTCATTTGGTGGCTTTAGGGCCTCGCGGTGCATCAAGTGGGTCGTGTTCGGACCGAAATATCGCGCGTGTAGCCGAACAGGGTGCCGGAATCGTACTGTTGATCCAGCGTCATGGGTAGTGATTGACGAGCATGAGATGCGAATTGGGAACAACCAGCCTTCACGGCGTTCGAGACTCAACCGGCGGATCGTTTGTGGACTGCCTGACAGCTTAGCGCGATGACCGCGTTCCACGAAATGGGCAATTCCCTTGCTTCTCTACGTTCCCGGGTTTGGCGGATCGTTGGCGGCCAGGCTGAGGCCCCAAGTATGCTCAGTGCGTTTCACCAGGCGGGTCATTCACTTGCTGCGCTTCGCTCCCAGGTTGGGCAAATCGTCGGCGGACAGGCTGAGGCCCCGAGTGCGATGACTGCGCTCAATGGCGAGGGGCATTCACTTGCTGCGGTCAGTGCCCGGACTGTGGCAACTCCAACTGGGAGGAGCTCTGTAGTGCGGCAGGTCGGGAAGGGAACGAATAATGGAGACGGAGCGAAAGGCGGGAGGGGAGACGGGCCAAACTTTGCGCGCGCAGTGAAATACGGATTGTATCTCGCGGGCGCGGGCTACGCCTATAATGAGGTCGCAAACGACTTTTTCCTTTCTACCACATCACTGCACGACGGGAAGAAAGGCTTCACCAGTAACGAACGGCTTAGGTTGGCTCAGGCGAAGGCGAGGGAGTATTATACGTCGTATCACGCTGCCGACCCTGACACTCGGCGCCTCAATGAACGTCCCCTCAATCCAATTTGTACCTGCGGTAACAACCTGTTCGTAACGATGATCGATTACCGGGCGGCGACCTATGTACACGTTGGTCGCCTGGTGGATTCCATAGCTTCGCACACTTCTCTTGTGCTGAACCTGAGCTGCATGAAGGGTCATCTCGTGAAGGACGAGTGCGTGGCCAAGTACAGGCCATCCAAAGTGCCGAAGGATCCGGACCTGACGAACAGCCCGCTATACGACAGAAAGAACAAGTACGCATTGACGGGCGTGCTCAACGATGAAACTGGTGCTTATGGCTACACCTCGAGGTCGATCACCCAACCTTTCGTGAACAAGGGCGTTCAGCACTTCCGGGACGCCACCTTCCAGAGCGAGAAGGGACTAACTTTCAAGCGATGCATCGAGAGGCTGGAGGCGCTGCTCGACAAGGACGGCGGTCTCAGAGAGGAGGCCCAGTTCGCGGCTGGCCAAGCCATCCTGAACTTCAGGCAGGTCTACGCTGCGGACGAGCATTGGGGACACGCTGAGAACGTCGTGATGCAGGCCATGTACGAGCACGGCTGGCTATCACGGGCGGAAACCGACAAGCTCGATGCGACGCTTATGTTCGAAGATCCAAATAAGAACCCGCTCAAACGCAACAAAAGCTGGGTTGGGCCGGGACTACACCAACTCGACGTCTGGCTTCAGGAGAGGCGATCGGGTCATGATCCCGTGATAGGTGAGGAGTTGAACCACAAGGAGATCGATATCATGAAAGATCTGCCCATCGCGCACTTCAAGTTGAACGAGCAGGGCAATGGGTTCGAGGATTGCTCAGGGTTGGGCGATTCGTTCACGTGCGCCAATGCCGTCGCCTGCATCAATCACGCGCGCTTGATGAGTGGCCTGCCCCGCCTCTCAAAGGAGGACGTTATAGTCATCGTCGCGTGCCTTAACGCCGTATACGAGGATACGACGTCAATACGGCATACGCTCCACGAGGTGGCACGCGGCTGCTTCGCCGGCGCTGGTTACACCACCGAAGACGCGGATGAGTTCTACATGGGGGTGTGTCGGAAGGCCGCGCGAGAGTATTACGGCGGCAGATATCTCTCGAAGCAGCGTTGACGCCGTAAGGAGTGGTGTATTAGCGAGCGACGCTCTCGAGGCGGTCTGAGCTGGAACACGAGCCAATAACCTCCAGCAGAGCTGGAGGTTTGATGGGGAACCGCCAAAGGCGGTTTTAAGGGATATTAGGACGATTGATTGGATTTTGGGGCAGCTGAGATCTTGAGCTCCAACTGATCCAGCTGCTGGTCTGCCATTTCCTGGCTCTTGATGTAGGCCCGGATCATTTCCTCATCGCGGCCGACCGTCGTGACAAAATATCCGCGGGCCCAAAATTTGTGGCCCAGGAAATTTCGCATCTTGCGTTCGACATTCTGCGCGATCCATATCGAACTCTTCCCCTTCATATATCCGATGATCTGCGCCACCGAATACTTCGGAGGTATCGATATCAGCATGTGAACATGATCGGGCATCAAGTGGCCCTCCTCGATCCGGCACTCCTTCCGTCGCGCCAGATCGTGAAATACCTGGCCCAAGTGCCGCTTGATCTTCCCGAACAGCAGCTTCTTGCGGTACTTCGGCGTGAACACGACGTGGTACTTGCACTCCCAGGTCGCGTGATTAAGATGATTGTACTCTGCTTCCATCATGGTCTCCTTGAGGGTTCTTGGCGGTTCCCCAAGGAGACTCCATGACTTCATTCCCGCAGCTGTAGAACTGCCGGTTTTCGCCCCGCCATAGGCGGGGGCTTAGCAGGTTTGGTTAGGTCCGATCTCATTGCACGCATGCTTCCCGAGAAGCTGGACGTCGAATCCGATAGGATGAAAAAAGCGGCTCGTTCGAGGGAATGATAAGGCGGGGACGCGACCGCATGTCGCGACTTCAAAGACGGGTTCGGTCGCGCTCTTAAGAACGAGAAGTTGGCCATGACGATGCCGCAGTCACCCAGAATGGCGCAGTGATCGACTGCGCGGAACATGATCAAAGTCATGCCAGCGCCTCGCTGGGCTTGTTCTGTCTTCATCAATGCCGTCTTCTCCGGCAAGCAAGTGCGCCGGAACGGCTCTTCTCGAAGCCGATAGCCGTCACCACGGATGGTGATCACCGACGATTGATGAAGCAGCGATCAAGGACCGGCCGAACAGTTGCAGCCGGACGTAGTACGTCTGCACGAAATCTGCGGCCGTCGACTCTGTTGATATTGTTGACGGGATTCATCACATTCACCTCCAAATCTGACCAGATCAAGCCGGACCGGTGACTCCTAGATAGAGACGTTCTCATGGGCGGCAAGTCTCGCGTAACGCCCTTCGGATGTTACCGTCATCCAAAAGCGGATGAACAACGTGATTGTCTCGAACGTGACACTTTCATTGCGTTCAAGCCGCTCGAGCACGTGCGCGATGCGTTCGCCCCTTTGGCTATCGCAGCCCAGCCGCCAATCGCAATCTGGAGAAAGGAAGCAGGCAATCGCAGCTTCAGCAACCAGCGACTTGGGCTTGCCGCGATGCTGTGGGAGCGCCGCTCAGTCAATCGTTCGTGTGCGCAGCAGGGTCTCGAGCCGGCGCCGACCTTCGTCGATCGCGCCGGACCAATGGCCGAACCGTTCCTGCACGACAACCTCGAATGAAGGATACCACAATGGCTTGCCGTCGGCCTGAGCCCAATACCAGGGATAACCGCGCGGCACGAAGACCACGCCGGGAACGCCGAGCGCTCCGGCGATATGGACGGCGAAGCTGTCGGGCCCAACCACGGCGTCGAGATTGGCGATCGCTGCGATCAATTCCGCAGGACACTCGATATGCACACCAGCATCGATCGGGCGACTCCATCGCTTCATGTCATGCCGTTGCGCCCCGCTCATCAAACTGACCGGGGTGACGGAGTGAGAGATCACCGCGGCGACCTGCTCCATCGAGAGGCCGAGAGCGCAATCCTCCCACACGATGCCCACCAAAGGCCTTGCGAACGCGGCCAGAGCATCCCGCCATTTCGCGAACAGTTCGGCTTCGGGGCTTAGGTAGGGAATGCCATCGGCAATGTTGCGGGCGTCGGTCGACAGAACGCGCAATAACGATTGCAACGGCATAGCTGAGAGCTCGGGCCTCGGCTCGTCCGAAATGACCTGCTCAGCGAGGCCGGCAAGAAGAGCCTGGTAACGTGGCTCCGCGACCACATGCACATTTTGCTGGCTCGTCAGCTGACGCAAGAGACGAACGAGTGCTACGAATTCGAGGGCGCCCGTCGTCGGCGGCACGACTATCTGCGGCACAAGCGCCAAGGCGGCCGGATCAGGTGTCGGGAAGTGACCGAGCGTCAGTTCAAGCATCGTCTGTAGAGACTTCGCTGCTTCGCTCTCTGGTCGCGTGTGCACGACGTGGCTGACAAGCTTGAGGGATTCATCGAACCGGCCAACGAGATGCAGGACACGCGCCAGAGCAAGCGCGGCGGAAGGATCCGATTTGCGAGCGCGAACGAATTCCGTCAGTTGCGCAATGCCTCGGTCCACCTCACCCTTGGCAATTGTAACGCGGGCCACGATCTCGCGCGCACCAACATGAGCCGGCGCATAGGCGAGCAGTTTCTTGCAGGTGGCCTCCGCTTGCGGCCAGAGTCCGGTTGCGGCGCGGCAATAAGCCAGATGAAAGAGCCCGGCTGTATCGAGCGGGGCGCGCAGATGCGCGCGTTCCGCAAGGTTGAGCGCCTCGTCGAAGCGGCTGCGTTCGAGCATGAGCACCGATAAATTGACCAGCGCATCGGGATCGTCCGGAGCAATCTCAAGCGCACGAAGCAGGACGGCCTCAGCCGACGAGCTGTGGCCCAAGGCGAACTCGATGGCGCCGAGTTGAAGGAAGGCACGCGCATTCCCTGGCTCGTGTCGGACAACGGTCTCCGTCATCGCGCGGGCTTCCGCAACGTTGCCGCGGCTCAGTAGGGCATGAGCGAGCGCCAGCTTGATCTCCGCGTTGCGCGGAGCGAGAGCCGCCGCGCGTTCGAGGCAAATCACCGCCTCCTCAGCGCGGCCGAGCAATCCGTGGGCGATGCCGAGATTGGTGGTGAGGCCGGCGTGTTCGGGGTAGATGGTCGCCGCTTCCGACAGCATGTCGAAGGCAAACTCGATCCGCCGCCGCGCAAGTGCCAGTGTGGCCCTCGCATTGAGCGTATCGGGATCACTTGTGGTGGCGACCTCCTCCAGTAGCGCCTCCGCCTCCTCGAGACGGCCGGCCGCGATAAACTCCTGGACCGTTCTAACCCTCTCCTGCCGGGTCGGAGCCGGCATGCCAGTGGACAGCATCTGTGCTATGCAACCGTGACGCGTTTGCCGTCGAGGCGGAGATCCTCGCTCACCGCGATGACTTTGCTGTGGGCTATCTCGGAGGCAATGCCGGTGACCCTAATGGCCTGGGTTTCGGTCTGCAATGAGTCAATACGCTCGATCACCGCGACACGCTCGACCGCCTTCACCGTAAGCAACTCGGCGCTCGCTTCCTGGATCCGCGCCGAGCATCGGACACGGTCCGCGACTAACGTGTAGAGCTTGCCGATCCAGGTGCCTTTGTTCGCGAGCACCGCAAACAACTTAGCCTGCAGATCGATACTATCGGCGCGCAAGGATATGCGCTGGCGCGCGGCGATGGTGATGGTCTCGCCCTCAATCGACATGTTGCGACCTCCTGGTAGGCCGACCATGCCACCATTGGAAGCCGCCCGCTCGAGCACGGTCACGACGAAGGCTTGCTCCACGTTAGCGAAGAGCAGCACCATGTCCCGTGGTATAGGCCGGACCAGGCAGCCAACAGCCACCGTCGCCGTGTGACGAGCGCCAGCGACTTCGACCTCCGTCGCAGTGCCATCATCGCTGACTGACACTACACGGGCTGTGTGATGTCCAGGTTCAAGCAAGCGCTCGGCCATCGCCAAGATGTCGATGTTTGTGGCACGGATCGTCATCGTCATTCCTGCTCTCCAGCCGGCTACATGAAATTTATCGACTTCTTTTGTATGACTTCCTCATTGCCGGTGCTGGACATGATCTCAGCTGCTCGGGTCACAAGCTCGTACTGTTCCGTGCTTGACTTTCCCTGACTCAATTCTTCTTCCGTTACGGACACGCTCATCTTGCAGACCTTGCCGTCGCGGCCGACCACCTTCAAGTCGTCAACGGGCGCGAGCTTGAAATTGCTTGTCCTGAGAATCTTGGTATCACTATCGGCCGACTTGAAGTCGGGTCCAAAAACACACTTGGCCGAATTGCCGATCACTTGCTTGACGTCGTTTCCTTCGACAATGTCAAGTTTGTTGCCGATCGTGACAGAGTTCATATCGCTCAGATTGAATGAACATTCTCTTGAGATCTTGAAGGTGAACGCTTCCCCAAAGAACATGCATACGTTATTGGCCATCGCCAGCGTGGTAGCTGCGCCTCTCATGCAGGTGAATTTAGTGCCTTGAAAGAATTCCTTGGTGTCGCCCATCGTCTGCTTTTCCGAGTTGCCAACGGTCGTTTCCAGCTTGTGGCCGTTGTTGATGAGCTTGACGCGGTTCGAGGCCGTCAGGATGATGTCCGCAGGCGTCCCATTAGCGCCAGCACTGATTGACACGCCATTCTCGGCGGAGATCTCATAAGTGCCTTTCGAGACCTGATGTTGGGAGTTGCCGTTCGTGACCTCCGTGGTCTGACCGCGAGCGATTTTGAGCAGTGCAGCGCCTTCGATATTTGCCTGGAAGTCCTTGTTGGTGAAGGCAAGTAAGCCGGCATTGTCGCTTTCATGTTTGCTGATCGCAGCTGGACTTTCGCCAATAGTCGCTGTGAGACCCGTGACAAGTTTTTCTTCTTCGTCCGAATAAGAACCGAGGCGCAGATAACTCGACTTGGTCAGGGGAGAAGACGGTGTTTCTGGAACGACCAGTCGGGTATAGGCATTTGGCATAGTAGGCTTCCCTAATCGTGTGGCTGTGGGCACCTCAGCGCTGCGCCATCAAGCGGGTTTGAGAGGGCGATATCGAAAGTCCGAACGCGTTCGGGTTGGCACCATTCTGCTTAGTCGGCATCCCCATTTTGGTTGCCGGTGACCCGCCGATTGACAAATTGTCCGATCCCGCTTTGGCGCGGCCTGGACCCATGACAAGGCCAGAGATGACGCCGAGGGCCACACCTGCGCTATCACCCATCGATGTCGCGCGCTCGGTCGTCATGTTGTGTGCAGGCATACACATGATCAGGCACCGAGACTGCGTAGGAATAGCCGTCGTGTTCATAGCGACGTTTGTATAGGGGGTAGGCACAACGGCGGGACCGGATGGCGTGTTGCAGACGTCGGGAAACGCTTGATCCTCCGCCGACATCGGGCCACTTGAATTGACAAAAGTCATTTGTTTAGCTCACTCCGTTGAGAGGGATGACGCGGCTTGCATCGTAGAGTTCAGCGACGGCGCGTTCCGGCATAGTATGCAGGGCACTCCCACGCTGGGTCACGAACAGACTGCCTTCGGTCGACGCGCAGTGAAAGTCAGTGCGCAGAAAGCGCGAGCCGGAAAAATCGCTGCCATCAACCTTGGCGTGGTGCATCAGCGCATAGGACATGTCGGCGCCGGCAAACAAGGCGAACTTGGCCGATGCACGTGTGAAAACGGCCATCCCCAGTTTTGTGCCCGAAAGATCGCAGCCGTCGAGGCCCGCCTCTACGAAGATGCATTGCGTCAAATCGGCATCACGCAGCGTTGCGGCTCGCAGGTCAGCCCTGACAAACAGCGTGTTCGGGGCGGTCGCGCAGGAGAGGTCGGCACCAACGAGGCTCGCGCCCGCCAACACCGCACCGGAGAGGTCGGCGCCGGAGAGATTTGTGCGGTTCAGCTTGGCGCCGCTCAGGTTCGCTCGCGCAAGCATCAGCCCGGAGAGATCCCGTTCCGACAGATCGCATTCCGAGAAATGGATCGTGTCGCAACGTAATCCCGTGAGCTGTGCACTGCGCAAATCGGCCTGCGTTATCGCGGCGTTCGTAAGCGTGGCGTTGTCGAGTACGACATCGGCGAGCCCACAATCCATGAGCGCGCTTTGAGATAGGGTGGCGCCGCGCAGGGTGGTCTGGTCCAATACGCAACGCATGGCTGTCGTCTGGCTGAACCGCGTCTCGCTGAAGTTGCTATGGCTGAAATCTGATGACATGAACGTCGACTGGGTGAAGCGCGCCCGCCGCCAGTCGGATCTGCCAGCGCGGCAACCGACGAATATGCATTTTTCAAGGCAACCGTCGGCGAAGGAAGCGCCGCTGAAGTCGCAGTCCTGAAACGTCATGCCGGTCAGGCGGGTACGCGTGAACTGGCTGCCGCGAAAAGAAGAACTCAGCACAACGCCATCGTTCAGGCTCAGTCCAGACAGCATCTGGCCATCGAGGTTGGCTTCGCGTACGGGGAACTTATGGTCGACCGACTGCAATAAGAGATCAATTGACATGGCGCGTGACCATCAGGACGGTGCGGTCGATATTTGCGTTGCTCAAATCGGTCGCGACCAAAGAAGCATCCATCAGGTCGGCGCCATAGAGATTTGCATGGCGTAGACTGGCGCCGGTGAGGTCGGCTTCATTGAGATGTGCCTCGAGCAGGTTAGCGGCATAGAAGTCGGTGCCGCGCAGATCGTTGCCAGTGAAGACCGCGCGTTTCAGCGATGTCATTCGGAAGATGGCGCGCGCCAGCGTCGACTTGCCGAAATAGACACCGTTCAGTCGAGCCATGGTGAAGTCGGTGCCGGTGAGGTCGGCCGCCTGAAAAGAGAGCGCCTCGGCGCTGCTGCGGCCGAAGCGGGCGTCGCGCAGATCGATGTCGCCGATGAAGCTGACTTGGTCAAATTGCGAGCTGCTGAGATCGAGTTGGGGCGCTGCCACTTTGAGAAAGCAGGTTTGCTTAAGTCGCGCGCCAGCAAAGCTCGCACCAGACAGCGATAAATCCATGAATTGTCCGCGCTCGAGGACGGCGTCCCCCCAAACGCTGTTCTCGAGGGCGGCTTTGATGAAGGAGCATTGATGTATTTGCGCAGAGCGGAAGGTTGCCCCGATCATCGGTACCCGCAAAAACTGGAGCTCGCCAAGCCGTGCTTGGTCGAAGGATGCGCCCACCATGCGCGCGCCGAGAAGATTGGTGCGCACAAGCTGGCTGCCTGCGAAACGCGTTCCGCGGCAGTCGGCCTCACCGAGATTGGCTTCGGTGAGATCGGTCGCGCTTAAATCAGCGTTGATGAGCGTTGCGCCGGACAGTGCGGCTTTCATCAGTTTTGCGCCGGCCAGGTTGGTCCCGCTCAGCTTCGCGCGCTCAAGAAAGGCGCCGGAGAAGTCCGCGTTCACGAATCGCCGCCCGGAGAGGTCGGCGCCGGCTAGATCGCGACCAGCAACCGTGCCGCCGCGCCGGAACTCCTCTTCCACCAGATCCCCCAGCGTGCGTGCGACAGCTGGTGCCAGCATCGTTTCAGGCCTGAGCGGCTTGGGTGAGGCGAGCCTTGCTGCGGCCATGCCGGCTGCCAACTGGCCCTCGGCTTTATCGATCTCGGTCCGCAGGACGGTCAATGCTTTCGTAGCTTCCGTTTTAGCCGCGGCGATCCTTCCTTCGGGCTCATCAGCGCTTGCGGTTTGATGCGGCGCATTCAATGCCTCGAACGGCGGGCGGTCATAGGACGGTAACGCAGGAAGGGCCCTCCTGAGCGCCGCTTCAGCATCGGCGAGGGCCGTATGCGCTCGTTGGGCGACATCAGGCGGTGTACCGGAGGCCTCGATCTGCGCCAGTATGTCGTCAATGGTCAGGCGCGGCGGCGCCTCTGGCGTGAGGCTCCGCGTTTCTTCCGGAAGTACAAGCGCGGGAATATCGGGAAGCGAAAAGGCGCCGTCCGATATGGCGTTGCGTATCGGCTCGAGCGGTCGTCCAGCCGCCAAGTTAAAGAAACGAGCATGTGCAAGTTCGGATTGTTTTTGCTCGTCGAGCGGTTGCGCTGCTGCGCCAAGGATTTCGCGACGCCAGTTTTTCGCCCGCGCGAGCTTGTCTTCGATATCGCCTATGAGGGCCGGATCAGTATCCGGCAGCGCAGGGAATGGCGGAGCTTGCTCAAAGCTTGCGTCCATCGACTGCGCAGCGTCCGTGGAACCGATCGCGGCAAGCAAGGCGTCGATATCGCTTGATGCGGCGTTTCGACTGGCAATCTTTTCATAGGCCGCGCGCACGGGTTGATATTGAGCGTCAAGCTTGTCGAGATCGGATTCTGCCTTGGCCTGTACCGTCTCCAAGGCGTCGAGGATCTCGGCCAATTCGATCTCGCCACTCTCGAGTTCCTCCGGCAACAATTCCGGAATGCTTGACGGTTCAATCGACGGTATCTCGATCGTCGGGCGCAGCGAAGGCGGAAGCTCAATGCCCGCGAACTCCTGCTCGAGCGCCCAGCGCATGGAGGCCAGCTGCCGCGCTGCGCGCTGTTCGGCCAAATAGCGACGCCGCGCCGCGCGGCGTTCGCGTTCGGCAGCCGAAATCTCAGGGGCAAGTTGATGTTCCGAAAAGGCATACCGTGCGGCGCTCGTCGGGTCGAGCCGCAGCTGCCGGACATTCAGATAATGATCGAACGGCCGCGCGGGCTCGCCTTGTTGTTCGTAAGCGACCATAATGTCGCCAACGTCACTGCCGTCCAATTCCTGCACAGCGGTCGCGGTGCGGTAGATCATGACGCCGCGGCGGGCTCCCGCGAACAGCCACAGGGTATCGATGCGCGTCGGCAGTTCCGTGACGCCACGCGTCGCATCGCTCCAGCCGACGAAGCAGCGCACGCGAAAGGCCGGCAGGCGGCCTTCGATCAACGGATGCTCCGCGGAGAAGTTCTGCAGCGCGTAGGGTTCTCCGCCCGCGATGAAGCCGGCCATGCGCTGGTCTGGCGGCGCAAACAGGAAAAGGCGCGGATCGGCATCGCTCGCCAGAGCGGGAGCAACCGATTTCAGCCACGCGGCGTCATAGGTCCCCGCGTATCGCAGGCGCTCCTTATCATCGAGCGCCATTGGTCCAAAGGCTGCGGGCGGTGCGATCGTTTCGATGAACTGAATCGCGTGCTCGGGGTTTTCCACGTTGGGCAGCGCCACCAGTTCGCCGGCCATGCTGCGGCGAAGAGCCCCGTGGCCGGCGCCGACGGGGTTCGCGGCGTAGCCGGGCCCGCCGAACGCGCGTTGCCGCGTTAGCTGCATTTGCCGGAATGGTTGCGCGGCTGTCGGTCGCCAGCCGGAGGCGGTCATCTGCCAATAACGGTCGCCGGTCACGAGAAGGTGCTTCTGCATCGGTCCGAGCGTCCAGCCCAACATCATGCGCTCCGTCGGCCGTCCCTCAGGCGCTGCCGCATGTCCGCCGATGAGCACTTCCGCTTGCGGCTTGGGCATGCCGATGTCGAGAGGGTTGCCGGGCGGAAGCTCCTTCGCGGCCATCATCCAAAGTTCCTGCTCGCCTTCCAGACGGTCCGCACTCGGGTTGGCGAGGTCGAACATCGCGAAAACGGAAATGACAAGGCTTGCCCCGGGAGGACGGCGCTCGCATTTGGTCAACAGACCCAGTGTGCGTGGCTTTACAAGAATGGGCATGAGACCCGCCGAGACAATTGTCGCTTCTTCGCTATATTTCTCGAGCGTGACGGACTTGCGTTCCGCCTATGCGGACGCGTCTATGTGTCACATACCAGATTAGGTGGGCAAGAAGATCAGCCAGCGTTGCGTACATGGCCGATCCGAACTGCAAGACTTTGGTCGTCGATCGTGTCGTGGAGAACCGCGACTTGCTTGCGCGGCGCCTTCATCGGCTCGGATTCCGCTTGAGCGACCAGATAGAAGACAGCATCATAAGGGGGCTTGCGGCGATTGCCGAACGGTACAAGCTCTTCCGTCTGCACAAAACCCGTGCTTCGCAGTCCTTTGGAAAGCTGCTCTCGCGAGGCGGAGCTGTTGGTGCAATGGCTCCGGAATGACCACATTTGTCTTGCGGGTCGGCGAGGGGATGTGCGTGGCCCGCCCGTCATTCGAGCCGACCTGCTGTGATTGGTGGCAGCCGACGAAGCGCGTATGGAATCATCGATAAATAGACCGTGCGAATGGGACCACGCGAGAGCCTTAGTGTGTCTCCGCGGTTCCACACCGCGCAACTGCGTGCAAGAATATCTTTGCATTAAATTTCTTGTTTCCAGTAGCAAGACTGAATGCCTGCGCGCGTGATTTGGGTTCGTCTTGGTTGAAGCGATAATCAAGCCATATTGATTGAACGCCGGGTGACGGCAGATCAGACGGGCAAGGATGACTTGTGAATCTCATCGTCGTGTCGAACCGGGTTGACAGCGGCGACGCCAATCAACCCAAGATAGGCGGCCTTGCGGCTGCGCTACTCCCTGTGGTCGAACAATCCGGAGCAATCTGGGTGGGATCCTCGGACCAATTGGGCGATGGTTGTCGTAAAGCGCCGCTTGTCGAGACGCTCGGCGCAGGCAAGCTTGTGACGCTGAATCTGCCTGCCGCGCATTATCGGCGTTACTATGAGGGCTTTGCCAACTCGGCACTGTGGCCGGCCTTGCATTCGCGCACCGACCTGATCGACGCCTCGGCGTTAGACTATCTCAGCTATCGCGAGATCAACACGGTGATGGCAAAAAGACTGCTCCGGTTCGATGAGCCGACCGCGTTCTGGGTGCATGATTATCATTTCCTCCCGCTCGGCACTGAGCTGCGTAAGGTCGGCATCGAGCAGCCGATCGGTTTCTTCCTGCACACGCCATGGCCGCTGCCAGCCATGATGCGGAGTGTGCCGCATCATCGCGAACTGATCGAGGCGATGTTGGCTTACGACCTGATCGGCTTTCAGACCGAGGAGGACCGGAGGAATTTCATCGCCTATGTCAGCACCGATCTCAGGCATCTCAGGCTTACCATCGAGGACTGTGTTGTAACCTCGGGTCATGGCCAAACGCGATCCCAAGTGTTTCCGATCGGCATCGATCCGGTCAAGTTCGCGGAATTGAGCGCCGACGCGGCCTCGGAGCCCTGGATCTCGTGGATACGGCGCGGTCTTAATAGCGAGAAGATTGCTATCAGCGTCGATCGGATCGATTACACCAAGGGTATCGACAAACGCCTCCACGCTTTAAACCGCCTGTGGACCGAACGGCCGCATCTCGCGCACAGCATCTCGCTATTGCAGATCGCCACCCCGTCGCGCAGCGGCATTGAGGTCTACAGCAATCTGCAGAAAGATGTCGCCCGCCTTGTCTGCGATATCAACAACCGCCATCGTAGGGGCGACCGGACCCCGATTAGTCATTTCGAGGAGGGCTTCAGTCAGGCCGACCTCGCAATTCTTTACCGCGCAGCGAAAGTTGCCGTGGTAACGCCGTTGCGTGACGGCATGAATCTGGTGGCGAAAGAATATGTCGCTGCGCAAGATCCGAACGATCCCGGTGTGCTGATATTGTCTAAATTTGCCGGCGCGGCCAAAGAGCTGGAGGAGGCGCTGCTCGTCGACCCGAACAACATTGATGACATAGCAGACAAGATTTCGGCCGCAATTTCGATGTCGCCTGCCGAGCGCATCTCGCGCTGGCAAGACATGATGAGGACGCTTCTAGCGTATCCCATCCAGCAATGGACCGCGGACTTCGTTGCGGAGTTGGAGAAAATTCGGACCGAGAAACTCGCGGGACAGTTCAGTCCGCCGAATGTGGGGGAGCCTAGCGGCTCGAAAGGGAAAGTCGAGGGGAAATTAGCCGGCGGGGCAAGCCATTTGGACCTGCCGCGGCGGTTGTCACGTCCAGCGTTCGATGTACGGGCTAGGAGATTAGATGATGATTTCACGCACATCGTAGGCTCGGGCTGGAACCACGGTCCCCAACTGGCCCCGGACGTCCTGCTCGGCGTGCTGAATAGAGTAGACGCCTTCCCGAGGCCGTTCCAGCCGACGACACATTTTTACATCCATGGTCATCCCTACATGGCGCAGTTGGCTGCAGGGTTGAGGGAGGTGACCCCTAACAATCCGCTGGGCGTCAACGTTATTCTCATACCTCGGCTTAAGGGCGGCTGAACAAACGCGCGTTGGTTGTAATCGGCACCTCTTGCTCGAACCGTCGATTATCAAAGGCCTTCGGTCATAGATGTCGTCATATTTGCCGCCGCCTGCCGAGGTCCAAGTTGAGGACGGTCACCGGATCGAGGCCGTCATCGTCGTTGAGAACATTGTAATGCATCGCGCCGCCATCCTTCATAAATCGGCACCTCCAGTGCGGCGGCATTAACGCGGTGGCCGAGCAGACCGGCGGCAGAGTGCGCATCTCGGGCACGCTGGCGCTCAGCAGCACCGGCAACGAATTTGTTGATGCCGGCCACTACTACGCGATCCGCGCCAATCCGTCACCGACTGACTCAAGATGTGCAGACCCTCGCTGAGCCGCTTCGCTGTCAACCCATTTCAGTAACGACAGTTCGGCCGAGAACCCTGGTCCGAACGCAGCTAGGATTCCGTATGATCCTGGCGCCTGCTCCTCATGCTCACGCACGTGATCCAAAGCGAATAGTACGGTTGCGCTCGACATATTTCCATGACGTCGAAGAGTTTCATAGCTGGAAAAGAAATTTTCAGACGATCTCCCAAGGCCCTGCTCACAAACCTCCAATACTTTTCTCCCGCCGGGATGAAAGATTAAGCTCTTCGCTTGGTTAGAATGGATGCCATCCTCCGCTAGCAACGACCGCAGTGCATGTGGCATCAATTCGCTAATCATTGATGGAATGCGCTCAGAGACTACGACTTCAAATCCGGAGTCGCCAAAATGCCAGCCCATTAAAGAAGTCGAGTCGGGGTAAAGCAAACTCGTATTTCTTACGATATCCAGTCTGCCAGAGCCGCTTTCAGCTGGGCCGATTAGGAGCGCGGCAGCGCCATCCCCAAAGAGGCTTGAAGCAACAACGTTCTTCGGGGTGAGATCATTCGGCTGGAATGTAAGGGATGTCAGCTCTACAGCAATGAGGAGAACGCGTTCGCTCGTTGCGCGGCAAATCGCTCCTGCCAAGCTAACTCCCGATGCTCCTCCGGCACATCCGAGGCCGAATATGGGCGTCCGTCGTGCATTTGTTCGCAGTCCGACCTTCGAGATCACATCCACATCGAGACTGGGGGTAGTTATTCCGCTCGACGAGACAAATATAATCCGATCGACGTGTTCGGGCTTCACGCCGGCCCTGTTGAGACAGAGCACGGTCGCTTTGCATGCGAGTGCGGATTCCAATGATCGCGCGCAGTTATTCCAATCTGATGCCGCGCAGCGTTCCAATCTGATCGCGCGCATGTGGAAGCCCCCGATCGTTAAAGGCAATTGGCACTATCGTCAGCCCGTGGTCAAGCGGCTGCCGAAGAGATCACGTCTCATGTTTGATGGTGTCGCTCGACGGAGCGAAGCTGACTGGACGCGCACCCCCAACAGTGCCGTAGCGGCCGGTCAGCTTCGCGGGCTGCAGTCTCAGTCTTCATCGGCCGACGATGTAATCAAGGCCGAGGAAGAACCGGCGGGCGACGTATGGAGTCACCGTTCAGTTCGAGCCTGTGAGCGTTGTGAAGCAGGCGATCAAGTATGGCATCAGCGTAAGTTGGGTCATTTATGAGCTCATGCCATTTGGCAATTGGAAGCTGGCTGGTGACGAGTGTTGATCGACGGCCGTAACGGTCTTCAAGGATTTCGAGCAGATAATGACGGGCATTGGCGTCGATGGCTTGGAGGCCCCAATCGTCCAAAATCAGGAGCTCGACGGCGGCGATGCTCTTCATCCGCGAAGTGAGTCGGCCGTCGCCCCGGGCAAGGTCCAGTTCTTCGAACAACCGCGGCAGCCGAGTGTAAAGTACAGAGTGGTTGTCCCGGCAGGCCTTGTGACCAAGCGCACAGCCAAGCCAGCTTTTCCCGACGCCGGTTGGCCCGACAATGGCGCAATTCTCATGGTTTTTGACCCAGTCTCCCTTGAGCAGCATGTCGAACAAACGGCGGTCGAGCCCACGGGGGGCGCGATAGTCGATATCCTCGGGCACGGCATGATGACGCAGCTTTGCCTTACGAAGACGAAGCGCCAGGCGCCGGTTGTTTCGCCAAGTCGCTTCATGGTCCAGCAGCAACGCCAGCCATTCGGCGTGAGCGAGACCCCGGACCTCCTCGTTCTCGGCGAGGCTCGTGAAGGCCTCGGCCATGCCAGTAAGCCGAGCCGGGTAAGCAAGTGGAGTGTGGGGTGTGTCAGCATTTTCTCTCCTTAGTGGTAATAGTCCGAGCCTCTGATGTTGGTGTGTATGATCGGCTCGCACTCGGTGGACGCGGGCGTTGCAACGCGATCGAGCCCCTTCTCGAGGATCGATTTGACGCTTGGGTAGTTGCGAGCCTGGATCTCAATCGCGCGCAGCGCGGCCGCCTCGAAGCGCTCGGCGCCAAAGCGCTTCTCAAGACGGATGATCCCCAGGCACGAACGATAGCCCTGTTCGGGATGCGGCCGATCCTCGATGATCCGGTCGATCAGCAGGCGCAGCATCGGGCCGATCCGGCTTGCCTCGCTGCGGATCTTTGCCGGCGTCCACTCGCCGTAGCGCCGGTGGCTGGAAGGCATGTGGGCGCTGATCGTGGTATGCCGCCCGTTGCCGCTGCCGCGCATGTGCGCGGCGATACGCTCGCCCCCCAGGAAGATTTCAACCGTTCGCGCACAGATCCGCGCTTCTACCTCGCGACGGGCGAAGCGATAGGGCACCGAGTAGTAGTGTCGTTCGATCTCGACGTGATAGTCGAGCCCGACCCGGCATCGGCGCCATTCGGCATGGACCCACGGCTCACCGGGAAGCGGTTTAAGATTCGGCGCGTCAATTTCCTCGAACAACTGGCGCCGTGTGCGGCCATACTGGCGCAGCACCCGTCCGTCATTGAGCTTGGCCAGCCACTCGGCGATCGCACCGTTGAGTTCGGCCAGGCTGTAAAAAGTTCGGTTGCGCAGCCGCCCCAGCAGCCAACGCTCGACGATTCCGACGCAGGCCTCAACCTTAGCCTTATCTCTCGGGCGACGTGGCCGTGCCGGCAAAATCGCCGTGCCGTAATGCTGCGCCATATCGCTATAGCTGCGGTTGACCATAGGGTCATAGAGGCAGGCCTTGATCACCGCGACCTTGGCGTTGTCGGGCACCAGCAGTTGCGTCGCGCCGCCAAAAAAGCTGAAGGCCGCGTTATGTCCCGCGATCCAGTCGCCGAGTTGCTCGGTCCACGTCGCCAGCGCGAACGACAAGCTGGATGCGCCCATGACCGCGACGAAGATGTGCGCGTCACGCACCTCGCCAGTCTTACGGTCAACCACCGGCACCGTGTCGCCGGCATAGTCGACAAACAATTTCTCGCCCCCGCCGTGGTGCTGGCGCATCACGAGCGGCAGCCAGCCTTCCCAGTTGCGGAACAAGTCACAGAACCGGCTGTACCGATAGCCGTCCGGATGCTCTGCAATGTACTCGTCCCACAGCACCTGCAAGGTCACGTGCTTGCGCTTGAGCTCGCGGGCAATAACGGACCAATCAGGCTCGGCCACCTTGCGGCGGCCCGGCTTCACGCCAGGCACCCCGTACAGCAGCTGCTCCAGCTCGGCGTCGCTTATCGCTTCCGGGACTGGCCATGCCAGACCCGCGCGCGCAAACCGCTTCAGCGTGTCACGTACCGTCGTCGGCCCGACGCCGACACGCTCGCCAACCACGCGCGTCGAGAGCACAGCCTCAAGGCTCAACCTCACAATCTCGCGCACCTGGCGCATGATAACCCTCCTCGTCGGCATCCAATTCTCCAAGCTGTTTCCAGCCGGAGAAATGGCCCCAACGATCAGGCCTCACACCATCCGAAACTGCGCGCGATCAAATCGGAATGCTGCGCGGAGAATGCTCGGAATGCTGCGCGTGATCATTTCGGAACCCTGCGCGCCATCAAATCGGTACGGTGCGCGCCATCGTCTCGGAATCCGCATGCGAGCTCCTTTGCACATTCCAAGTATATCTGGTTTGTCCTCACTTATGCGATGCTCGCTGAGAAGCCATTCGGGCGCTACACAAAAGAAACGCTGATCGACTAGCGTATTATCGAATACTGTAAGATACCTCTTCAGCTTCTCCATTCTAGATCCGAAGCGGCGACCCGCTAGTACCTTGGCCTCGGTTTGCGAAAATCGGAATGGTGGCAAAGCCGTCCCAACAGCCAAAATTCTGGACATCAGTTCCTCTTGTTGTTCGCCTCGAACCAAAGCGACGATCAAAGACGTCCGCGACGTCCCAGCGTTAGTTCACGTGGACCAAACCGATGCCGATGTCCTGCCCAATGCGGGCAGTTCCTGCGAGGCAGCTCGCTGGAAAAGCCCGCGATCCCGGTTGAAAGGAAGTCCACGTTCCGAGGGCCCATGAACAGGCAATCGTACTCAGCGCCGACGGTTATTGAAAAAAGCGCTCAAGGTCCGCCCCTACTGTACCGCCCCGCCGGGTTTCGCTACCGTCGGTGAGGGGCAGCCCAGTCGCAAATTCGGAGAGTTGATATTTATCGCGGGCGACCGCAGCGCCGCCTTTCACATACAGCAGCACGTCAGTCCAGGCGTAGCCACGCAGGCCCGTGAGCAGGCCGAATGCATCAACCCTGGTTTCATCCTGGAGGCCTACGAAAGTGAGGTTAGCGTTGGAGTCCTTGAAATCAGCGCAGTTGCCGTTCGCCCGGATGCCGAACACCGAGTTGGCTATCTGCCAGCGGAAGCGGATTTCGCCGCCGAGCGGGCCTCCTGTCGCACTATGGCCCCTGATGGCAAGGGGCGGAGCGCGGACCACAACGCCAGCGTTGACGAGATGCCAGCATCGACGCGCGGGGCCGCCACCGCTATTGATACCGATGTAGGAACCGCTTCGCTCGGAGAGCCGCGCGGCCAGATCAGCGGCAGAGGCGGCCAGCACCACCAGGGCTACCGTGCCCAGCAGGATTCTTTTCATCCTTCTTGACCCAATTCCGATGCAACTTTCTTGACGGTGTCCATGGATCACGGTTGCCATGTACCTGTCTTCTCCGTCAATTGATAGGGTTGGTAGTTGACTGGTAAGATCGTGCCCGCCTCTGCCAATGAATCGCTCGCCTTCTTCGACGCGGGCCGCGCGAGTTCGTCGCGCCCCAGACGTTTTGCCATCGTCGATAGGCCTGACGCCGCCAGACACATCGACTGGGTCTCGCGGCAGGTCGACATGTCGGACGAAGCTGGCTCGGTCGTCGCCGAGCATCTCGGCGATGTCCGCAACGAGCTTCTCGCCTCCGAGGCGAGCTATGAGTGAGCGTCACATGACGGTGTCCCGGCCGCGACCTGACTGAAGTCGGCGCGGCCGTGACTGCCGTCGGTGACGCGCTCACCGAACTGCGAGTTGCACTACCAGCTCTTCGCCTTCATGTCGCGGCCCGCCCAAGGGCGTCGAGTTCGCGGCCTCCGAGGAGCAAGTCATCCGCAACGCCATCGCGGCGGCGCTCGGCGCCGGCCCCGAAGGCGCACACTAAAAGGCATTCTCAACCTTGCTGCCGGGTGCAGTTCAGCGGTCATCGCGCAGCTTAGCTTTGACGCGCCGCTTGGGCGTTTTGTTGCGCAGTTGCAGGCCCAACTCGCGGTAGACGCGCCGGGTCTTGTTCTGGCCGTGGCGCCATCCTTCACGACGAAGCAGGACGTGAACGCGGCGATAGACCGAAGAAGCGTACGGCGCCGACGATCAGTGACAAAGCTGCCCGGACAGCGGTAGCGGAGCTAAACAAAGAGCCGAAACGGCGTGATGTCGAGCGCCGGCGCGAAGAGGCCGCGGCGGCCAGGAACGTGAGCGACGCGAGAAGGCGGTCGCAAAGGCGCAGGCGGCTCTCGACAGGGCCGTGCAGAATCGTGAGGTTCCTGCCATGGGCGCGAAATTCTGCATCGACCGCCAGCGACTGATAGAGAGCGCGACCATGCGCCTTGCCGTGTGCTTGCGAAATCGCAAACCTACCGCTGCGCCCTCCCGGAAGATCGATATGAGCGACAAAGTTGTTCGTTCTCAGGAGAAGTGGCACGAGTTCCTATCCTTTCTAGATCAGCACATGCCGTCCCGATGGATATTCAGAGGGCAGTCTTCGGAAGCCTGGGATCTCCGTCCATCGGCTGGTCGGAAGCCAGGCTATGATCCGTTGTTCGAAGAGCGCGTATTTCGAGTCTTCAAGAAGGATGCGCGGCTGCATACCCATATGCCCGAAACAAACGATTGGGATTGGCTCGCCCTAGGCCAGCATTTCGGGTTACCTACGAGGCTACTGGATTGGAGTACAAATCCCCTCGTGGCTTGTTTCTTCGCATTGATGGACGAGTCGTACGACAAGGAAAGTGCGGTCGTCTACGCCTATCCATTAAACGAAAAGCAGATCGTCGATCCCAGCGATGCAGAGACCTGGCCTTCACCCTTCAAGCTCAAGGAGGTGGGGTTCATGCTTCCGTCTAGCCTTGCTCCGCGGATTTCGAATCAACGTGGATTGTTTTCTATCCATCCTCGACCGGACGAGCCTTGGCGCCCGAAGGAGATCGAAGAGCATAAGTTCATCATTCCAGCAGAATTCCGGTATACTTTTCAACGAAAGCTGTTTCGTATGGGCGTGGATGCAGCGCACATTTGGGCAAATCTGGAAGGCGTGTGCGGCTCGCTGAGATGGCAGTACGACAGGCGCCTAGGAATAAGTGCGGCAGGCCTTTAGGACAAATGCCATGGCTAAAGAGAGAGCTTCATCGGCTGCGTCGAAGCAGTCTCACGAGATAGCCGAAGCGGTGAGAAACGTCGAAATCGCGGACACCGAAGCGTGGCGAGATCTCGATTCGCTTTCTTCCAATACACTGGTTGAGGCGGTCGAAGTGTTCGGAGACGAGATACGTTTTGATGGTACTCGATTCGAGGGCCCGATCAATGTGCACGTCACTTTGCAGTACGCCAAAGACGTAACGCTTTCCGAGACATTTCCAGGGCGATTCGAGGCGAGGTGGGAAGGAGATGCACCGTCGATTGATCGGGTGCTCGTCGATACGAGTTCCTTCACGCGTTGATACGCACGACGACAATCGCAGAATACAGACGCTTGTTGGAGGGGGCGAGGCTTGACGTGCCCGAGCGGTCGACTATCCGAAGATCGTCGCTATAAGTCACGTTTCGCCACTCCTGGGAGGGCTATTTGCGATCCGTGGTCGCGGCGCTCAGCTGTTACCTCCACAGGCGACCGGCTTGGCGGAAGAACCCGGTGACCGCAGCAACGGGGTTGGTGACAGCAATTGTGACGCTCTTGCCCAACTCACCGGCCGCGTGTCCAATCCCGCTGTCGGTCGGGAATGCTCGCCTGGCCATGTCGCCCACGTCGTTCGCCGCCTTCTTCGTCGCTTCGTCGTAGCTGCCCGCCGCAGCTTGGATGCGACCGAGAAGCTTGACGACTTCATTGTTTTTACCGGGACCCTTAGTGATGTCGTTCCAAGCGTTTCGCAGGAACTTCATGATCTCGCCATTCGGACCAATTTCCAGGTCGCCAACTTCGATCCGAATGCTGGGAAGGTTAGGGCAGGACTGGCGCATGGTCGCATTCCAATGATCAATTGCCGCCTTCCGCATCCGCTCCATGTACTCTGACGACGGCTGCTGGAACGGGTGATTGCCGAGTACGACACTAAAGCTCGAGGACAGGCGATATCCGTCCGAGCTAGGCTCGGCCGCGAAGTCATCCAGCGAGAGAGACGCGTAAAGACCGTCGACAACCGACAGACGCGCCGTCGAGCGCTCATCCTGTTTGGCCGGCGGCAGAATCGTCATCGTAATAGGGGCGCCTGCAATGAAGGAGGGCGCAAGTGGCTTCGAACCGACGAGCACGCCTACCTTGGCGCCGAACTGCGGGACTGTTGCCACACCGTCGCCGATCTTGAGTTTACCATCCGTCCGAGCATCGATATCGAGTAGTCCGCAGCTCATGACAGGACCAGCAACTGCTACAGTCCGGCCCTCGAAGGGGAATTTCGTCGTGCCAAACCACGCGCGAAGCGTCGTGCTGGCAGAGCCCTGCATGCCAATCGACGTCCCGATGCCGCCGCCGATCAGCGGGTCGAAATGGACATGCACGGGTGCGATAAAGGAGGCGCTGACGGGCAGCGACAGCGAGGGGCCTTGCGCCTGATCGAGCACAACGCTCGGTTTTGCGAAATTCACGCGCCCTTTGATCCATCCAGCATCCCGAATCTCGGCAAAGACGCCGCCTTCACCCAGGATATTGTCGCGCCACTTTTTGTCGAACAAGCGGCCCGAGATCGCCTTGCCCTGGACCGAAATGCTAAAGCCAGCCAAGGTATTGGCAAGCTGGTCGGTCAGCTTCGTGAAGGCCGTACGCCCGATCGTAACGGCAACATCGCGCGAGAAAAGCCCGTCCAGGACGCCAGCCTTCGCTTGAACCTCTTGGCGTGCGCGGGAAAGGTCGTCTGCGTTGACCGTGTCAGGTAGCGCGACGCCGACGGCGCTTGGCGCCTGGCGCGTCGGTGCGAGCGTCGCAGTGAGGACAACTCCCTTGGGAGTGAACACCGGCGCTACGACCGTCAGCCATTGATCGAAGTGGAAAGGCGAGGGCATTGCCGTGAGCTCGACCGTACCAGAATTGTTGTCGCCGAAATGCTGCGTAATCGTCTCGGGCGAGCCGACCGAGAAGCTGAAATGCGGACGATAAGTTGCCTTCAATGCCAGCTTGTCGAACAGGAAGGACAGGGTGCCGGCGGTGATGGTCTCGCTGGTCAACTGCCGGCCGCGCAGGTTCAGAAAGCCATATTGAAGCTGAGGGGCAACCTTGACCGGGATGAACTTGAAGTTGGCAGCGTCCGTCGGGCTGTCCTGTGCGACAGAATTCTCCTCTGTCGTGCCGGCATAGATCAGGAAGCCCTCGACATCCAGGCCTGCGGCGAGACCACGTTTGGTATCTGCGGCAGTCAGATCGAGCCGAGCCACCATGCGGCCCGGTTCAGTACGAAGCGTGACGGACCTCACAGTCAGCCGGATATCGTCATCGAGCTCCTTCGAATGGACGGTGACCGTCTGTCCCGTGAGTGCAGCGCCCATCTTGTCGAACATCGACTTGTCGAGCGCGATAAAGGCGCCATCGCCGCTCGACTGCGTAAAATTCTGAAGGCCATGAAGGCTTTGCTGCAGGCCGACAAATTCGGCTTTAGCCGTCTCTGTCAGAATGTATTCGCGCTGATAAGTGGTATAGAGCGTTGCCGCTCCGGCAGCCGCCAACCCCACCACACTCAAGGCAGCCCAAGCTACGCGTCGCATTTGGCACCTAAGAATTGCGCCCCAATCACATGGGGCGGCTTATGGATATTGAGAAGGTATCGTCTAATAATTCTTTTTCGCGCTTGAAGGTGAATAGTGGCCTTTACCTCCCTGAACGCAGAATGAATGCTACACTTCGATCGATGCGACTTTGGAAGGACGTATGACACAGGTCCAGCTGAGCAAGATTTGGTCTGTCGTGAGCGCGGCGCTGCTCTACTACGCTTTGAACTCCTGGATCGTGGCGCAAGGCGGAAACGAAGTCTTCGGCGCCAAGCTTGTCCTCTCTCAACGCGTGCCAGCGGCCATGGTGGCCATCCTCGTTTGCTCCGTTCTCGCCATCGCATCGTCTGCAATTGGCCTTCTGTACGCCCGGCGCGGCGGCAAACGATGGCACGAGCGGATCCCCGTCGTTGGTTTTGAGGCCATCGATACGGCTTCGGTCGAGGGACGGGTCTATCAGGGAGCCATGCTCGCGCTTCTGTCCGGTCTACCCTTCGTCGCCATGATCTACTTCTGGTACTCCCTTCTAACGGCGCAGGTAATGCTGAATGAAGGCAGCAAGAAGCTGATCGGTCTCTGGAATTTGGGGTGGCTCTGGAATTCGAAGCTGAGCGATCCCGCTCGCATTTGTACCAACTTTACCGAAGGGGCCATCGACCCATGCACGGGAAGTGCGACGATCCTGCCTGGGGTCGAGCCGGGGCTGTTTGCTTGCCTCTCCCTGCTCGCACTTTTCATCGCAGCCAAGCATTGGAAGGCTGTCGTGCTCCGCCGTTGACACTAATCACGTCAGTGCAGAGGGCTGTGCGAGTCGCCTTTTCGAACGATTTCCTTTCGATTTGAAATCCACACGAAGCCACGTTGGGACGAATTGCGATACAATCTCGCACGTGGCCTGCTTGTGCGTGTACTAAACACGCCATCGTTCCCCTTTTTTGGTGGCGGTTCGCTCGCCCCCGCAGCATCATTGCACAGGCACGGGCGAGCTATGTGAACGCAGCCAATAGCCCAGCGTCAAGGCCTCGTGGCGATTGAAGAACGTCTCGAAATCGAAAACGTGCCGGTCTCCGTTGAGGTCCGCCAGGAGCACCTCGCTCCGACCGAGGCTGCCGCCTCGTTGCGCGCCACAATAGCCGACGATCGTCGCGAACAGATCGGTCTCGCGCAGCGAGCCAAAACGTTGGCGGAATGGGGGAGATTCCACGCAATAGCGGCATGGGTTCGCAGGATCGAAATCGGTCTTGCGCCGTGCCGGATGCGGATGGCCTGTGACCAGGGCGACGATCGGCCGGCCACCATGGCCCTGTTCGACGAAGCGCCAGAGCGTGGACGTCATGGTGTTGCCGAACCCCTTGCTCAAGCTTTTGACGAACGCAAGGCTCGGGCTCGAAGAGATCGCTTCGGAGACGAAGCGACCAGCGAGAAAAAGCATCTGGCCGGCAGCGTAGTTCGCCTCGGCTTCCATGATTTGGTGGCAGGCGGGCGTGAGCGTCTGTTCCGTATCGCCCAACATCATCCCGGTGTGCCAAGGGATGATGTCGTGGCCGATCTCATGGGCCTCGTTCCAGCGGTGCTTGAGGACAGGCAGATCCTGGTCGAGCAGGATCCGCTTCTGGTCGGGCAAATACAGGGCCTTCAGGCTGAGATTTTGGACCGCGTCGCGCAGGAGCGTCGGGCGGAGGAGAACCTGAAGACCTGCGACCTTCATGCGCGAGAAAGTCTCTCGCAAAAGGCTGTCGTCGGTCGTCGAATAGTAGCCGCGGTCGAGCTTCAGCAGGTCCCGGACAACGCGCAGATCGATGGGCGGCTCCGGGTTGCCAAGACCCCGTAGGACCTTGTCGACCTGTCCGTCGATATCGGCGATCGTTCGATGTCCGAGGCTGACGTTCTTCACTTGGCTCGCTTGGGGTCCTGTTCGCTCAAGACGGCGACGAACGCCTCGAGAGCCGAGTTTTCTTCCGGCGTCAGCTTCTGCATAGCCTCGGAGCGGGCGGCGAATCGGACAGCCTCCTGCCGCAACCCGGCGTCGTTCGCCGCGGTCAGTCCGGCAAGCTGCATCAAGCGCCGCTGAGATACCTCAAAGGTCTGCGCCAGTTTGAAGATCGTTCGCGGCTCGGGAACATAATGGACTTCGTTCTCGATCACGAGCAACTCGCTCGCGTCGAGCTCGGCGACCTCGGCCAGTCTCTCCATGGAGAGACCGCGACGGCGTCGCATCAGGTTCACGAACTTGCCGAAAGCGATTCGGGTTTCCTCGGCCGCAGCGGTCTGCGTAATCGTGGTCGGACGCTCGTCCGGTACCGGATCGAACGCCAGCAAGCCGGCGCCGACGGCGGCGTCGCCTTCACGACGAGCTCGAGCCATCCACCACTCCTTACTCCGTTCAATTTTCATCGTTCTCCCTCCTGTTCGAAGAACGCGCGAGCCTGCTCGCTGGTCATCTCAAAGTATCTTAAATTTTGGTACGCCACGTCCTGGCCCAGATCGGTCATTCCGATCTTGCGGTAGTAATCATCGGCTTGGGGCAGGGAATGGAGCCCCAAGCGCCCCTTGAAACCCTCGTCTTCGCTGAGCGCGATGGCTGCCGTGATGAGGGCCGAGCCCACGCCGCGGAGGCGCGGGGCGGCCCCGAGCTCCGGTCGGTTCCATGGCGCAGCCTCGAGGTAATCGACATACACGAGCGGCTTGCCGCGCTGGTTTGCTTCCCGGCCCGTCTTGGTCAGATCGACCTGAGCCAGGCCTTGCGTTTCGCCGAGAGCGACGACGCTGAACCCGCGGAAGGCCAAGAGCCCTTGCACGCGGGTCGTCTTCTGCGTCCAATCCCAGTGCCAGCTTTGCGGCCACTGGTCTATCGGCACGCCTCTGCGCGCGAGCTCCTGAAGTACGGTCAGCAGGGCAGGGCGCCACTTCGTCTGCCAGTCGTCGAGCTGCGCCTGCTCGATCGCATCGCGCAGCTCGGCTTCGACGCTTGCACCGGTCGCGACATCGAGAAGATAGATTTTCGAGACGTCGACCGTCATAGAAGCATCAACTCCGCCTTCTCCTTCGTCGCGTCGTTCTCGAACAAGAGCTTTTCGCCCTTTTCGACCCGAGCATCGATCGTCTGATAGAGGCGCAAGGCCTGCCGGAGCACGGCAGTCTTGGTGATGTCCTTCCGGGCCGACAGTTCGTCCAGAACCCGCATCTCGGCGTCGGTGAGGTTCAGCGTCATAGTTCGCTTCGCCGTCATCTCATCCTCCGTCGTTGTCCGCAGGATATAGAGAATCAATTGATTTTGTCAAGGTCAAATAGCCAGATTTAGGCACCTTGAATAGCTAAAATTTGGCTATTATGTCCTAGTCTCAACGCCGCCGCGCCTCGGGCCAGCCGGCCAAACAGGAGCGGGATATGGGACGGCAACACGTCGGCCATGATGAAATCGCCACCTTTGCGCAGGATAAAGTGAACCTGCCCAAGGACACGGCGGATGAGTATCGGGCGCAGGCCCGGCGGCTTCGCGAGAAGCTGGAAGGCTATCTGTCCGAGCATCCGGACTTCACACTGAAGAAGATGCTGCTCTCCGGCAGCCTGGCGAAGGGTACGGCGCTTCGTTCTCTCAATGACATCGACATCGCCTGCTACATCAGCGGCGCCGACGCGCCGAAGGACGTGCAGGCTTTGCTCGACTATCTGGCCGAGCGGCTTCGCAAGGCCTTCCCCAATTTTAGTCCCGACCAGGTCAAGCCGCAGACCTATTCCGTCACCGTCTCCTTCCGGGGGACGGGGCTCGATGTAGACGTGGTGCCGATCCTCTATGATGGTGACCCGAAGTGGTATGGCAACCTCGTCAGCCAGGATGACGGCTCGTTCCTGAAGACGAGCATTCCGCTGCATCTGGAATTCGCGGCCAAGCGCAAGCGCGCGCAGGAGAAGCATTTCGCGCAGGTGGTCCGGCTCGTGAAGTTCTGGGCCCGGCGCATGAAGCAGGAACGGGACGGCTTCCGTTTCAAATCCTTCATGATCGAGATGATCCTCGCCAAGCTCTGCGACGACGGGTTGGATCTCTCCGACTATCCGGAGGCGCTTCAGCACTTCTTTACCTATCTCGCCCGCACGGACTTCCGGCAGCAGATCGTGTTCAGCGACTACTATCCGGCCTCGTCGGTCGGCACGTTCTCCGACACTGTGCAGATCATTGATCCGGTGAACGCCACGAACAACGTCGCTCGCCTCTACACGACAACGAACGCGGACGCGATCGTCGATGCCGCACTCGACGCCGGCGACGCGATCGATGCGGCGCTTGCCGCTCCCAACAAGCAACTGACCGTCGCCTATTGGCAGAAGGTCTTCGGCTCCTCCTTCCAGGCGTGAGGTCCACCATGTCCGACAGCTACAGCTATACCGAAAGCAGAACCTTCACGGTCACCCACGCCCGCCACATGGCCGCCAAGGTCGCAACTGACCTGAAGCGCATGCAGCGGTTCTACTGCAAGCCGTCCGACGAAAGCATCGCGGACTACGAGACCGAGGCGACCGAGATGCTGCGGGCCGGTTATCTCGACACGGTCACTTACGGTTTCAAGAGGGATGGCAAGTGGATCGAGCCGACTCTTCGTTATACGGCCCGTGACCTCGCCGGTGCGTCGGCCGACGACGACGACCCCGGCCGCATCCGCCCAGGCGCCGACATCAGCGGCGCCTCCTTTTACAGCTATATGACCTACACGGCGGCGTGGGACCGGCTCAGCCAGGCCGAGCGCGAAGCCTTCAAGGCGATCTTGCCGTTCGCGCGCAACGGTGCCGCCGAGCCCGGGGTCTTGGGCTACCTATCCAACGACCGCACCTATTCGTCCGGGGGCAGGGCCCTCGACCGCGCTACCGTTAGGAGCTTCTGATGAACACCAAGCCGACACTCGATGAGCTCTTCGAGCGCCGCATCACCTATCCCGACATCGACCCACAGGCGCGCCTCGCCCGGCTCGTCGGGCTCGATGAGCAGAAGAACCGCCTCGCGAAGATCCTCGGCCTGCTCGTCAATCCCAGCGGCCTCGCCGATTGGGCGAAGAAGCACCATCCGGGTGCGCAGGCTTTGCTCGACACGGTGCTGCGGCGGCCTCCACTGGTGGTGCTCGCCGGCGACGTAGGCTCCGGAAAGACCGAGCTCGCCGAGACGATCGGCGATGCGGTCGCGCGGCAGGAGAAGATCGACATCACGCTTTTTCCGCTCAGCCTGTCGACGCGCGGGCAGGGCCGGGTCGGCGAAATGACGCAGCTGCTCTCGGCAGCGTTCGACTACACCGTGGCGGAGGCGACCAAACTCAAGTCGGCTTCGGGCCGGGCGCGTGGGGCTGTGGTCCTGCTGGTCGACGAGGCCGACGCGCTGGCGCAGTCGCGCGAGGCGGCTCAGATGCATCACGAGGACCGCGCCGGCGTGAACGCCTTCATCCGCGGCATCGATCGGATCGCCAATGCGAAACTGCCGGCGGCCGTCCTGATGTGCACCAACCGCCTCAATGCGCTCGATCCGGCCGTGCGGCGCAGAGCGGCTGACGTCCTGAGTTTTGCGCGTCCCGGCGACGAGCAGCGCCGCTTCGTGCTGTCGAGCCGGCTGGAGACCATCGGCCTCGGTCACCATCATATCGATGCCCTAGTCTCGGCCACCGGGCCGCAGCGCGGCGGTCGCGACCACGGCTTCACCTTTTCGGACCTGACGCAACGGCTGCTGCCGACCATCGTCCTCGACGCCTATCCGACCAGGGCTGTCGACGGCGCGCGCGCGGTCGAGATCGCCCGGTCCATGATTCCGACGCCTCCCTTCCGGGATGTCGAGATGCCGAGGTGAGGGAGCCATGACCCAGGCGGTAACGGTGCGGCGTGACGGGGACACCTTCCAGGCGCGTCTGTTCTGGTATCACGCGGCGCGTCTGCTCGATCCCGAAAGCCCGATCGTCCGCGTGGGTTTCGAGACGGGCCCGAAGAGTTTCGACGACATCTGGGTCGAATACGATCCGGCACGCAGTGCGGTCGACCAGTATGGCGATCCGCTGCGGCGCAAGCACATGCAGTGCAAATGGCATGTCACACCCGACAGCTACGGTTACTCACACCTGGTCGATCCGGAGTTCATCAACGCCAACGCCCGCTCATTGCTGCAGCGGGCGCGCGAAGCACAGATTGTCCATGCGCCGCAAGGCAGCGGCGTGCGCTTCAAGCTGGTGACCAATTGGCGGCTCGACCGCAATGACCCGCTGCGCGAGATGGTCGGCACCCGCTCGGGCGCGATGCGGCTCGAGCGGCTCTATGGCTCTCTGACCGACAACAGCAGGGCAGGAGCCGTGCGCAAAGCCTGGCGCGAGCATCTCGGCATCGACGAGGCGGAGCTTCGGCTGCTCGCACGCACGCTCGCCTTCGGTGAGGCGACCGATACGCTCGATGGGCTTCGCGATCAGCTAGACCTGTTGTTCGCCTATGTCGGACTGCGCCGCATTCCGGCCAATCAGAGCGCGTTCCCCTACGACGACGTCATCTTTCAGTGGATGGCGCAGGGACGTGTCGAGTTCGACCGCGAAAGCTTCCGTGCCGTATGCGCTCGAGAAGATATGCTCGGGGCGGCCCAGGGCGGCCCTCGCGTCTACGGCGTGAAATCCTTTGAGCACGCGTTCGATCGGCTTGAGGAGCGCTGTCACGCGGTCCTGGATCTGATTCCGTCCTTCGACGAACGGTACATCCGCAGCGACGCGGACTGGGACGCCAAACTCTATCCCGCACTGCGGACCTTTCTCCTCGCGGCCGCCAAAGACCAGCCGCGGTTGCGACTTGCGCTTGACGCCCACGTTACGCTTGCCTTCGCCGCGGGCTCGGTCATAAACATCAAGTCCGGCCGCCAAGTGGAGCTCGAACAGCGAAGCACGGGCCGGCGGCTCTGGTCCGCCGATGACGTGATTCCCGATCCGACCTGGCTGACCCTCGTCTCCGAAACCGTGGAACTTCGGCCCGATCAACCGGACCTCGCAGTCGCGGTCGGCCTGACGCATGACGTATCGGCCGATGTGCGCCGATATTGCGAATCCGCTCTTCCGAATGTCGGGAAAATCCTGATCCTAAAGCCGAGTTGCGGTTCGGGTGCGCAATCGGTCACTTGCGGCCGCCACGCATTCGAGCTTGCCGACGCGGCGACCAGCGCGATCCGCACTGCCAAGGCTGACGGGGCCGGCCTCACGCACCTGTTCGTCGCTGCGCCCAACGCTTTCACCTTCTTTCTCGGCCAGCGTCAGACCGCGCTCGGCGCTGTCCGGCTCTATGAGTTCGACTTCGACGGCGGTCGCGGTCGTTCCTATACAGCCGCCTTGACGTTGCCGCTCGACAAAGCGAAATCGTGAAGCGTGCCTGTGAAGGCGGTGGAATAGAGCAGCTCCCCCGCAGTATGCAAAGCGGGACCTGACCAGCCGCAATGCATTGGATCGCAGATTGTTGGCGCGGTGTCGGCGGTGACCACCGGGCGGAGTTCCAACCGTGCCGGACGAACCGGCGGGGAGTAGAGCAGGGACAGAATGTGGGCCGACAATCGCCAGCCTGGCGGGATAAGGTTTGCTGTTGGTTGCATGGCATGCGAAACTCACCCTACGGCGATAGTTTTTGAGTTCTTATTGAAGGACGTACGCGGTATTTCGAGCATGGGGCGTCGGCGTACATCTTCCGCAGGCGGAACAGTTTTCCTGGTCGTTTTCGGCCTGCTGGCAGCCGCGGTTTCGGCCGTTTATCGATTCGTGGTCGAAAACGCCGCGGCGATCAGCGCGTTTGTGCTCGTATGCGGCGGCATTATCCTTTCGGCGTATCTGCTCTCGCGCAGAAAATCTCAAGCCGTACCGGCACTTGATCATGGAGAATCGTCGCGCGCGGCTAGACAGCCAGTCCGAAGCAGCGGTCCGACGCGGCAACAGGCGCCGCCGGCAAGGTGGATTCCTCTCGGTGAACGGGCGCGCGTAGGTAACGCTGAGATTGCGAGCGGTCTCTTCTACCTGGGTGGACACCTTCCGGGGCCGGGGCGGGCGATTGTGCAATATGCTATCAATCCCGCGCTGCCGGTCGCGGCCGCTGGTGCGGACATCGAAGGCAATTCGATGCCCTATTGGCCCTCCTATTCGGACATGTCGCCCGCCGCACGGCGTGCCTTCCTGGATTGGATGCGTGACGGCCGGCGCAATCCTGCCTACGGCATCGGCCATGTCTTCGTATTTTTCTACGGGCTTGAGCATCGTCTTTTCGTTGAACGTGGCGACGATGCGGCCCTGCTCGTGCGCGAAGTCGAGCGACTGCTCACGATTTATGGCACCAACAACCCCTTTCGTGGCTACGCGACTACGTTCGTCACCACGGCCTGCGTGTGGTACGGCGCGCGGCTCCCCTTGCCGCCGCTGTCACCTGAGCGAGCGGGTGGTCCAGAGATGGATATTGCGACCCGTCTTCATCTAGGAGAGCGCCTCGCCGCCGCGCCGTCACTTTCCGCCGAGGATGCGTTGCGATGGGCATTGGCTTCACCCGACACCTATCTCAGGACACCCGCGCTCCGCTGCTTCGAGGAATTCGTGCAGCTATGGAACATCCGCTTTGTAAAGCATTTTCCGGCAGGGCTTGCGGTCAACGCAAAGAGCAACATTTCCCTGCGGTATCGCGCGGCAAGCGCAGCATTTGAAGTCGAGGTCGTTGGCCCGCACCAACAATGGCCGGATGTGTCTAGCATTTCCAAGCCTCTCGATAAGCTACAGGGGCTGGTCGCCGAGTGCACTGATGAGCTCGATACTTTCAGCCGTTTCGTAGGCCGCAAGCCGGCCCTTCGAAACTCAATGGTGGCGGCGGCGATGCTGCCGGACGATCTTCAACGGACGCCCGGGCTCGTCGCTGTCGGCGATTTCCGACGTCGGCTGGTGTCCGTCATGGGCGAGCAAGGGCGTGGCAGCACGACCGCCCAGATTCTCTTCGAAATGGCGGGGATCGAAGTTCCCCCGGATGGAAAGATCTCCGCGGCGGTCGCCGATGATCTCGGCCGCGCGCTGGATTCCATAGATGTTGCGATCGAGCCCGACCGGCGATACGGCAGCAGCGTGCCACGCGCCGACGAACAGGTTTTCGTGTTCAAGGCTCAAGCGGGCGGACCGGTCGATGCCGCGCGAACTGCGTTCACGGCGATGCGGGCGCAGGTCGAGGTCGCCGTTCTGGCCGCTGGGGCAGATGGCGATGCATCCTTCGAAGAGTTGCAGCGGACGATCGCCCGTATCCGCGCCGCTTCAGACTTGTCTGGCGTGGAACAAGCGCGCCTGATTGCCTTCGCCGTGACCACCTTCAATAGTCCTCCCAAACGTGCCCGCGTGATGCGTAAGCTCGCGGAAATGGGCGAAGCGGAACGCAGAGCGATCGCCGGCGCGGCCTTCGCGGTTGTCGGCGACAATCCAACCCCCGACGTCGCCGAAGTAAAATTCCTGGAACGGCTGCATAAGTCGCTTGGATTGCCGAAAGAGGCCGTTTACGAGGGCCTTCATCAGGCCGCCGCCGCCCGTTCTGACGAACCCATCGCAATCAGTGAAGAAAAACGCGTCGCAGGCGTCCCCATCCCGAAGGAGTCGGCGCCCGCGCGAGCCCTCCCGCCTGCTGCCAGCAGAATTCGGTTCGACGCGGCTCGCCTCGCCCGCACGCGTCAGGAGACCGATGCCGTCTCCGCGCTCTTGTCGGGGATATTCGAGGAGGAAGCGCCGCCACCGCCGCCCGCCATGGCCGATCAGCCCGCCACTCTGAAGGGGCTAGACGGACCCCACACCGAACTGCTCGAATTGCTTGAACTGCGCGGGGCGATGAGCCGGTCGGAATTTGATCGCCATGCGCGAGAAATGCGCTTGCTCCCCGACGGGGCTATTGAACGTATCAATGATTGGTCCTTCGATCGTTTTGACGAAGCGTTGATCGAGGATGGGGATGAAGTCGCGGTCGCTCCGCATCTGCGCGACCGCATCGCCGAGATAAGAGAGAGTGCGGCATGACGAAAGCTACCAAGACCATCCGTTCGAAGGAGAGGGATACGATTATCCAGGCTCTGTCAGCAGGCGTGGTGCCGCGTCTTGGATTGCCGCATATCGTGGTGGGTCGCGTGGGGGAGACAGCGGGGTTGCTTCGCGACATCGATCGTGTTGCCGACGGTGGGTCGGCAGTCCGCTTCGTTATCGGAGCCTATGGTGCCGGCAAGACATTCTTCGCAGGCATGGTCCGCTTGATTGCGCACGAAAAGAAATGCGTCACCATGCACGCTGACTTGTCACCGAACCGGCGCATTCACGGCAGCGGAGGCCAAGGTCGCGCACTGTATGCCGAGGCCGTCAACAACATGGCGACCCGAAACAAGCCCGAGGGCGGCGCCCTGCAGAGTGTCATCGAGAGGCTGGTCACCGATGCCGTGAAGGAAGCGGGCGAGAAAAGCGTAGCGGTTGAAACTGTGATTGACCAGAAGTTGGAGCCTATTTCCGGTCTTCAGGGCGGTTACGACTTTGCCACGGTGCTGAAGGCCTATTGGCGGGGCAGCGAGGAGTCGAATGGTTCGCTGAAGGAAAACGCGATCCGCTGGCTACGTGGTGAGTATTCCACCAAGACGGATGCAAGGAAGGATCTCGGCGTAAGGACTATCATCGACGACGAGACCGTCTATGAGTCATTGAAGTCGCTCGCATGTCTCGTCCGGATTGCTGGCTATGCGGGTCTCTTGGTCATGTTCGACGAGATGGCCAACATCTACAAGCTGCAGAATGCGCAAGCGCGCAAGCAAAACTATGAGCAGATTCTCAACATCGTAAATGATGCGCTGCAGGGCACGACGTCAGGGATCGGTTTCGTGATGTGTGGCACGCCGGAATTCCTGCTCGATACCCGCCGCGGCGTCTTCAGCTACGAGGCGTTGCAGTCACGTCTCGCTGAGAACGTGTTCGCCGGTGAAGGGCGTGTCGATTTCTCGGGGCCCGTGGTCCGCCTGCAAAATCTCACGCCAGAAGATCTGCTGGTTCTGCTCAGCAATATCCGCGCGGTCTTCGCCAGCGGCGATTCCGCGAAATACCTGGTGCCCGACGAAGCGCTTACAGCTTTCATGATGTATTGCGACCGCAAGATAGGCGAATCCTATTTCCGCACCCCACGCTCGACGGTCAAGGCGTTCGTCCAGATGCTGTCCATACTTGAGCAAAATCCCGGCACGACGTGGCAAGGCCTTCTTGAAACGGTCTCGATCGTCCCTGATACGCCGGACAATGTAGCCGAGGCGGGCGCGGACGGGGAGGGCGATGAGCTCACCAGCCTCCGACTCTCCTGAAGGGGCCTACCATAAGCTCCATCCGACCATCCGCCGCTGGATCCGCGACCAGGGCTGGGATGAGCTTCGTGAGATCCAGGCGCGCACTATCCTCTCCGTTATCGATGGTCATCGCGATATCCTGATTGCTGCGACCACCGCTGCTGGAAAGACGGAAGCCGCGTTTCTGCCCATCCTCACGCAGGTCGCCGACCGCAGTGATGCGGGATTCTCCGTCTTGTATATCAGCCCGCTGAAAGCGCTCATCAACGATCAGTTCAAGCGCCTCGACGAGCTTTGCGACAAGATGGATATCCCCGTCGTCAAGTGGCATGGCGATGCGCCACAGTCCGCCAAGAAGCGAGCTATTTCGAACCCTCAAGGCGTTGCACTTATCACGCCAGAATCAATCGAAGCCATGCTGACGAGACGCGCCGGCGATGCGCGGCGGCTGCTATCAACGGCCGACTTCATCGTCATCGACGAATTGCATTCGTTTCTGCAAGGACCGCGTGGCCTCCATTTGGCCAGCCTCTTGCGCCGTATCGATGCAATGGCGTCAAAACCAGCCCGGCGTATGGGCCTCTCGGCCACCATCGGTGACCTGCCACAGGCCGCTAGGTGGCTTCGGCCGAGCAATCAGGACTCAGTTGAAATCCTCGAAGCCAAAACTGACGCCCCCGAATTGCGCCTGCAGATACGCGGCTATGTCGAGCCACCGGAACTGGACGATCCCGATCATGCCGAGGGCGGATCCGGCGCCGAAGAAGTGCCGCGAAGGATCGCGCTCGATTCCATTGCCGACCACCTTTTTGGAACTCTGCGTGGCTCGAACAACCTGGTTTTCGGTAGCTCGCGACGTACGGTCGAGTCGACGGCCGACCGGCTTCGGCGGCGATCGGAAAAAGCCAAGGTGCCCGATGAATTCTTTCCGCACCATGGCAGCCTCTCCAAGACGCTACGGGAAGAGCTGGAGGATCGCCTCAAGGACGGTAACCTCCCGACAACCGCGATCTGCACATCGACCCTTGAGCTCGGTGTGGACATTGGCTCGGTTAAGTCCGTGGCTCAAATCGGATCGCCGCGCTCGCTGTCATCGCTGCGGCAAAGGCTCGGCCGGACCGGACGTCGCCGCGGCACGCCCTCGATCCTGCGGGTCTACGTGCGCGAGCCGCATATTGATAACGAGTCTGGAATCCTCGACCGGCTACGGCCGAACACAATCCGCTCCGTCGCCGTCATTCGGCTCTTGCTGGAAAAATTTGTGGAGCCGGCAGGCCAGGTGCCGGAGGTCGCCTCAACTCTCATTCATCAAATACTTTCCGTCATTGCCGAGCGCGGCGGGATAAAGGCGCGACCGCTCTACGATCTATTGTGCGGTCCTGGCCCCTTTGCGGCCGTCTCTGTATCTGAGTTCGCCGAACTTCTACGCCATCTTGCATCTGGCGCGATCCAGTTCGTCGAACAGTCCGGCGACGGATTGATCATGCTGGCAGAAAAAGGCGAGCACACCGTGCAGTCGCGGAGCTTCTTCGCTGTATTCGAATCGGCCGAGGAGTGGCGCCTCACCATGGGCGGCAAGACACTCGGAACTCTTCCTCTCTCGTACCCGGTTCACAAGGATGGCCTTGTGGTTTTCGCCGGTCGTCGTTGGATCGTTCAAGACATCGACGAAAAGACCAGCACGCTGTTCGTGGCGCCACATCCCGGCGGCGTCGTGCCGCGATTCGAACGCGCCGACGGTGAACGTCTCCATAATCGTCTCGCGGAGGAAATGCGTCGGGTCTACCTGGCGTCCGACGTGCCGCCCTACCTCGACGATAGGGGGCAAGAGTTGCTGGCCGAGGGACGTGAGATGTTTCAGAGCTTGAAGCTTGAGACCACGACCTTTGTGCAGGAAGAGCGGGACCTTCACGTATTTCTTTGGCGCGGTTCGCAGACGACGGCAGTGTTCGGCGCAGCCGCCGCAATGGCCGGCCTTCCGGGCCAAGTACACGACTTAGGGCTCACACTTGCCCAGACCAACGCGACCGAGGCTTTGCCCAAATTGAAAGCTCTCGCGACCGAAGAAGAGGTCGATCCAGTACGACTATCAGGCTTTGTGAAGGACATTGCAGCCGGCAAATTCAAGGATCAGGTTCCTGGACCGCTCGCGCGGTCCTTATGGGTTCGGCAGAACACCTCGGAAATCAATGCCATAGGAGAGATCGCACGCAGCCTGTAACTCACCGGCTTCGCTTGCGAGCATCGAGGTTAAGACATGCAGCGAATGGGCGAAACACTTCAACTCAGCGCGGGCGACCTGGTCGGCCACCTGAATTGCCATTACCTGACTGAGCTTGATCTCAAGGTCGCGCATGGCGAGCTCGCGAAGCCAAAGATCTGGGACCCTGTCCTCGAAACGCTTGCGGAGCGCGGCGCGCTGCATGAGCAAGGTTTCATCGAACATCTGAAGACTGCCGGAGCCGCTGTCACAGTGATCGATGGTGTTGGCATTGATGCAGGGGCCGTCGCGGCAACCACGGAGGCCATGCGGCGTGGCGATACCGTCATTGTCCAAGGTGCCCTCCAATCTGGACAATGGAGTGGGCGCGCCGACGTCCTGCGCCGAGTCGAGATGCCAAGCCGCTTCGGCGCATGGTCTTATGAGGTTACTGATACCAAGCTCGCGCGCGAGACAAAGGGCAGTACCGTCCTCCAAATCTCACTTTACTCCGACTTGGTATCGTTCATGCAAGGGAGCGCTCCCGCATCCGCCTTTGTGGTGACGCCGGGAACGCAATATCAGCCCGAACCATACCGGATAGCCGATTACGCGGCCTACTACCGGCATGTAAGAGGCAGTCTCGAGCGCGCGATTGCGTCACCTACAGAGGGTGCCTATCCCGAGCCGATCGAGCATTGCGACATTTGCCGATGGAGAAACCACTGCGACGAGCGCCGCAGGGCCGACGACCACTTGTCGCTCGTCGCCGGTATCACCAAGTCGCAAGCTGGCGAGCTTGAGAGGCGCGGCGTTCACACTATGGCTGCGTTGGCCACCGTTCCTCTGCCATTGCCGTGGCGGCCCGATCGCGGCGCCGTGCAAAGTTACGAAAAAATACGTGAACAGGCACGAATTCAGGTCGATGGTCGGGCACAAGAAGCGGTTATTTATGAGGCCCTGCCTCAGATTGCCGGATTTGGATTGTCGCGACTGCCAGAACCCTCGGCAGGCGACATCTTCTTTGATTTCGAGGGTGATCCCTTCGTTGGCGAGGGCGGCCTGGAATTCCTGTTTGGGTACCTCTACGCGGACGACCAGGGTGCGTCGCGCTACACTGGGGATTGGGCATCCACGCGCCAGGAGGAGAGGGCGGCCTTCGAGCGCTTCATGGACTTTGTGGCTGAGCGGCTCCAAACTCATCCTGACCTTCACATCTATCACTTCGCCCCCTACGAGCCGGCCGCCATTAAGCGTTTAATGGGCCGTTACGCAACACGCGAGAACGACGTCGACAATCTTCTGCGTGCCGAGCGCTTCGTCGATCTTTATGCGGTCGTGCGGCATGCGATCCGCGCGAGCGTAGAGAGCTATTCGATCAAGAAGCTTGAGCCCCTGTATGGGTTCGAGCGCGGGGTATCCCTGGAGGACGTGCGTGTCGTAATGGCACGAACGCAAGCGCGGCTTGAACTCGCCGATGCCGGCAACATTCCCGAGCCCGACAAGGCTGCGATTTGCGGATACAACCGCGACGATTGCGCTTCAACGCAGCGCTTGCGCGACTGGCTGGAGACCCTGCGCGCCGAACTTATCCAGAGCGGCGCGATCGATTGATCGGCCAGCGATCCCAGAGGCGGAAGTCAGCCCGGAACTCGACGCGTGGCAAAAGAAAGTCGCTACCCTTGCTGTGCGACTGACCCACGGAGTGCCTGATGACGCTGGCGAGCGCACCCCTGAGCAGCAGGCGCGCTGGCTACTTGCTTCAATGCTGGATTACCACGGCCGAGAAGGCAAAGCGGTCTGGTGGGAGTATTTCCGGCTGCGGGACTTGTCGGCCGAAGATCTCTTATACGAGCGCGACGGGTTATCCGGCCTCGAATTTGTCAAGCACGTTGGCGGCACCGCCAAGAGACCGGTGCATCGCTACAGGTTCGCCTTACAGGACACGGACGTTCGTCCGGGCGATGCGCTTCACAGCTTGGGCGGGGAGAAATTCGGGGGCGTCGAGGATATTGCGCTGGACCAGCGCATGATCGACATCAAGAAGCACGGCGATGCGGTTGGCCTGCATCCGGAGGCAATCTTCGCTCACAGCTTTGTCGGGACTAAGGTGCTTGCCGACCCGACCGCCTCTCAGCCAGTCAGCGGCGCGATCTCATGGAGATCGTCGAGGACCGTCATGGCCGCGGCTCCATCCTCATCACCAGCCAACTCCCTGTGGCAACTTGGCACGAGCCCACCGTCGGCGACGCCGTGTTGGATCGTATTGTCCACAACGCTTATCGGATCGAGCTCGACGGCCCGTCTATGCGCAAGCTCAAAGCCGACGAGGAACGGCTGGCGCCGGCCGCGGCCACACCGCCAGCCAACGGCAAGCCGCCCACGGGAGCAAAAATATGAAGCGCATCGCCAGCCCACCGGCCGCCCCCGTGGGTCAACAGGGATCTCCCGCGCGCGCTGCTGCGTCAGCCGTGGGAGCACTCCGCAGCGCGCGCGGGTCCCTCCTGTCGACTACGGGGACGGCCTCCACCGCGCTTGACGTCGAGCCAAAACACTGAGATCAGAAAATGCACCTGACGGCACCATCACACTGGTCGCGATCGATCGGAATGGGTGGTCACAATCCGTCGTAGCGGGTGGTCGCGATCGTCGGAATACGCAGAGAAGCCCACACACAGGGGACGAAATTCGAGCAACGGAGTTGTTGGTAACACCCATGAAGACCCCGCCACTCGATCCTGATGTCGCCGATTCAGCTCCGGATGATCCGGTGCTCACGGGCTACGATGAACAGCATCTCGTGACGTATTGGCGACTTCTCGATGCCGAGACCGATGGCGCCGACTGGAAAGAGGTGGCTCGGATGGTCTTGCTATCGATCCAGATCGCGAGCCGGCGCGCGCTCGCAATGCGTTTGATAGTCACTTGGCGCGAGCAAAATGGATGGCTGATCATGGTTACCGCGATTTGCTGCGCGCGGCGGCGCGACCAAATAGCAAGAATTGTCGATTAGAATTCGATGAGAATGGATTTCTCCCACTGACAACGTGATCGCCTGTACGCATCACGCAATGCACAATTGGTGGCTTCCCCAACAACCAAAGGCTTCATAGACATTTCGCAATCGCCTTACGGCAGGGGATCAGAGCAATGTCCGAGTTCGACTGGCGTGCCGGGCGCGTATCAGCACGCCATAAAGTCAGGGGAGGTGGCGGATTTCGCCTGGGAGGCGGTCCGCCGAAGGCCCAACCATCGAAATGCCTACCGGGACGCTCGCTCGAAGGGCGGGCAAGTTTCCGAATTGGGCGTCTGCTTTCGCTTATGAGCGGGCTCGGTAACGTAAAAGAAAGAGGCCGCTAACCGAGGAGCCCTTACTGTCGTGAAGTCGCAGGCGCACTTTGCTTGAATTCAGAGTGGCTGGCGACCGTCGCTGTGATCTTCCCCCGAAAAAATGGACAGGGTTAAGCTGCTTTTAGCTCCATCTCGATCGGGCTGATATAACCGATGGCGGAGTGACGGCGGGTTCGATTGTAGAAGCCCTCAATGTAGGCAAAGATATCACGTGTGGCTTCCTTTCGTGTTGCGTATTGGCGATGATGGACGAGCTCGGTCTTGAGCGTGTGGAAGAAGCTCTCCATCGGGGCATTGTCATAGCAGTCGCCCTTGCGGCTCATCGAAGCCTGGAAACCGGCGGACTGCATCACCTTGCGATATTCCGCTGAGGCGTATTGGTGGCGGCGCCTTAATGCCGCTCGCTGCGAGCAGCATTCGAAAGCGAAGCTAGCTCCGCCACCACGATCTCGAGCTTTCGCGCGATGCCCTCGATCTTGGGCGAGTGCTGGTGCTGCGGGGACCGCGTCATGACGTCCCCGCTTGCGGGATGATCCGCATCCTGAACTCCAGCGTCAGGTCGCGAATCTCGAGCAGCACGTCGGGATTAGCGTCAATTACCGCGCAAGCGTACGCGAAGCGCTCCTCGGCGAGGGCAAGGGCCTCAGCACCTGAAACGGCCGCAGGGATACTCATCGCCAGTGCGCCTCATGCTTCGCGATATAGTCGAGAATTCTCGCTCTCGCCAAAAGAAGATCCTCATCGAGCAATGCGTGCATCGCGCCTCGAACGCAAGGGGAAATCGAATTGTCCGTATCGATCATTTCCGAAAGTTCTGAAACGATCGATCCTCGCGATCGAATCGCCTGCCGTGATCATTCGCTGCTCAGACACGTTGATCCTCCTTCTCGTCGTCAGTAGTGGTTGGATTGGCATTCCTGAGTTCTTCGGCGAGCCGAACGGGATCGTGTGAACGTTTGTTCAGCGCTCGAACATCATCGCGGCGCGCTTCGACGTAACGCCGGATCCCGTTGCAATTATCGATGGGATCGCAAGATGTCTACTTGAGCACGCCGCAGATCTCCTTGAGGATTGCGCAGTGTTGCTTAATCTATTGGCTTGTCGGCGCCGACATTAAGCGCTCTTCGGATCGGGCGACGAGCAGATCCTGTGAGGCGGGGCTCGTCTCTTCTTCGCGCTTCTGCGCCTTGACGCGCTTTAACAGGTCGGAAACAGATTCGCCGAGCAGGTAGCGTCCATTCCGCTCGCGTTTGAAGTAGCGGTCGGTGACGAGCTTTATTAAGCCCGGATTTGCTGTCTCTTGCGATGCCCGCAGAGTCTCCCGACGAAACGAGCTATTTGTAACGTCCATTTAGGTTTCGAGTCCCTGGTTGAGATGCAAATGCAGCCGAAGAGTGTCGCGTCTAAAACATTCAGACGATGCGGTGGCGCGAGGCTCGCGCGCGATTTGATCTTATGCCAAAAACGCTGCAATGTATGTAAGAGTTGCCGATACCGAGCGCTGGGTAAAATGAAGGCGCCACTGTCAGTGGTGCAGCCGCGTCCACATGAGCTTCCGAATTTCCCGCTCTGCTCGCGCGAAGTTGCCGATGTTGAAGTGAGTGCGCCGATACGCAGCAGCGCGTTCCGCTCGCGACCCCATGATGCGGGGTCTCTCGCGCTTGTACATCTCGTCGCGTGCTTGGCCGAGTGCGCCGCGCACGGCATGTCGGAGTTCCCCTTTGATTCGAGGGAATGTGGTTGCGGTGGGCCGAAAGCTAGTTAGCAGTTGCAGCGCGCGAGCCTTGATCTCCTCAAAATACGGACTAACGCGCACTTACGGTTCTCCTTTAGCGATGATGCTGCTGCATCTATGCTCCTGATAGCCCGGTTAATGGCATCGATATGGCAATCAGACCTCTGTGGATGAAAAGAGCAGTCGCGCTGGCAGCTTGCCCATCACGCATTCTGCGCAGCGCAGCTCAGGGTTGCTCGGAGGTCACAAGCACGTCGTCAAAGTAATTACGGGACCGAGGTGTCGAGTTGGCAACAAGCCCCGCGGGACAGCATTTATGGGCGCCTGGCGGGCCGGTCCCAGCAGCCGCACGCCTGCAGCTATGCCTCGGTCAACGCGTGCGCGATATATGCAATTAGGTCCGACGCATGTTCGATGCCGATCGATAGCCGGATGGTGGAGTCGAGGACGCCGATTTTTCCCGAATGTGAGTCGTAACACCTGAGTGCGTCATGCTTGCGGGTAGGCTGGCAAGCGACTCGGTACCGCCCAGGCTCACTGCCAGCTTGAAGAGTTTCAGCGCGTTCCGAAATTTGTATGCGGCGGCTTCTCCGTCGACAGTATCGAACGAAAATGTGGAACCTGTGCCAGTGCATTGCTTCGCGAATAGCCGGCCCGCGGCCCGTCTGCCTCGTGGTGAGCGAGGCCACTTTTTCGTAGTCGCGCAGGTATTGCGCTACGAGATGCGCATTTCTATCGGCTTTTCCATGCGAAGGCTCAGTGTTTCGAGCGAGCGGCTGATCATCCAGCAGGAATGCGGGTCCAGTTGGGTGCGGGTGGCGCCTCGCGGCGCTTTGACGTCCTTCATGAGGGCTCTTGACCCGAGCGCAGCGCCAGCGATCAGGTCTGAATGACCGCGACATATTGGTCAGTGAATACAAAGTGAAATCCGCACCATGTTCGATCGGTCGCAGGAACACTGGCCCTAGCAATGTGTTATCGCACGCGACGATTGCCGTGTGCCCCTGGGCGCGGCCGGGCATCTCTGCGACGCGGCGGACCATCGCAATATCGACCAGCCCATCGGTCGGGTTTGCCAGAGTTTCGATGAAAATCATTGGAACCCTGCCTTTGTGTATCGCGTCCCCTGTCGCCAGCATGACTCCGGTCTCGTCGAGGCCGTCGGCAAAGCCGACGGTACCGAATCGAAAGGCCCGCAAGCGTCTTCACAAGCAACGCTTCCGGTGCACCGTAGAGTGGGTTGAGAGTGCAGAATCACGTCGCCAGGGCTTGCCGAACGCGAGGATTGTCGTCGCAATCACCGCCATGCCGGATGGTGCGCAATTCTCTATGCGCTCGTAGCCGGAAATCCCGTCCTCGACAATTTCGCTGTTGGGGTGATTGAACCGCGAATAAACCAGGCCTGCGTCCCATTCCCTCGGGAGGCTCGCGCCGATCTGAGACGAAATCGAAAGTCCATCCCGTCTTCTCGGCAGTCCGGAAAACGAAGGTCGAGGTCAGAAAGACCGGCGGTTTAGCCGCTCCTTGCGATAATTGTGGATCGTAGCCGTAGTTCAGCATCTGCGTATCGGACGCAGCTTGTGATTGCCTATATGGGTATTCAACGAAAACTGCTTCATCATGGCCTAAGCTTCGTTCTATAGATCCAAATCCTTGCCCTGCAGCTAGTTGCCTTCCACGGCAGTGGGGGGAATTCCGCAACTTGTTGCGCGATATGCTGGAACATTGTCAGCGCAGGCTCTAACAAGTCAACGCTGTTTCACCAGACTCCACTTCTTGATCACCGCCTCGCTCATCTGCTCAGCGTCGGCACAGGCGATTTCATCGACCTTCACCGAGATCCTCTTGCCGACTAGTGGCTTCAGCTGACGGGCGTGCGCTTCGCCAGTTGTGAGCAGCTCAAACATTACCGGTCCGGTCTCTAGCTTGCACAGCGCGTGCGGCTCGGGCAGCCGGCGCGGCGCGGAGATGATATGGTAGGCGACCTTTTTGCCGTGCTTGGCATCGCGTATGCGAAACGCGTAGAGCTCGCCTGACAACACGTCGCCGGTGTTGATCGGCGCGCCCCCGTTCAGCCCCGCGTACGCAGGCTCCTCCGCGCCGGCGGCTCCAGGAAAGCTCGCCATCAGAATCAATGCAAGGGCAAAGCCCATGGCGAATCGGTCTTTCGTCATTAGTCAGTCCTCCGTAGGTGTGATTAGAATAGCGTGAGCTGCGGCAACAGCGCACCTCGTCGACCCATGGATGTCATGGTGAGCAAACAGGAGCTGCTGATCGTGAGCGCATGCTGCCTGCCGACTATACGGGAAGGGTCTAGGAGCGCTGCCAAACGTTTGATGTCTAAAGCCGGACGGGCAAATCATTGTCGGCCAAGTCCAGCCATGATTTCGGATTGGATTGCGGTTGCGGTGCACAGGGAAGCATCTAATGGCAGATTGCCAAATGCGAGTTGACAAAGAAGGTAATTCGCACCTGCCTCTTCCAGCTGATTTAGGAGAACTTGTCGCACAGAAGCTGGCGTTCCGACGACGCACAATTCGCTCTCGATTGCCGCATCGAAGGTCAGCGGAAGGTGAGGTGGTGTAGGGATGGCATTGAGCTCGTAGAGGAACTTAAAGCGCTCGAGCCATTGTGCGTAAGGAGATGCCGCGAGCGAATAGGCATCTATCTCCGAACGCGCAATCACGACCATGCGAAGCAATCCAAGAAATGGCATTTGATCGTGAGCCTCGCCGTTGGGCTCTCGATGAGCGCCGAAGGCATCAGTAACTTTGCGTACAGCAGAGGAGGGGCCTACGCACGCGAGATTTGCGCCATTGGCAGCTGCCCAAGCTGCGGACTCGGGTCGATTTGTCGCAATCCATGTCGGCGGCCTTGGACGCTGATAAGTTTTACCGTCAACGGAACGCTGTTTAGCTCAAAATGTTGGCCTTGATAGGATAGCATGCCGCCTTTCATAGCGCTGATAAGGATTTCGCTTGCTTCTTCATAACGGCTTGGCGCCGCGTCAGCGCTGATGCCGTAGTAGCCCAATTCAAGCGGAAGAGAGCCGCGTCCGATACCCACCTCAAGCCGGCCACCGCTCAAGTGATCGAGCGTACAGATCTGTTCAAATGCACGCAGGGGATGATAGAGGTTAAGCAGCATCACCAATGGCCCGATACGAAGTTGCCGTGTGCGCTGTGCGACGCTCGACAAGAACAAATTTGGCGATGGACTCTCCCATGCGGCGTACAGTGGTGTTCTGCCACGTGATATGCAAAGAAGCCGAGTCGGCCTGCCACCATTCACCGTCGTGTCCCGCAGGCACACGCGCTAGCAAGAAGTTTGCGTGGGAGGGCGTTAGAGAAAATCCAAGTTGCGACAGTGCGGTCGCAACCCGCTGTGTTTCATGCCTGATGTGCCTATGGTTCTCTTCATAGACGGCGCGATGCGCAAGAATGCTGATGCCGACCGCGTGCCCGATTACATTCATGTTGAAGACGTTCTGGATGTTACGAAGCCTTCCAATAAGCTGCGGGTGGCCGAACCCGAAGCCGACGCGAATGCCAGCGGCGGCATAGCTTTTCGAAAGTGTTCTTAAGAGCAGAAGATTCGGATAACGGCTGAGGAGCCGCAGGCCATTATCAGGCGCAAAATCGACATACGCTTCGTCCAACACGACGAGGCGGTCCGATTGTGCCAGGAGGCGTTCGATATCGGCGATAGGGATGAACGTTCCGGTCGGATTGTTCGGATTCGCCAACAGAATGAACTTGGCATCTTTTGCTGGCCCAAAGAGCAATTGCTCTATCGGCAACGACTGAGGTTCGTTACATCTGATTTCAAGCAGTTGAGCACCCTGCAACATAGCAAGTTTGCGATTGAATGAAAAACCTGGCGACAGCATTGCGACGCTGTCGCCCGGGGCAAGAAATGCTCTGTAGATGAGCCCGAGAAGCTCAGATGATCCATTGCCGGCAATCACATGATCGATCGCGACGCCGTAGGTATTAGCGGCTGCTTCCCTCAGGCTAATGTTGTCATCTTCTGGATACAGATACTGCCGCTCAAGCGCCGCAATTGCACTTTGCCATACGGTTGTTGGCAACGGAAATGGATTCTCATTCCTGTTTAGTTTGACGTAATTAGCGGCCGGCGCAGGCCGGCCGGACGGCAGAGCATCTAACTGTTTCGCTGCCTGCGAAAGAGAAGAGAGCACATTTTGCAATTTGGCATCGGACATAGGTTTCTCCCGTAGAACCACCGAGGGCGATTGCAGTTGTCAGCATGCCGCTCAGTCAGTCCGGTAGACGGCCTGAGGACAGAGTTCGAGTGTTTATTGGGACAGCGAGGACGGCCGGCATCCAAAGTGCAGCAATCAGCCGCCTCGGTCACGGATTGGCATTGCCGTCATTTCTGAGTTAGCGGCAATATCACTCTGCGTTGGTCCAGGTACCAAATATTGGTCCGGAACGAGTCGTTCTCAGATCGCACAGTGGAAGTTCGGCAAAGAGCTAAGCAAAAGTAACGCAGCGACATCGGCCGAGCTGTGCCGTTGGGCATAAACTCTTCCGTTGGCGCATCGGCGTCATAGGATAGCTCCACGAGCAGTACTGCCAGCGCGAGAAACGACGCGAATACCGCGAGCGCGAGAACCGACCCGAGTAGCACGTCATGTCCGGAATTACGTCTCATCATTTCCATTACTTCCCTGAATATCTAGGCTCGTGTGCGGTCACAACGATGAGTTCTACTCGACGGTCTCGACAATGTTGTTATGCCACCGGTATACGACGAAGCCGGGAGCTGCATTGTCTCCTTTGGTATCGAACCGGACCGGCCCGATTACTGTTTGGGTGGGCTGCGAACGAAGCGCAGCTGCTACTCGCGGCCCATCGAAGGTACCGGCCCGCTTGACTGCGTCCGCCCATGCCTGGACGGCGGCATAGGCGTAGAGCGTGTAGCCTCCCGCTGACATGTTGGAAGACTTGAGCCTAGCTACGGCGTCCGCCGCTTGAGCATTCTTGGTGGAGTCGGGCATGAAGGTGAACAGTGTGCCGTTTGCTGCTTCGCCCGCGATCGCCGAAAAGTCGCTGGTCATCAACGGATCGTTCGCCATGATAGTGAGGCCTGCGCCTGCTTCTGCGGCTTGACGCACAATCAAGCCGATCTCGTTGTAATAGCCGCCGATATAGGCGATCTGGATTCCGTCTCTTTTCATTCTTGAGACCAGGGCCGTATAGTCCTTTTCGCCGGCCACATAGCTTTGCCGAATGACCTTTTCGCCCGCTTCCTGAAGGCGTGACTCAACGACGTCGGCAATGCCCTTGCCGGCGGTACTCTTGTCGTCAAGGACGGCAATCTTCTTGTTCGGATAATGTCGCAAGATGTATTCGGCCGCCACGAGTCCTTGTTGGTCGTCGCGGCCGCAGATCCGAAACACCGTCTTGAGACCACGCTCTGTTAGCTGAGGATTCGTTGAGCCAGGTGAAATCTGAATAAGTGCCGCTTCGGCGTAAACGTCGGAAGCGGGGATAGAGGAAGACGAACAAAAGTGGCCAACGACCAACTTGACTTGATCCATCGTCAGCCGATTGGCAACTGCGACGGCCTGCTTGGGATCGCACGCGTCATCGGCGACGCTCAATATGACCTTGATACCGGGAAGTAGGCCCGAAGCATTTAACGCATCGACAGCCGCAGTAGCACCGTCGCGCATCTGTACGCCAAGCGCAGCAGTGCTTCCGGTCATCGGGCCGACCACGGCGATATTAACGTCGGCAGCTGGCGCGGTCGAAGCCAAAGCAAAAGAGAGGAATGCTGCACTTGCAGCTGCAGTGATTCGAGAAATTGGCACTTAGAGCTCCGGATGTTCGCTTGAGTTTGCTAACAGCTTGCCGTTCCTGCCCATGCGAGGGCATCGCTTGGTTACGAGATAACGCCAGCTTTGGATGCCTCAAGGCAGCGCGTAAGCCGCGGCTGGCCGATGCCTCCGGACCTGCCGTGGCAGAGCGAAACAACCGTTGCGGTCCCGCTATAGGAAAGATGTGGCGATAAGCAGTGAGATACACGCCGAACGCTGGCAATCTCGGCATTTCATCACGTCCGACGCGCTCCTGACGCTGCAGTCGATCGAACACAGCAAACGGTTCGCATGTCCATCCCCGCGGCGGCGTTACGTATATGGAGTCTGCGGGTTCGTCGCCGGTATTCCATACTTTGTGAGGACCGGCGCCTGAGACGTCACACACCGAACTCGGACCGAGCTCCCGTTCCTGTCCGGCAACAGCGACGTGAATACATCCCGCCCTGATCTCTAGTTGGTCGTCCTGTTTTAGCTGCAAGTATGGCGGCGGCGGCACCCCATCCGGCGTATAGAGCACTTTGACAATCAGCTCCTTGCGGAAGTGCTCGAGCCTTCTGACCGTCTCGTGGGGCGTGAGCCTAACAGCTTGAGACATTCGTAATCCTTAACTTAACCTTTGGAGCAGCAACCGACGTGCCAACGACATGATGTCGAGTCGAATTGGGTTGCAGCGAAGCAAGATCCGCGAAGTTTGCGATCCTTATCCGTGAGTGAGAGATAGATAAATCCGTCTTGTTCGGTTGGTCGGACAAAGCCTCTCCTTGCGAGAAGCGCGACTACGTCGTAACGAACGCTGCGTCAGCATCCAGCACACCCGCGATCACCCCGACCGGCACGGCTCGCTCTGATCAAGCACTTGCAAGGCCACCAAGATCATCCACTGCGTCCCGAATGCCGAAGCTCTTGCCCAGAAACTCTGAACGTACTGCAGGCCATGCGATCCTCCCGGCTAGGCGGAGTTGTCCCTAGGTCGTATTGCCAGGGACCGTGGCCACCTACATTAGATCGTACAATCTGACGCCACGTACGATTCAATCCCTTCGGTGGCTCGTCTCATAAATGTGTCCAAAGTCATGTCTCGATGAAGGAGCGACGCTGCAAAACTTAGAGAAGAGCGCCACGAGTCCTTAACCATCTGACGCAAACCACAACCGGCGCGTCCCTAGCGCTAAAAAACTCATATCATTCTCATCTAGATGGATAACACAGCAGGTGTGCACGCATTATGCGCGGCAGGTTCAGCGCAGTTCATCCGCTCAAGGCGGCAAGTGCGAGGTCGAGATATTGCATTAGGCAGGGATCCCAGCCAGCCATACTGCGTGGCGCGCTCAATCGCGCAAGAACTTTCAGTATCATTGAAACGCTCGAATCAGCTCCTGCGATTTCTGTGATCAGCAAGCGCGCTTTAAGCGCCACAGCATTTGCCCGTTGGCTGCAGGGATGCTCGCCCCGATCAACACAATCGCGCAGCTCGTCGCGGATCTTCCGCCACTGCTCCTCTCGATCTGAGTCCATGACGCATGTGCATGGGAGCGGCTGAGGGCGTTCTTCCTCAACCCGCGACATTGCATCCAGAGTGGCAGGTAGCTCATCTACACTGACGTGCAATTCACTATCCGTCGTCATGTTGCGCAAACGATTTCGCAAGAGGGTTGCACGCGCGACTTGAAGTTCAATTCTCCCCAAATGATTGCGCAATAGGTCAGTAAGCGAGGTTCTGCCCTCTATCGCTCTACGGATCTCGTGAAGCGAGAAGTCAAGCTCACGTAGCGCTCGGATTTGATGTACCCGTTTGAGGCCTTCGTGGTCGTACATGCGGTGACCGCCGTCGGTGCGCTCCGACGCACTTAATAAGCCGGTGTGCTCATAATGATGCAGAGTGCGTACCGTTACCCCGGTCGCCTCTGCAAGCTCGCCAATGCGCCATCGACGCCTTCGTGGTGTAGGTTTTGTCATGGTTCTCTAATTTCAAGCCTACAACCTGACGTCGCGTGAGATTCAAGCTATTTCAACGGTCTACCTGAAAACGGTTTCGTTTCAGGCGCCAGCTAGGCGGCTCTTCTGGCGCCAGCAAGGTTGCTGTCCACAGAGAGTCGCCTGATCAAGCGGCAGAAGCAATGGCGCCCATCAAGTTCATCAGGGACGCCAAGTGGCCCTCACCGGCTGCTGCACGTTCCAGAACAAGCGTGGCGATTGCCGTTCGATTTTCAGGAGTTCGCATCGAAGCCGGTAACGCCGCGACTGCTTCATCAAAAAGCCTTCCCAAGACCGAGAGGTCTTCCGGATCGTAGACACCACTGTATTGCTGCAACATTCGGCTCCGTGATTAACGCTAAGGCGGCCGCACGTGGCTAAGACGTTTGGCCAAAAGAAGACAGACCGCCGGCGTACAGCGACGAAGGTGCGGTATACGTTGAAGTGATGCTGTTGCGCAACACAGTCGCGCTTTGCTTCCTCTCAAGGCCGCGCAGGCGATATCGACTAACTTTTCTCGGAACTGCGAGCACCGCAGTGCCTATGTCCAGCCGAACTCGCAGGCCGAAGAAGAGGATTCTCACATTCGTTGCGCCGCTATTCTGAGCCATGGCTGCAAGAAAGCGACGAGCCGATACGAGCAACGATCGGCAGCCAATGCTGATCCAACAACGATAGTCCAGAAGTTTCTCAGCTTGGGTCCCGCTGCCTCAATATCTATCGCAAAGTGGTGGCCGCTCTTTGATCCCGTTCACAACCGATCGGACCACGGTAGATGAGACTTGGCGCGAAGGGGTAAGTGATCGGGCTATCCGACATGCTCGCCCGCGCCTGGTATACAAAATGACAGACACGCAGACGGGCAATGCCTTCCAAACTAGTCGATGCCAGTGCGCTGAGCGCATCTGGGCCGATTCGCTAGTCCCACCCTCCAGGCAAATGTCGAGTTCTGCTGTTATCAGCGCGCTTGCGAGTTCGTTGCGCAATTTGGGTTGCCAGTAGCGCGTGCTTGCCTTCGCAGATCAGTCCTGCAACCACTTCGATTTGCAGATGATGCGCTGCTTGAGGTGGATAGGGGTCGGTCCGAGGGGCCAGGCGCCCTTTGAATGTCATGAGCTCCGAAGAGACGAAGGTCGAGCGAGAAGAAGATATCGGAGCTGACCATGCCAGAACTGCCGCGGACGATGTGTAGGAAATGTCGTTGATCGCGTAAGTCGTTGCATGTCGCGCTCCGCCTCTGCTGTCGACTGGATCGCTATCCTCTCGAGCGAGCCCAACCGCTGGCTTGAGACCGTTGCTGGTGTGGCAGGTTCGATAGCCATTTGCAACGGGCCACTGATCTTCAACGCCGCAAATTGTCGCTAACGAGCTCGAGCGAGAATGGCGTCAAGCCGAGAGGAGCCTAATATCAGACTCGCGAGAGACAGCTGAACTATGGGTGCAGATATGACGGACGTAGGACGCTTTTGCGCATCCGGGCTTACGATGAATGAGGGTCGGTTCTCACGAAGGATTGGGGGTAACCGGATTGATGCGAAGAGGAGGTGAGAAGACGCTTTAACTGAATTTAGGGGCGCCTGGATCTTTCGTGGTCCCAGGCGAAGGACTCATGCGGGACGCCTCTTCTAACAATATCTGCCGCATCCAGATGCTTGCCGGATCACTATTGTGAAAAGCGGGCCATTGGACGGCCTCGGTAAACGCGGGAAGTGACCGCGTAAGTTCGACGATCTGCAGAGGCATCGCGTTTTCGAAATGCTTAACCAGCCTTGAGGGCATCATACCTATGCGGCCAGTGTCCAATAGTACCGGCGGGATCATGTTAAAGCTCTGCACGACGACCTCGATGCGTCTCTTGAGGCCGTGCTTGAGTAAGAACCATTCTTCAATGGAGGGCTTTCGCGTAAGCCCAAACTTGACCGCAACGTGTCCCATGGACATGTATCTCTCGAATGTAAGCTGCGCTGGTAGCTGCTTGTTCGTGCGGCATCCGACGCATACGAGGCTCTCCTCGAACAATGTCGCCTTAGGGTGTGCACTCGACATGAACAATTCCGGCAAGATAAGAAAATCGACTTCACCGCGCCGGAGAAGCTCATCGGTCGCATCGGCGAGTGGCAGCAATTCGAAACTGACGGCGGGAGCTTCCCGTGCGACACGGTCCACGACCTTTCGAAAAAATACGATTGTCATGAAATCGGACAGGAGGATCCGGAAGCGGCGATCCGATGTGGCAGGGTTGAACACATCCTGGGATATAATGGAGAGCTGGATGTGCAGCAGAGCCTTGCGAATAGGGGCGGCGAGCCCTTCGGCACGCGGTGTTGGGACAAGTTCCCGGCCTCTCATCGTAAATAGTTCGTCGCGGAAATAGGCGCGTAGCCGTTCGACGGCGGCGCTCATGGCTGGCTGGCTCAGCTTGATGCTGCGTGCCGCCGCGGTGAGGTTACGCTCGGTCATCAGAGCATCAAGCGCAACAAGAAGATTTAGATCAAGGCCCTTAAAAGGCATATCTTCTCCCGTTGAAAGCCTTTGCGTCGTAAACATTGAGCAACAACGGTTACTTCTATGAAGGTCCCAGTCGCCCCCGCCCGAGCTAGGCTCGTTTTGGGATACCGCGCGATCGGACAGAAGGCTCTCGTACTCGGTCGCAAGCATGTTGGTTGCGCAACGGAGCATGCGAGCGGGCGTGGAAGTCGCCCGCGGTCTTGAAGTAGGGCCTTTGGTGCGCTCAGCAATCGCTCGCAGCACCACACCGATCACTATGAACCGTTGATAGTAGGGCGCAGTTGCGCACCATTACGCCAATAGCGCCGCAGATGCGCTATCGACGCCCCCGCGTGCCTTAGCGTTGGTCTTCGTTTCTAAGCCTACAACCTGACGCGGTGTGCGATTCAAGCAATTTCATTTGTGTAGCTGAACTCATTTCATCCGACAAAATGCATCTCTCGCATTATCTGAGCCGCGTCGCCGACACCGGTGCCAAATGCAACCCGCCGCAATCGCGGAAAGCCATTCCGCTGCGCTCTCTGCCTAGTTTCAAGAACATCTTGCGGCGGGCCTGCCAGGTGGCGGGCGCGAGAAGCAAGATCAAATAGCTACTTGATCAAGCGGCAAATCAAGTGCGCCATTCGGGCGTGCTGCGGCGGACATCGAGTTGCAGGGGTTCTTCTGCATGTAGAATATGGCGTACGTGCCTCTTGCAGTGCGGGCCTCTGAGACATTGCGGCACAACGACATCGGCCCGAGCGACCACATCCTGAAGCATCTGGATTGATGTCGAGAGCAGGTGTTAAGACGCCTTGAGTAAAAACCTAGCAGCGCCTGCGATTTCTGGGGGTCTCGCGCGGAGAAGCCATGCGGGATGCCTCCTGCAATATTATCCGCCGCATCCAAATGCTTGCCGGATCAGTATTGTGGAGGGCGGGCCATTGGATGGCCTCGGTGAATGCGGGAAGTGGAAGTGGAGTTTCGACGATCAGCAGCGGCATTGTCTTTGCAAAATGCTGGGCCAACCTTGAGGGCATCGTCGCTATACGCTCAGTCTCCGATAGCATCGGCGGGATCATGGTAAAGCCCTGCACAACGACCTCGATGCGCCTCTTAAGACCGTGCTCAAGCAAGAACCATTCCTCAATATTGGGCCTCAGCGCCTGCCCGAACTTCGCTGCAACATGTCCCATTGATATGTATTTGTCGAACGAGAGCTGCCGTGACAGCTGCTTGTTCGTGCGGCAGCCTACGCACACGAGTGTCTCCTCGAACAGTGTCGCTTTAGGATGCGCGCTCGACATGAACAATTCCGGCATGACAAGAAAGTCGACTTCGCCGCGCCGCAGAAGCTCTTCGGGCTCATCGACAAAAGGCAGAAATTCGAACCGGACGGCGGGAGCTTCCTGCGCGACACGGTCGACGATCTTTCGAAAAAAAATGACTGTCATGAAATCGGAAAGGAGAATCCTGAAGCGGCGATCCGATTTGGCTGGGTTGAACGTGTCGTGGGAAATAATGGAGAGCTGAATGTGCACCAGAGTCTCGCGAATCGGCGCGGCGAGTCGTTCCGCTCGTGGTGTTGGGACAAGCTCCCGGCCCCTCATCGTAAATAGTTCATCGCGGAAATAGGCGCGTAGCCGGGCGACTGCCGCACTCATAGCCGGCTGGCTCAGGTTGATGCTGCGTGCCGCCGCGGTGAGATTACGCTCGGTCATCAGAGCATCGAGCGCGACGAGAAGATTTAGATCAAGGCCTTTGAAGCGCATAGCGTGGAGTTATCCATCCTTTGGATGAGTTCAATAAAAACAATCGATTTTACCAATTGTGCCGAATGGCGGATAGCAAAGCCGTCGGTCGGGACAAACAAAAAATTCAGGCATATCAGGAATGCTTACCAGTCTTTGCCCTGGCTCCGCGAAAAAAGTCTCAGCTGCACCCCGAGCGCCGATCGAAGCGCATGCCCATTGGAGCCAGATTTGTCAACGCGTTGTACAAACTGCATCGCAGTGTCTTGACGCGACAGGCGTGCCGCAGGTCGCGTCGGTGCTCACTACCGGTAAACGTTCGTATAGCTTCTCGAAGCATTTCTATATTGGGCGTTTACCTCTGTAGAATTGATCCAGCCCTCCACTTCGCTCTAACGTCGCAACCAATCAGGAGCTGCCGATTGCAGGCGCCAAATGCCTTTGCGACCCGGCCAAATGTATCCCGTGTCCATAGCAGTCAAATCGTGCGGAAAATGCAGGAGTTAGATCTGGTGCGAATGGCACATGCGCTCGACGTAATCTCCGTCGTGGATAACGATGCATCGGTCCGTGAAGCGCTGACAGGCGTACTCTGTTTGACAGGCGACAATCCCGACCCTTTCCAGTGCGCAGATGAGTTGTTGAAATCCAGCCGTCCTCTCAGCACGTCCTGCTTGATAGCGGATGTTCAGTGGCCCGGAGTGGCCGGGCTCGAGCTATGCCAGACCAGCGTTTCCCATTCCCCGGTGGAGCCATTCATCGATAGTGAACTGCTCGCGTGCACCAAGTACATCGTCAAATGCCAGACGGTGCATGGGAGACAATCATGAATATTGTCGTATCAAGCTCTACGGCAGATATCTCCATGCGCTCTCCGGTGCGGTGGAGAGTGGCCTGGGAAAATGAACTGCGCCTCGCCGACCATATCGAACTCTCCGACTTCTTCCGAAAGACCTATGGTCCCACCGGGGCATTCAATGCCAAACCATTCGAAGGCCATCGAAGTTGGGCCGGCGCGAGACCTGAGCTCCGTGTAATCGGCTACGACGCACGCGGCGTAGCGGCTCATATCGGCGCGCTACGCCGCTTCATCAAGGTCGGAGACGTCGATCTACTAGTGGCCGAGCTAGGATTGTACGGGGTACGTCCGGATCTTGAAGGACTCGGAATCACCCACTCAATGCGCGTGATGTATCCAGTACTGCAGAAGCTTGGCGTTCCATTCGGTTTCGGTACGGTTCGGCATGCGCTGAAGGAACACCTTACAAGGTTGCTGGCCCGCCGCGGACTGGCGACCATTATCTCTGGGGTTAGCGTGCGGTCCACCCTTCCGGATGTGTATCTGAAGTTATCGCCCACGCGCGTTGAGGACGTGCTTGTCCTGGTTCTGCCGATTGGACGGCCGATCAGCGAGTGGCCGACCGGTACGGTGATTGATCGGAACGGGCCAGAGCTATGACATACCTCGACCGCTTATGCGAAGCGCGCAGCGAGTACGCTGACCGCACGGAAAGTCGCGGCGTCTATCTGACGTTTGACGACGGTCCCGATCCACTCTGCACGCCGGATGTCTTGGATGTGCTCGCGGAACACCGAGTGCCCGCAACGTTCTTCGTCATCGGCGCGTACGCGGCGGACCAGCCGAAACTAATCCGACGAATGATCGCAGAAGGGCACGAGGTCGCAAACCACACGATGACGCATCCGGACCTGTCCAGATGCAAACTCACGGAAGTGCAGTATGAAATACTAACCGCGAGCAGGGTCATCAAAATGGCCTGCCCCCAGGCCGCTCTGCGGCATATGCGGGCACCTTATGGTATGTGGAGCGAAGAGGTGCTCACTACGTCGGCGAGGGCTGGATTGGCCGCCCTGCACTGGTCGGTAGATCCGCGAGACTGGTCTCGTCCCGGTGTTAACGCGATTGTCGACGCTGTGCTGGCCTCTGTCCGCCCGGGTGCAATCGTGCTCTTACACGATGGATGTCCTCCCGAGGAGTTGGGACGGGCCACTCATGCTCGTGTGCGCGACCAGACCGTCTTGGCACTTTCGCGCCTGATTCCAGCATTGCATGGCCGCGGGTTCTCAATCCGCTCGCTTCCTCAACCTCACTGAACAAATAGACACACCAATGAATCTTCTTGCCACGACCAGCACAGTCGCTATCTCGTTGTATGCGCTGCTCTCGACCTTCTATCGAAGCGCGCAGGTGCTTTATGCTCTGCCGACAAACGTATCATCGGCCTCGGACGACGTGGCTGTCTCCGGCGCTTTGCCGAGCGTGGATGTCATGGTCCCCTGCTTCAACGAGGACCCGCGCACGCTATCGGCGTGTCTGAGATCCATTGCAAGCCAAGACTATGCCGGGAAACTGCAGGTCTATGTAGTTGACGACGGTTCCGGAAATCTCGACGCTGTAGCACCCGTTCACGACGCCTACGCTGACGACCCGAGGTTCAGCTTTATTCTGCTGGGCAAGAACGTCGGAAAACGGAAGGCGCAGATCGCCGCGATACGCGGGTCGGCTGGAGATTTGGTGCTCAACGTCGATTCGGACACGATACTCGCCGCCGATGTAGTCACGAAACTTGCACGAAAGATGCAAGATCCAGCGATCGGGGCGGCCATGGGCCAGTTGACGGCGAGCAACCGAAACGACACCTGGTTAACCCGGCTGATCGACATGGAGTACTGGTTGGCTTGCAACGAGGAGCGCGCGGCACAGGCCCGCTTCGGCGCCGTTATGTGCTGCTGCGGCCCATGTGCCATGTACCGCCGTTCCGCGCTCCTTTTGCTGCTAGATCAGTACGAGACGCAGTTTTTTCGGGGAAAGCCAAGCGACTTCGGTGAGGATCGCCACCTCACGATCCTCATGTTGAAAGCAGGTTTTCAAACGGAGTACGTTCCCGACGCCGTCGCGGCAACAGTGGTTCCGGATAGGCTAGGGCCATATTTGCGCCAACAACTGCGTTGGGCGCGGAGCACTTTCCGTGACACCTTCCTTGCGCTGCGCCTGTTGCCCGAACTCGATCGCTATCTCACGCTAGATGTAGTCGGACAGAATCTCGGCCCGCTACTTCTCGCCCTGTCATCGATAGCGGCGCTCGCGCAGCTCGCACTCACAGCCACAGTACCGTGGTGGACAGGACTGATTATCGCATCAATGACTGTGGTGCGCTGCAGCGTCGCAGCATTTCGTGCTCGCGAGCTTCGATTTCTCGGCTTTTCTCTGCACACACTCATCAACATCTTTCTCCTACTGCCCGTGAAAGCCTATGCATTGTGTACATTGAGCAACAGCGATTGGCTGTCACGCGAGTCTGCAAAATTACCAAACGAGAGTGAAAGACAGGTCGTCATCCCAAACCCGATCGCTGGACCAAGAGCCGCCGACGCTAAAGGAGGTTCGGTCATTGCTGGGTCAATTCGCCCGACGGATCATTCGCGCCGTTCTTCGAGGTTCGTAACCTCGAACAGTATCTGCAGCGGCGAGTGACCTTGAACGTTACGTGGGTGCACAAGTCGTGAGCCGGAAAATGAAATATCAATCGTTAGATCTCGAATTGGCGACCGACGATCCGTGGCGGCTCGACGGCAATCCGTTCGAGCGGGAGCGTCACACGCAAATGCTCCGGCTGGCGCTTTCACAAGGGGTTATTGCACATGCTCTCGAAGTCGGGTGCGCAGCCGGCGCATTCACAGAAAAGCTGGCACCCCACTGCAAACGGCTCACAGTGGTCGATGTTATGCCGCGAGCGATCGGTCGAGCGTGCCAACGGACGAAGAGGTGGTCGCACATCACGTGGATAGCTTCCGACATTCAACAGTTCTCGACCCCAGAGCTGTTCGATCTGATCGTCGTGGCGGAAGTTCTCTATTACCTCGAAGACATAACTGAGATCCGCGCGGCCATCCGCAATCTGGTGCAGATGCTTGCGCCAGGTGGGCATCTGGTCTTTGGATCGGCGCGTGATGCCGCCTGCACTCGTTGGGGGCACCCTGCTGGTGCCGAGGCGGTCATCACCATGCTCAATGAAACGTTGATCGAGGTCGAGTGCGTACAGTGCCAGGGTGAGTCGGCTAACGAAGACTGCTTGCTCGTCTACTTTCGGAATCCGGTTCGAGTTTCGATTAAATCCAATTGCCGACCTTGAGATGGAGATACTATGCGCATCTGCGGCATCAAGCTGACGCATGACGGGGCGATCGCTCTTGTGGAGGATGGACGGCTGGTCTTTTGCGTCGAGCAGGAGAAACGGGGCAACAATCCGCGGTATCAAACCATCGACAATCTTGACGCAGTTGTTGTCGCTTTGGCGGAGCATGGTCTGGATCCGCAGGATGTTGATCAGTTCGTCATCGACGGCTGGGACGGGGAGGTCGAGTCGCAATTCCAGGTCCTCAGCGGGGTGGCACCTATCACTCTCAAAGGGGCGCCGTATGTTGAACGGAATGCCCGCGGCCTTCTCACTTCGCGCGACGGCTTTAACCTGATGCTCGACGGCAGGGTCTTTCCTTATAAAAGCTATCCGCACGTCACAGGCCATGTGGCCTCCGCATACTGCACGAGCCCTTTTGCCAAGGCCGGACAACCCGCCTTCTGCCTGGTATGGGACGGCTGCATCTTTCCACGTCTCTACTACGTAAAACCCCGCGGCGCGCGGTTCATCGAATGCCTGTTTCCGATCATAGGCCATGCTTATGCTGTCGCGGGCCATCACTTCGGACCTTATAAGCAGGCGAGCCGTACCAGCTGGGATCTAGGTATTGCCGGCAAGCTGATGGCCTATATCGCGCTCGGGTCTGTTAATGAAGACATCGTGGCGGTGTTTCAGGAGCTCTACGAGGAGCGCTTTGCGGCCGACATGGAGCATGCTCGTCGTCACCGTGCGGAGGTCAATAGCGAGGAGGCCTCACTTGAGGCTATGCACGACTTCTTCGACGCCAGCGCGCTCCGATTGAAGGACAAGCTGCCCGAAGATGTACTTGCATCGTTTCATTGTTTCCTCGAGCGTCTCCTTATCCGCCAAATGGCCATTGCTTTGGAGCGGCATTCGTGTTCTCCGGGACCACGCAATTTGTGCATAGCCGGTGGCTGCGGTCTCAATATCAAATGGAACAGTGCACTACGTGCGACCGGCCTGTTCGATGATGTCTGGGTGCCGCCCTTTCCGAATGACAGCGGCTCGGCAATCGGTGCCGCTTGCTCCGCCATGGCGGCGGACAAGGGCTTCGTGCCGCTGCGATGGTCGGTCTACAGTGGCCCGGCCCTGATACGCAGCGATGTGTCGTCCGAATGGAACGCTGTGCCATGCACTATGCGAGAACTTGCGACCATCCTCGCGAGCAACAAGCCCGTAATTTTTCTCGCCGGTCGCGCGGAGCTTGGACCACGAGCATTGGGTGGCAGAAGCATTCTGGCAGCCGCGACTTCGCCGGCAATGAAGGATCATCTCAACGACATTAAGCTCCGCGAACTCTTTCGGCCAGTCGCGCCGATTTGCCTGGAGGATCGTGCGCCGGAAATTTTCAGCCCCGGGACGCCGGATCCTTACATGCTTTTCGATCACCAGACCCGGGCAGAATGGTGGAACAAAGTCCCCGCTATTATACATCTCGACGGATCTGCGCGATTGCAGACCGTTCCCAGAACCTCTCCGCACAAAATCGCGGAGCTCCTCGTCGAATATGAAGAACTCACGGGCATTCCGCTGCTTTGCAATACGAGTGCCAACCACCATGGACGTGGGTTTTTTCCGGATGCCGCAGCAGCCTGCCAGTGGGGACGCGTTGAACACATATGGTGCGATGGCCTGCTGTGGACCAAAACGGTCGTAAGTGAGCGATCGCCGGCCGAACGCCTTCTTTCAGTCTAAGATGAACATATGTCCACCGTAGCAATCGACCTTACCTGCGTAAGGAAGTCGTATGGCGACAAAATCGTCGTCGACGGACTGTCCTTTGCTGTCGCGTCGGGAGAGTGCTTTGGCCTCCTCGGACCAAACGGGGCGGGCAAAAGCACGATTGCGCGTATGGTTCTCGGCATGGTAGCGCCAGACACGGGCAAGATGACCGTGCTCGGCGAGCCCGTACCGGCGCGTGCCCGCCTGGCACGCGCGCGCATCGGCGTGGTGCCGCAGTTCGATAACCTCGAACTCGATTTCACCGTCCGCGAGAACCTGCTGGTATTTGGGCGCTACTTCAACATGAGCGCACGCCAGGTCGAAGCAGTTGTGCCAGAACTGCTCGAGTTCGCTCGCCTGGAGAGCAAGGCGGATGCTCGCGTCGCCGAACTATCCGGCGGCATGAAGCGGCGGCTGACGCTGGCGCGTGCGCTGATCAACGACCCACATCTGCTGGTGATGGACGAGCCGACCACCGGTCTAGATCCGCACGCGCGCCACCTAATCTGGGAACGCCTGCGATTGCTGCTGGCGCGCGGCAAGACGATTCTCTTGACCACCCACTTCATGGAAGAGGCCGAGCGGTTGTGCGATCGGCTGTGCGTGCTTGAGGCAGGACGCAAGATCGCAGAAGGCGAGCCTCGCGCGTTGATCGATGAGCAGATCGGTTGCCAAGTGATCGAAATCTATGGCGGCAATCCGCACGAGCTATCTTCTCTGATCAGGCCGTATGCGCGGCATATCGAAGTGAGCGGCGAGACGCTTTTTTGCTATGCGCCAGATCCAGAGCAGGTGCTCGTGCAGCTTCGCGGGCGCGCAGGTCTACGCCTTCTGCAGCGTCCTGCGAATCTCGAGGATGTGTTTTTGCGGCTGACCGGGCGGGAAATGGAGAGATGAACGATGCGTGAAGGTTACGCTGCCGTCATGCCCGCCAACGCGTACAACTGGGTCGCTGTATGGCGTCGCAACTTTCTGGCGTGGAGGAAAGTCGCGCTTGCATCGGTTCTCGGGAATCTCGCCGATCCCATGACTAATCTGTTTGGGCTCGGCTTTGGCCTTGGAATAATTGTGGGACTCATTGATGGCACTTCATACATCGCGTTTCTGGCTGGTGGGATGGTCGCGACTAGCGCCATGACCGCCGCCACCTTCGAAACAATGTATGCGGCGTTCGCCCGCATGCGTGCTCAGCGCACTTGGGAAGCAATCCTGTGCACACAGCTCACGCTCGGCGACATCGTTCTCGGTGAATTGGCTTGGGCAGCCACCAAAGCCGTTCTGGCCGGAACGGCAATTGCAGTGGTTGCCGCGACCCTGGGCTACGCTGCGTGGGCATCCATCCTCTATTCGATACCAGCAATCGCAATCACTGGCTTCGTCTTCGCGAGCCTAGCGATGGTCGTCGTATCCCTTGCGCCCAGCTACGATTATTTCGTGTTTTACCAGACGCTCGTCGTCACACCCATGGTGTTCCTGTGCGGCGCAGTCTTTCCGGTGAGCCAGATGCCCAGCGCATTTCAGCGCGTGGCAGGCTTATTGCCGCTGGCACATTCGGTCGACCTCATCCGCCCAGTGATGCTTGGGCTCCCGGCCGGCGGCATCGGCCTGCATATCGGTGCACTGTGCATGTACGCGGTGCTGCCGTTCTTCCTCTCGATCGCGCTGTTTCGCCGGCGCCTGATGCGTTAATCCGACATTCCGCAGAAGCGATGGAGAGACGCGATGCAGTACCGCGAATTCGGCAGTCAATTGGGCTTCGTGTCACGATAAATGGAGAATGAGATGTTCTGTCTAGGAGTGAGCGGTGGACTAGACAAAGTCTATGAAGATACACGTGAGCTTTCGAACACATTTCTACACGATGGCGCTGCGGTGCTCGTCCGGGACGGACGCGTGATAGCGGCCGTTGAAGAGGAGCGCCTCAATCGGATTAAGCACTCCAACAAATTCCCAAGCCGTTCGATACAATACTGCCTTGCAGCCGCAGGGATCCAGCTCAGCGATATCGATCGTATCGCGTTCTACGCGACCGAGGCCTATTGCAATGCTATGCTCGAAGGCCTGTTCGGGTCTCAGCCGGACCTCTCCATTCCTTTGGATGCCAAACTGTTGATGCGTGGCTTACTAGCGCAGGAGTTTGGTACCGAGGTCGATCCGTCGCGTGTCTCTTTCGTAAGTCACCATCAGGCGCACGCCGTAAGCGCCTTTGCGATGTCTGGCTTCGAGCAAAGTCTAATCCTCGCGATCGATGGCGGTGGTGATTTTCTCTCCGGCCTCTTAGCTGTGGGGTCTGGAACCGAGGTTACCCAACTCGCGACCTTCCCGGAGAATAATTCCCTAGGGCTATTTTATCTCGAGACGATCCGGTATCTCGGCTACGGCATATTCGATGAATACAAAGTCATGGGGCTTGCCCCCTACGGGGATCCGGCTCCCCATCGCGAGCTCTTCGAGCAGTTCTACGAACTGTTAGACAACGGTGGCTACCGCGTCTACCTCGACCGAATCGGTCCGACGCTGCGCCGGAGCATCCAGGTCCGAAGAAAGGGAATGCCATTCACGCAGCAGCATCGAGATGTGAGTGCTTCATTGCAGGAAGCCTTGGAGCGGATCGTGTTTCACATTCTCCGGTATCATCGCGAGGCTACCGGTATGAAGCGGTTGTGCCTGGCTGGAGGGGTAGCCCACAACTGCACCATGAACGGTAAGCTGCTGTATTCGGGGCTTTTCGAACACATCTTCGTGCAACCCGCGGCGCATGACGCTGGCTGCGCATTAGGCGCTGCACTAATGATGTCTAACGAGCTGGGCCGGCCCGCGCCACGTGAGCGGCTGCAGGGGGTCTATTGGGGTCCTGATCTCGGGAGCGAGAGCGCCGTGCAGCAGGAACTGGATGCATGGGGTGGACATCTTGACGTCGAACGCAGTAACGACGTGGCAGGTACCGCAGCCGACTGGATGGCGAACGGCGCCGTGATCGGCTGGGTGCAGGGTCGTTCGGAGTTCGGGCCACGTGCGCTTGGCAATCGCAGCATTCTTGCCGATCCTCGGCCTGCCGCAAACAAGGACCGGATCAACGCGATGGTCAAAAAGCGCGAAGGCTATCGACCGTTCGCGCCATCAGTGCTGGACGAGGATGCGAGCGAATTTTTCGACCTCCCCGACGGTACGCGCGAATTTCCCTTCATGAATTTTGTAGTTCGCGTGCGCGACTCCAAGCGAAGCGCGCTCGGCGCCATAACGCACGTCGACGGCACTGCGCGACTGCAAACAGTATCGCGCAAGACAAATCCCGCCTACTGGGAGGTTATTAATTCGTTCAAGAAGCGGACTGGCATCCCAGTTTTGCTCAATACGTCCTTTAACAACAATGCCGAGCCGATCGTGGATTCGGTTGCAGACGCGATTACCACATTTCTGACGACAGAGCTGGATGGACTTGTGGTCGGGCCGTTCCTCGTCAAGAAGAGGGCGGCAACGTTGGAGGATTGGACTGCGCTTGCGGTTTCATTGCCGCCTTATGCACGCCTCTATCGGGTTCGCGCTTACACAGCGCGATATCGCCAGGAGACGGTGTGCGAAATCCGTACGGCGCACTCCAGCGGTGACAGTGTGCGTATATCACAGGATGCGTTCGATCTACTGATGCAGATCGAGGGCGAAGCCGTGCTCGGGGATCTCCTGGATACAATTACTTTCGATCGGGCTAGGCGTGAAGCTGTCGTGAAGGAACTGCGGGGATTATGGGAGCTCCGTCGCCTTCGGCTGCATCCTTCACATGCTGCTCGCGCGCATCAAGACTGCGATCAAATGCTGGAGAAAGCATAACAGCACCACGAATATGGCCGTGTGCATGTCTCCAAATGCGGGGGCAGCTGGGCCCCTGAGGGCGGCATACCCGGTAGCTGGGCTCATGCTTGTAGTCTTGGGCGCTGCGCCATAGCGGCAGCTCAGGACGGCAAGCGCCCCAGCAGCAGAAATTCTATTCGACATGGTACATGCCAGAAAGGGCTTCGAGGAGCTGTTGCAACAAGGCGGATACGACTGAAATCAAGCATGTCGACGGCGACATTTTCGCGCGGCTCCTCCATGGTAGCGGCATATGAAGTTCTACCAGCCAAGTTGGCTAACATCACGATCGCTGACGACAGCATCGGGCGAGGCCATACGTAGAGTTTCCGTAGCGTCCTTATCCAGGCGGTATTCCCTTAACGAGGAAACACAAATGTTTGTTGGCGGCTCGATGAACGGCCGGTTCATTGTTTCTCGACGACGTACTGGTTTCGGTGATTGCCTGTGGTCCCTGGCGTCAGCCTGGCGCTATGCGCAGCGGACGGGGCGGACTCTAGCCATTGATTGGCGTGGCTCCTGTTATCTCAATCAACCCTTCACGAACGCCTTTCCGGTGTTCTTCGAGCCAATTCAAGACATCGCGGGCGTACGGGTCATCTGCGATGACGAGATCAACCAGCTCTCATTCCCGGGTCCTTTCTTCCCGTCATGGTGGAATAAGCCATCGATCGACTGCGTTTACCGCCCAGATGAACAGATTTTCCGAGAACGTGATGAGCTGAGTGAGCTTTTCCAAGCCGAACAAGATAGTGAAGCCAACACCGTGGTGTGTGATGCTTGTTTGATGTGGCGTTGCGATCAGAATGCCGAACGACAAATATTCCGGAGCATCAAACCAAGGCCCGAAATTCAAGCTCGGATTGACGCCCTATATCAAGAGCACTTTGAAGGGCGCAATATAATCGGGGTTCATGTTCGGCACGGCAACGGCGAAGATATAATGGGGCACACGCCCTACTGGGCCGATGCGGAGCTCGCCTTGCGGCAGGTATGCACTGCCATTGATACGGCCAAAGCGTTACCACATCCAGGACCTGTGAGGGTATTGTTGTGTACGGACAGCGCGCAGGTGCTTGACAAGCTGTCGGGTGTGTTTCCCGATCTTTTCACGATCCCAAAACGCTTCCAGGCGGATCAGGCCGGGCCATTACATGGTGCAGCACTGGGAGTGGACGGCGGGATCTCCGCCCTTATCGAGATGTATCTCCTCGGGCGATGCGATACCGTGATTCGCTTTCCGCCGACTAGCGCCTTCACCCGCTATGCCCGCCTCTTCGCGCCACGCGTTATTGAGTTCGATTTGAACGATCCGAGTCGTTTGATCTTGATTGATGAATCCTCCGAACATCTCCTGGCTTTATGAAACTTGCAACCCGCACCTCGTCGATCATATCGGCGCGCGCTTCGCATTTGCGCAGCATCGCCGTTCGTCCTGTCGGATGTCGTTTTTCGTAAGGTTCAGAAACTGCGACAAAGAACGTCGTCGCACTATCGCGATCGAGCAGCCGATCACGGTTCTTGTAGAACACGGTGGCATCCCATACCGAACCATCGATCGACAGTCCGACAAATTAGCGGAACAAAAGATTGTGGTCGAGCTGCTCGATCAACTGCCGCTCAGATCGCACCGTGTAGAACGCTTCCAGCAGCAGAGCCCGCAAAGAGCCGCTCAGGCGGGATCGACCAACGGCTTCCCGGCGTAAAGGCTCCGGAAGTCTCGCGACACGTCCTTCAGCGCTGCGTCAATCAGTTCGCGGATCGCCCGCAAGGGGAACGCGCTGCTCCAAACCGCTCGTAGCTGAATATGCCTTCCGCCCGCTGATCTTCCCAGCGGATAAAGCCGTACGTTTGCCGCCCGCAACGTCTCGATGGCCGCATCGCTATCACGAATGGCATTCAATCCAGCAGCTCGATCGGTCTCCGACAGCGTGAGCGCCTGTTCCAACTGAGCCGCTATCGAATTCGCCAGGCGCAAATTCTCCTCCATGTTGGGCTCGGCTAGATGTTGCCGTTCCGAACCATGGAGGGGTCGAAAGCCGAGGAGGAGTTCTCTTCAGCTTGCCAGACAATACTGTTTGGCGCACCCGTTTCCGCCAGATGCCGCACGAGCTCCTCGCTACGCGCGGCGCAAATCCCACCAGGTTTGAAATACCTGACGATATTGTTCGGTTACGGCCCGACCTCTATCCACGGTCCCGGCTTGCTGAACGTGCCGAAGTTCCTGCTCATAACCGAGGTCAATCAAAAGCTCGGCACCGATTGCATCCGTTATTGCTTGCATCTCTTGAATGCGCAGTTCAGTTTGCCAAGTGTAGACTGAGCGGTCATCGACTGCCTTTCTCTCGAGGATTTTTCGATCCCCGAAGCGACTGGACCGAAGATATTCCGGCTGCTCCATATCGCCGATGCAATGCCCATTGGATCGTGGCCGAGGCCAGCGATCACGCGCCGGATTTCCTCGTCGGCGCGCGCCACCAAATCTTCGTACCGCACCACCTGCGTCTGCCGCCGACCGCGGTGCGCGGCGAGCGCAGGTAGGCCCAGAACGAGATCAGCGAGAGAAGATGCGATGTCGGGTAGGCAGGCTGAGCACGAGATCGGAGAGATCAGATAGGCTGGCGGGCGGCCAGCTTTCTGGCACCAGCGGGATGCCCTGACCTTGCCCACGGGCTTAATCCAGTTTGAAGTTCGCTCTGGCCCAAGACGAGGACGAGAGCGTGAAGCGCAATCGTTTTACGGAAGAGCAGATCATCGCGGTCTTGAAGGAGCACGAGGCCGGGGTTTCTGTGGCCGATCTGTGCCGGAATCACCGCGTCAGCGACGCCAGCATCTACAAATGGAAGGCCAGGTTCGGCGGGATGGACGTCTCGGAGGCCAAGCGGCTGAGGGCATTGGAGGATGAGAACACCAAGCTAAAGCGGCTCCTGGCCGACGCCATGCTGGACAACACGGCGCTGAAGGACCTGTTGGGAAAGAAGTGGTGACGCCCGCGGAGAAGTGGAAGGCTGTCGTCCATCTGCGAGAGGCATTCGGGATGAGCGAACGGCGGGCGTGTAAAGCCATCGGCTACTGCCGTATGACCATGAGATATCGGACAATCGGGGCCGACGAAGCCGATCTTCGCCAGCGCATAAGGACGATTGCCCAGGAACGCCGCCGCTTCGGCTATCGGCGGCTGCATGTTCTGCTCAGGCGGGAGGGGTATCTGATCAACCACAAGAAGCTCTTCCGACTCTATCGGGAAGAGAAGCTGACGGTACGCCGCCGCGGCAGTCGCAAGCGGGCAATCGGGACCAGGGCGCCGATGCTGGTCCCGATGACGCCGAACGCCCGCTGGTCGCTCGACTTTGTGTCGGACCAACTCACCGACGGCGGCCGCTTCCGCATCCTGGCCGTCGTGGATGATTGTACCCGCGAGTGTCTGGCGCTGGTGGCCGATACCTCGCTCTCTGGCATCCGCGTGGCGCGGGAACTTGACCGGCTGATGATCGAGCGCGGCAAGCCCAGGATGGTGGTCAGTGACAACGGCAGCGAACTCACCAGCAAAGCCATTCTCGCATGGGCCGACCAGAGCCGCGTCGCATGGCATTCGCGCCGGGCAAACCCATGCAGAACGCCTTCATCGAGAGCTTCAACGGTCGGTTGCGGGATGAGTTGTTGAACGAGACCCTGTTCACGTCACTGGTCCAAGCCCGCGTCGCACTCGGATGTTGGCGAGCCGATTACAACAACACACGACCGCACTCGCGGCTCGGATGGAAGACCCCGTCCGAGTTCGCCTTCACCTGCCATCCGCGCCGGGATCTGGCGCTGCGCTATGCCGAAGGCTCCGCGCCAGCTCCCGTCGCTCCCACCGCCGGACCGGGCAAATCCAATAGCCAGAGCGAACTCAGGATTGGATAAAAATTGGGGGCAAGGTCAGCTGATCGCCCAGCAGAAGCTTAGGATCGCCAAGCTCCAGCGCCAGATCTACGGCCATCGATCGGAGCGATCATCACGGCTGATCGACCCAGTTGGCGCGCTGACCTTCGAAGAGCTGGAAATTGGCGCCACTGAAGACGAGCTGTCTGCGGAGCAGGCTGTAGCCAAGACGACGAGTTTGCGCGGATTTTACGCGAAAGGCGTCCCGAACGCCAGACCGTCGCCAGTTTTTCTTCAGTGGACCCCACTGACGCTGCAGCTTCGAGAGACGTCGATGGGCTTCCATCGACGCATTATGAGTCTTCCGAGACTCGTCAGTTTATGGACAGCTAAGTCTTATAGCATTGAGATACTGTCTATCTGGACTGAGAAGTCCGGCTTGATCTGCTGCAGAGGAGAAGGGGATGTATTGCTTTAACGAAACAACCCTAAACCCTTTCGTTAACCGTAGAATCCGTCCGGACGTACCGGTCTTGCTGCAACTGCCCTGTGGGCGAATGGCGCAGCGTGTTAACCGCGCTCCGTGATCGCCTGCTTCGTCGGTCGGTGATCACCATCCATGGTGAGAGCTACCGACTTCGAGAAGCACCGCTCCGGCGCATTCCCTTCACTTGGCTACCGAAGAGACGGCATCGATGAATGCAGAACGGGCCCAGCTTGCCGCTGGCACTCCTTCCGAGACTTCCGAATCCGAAACCTCCGAACCAGGGTCCCCGGCCGCGGCGCAGTGGGTCGAAGCCTTGACGGAGGCGGAGGCGTCCGCCGCCGACCCCGCCTCGTCGCAGGACCAGGTCCTGGTGGGCCGGGCTGCCGAAGAGGGGCAGGGCGAAGACGAGGATCGGCAAGAGGCAGTAAGTCGAACGAGGGCTTGGCGGGATGCAGGCGATGTCGATGAGCCGCTGGATCTGTCGTCCCTGTCCCTGACCGCCTTGTCCGCTCCCCTCCCGCCCGAGCTCCGGCGCCTGAACGTCGACAACAATCAGCTGACCAGCCTGCCCGACCTTCCAGCCGATCTCCAGCGGCTGTACGCCAGCAACAATCGGCTGACCAGCTTGCCCGACCTTCCAGCCGGGCTCCGGCGGCTCTACGCCATCAGCAACGGGCTGACCAGCCTGCCCGCAGACCTGCCGCCCGGGCTCCGGCGCCTGAACGTCGACAACAATCAGCTGACCAGTCTGCCCGACCTTCCAGCCGGGCTCCAGCGCCTGAACGTCGACTACAATCAGCTGACCAATCTGCCCGAGCCCCTCCCGGCCGAGCTCGAATGGCTCAGCGTTACCCACAACCAGCTGACGAGCCTGCCCGAGATGGTCCCCGCCGAGCTCCTATGGCTCGGCGCCAGCAACAACCAGCTGACCAGCGTGCCAGAGACCCTGCTGACGCAGCTGGGCCGTGAGTCCAGCGTTGATCTGGATAATAATCCGCTGCCCGAGGAGGTACTGACCAACCTGGCGACAGCCATGCATGCCGGGGACTATGCCGGCCCGCAGATCTTTTTGTCTATGGCCGAGGAAGCGGTGGAAGTCGAGCCGCGGCCTCTGCACGAGGTTGTCGCGCACTGGCTCGAGGGCGATACTGGGACGGTGGCCGCCTGGCAGCGCTTCGCCGAAGAGCCAGGTGCCCAGGACTACGCACGCTTCCTCGACAGGCTCCGTGGCACGGTGAACTATGGCAACGAGGCGTTCCGGCAGGCGGTGGCCGAGGATGTGCGGCAAGCGGCGGCCAGGCCGCGATTGCGCGAGCACTATTTCGAGCAGGCTTTAGGAGCGAGCGACAGCTGTGAGGATCGCATCACTTTGGCCTGGAACGGCATGCAGACCGCACGCCTGAACGCTGATGTCGAGGACGGAGCCTATGACGGGCGGCTCGACGAATTGCTCCAACACGGCCGTGTGATGTTCCGCTTGGAGGCGCTGGACGGGATCGCGCGCGAGACGGTCAACTCGCTCCGCCGTGCCGACCCGGACGCCGACATCGACGACATCGAGGTCTATCTTGCCTACCAGACCCAGCTGCGCGACCCCCTGGAGCTGCGGCACGTCGCCCCAGACATGCGCTTCTTGAACATCTCTCACGTGACAGAAGACGACGTTGCCATGGCCGCGACATCGGTGCGGGACCAGGAGGCGACGGGATTCGCGGACTATCTGGCAAGGCGCTGGCAACCTTGGGAGAGCGTGGTGAGACGCATCGCCCCCGGTGACCATGCAGTGATGCAGGAGCGGCTCATCGATGCGATGGGAGAGGAGTTCGACAGCCGCCTGAATAGACGGCTCGCCGAGGATGGCTTGACAGACGATGCCGATGCCGAGCGGGTGCTCGGAGCCGAGATCCGCAACGAGATCGCCCGCGAGATCAAGAGCGCGGTAATGCACAAGGTGCTCGCGGATCGCGGCCTCGAGCTGTGAAGCGGCCGTTCATGCGAGGGCTGTCAATCGCTGTTTCGGCCGTCGTCGCGGTCGATTGCGCGATCGAGATGAGAAACTATGCCTGCCTGGCAGCTCCGCCGCCGCAGCAGCAAGCCGAGCTAGCCGACCGCGAGCCCCAATATCGCCACGCTCAATGAAGACTGCGATGGCAATAGGCCGCCGAGAAACGCCTGCAGGGGAGAGCTTGCTGCCACCTGTCGTGAGACCCAGTTCGATCACGAAATGATGAATTGGAATGACGTGGCCGGTAGAGGAGGGGCGGATTGCTCAACAGCAATACCTCATTCCAGCGCATCGAACGGTGTGAGAGCGAACTAAGCGAATTCGCCGGCGGTTCTGATATGCGCAGCAATTTAGCTGACGGACCTTGCCCGACCGCATTGACAATATTTTTCGATAAACCAGCGCGCATTAGGGCCATGGAGCAAGAGCGGAGCCAAATGGGGGGTGCCGCGCACGTTATGCGAGACTCGAAAATCGGCTTGTGCTTCAGCGTTTGCTACTGTCCGAAAGCAAACGCGCATGATGTGTGGAACCCGACAAGCTGTTGCGAACGCGACATTGGGCCGCAAAAACGTCCGAGCGTTCCTCTGCATCGCACTGGCCCAAATCCTGCACCGCGTTCACGGTCGAGGGCAAGAGAATGGGAGTCGCGTTTGAGTCTCGATCTAAGAAATGACGAAGCGGTCGCCGGTCCACCGTCCGCGACCGACGTGGGCTGTCCGTTTCACACCGATAGAGTCCGCATCCAGCAGGGAGAACAGAAGACGTTGGTGCTAACCGGCGCGTCGCGCGGCATTGGTCACGCCACCGGAAAGCTGTTTTCGGAAGCGGGCTGGCGCATCATTTCTTGCGCGCGCCAACCGTTCGATGGCGGGCGCTGCCCGTGGGAGTCAGGGGCCGACAACCATGTCCAAGTCGACCTCAGCAACCATCGGATGCTGGCGCGCGCCATCGCCGAGGTCAAGGAGCGCCTCGCGGGCGCGCCATTGCACGCATTGATCAACAATGCCGGCATTTCACCGAACACGCCGAATGGCGCACGACTGACGGCGTTGACGACGTCAGTCGAGACCTGGATGAGGGTGTTCCACCTCAATCTGGTGGCGCCGATCCTGCTCGCGCAAGGCCTGTTTGACGAGCTGAAAGCAGCGACCGGATCAATTGTCAACGTGACCTCAATCGCAGGCTCGCGGGTGCACCCGTTTGCCGGCTCTGCCTATGCGACATCGAAAGCTGCGCTCGCGTGTCTCACGCGCGAGATGGCGCACGACTATGCACCGCATGGCATTCGCGTGAATGCGATCGCCCCCGGCGAGATCAAGACAGACATTTTGTCGCCGAACACGGAAGCGCGCCTTGTACCAAATATTCCGCTGCGCCGAGTGGGCACACCCGAAGAAGTCGCGAAGGTCATCTTCTTCCTTTGCTCGGATGCGGCAAGTTATGTCACAGGCACCGAGGTGCCGATCAATGGTGGCCAACACCTGTGATAGACTGCACCTGCAACAAATAAATCGCAGCTGATTTGATCTACATCAATGGAATTCGTGTTCCCACGGAATGCGAGCGACAAGTGCGGAAGAGCAGAGAACAATAAGCAAGTCAAGGCACTGTAAGTTTACCGTCATGTCGCGCTCAACGCGCTGTAAGTTTTACCATCGTGCCATAATAGAAGGTATCTTTTGCGTCATCCTAAAATGGCGGCGAGATCGAGGATGACATGCAACACAATATTCGTAAATCCGAACAGGAGGACAGGGAGGATGGTCATAACAACGGAGACGTCGTCATGCTGCATATCCCTTCCGTACGCGAAAGGCCTAACTCAAACTCCGAGACGGACGACGCGGTCCCTGATGTGCCGTTGTACGAGAGCGCGATTATCGGGATCTTCGAAATATCGAAAGTACTCACCGCCCCCTGCCGGCTGGAAGTCACGCTGGCCAACGTCGTCGATCTTCTGCAATCGTTTGTGCAGATGCGGCACGGCATCGTCTCTCTGTTCCACGATGATGGCGTGCCGGATATTGCCGTGGGCGCCGGCTGGAGCGAAGGCAGCGACGAGCGCTACCGGATGCGCCTGCCGCAGAAGGCAATCGACGAGATCGTGGCGTCGGACAAGCCGCTCGTCGCCGAAAACGTAGCAGTGCATCCGGCCTTTAGTGCTGCGGACAAGGAGGTGCTCGGGGCCTCCGACGACATGCGAGTGTCGTTCATCGGCGTTCCCATTCGCATCGATGCGAATGTCGTGGGCACGCTGACGATCGACCGCATCCTGGACAACGCGTCGAGCGTTCGGCTCGATTACGACGTGCGGCTGCTCACAATGATTGCCAACCTAGTGGGGCAGACAGTGAAGCTGCATCGCCTGTTCGCGTGTGACCGCGAGCGATTGATAGGGGAGAAGGACCGGCTGCAAAAGGAATTGTCCGAGCTCAAGCAGCCTGCGCGGGAGCGCAAGAAGGTTCATGTCGAGGGGATTATTGGCGACAGCCCGGCGTTGCGCAAGCTGCTCGAGAAGATCGCGGTCGTAGCCAAATCAAATAGCACGATGCTGTTGCGCGGCGAGTCCGGTACCGGAAAGGAGCTGGTCGCCAAGGCCATTCACGAGCAGTCGGCGCGCGCCAAGCGGCCCTTCATAAAACTCAATTGCGCGGCGCTGACTGAGACGGTACTGGAATCCGAATTGTTCGGTCATGAGAAGGGTGCCTTTACCGGCGCGTTCAGTACGCGCAAGGGTCGCTTCGAGCTCGCCGACAAGGGGACGCTATTTCTGGACGAGATCGGCGAGATCTCGGCCTCGTTCCAGGCAAAGCTACTGCGCGTGCTGCAGGAGCAGGAATTCGAGCGCGTCGGCGGCAACCAGACCATTAAGGTCGATGTTCGCGTGATTGCCGCGACGAATAAGAACCTGGAAGAGGCGGTGGCAAGGAACGAGTTCCGCGCCGACCTCTATTATCGCATCAACGTGGTTCCCTTGCTGCTGCCGCCGTTGCGCGAAAGGCGCGGTGATATCCCGCTCCTCGCCACCAAGTTTCTCAGGAATTTCAACAGCGAAAACGGCCGTACGCTCACCTTCGATACGAGTGCGATTGAAGTACTGATGAACTGCGGTTTTCCCGGAAATGTCCGCGAGCTTGAGAATTGCGTGCAGCGGACCGCGACTCTGGCACCGGGGCCATCGATCGTGAGAGACGACTTTGCCTGCTGCCACGGCCAGTGCCTTTCCGCGATGCTGTGGAAGAGCGGATCGGACGAGATAGCGCTGCAGCCGCGGCCGATCGTACCAGTGCCCGCCAAGCCGGCCACATCGCCGGCCGAGGCTGCTACATCGCTCCCGCCTTTCGGCAGCGAGCTGGCTCCGCTAGCGCCAGTCGGCGCAGCCCTCGTAGGTGGTGCTAAGATGACAGATCGCGAGCGTGTCATCGCGGCCATGGAAAGATCCGGCTGGGTGCAGGCAAAGGCGGCGCGCCTGCTTGGACTTACGCCGCGCCAGATTGGCTACGCCCTGAGGAAATATGGCATCGAGATCAAGCGCTTGTGAAAGGAGTGTCGGACTTGGGGTATGTCGGGGCCGTGACCATCGCCGTTGGGGCGAATAGCTGGAGAAACAGACATAGAGGCTTGGTTGGTTTGGCGCGGACTTGGACCCGATCACGATCGGATGCGACCCCCGCGTCGGCCCGATTTTGTCATCCTCGAGATCAGCCCGCGCGACCACCGGCGGTCCCATGCCCGCAACGGTCGTGCGAACGCGGCGCTGTCATCGCGAATTCGTTGGCCGTGTCGCCATCGACCATTAGCTCACGCCGGATATAGTCAGCGAGACCATCGGGTGTTCGACCTCGTTCAATTTGCCCGGCGTCATATGCAGCGACCGCTGCGCGATGCGGCCTGCGCGCGAAGGGACCGCCGTGTGCCAGCCGGTCGCAGGCGCCGCAAGCTTATTGCGGCGCTGGTCTTGCCCCTGGCGATGCGAAGCATCGTCCAGTGCAAGTCGGCTCAGGACTTACGCTCTCTCGTGAGCGCAGCGGCCGCTGCGGAGACTCGGGATCCGTATGGATCGACTCGAGCAAAGCGCATCCCGTTTTGAGCCGCTCTCCTTGATCCAGATCAACGACAAATCACGCCGCGCGAACCGGGCTGTCGTAGTCACGACGAATGTCGCAATTCCGCCGGCGAACGTCAGGCTACAGTGACATGACGCTTCCCAAAGGCCATTATATTGCTGCCTGATTTTGAAATTCGCGCAATGGTACGACACTTGCTGTTCTCTTCGCCAGCCGTTGCAACGTCTGGAGAAGCACATGCACAACGTCGTCTGCATCAAGCAGGTTCCCGACTCCGCGCAGATCCGCGTGCACCCCGTGACCAACACGATCATGCGTCAGGGCGTGCCGACCATCATTAATCCATACGACCTCTTCGCGCTCGAGGCCGCGTTGGAGCTGCGCGATAAGTTCGGCGGCGAGATCACCGTCCTTACAATGGGGCCGTCATCAGCCGAGGACTCATTACGCAAAGCGCTGACCTTTGGCGCCGATCGCGCCGTACTGCTCACCGACCGCTGCTTTGCGGGCGCCGATACGCTGGCAACGACTTACGCGCTGGCGACCGCCATCCGCAAAATCGGCAAGGAATATGGCCCGCCGGACCTCATCTTCACCGGTAAGCAGACCATCGACGGCGACACCGCGCAGGTTGGGCCCGGCGTCGCGAAGCGGCTCGGTGTGCTGCAGCTTACCTACGTCGCAAAGATCAGGGCCCTGGATCTCACCGCCCGCACAATTGAAACGGAACGGCGCTCCGAAGGTGGCGTTCAGGTCCTTCGCACCAGGCTGCCGTGTCTCATCACCATGCTGGAGGCAACCAACCAGATTCGCCGCGGCGCCATGGCCGATGCATTGCGTGCCGCCCGGACGCCGATCGTGAAATGGAGTGCGCAGGAGGCCGGTGTCGAGGACATCTCCAAATGCGGTCTCAAGGGCTCGCCGACCATCGTCAAGCGTGTCTTCGCGCCGTCCGCGCGCGCTGAGAAGGCGGTGCTGGTAGAGGCCGCCGAGCAGCCGGCGCAAGCATTGATCGACGCCATCTTCAAGCACCAGCCCAAGCTTGAAACCGACCTTGCGGCGCTAGCCCGCGATGCCTGATCTGAAGGGTCTTGGCGATGAGCGACGTGATAAGAGCTCCCGCGTTGCCTGCGCAACGGCGCGCCGCCAAGAAGGCGCTGCCGGGGCATTCAACGCTGACAAGCATGTCTGGTCTTCATCGAACAGGAGCGCGGGGAGGTGCATCCAATCTCCTGGAAGCTGATGGGGGAGAGCAGCAAGCTTGCCGAAAAACTGGAGGTTGTTCTCGCGGCGGTCGAGATCGGTCCGGAGGGCGAGGCGACACGCAGCGCCGCGGTCGAATTCTTCTCCTACGCCGAGGACCTTGTCCATCTCGTCGCCGACAACATGCTCGCAGATTACCGTAACCAGTCCTACAGCATGGCGTTGGCCGATCTTGTCAACACCCACAAGCCGGAGATCCTGCTGTTGGGAGCCACGATCTTGGGCCTTGATCTCGCCGCCTCCGGCGGTCGCCGCATTCACGCGACCGCGTAGCAGGCGAGCGTACATTTTGAGAACATGCGCCACTGAACAAAGGAGAGGCCCCGTGATCGAAGAGAGGTTCGATGCCATCGTGGTTGGCGCCGGAATGGCCGGCAACGCGGCGGCGCTGACCATGGCCAAGCGTGGCATGAAGGTGCTGCAGCTCGAGCGCGGCGAATATTCCGGATCAAAGAACGTGCAGACTGCCATCCTTGATGCGGACATCGTGGAACAGCTGACCCCCGATTTCCGCGAGGACGCGCCGCTCGAGCGCCGCCTTGTCGAGCAGCGCTTTTGGTTAATGGATAGGCGCTCCCATGTCGGACTGCGCTACCGTTTCAACGACTGCAACGACGAGCGACCGAACCGGTATATCGTTATCCGCGCCCTATTCGATAAATGGTTCTCCCGGAAGGTGAGGGAGGCCGGCGCCACCATCTTGTACCAGACTACAGTTACGGAGCTGGCGCAGAACCGCCGCGGCCGCGTCATTGGTGTGCGTACCGACCGCCAGGACGGCATAATCCACGCCGATGTAGTGGTGCTCGCCGAGGGCGTCAATGGCTTGCTCGGGACGTGTGCGGGCTTGCGCGAGCGGCCGACGCCCGACCAGGTTGCGCTGCAGGTCAAGGAAATGCACCTTTTGCCGCGCGAGACCATCGAAGCCCGTTTCAATCTCAAGCGCGACGAAGGGATCGTGATCGAGGCCGCCGGCTCCATCTCGCGCGGCATGACCGTCATGGGTTTCATCTGTGCGAATAGGGAGTGCATCTCACTCGGCATCGGCTGCCTCGTCTCCGATCTCCAGCGAACGGGCGAAACGCCTTACGCGCTACTCAATCGCTTCAAGCGTCATCCGTCGGTGGTGCCGCTAATCAACGGCTCAGAGCTCAAGGAATATTCCGCGCACCTCATCGCGAAACGCGGCTACAACACCATACCCCAGCTCTGCGGCAAGGGCTGGGTGGTGGTCGGGGATGCCGCCGAACTCAATAATACCAGCCATCGTGGGCCTCTGAACGTTGCGATGATCTCTGGACGAATTGCCGCGGAAGCAATCTTCCGTGTGAAGTCGCGCGGCGGTCGCAGCACGTCGAACAGTTTTTCACTATACAAGAAGATGCTGAATGAGTCGTATGAGGATCTGAAAAAATACAAGGATATGCCGGCGCTGATGCACACCCAGCCGGACAACTTTCTCCTCACCCATCCGCAGCTCGTCTCGAAGGCAATCCTGAACTTCGCGCGCATCGGTGGCAGGCCAAAGGCGGGGGAGAAGCAGTCGGACTCAAAATCCTTTGGCGATGTGTGGTCATGGACCGGACTCTTCGGCAATGGCTTCCGCTTACCGCGCGCCTGGCGCTGAATCAGCACTAGCTCAAGCGAAAACATGGGAGCCAGAAATGTGAACTTCGAGCATTCGATGCGCGTAAAGAACTAGCTGTTCTATAGCCCGTTATTTGGCCGACGTCCCACCTGCCTACATCAAGGGGGCGGCCCGACGAGAGCCCGTTACTGCAGTTAGTCGTTCATGCTGAAAGCTGTTGCCGCGCCAATACGAGTCGAACACCATGCCGAGACTACCGTTGACGGTCGCGTCGAATGCGGCCCTGTTGGCTCATCGGCGAGCCGCCCGCGACATCGAATGGAGCCCAGCGACACGGCGGCTATGGCGAGCTATTCAAGTTTCGGTGACGATTGGGCAGCTGCTATGGTGCCTAACAAGGACCTTCATTGGTTCGATCCATCTGGCCGGCGCACTGCAATCCCGCTCCCTCCGTTGCGCCGTTTCGGCTGGTGAAGCTAAAAAGATGTTTAGCCCAAGTGTTCGCCAGAAATGGTCAATGTCCTTATTCGGGAGCTGTTTGGCTGTTCTGCTGAATTGCTGGAGCGTATGATCGGGCAATTCATCGTCGCTTGAACGGGAAGCGAAGAGGAGCGAACAGCTACGAATATGTTTGCCTGTTCAGCTGCCATTACAACCACCGTGCTCGGCATTGTTGGCATGGCCGTGGCTCTTCAATAAGCAGGCGAGGTTGAGAGATTTGGCCGAGCTGAAAGAAGCTCCATGATCTTAAGCCCTCTAACCTGAATACGGCGCGGTTAGAGCACTTTACACTTCGATGATCATAGATGCAGAGCGACGGAGTTTTTCTCATTTCGACTCTGGATCAAGCGAGCATAGCGGAAACGCTTATCATGTGGCGGACCCACTCTGGTGATCATTCTGGTGGAGGCGCAGATCACTACTGATCATGTGTAAGAGCTAGATCGGACACAGCTCTCGTTGTCGAGGCGCACCTTTCGTTAATGAAGTAGTCGGCCGTACTCCCGCCCTCGGCTGGCAACGAATGCTGGCAGGGGCACCGAACAAGGAGCCAAGGAGCACGCGATGTCGCCGAAGCTCGATGCTCCGCCCAGTCAGCGGTTCGGACCGCTGGCCAGTGCGGTGTGGCTTGCACGCCTAAAACGCTGTTGGGCCGCTCAGGCCGCGACGGCTTCGCAACTCTCGATGGCTTGAGGGACCCGGGATAGAAGTGAGTGCCGCGATGATGCCGAGGACGGCTGCGAACATCAACCAAAAGCGAGTAAGCCTTGTCATCGGTCCGTTGATCAGCCAATTCGAGGCCAGTGGCGTAAAGGTGCCGAACAAGGCGGACGCGAGCGTGAAGGCCAGGGAGAAGCAGGTTGTGCCCATATGCTTCGGCACGATCTCGACCGGAGCGCCCAGCATAGTGCCGGTATAGATGCCGAAGTAAAAACGAGAACATCATCGCCGGCACGAGCATCTCGCCGAACGTAGGGGCGCTTACCAGCCAGTGCTATGCCGGATAAGCGGTCACTAACGCAAGGCCGGCAATGGCTAGCAGAACCGGACTTGCGGCCGATTCGGTCAGAGACGGCGACGCCCTCATTAGATTCCATATAAAGTTCGTCACGGCGACCAAAAGCGCCACCAAGAGCGAGTCTTGTAAGGACAGCTTTCAACACGTTCTTGCCGAATGTGGGCGCGTAAACTCTCCGGTTGTAAAAATCTCGACTTAATCAGACAGAATGGTTTGGACTGGTGGGGAATGGAGCTGCGGGGCGAGCGGGAGCGCTCACCCGAACTGGCGCTTCCGCGCTGCCCCGCAGCGTCTCACACAGGAGATGCAACCATGACACAAGAGCAGAAAGTCATTCGCGCGAAGGTCGGGGTGTTGGAACTGGCCAAGCAGTTGGGCAATGTCAGCCAGCCTGCCAGATGATGGGATATAGTCGCGACAGCTTCTACCGGTTCAAGGAACTGTACGACAAAGGCGGCGAGCTGGCGCTTGCCGAGATCAGCCGGAAGAAGCCGATCCTCAAGAACCGTGTCGCGCCTGAGATCGAAGCGGCAGTGGTGGCGCTGGCGATCGAACAGCCGACCTGGGGCCAGGTGCGTGTTTCTAACGAGTTGAAGAAACAGGGCTTGTCGATCTCGCCCGTTCGGTGTGCGGGGCGTCTGGTTGCGCCACGATCTGGCGAACACCAAGACGCGGCTCAAGGCGCTCGAAGCCAGGATGGCAAAGCAGGGCTTTGTCCTCACCGAAGCCCAGGTCGTGGCGCTGGAGAAAGCCAAGACCGAGAAGGAGGTCCACGGCGAGTTCGAGAGCGAATGTCCCGGCTATTGCGGCGCCCAGGACACCTTCTATGTCGGCAACATGAAGGGCGTGGGCCGCATCTATCAGCAGACCTTCATCGATACCTACACCAAGGTGGTCTTCGCCAAGCTCTACGACCGCAAGACGCCAATCACCGCGGCGGAGATGCTGAACGATCGGGTGCTGCCGTTCTTCGAACAGCACGGTATTGTACTGTGCCGGGTGCTGACGGATCGTGGCACCGAGTATTGCGGCAACCCCGAGCATCACGACTACGAGCTCTATCTCGCCGTCGAGGACATCGATCATACGCGGAGCAAGACCAAGAGCCCGCAGACCAACGGAATCTGCGAGCGCTTCCATCGAACCGCGCTCGATGAGTTCTATCGTGTGGCGTTCCGCAAGAAGATCTATCGAGCCATCGACGAGCTGCAGAATGATCTCGATGTTTGGGTGACGGCGTACAACGAAACGCGCCCGCATCAGGGACGATGGTGCTATGGAAAAACACCGATGCAAACCTTCCTTGACGCGCTGCCCATTGCGAGGGAGAAATTGTTGCCGGCCGCGTAGCGCCGGACACAAATCTTCGTCGGACACCCACCACGACGAAGAGCCAGTCGTCAGGTCAAGTGCATACTTTTACACCGGTCCGTGCATCAGCGACGCGCCGGTCTGATCGAGCAGGCTCTTGATCGCCTCGCTCCTGCGCTTCAGGTCGTCGCGGTCGGCGTTCGCCTTGGCGAGCTGACGGCGCAGGCTATCGTTCTCGAATTAGATGATGCCCTCGTTGTGCCTCAAAGCCTCGTTCTCCGAACGCAGGTGCGAAGTCGGTGGGTCAGATCGCAAACCCGCCCATCGCAAGCGAGAAGAGCATGATGCCACGATGAAGGAGCCCGACGCCGCGGTCGAATTCGCGTGGGTCGAGCTCGTCATGTTTCCTCCATTTGAACTCTTCAAAACATTACTCCGGTTAAGGTCGTCCACATTCGCAGAGCTTGAGTGTTCAGACAGGAAAGGGCGCGCACCTGAAGTTAGGTAGCTCACGATGTCCCTTGCTTAGGTCAAAATCGACCGTGATGTCGCGTAGGCTGACCCTAAGTCGCCTTGCGTTCCGTAAGCGCTCGACTGCTTCATTGGCGTCCAATTGCCAAATCCAGAGATAGCGACCGTCCTGGCTTACCCCGGCATTGCGCCGTATTATCGGACCATCGTCTAGCCTGTAGCTCACGTCAATCCCTGCCGAGCCAATGCGCATGTCGAACTCCAGGACAGGCATTGCCTCGCCGTTGATGCAACCGACGTACAGCGTCGCGCCAACGCTGCGCAGTTCTGCTAAGATCTCGGTGCGTTCCGGGCGGCTTTTGAACTGGTGGATTTCCCAGCCAAATGCCGGAGATACAATGGTGGCGCTAAGCGCAATGAGCAGAGCGTGTTTCTTCATTTGATGCTTTCTAGTACGAAGCGAGTGTGGGTTCGATCACATGGTGTGTTCATTCTGCCGATCAGCCATCATCGACAACTTTAGCTGCCTCCGGTTTGCGTCCACCACAAGCGAGCGTAAGCGCCTTCTCCCAGCAGATCAGTATGCTTGCCCTCTGCAACGATCCGCCCCTTATCTAAGACGACGATCTTGTCGGCACCACAGATGGTGCTGAGTCGGTGAGAGATGACCACGATGGTCTTCCCGGCACGGCGCAAATCCTCAATCAGCCGGTGAACAGTGGCTTCGGCAACGGAGTCGAGAGAGGAGGTCGGCTCGTCAAGGATCAGGATCTCCGGATCCCGGTACAGAGCTCGGGCCAGCGAAAGACGCTGCTTCTCGCCGCCAGAGAGCCGTACGCCGTTTTCGCCCAGATAGGCCTGCAAGCCTCCGGACCAATGCTCGATCACCTCCCGCAGCCCAGTTTGATCGCAGATTTTCATGATCCTGTCGATCTCCGGCTCGAACTCGCCAAGCGCGATGTTCTCGATCACCGAGCCTGAGAACACGTCCGTCGTTTGCGGTACTGCAGCAATAATCTTACGCAGGGATACGGTCGAGAGGTCTTTGAGGTCATACGGCCCGATCCGAATGCGCCCACTCTCGAGGGGGTAGACGTTCTGCAGCAGCGCTGCAAGGGAGCTCTTGCCCGAGCCGCTTTCTCCCACCACGGCCGTCATTTCGCCTCGACGAAAGGTGACGCTGAGATCTTGAAAGAGCTTCGGCTGTGCGCCATGGCGGAACGTGACGTTCTCCAAGCGGATATCACCAAGCTCTGATTTGGTGGCATCAATGCCGCCGCCGTGTGCGGGCTCAAGGTCGAAGATCTCGAACAGGCGATCCGCGGCGATAAAGGCGTCCTGAACGATTCTGTTGGTTTGGATCAGGTTGGCGACAGGCCGGGTGATATAGCCGAGCAGCGCGTAGCAGGAGAGTAATTCACCCGGAGTGACGGCCTGATCCAGAACAAGCGTCGTACCAAACCACATTAGCACGATTGTGAACAGAGTTGAGAGGAAACTTGAGGCATTGTCTCCGACGATCGAGATGAGGCCGGAGCTGTAGACCGAGTGCAGGGTCTTGACGAAGCGAGTTTCCATCCTAAGGCAAGCGAAGCTCTCCACACCGAATGTCTTGATCGTGGAAACAGCTCCGAGCGATTCAACCAATTGCGCTTCCAGATCGGCGGCATTCTCCATGATCGCGCGCTGGCGCTTCCTATTCAGCCGGTTAATGGTCCAATAGATTAAGACGTATAGTGGGATGGAGATAGCCACGACCACAGCGATCTTCCACGAGTAGATGAACATCAGCCCGAAGGAGAACAGTATCACTAGCACATTGACGAAAATGGTGATGGAGACGTCGTTCAGGAAGCTCCTGATTTTCACCGCGTCGTTCATCCGGGAGACGATTTCTCCCATGCGCATGCTATCGAAGAACTTTTGTGGTAAGCTTAGGATGTGATTGTAGTAGCCGAGGATCAAGCAGACATCGATCTTCTGCCCTGTCTGCAGGACTAGCCGGTTTCTGAGGAGATTGATTAAGATCTGTGGCACCAGGATCAGCAGCATCGCGACGCTCATTAGATTTAGCAAATTGCGGTTGCCCGCTGTGATCACGTGATCGACGATCTTCTGGACATAAATGGCCGTCGAGAGGCCAAGAAGGGTGGTTACCAGTGCGCCGACGAGAGCCTGCGTCAGCGCCGCTTTGTGTGACGCAAGCAGTCGGGCGAAGCGGAGAAGAGGTGAGGTGGTCTCGTCGCGGCGCTTGAAGGTGTCTGCCGGAACCAGGAGCACCAGGACGCCAGTCCATTGCCTCTTGAATTCTTCATGCGACAGCTTGCGGATTTCGCCATACGCCGGGTCCATGACGGTGACCCACCTCGCATCGATCGCCTGGACGACTACGAAGTGGTGCAGGACTTCCTTGACGATCACATGCGCGACGGCGGGCTTGGGGATCTTGTACAAGCTGTCGAAGCCACCCTTGACGCCCTTGGCAATGAAGCCCAGCTTTTGAGCCGCTTGCAGGAGACCCGACACCGTGGTGCCCGATCGGTCGGTCGAAGCATACTGGCGGATGCGAGACAATGGCAACTTGTAACCATAGAAGGCTGCAACGGAAGCAAGGCTGGCAGCCCCGCAATCGGTGATGTCGCGCTGCTTGAATTTGATGATCTGACCCGACATGGCGGCTCACTCGCTCTTTGGAAAATAGATAATTAGCGAGCCGCCAGGAGCGGGTTGAGCCATTCGTCGATCTCGCTGTAGAGGAGCTGCAGGAGAGTGCGCTCCGCCACGAGGAAGCGGGCTCGCACGGTCATGCCTTTCCTCAGATGACCAATGATCCCGTTTGTGAGTTCGAGGTAACTGCGAGAGAGCGCGCAGCGGACCTTGAAGACCGGGTTCTTGTCCTGCAGGGTGAAATCATGCGCCACGTCTAGTACTGTCGCGTCGATCACACCCCATTGATTGTAGTTGAATGCTTCGACCTGGAGCCGCACCGCCTGGCCCGGTTGCACGAAGCCGATGTCTTTGGGCGAAACGTAGATTTCCGCCACCAGTTCGCGGTCGGGCGAGACCCAACCGACAGTTTGCCCCGCCTGGACGTAGCTGCCGGGGGTGAGGCCGGTGAATTGCTCGAGAGCGCCTGATACGGGAGCGCGAATGCGGGTCAGATCGCGTTCGTTCTCGAGTTGATGCAAGCTGGCTGTGAGTTCCTGGAGGCGGAGGTTAGTATCGAAAAGCTGCTGATTCCATTCGGCGGATTTGCTCGAGGCGAGGGTCTCGCCTTTCACCTCGAGGCTCTGGAGAGCGTAAGCCGTTTCATCGACCGTCTTTGCGGGTGCTGCAGAAACCGAGACGAGACGCTGAGCACGTTTGAGTTCTACCGCGGCATTGCTGCGGGCATATTGGTTCTCCCGCAACAAGTTGAGAAAATGCAGCCGCTCGGCCGTGGCGGACTCGGTCCGGAGGCGGATGGGGGCATCCGCCTGCGCGCCGGAAGAGATAAGGGTCTGGAGGTCAGTGGCACGATCGCTCCTCACACGGATTTCGCCTGAAAGCGCACCGATCTTTTCCTCAAGGACCTTATCATCGAGAGCGAGGATTTCTCGGCCTTGTGCAACGAGATCGTTCTCAAAGGCAAGAACACGAGAGATGCGTCCGGACACGGGCGCGATCAGAGGAGTCTTCTCGATGACGGGACGAATGGTGCCGGCACTTTGAACAGACAGCGTCACGGTGATGACTGGCAGCGACACCAACGCCGCAACGACAGACAACACAACGATCTTGTAGATCGCCAAAGATCGTCCTGACTCTCGCGACAAGATGCTCTCTGCAGTGTAGCTGACCATTTCCGGAGGCAGTAAGACATCAGTCATAATAGTTGTGTCACGGTTTTTATGATGATTAGCGCTTCCAAACGACTAATCTGGATTGAGCGACGCACGGGGAGTGTGCGCCACCCATTGTTCTCAGACCCGAAAGCCGCCACTAACGCATTATCTCCCATGCAGTTACAGCTGCGAACGTAGTTGCAACAACTGCTGCAAGTAATTCGAGAACCCACCCTCCCGGAGCTGCGGCTGCTTCTTCAGCTTCGGTTACATCATGCGCTGACATATCGGCCTTCATTATTGTCTCCTCGTCCAGATGTGGAATACTAGGTGGTGCCGGTCTGCCGATTGTTCGGCAGCCCGGAAAGAGAGAGGTCAAAGAATTGTGTGATTGCGCCCGGCTGCGGCCGCGACAGAGACGTTGAACGGAAATTCTAAACGTCTGCTAGCGCGCGAAAATCGTTCGTGCCGCACGACGGAATGCATAAGAGAGCCTGCCTAGCGCCGCGGATAGGTTATCCGCGTCGTAGACAGGCTCGTAGGCACTCTTACGCTACCGGTGCCGGGCACCCGAAGATAATGTCATAGCTGCCATCGGGGAAGTCCACGATAACGACGTCGCAGCGGCAGGCTTCGCCTCCCGAAGCCGCAGATGCTTCTTCAGGGGTCAACTCGGTCACGGCATAAGCTGACATATCGCTTCTCAATGTGTTCTCCTTTTCAAGATCAGTCAGTGTGGCCGGTCAGCAAATGCTGACAGGCGGCGTGGGAAGTTCAAGTCTCGTGCCAACCGCGCAGGAACGGCAAAAAAATCTGCACGCTCTTTCAAGTACTTAAGTGGGCGTGTGCGGCAGACCGCTCGAACATCACTGTTGCGAACGCGACAAATCGAACAGGCGCGAACACGACATGGGTCAAGAGGCGTTTCATTAATCTCTCTGCCCCTGACAATAGAATCCAGATTTGTAGACTGTCTGGCGTCTTAGGATAACTGTGAGCGCGAGTTCACAAGCGGCCCGGCGCCTCAGTCGGGCCCCATACTGAGTCATTTGTCGGACCGCGACGCAACCAAAAGCCTCCGGTTAGCGAACAGTGCCAGAACCTGCCCTGCGTTCCAAGCAAAGACGTGAAACGTGATGCCTCCGAGAATCTCTCTCGAACTGAGGGCGCCTGCGCAGCCGAATACGTTAACAACCTCGGCGTATTCTGAGCCAATCCCAACACTGCTGAGGCCCGACTGCGTGACGCGACAATGCCCGGCTGGCAATGAGCGAGCGTTCACGAACCTGTAATCCGCATCGAGGTCCTCAGAATCGGCGGGATTAACGGCACCTCCGTTAGGCGGAATGCTAGCTTGTGCAGGTCCAGGGGCGCTCGGTATCACCATCACCTGCACCAACAGCCACGCAAATGCAGCAATTGCCTTGGATTTCGTCCCTTCTCGCCAACTGGTGGAAACACCTGTCAGGACGAACGCTTTAGATATCTTTATCGAAGGCAAGGCGTCGAAGAGGTGGATCGGCGCCCGCCATTGATAACAAGAACAAGATGCATTCCAACTCTTCTCCCTATGATCGCAACGCTGGATTTCAGCTCGCGCACTTCGCCCATTGGTGGGTCAGGCAGTCGATCGAGGCCGCCCAGCCGTTCGCGCGTGTATTGTCCCAGATCCCACGCACGCCAGCGACGCGGGGTCCGAACCTAAATCAGGGAGCGTCGTGTTGATGCTGTGTTGAAAGAGAAAGGGGCGTGCCAGGCTGAGAAACGCCCACTAGACCCTATGTTCGCGCCCGGAGGTGACGGGCGGCCCGCCCCGCGGCAAGCTCCTATCGAAGGTTGCGCCGGAAGAGCCGGCGCCGAGCGCGATGATTCCTGGCTCACAGTGTGGTTCCACGACAGCCGTCAGTTCGCGTGCAACGGGCCGTCAGCAAGGTATCCCAAATTTGCTTCCCAATACCTGCAGCAGGACCTGTCGGCTTAAAGACGCTTGTTGTCTCAAGTCGGACAGTAAGCATCAAGCCGCCAACTCCACTCAACGTATTCTTCGGAAAGGCTTGGATCAGTTCTTGGCACGATTGCTCCCATCTCTTGAACGCACTTCGGCAAGTTCGATAGCTCGAATCATTCAACAATGGGCTGGAGCTTTCCATGGTCGCTTCTCCGTTGAGAGCTGCACGACTGCGAGATCGTGTTTGGAGACGGGTGCTTACTGACGAAATGGAAGGTCGTTGTGGTCAGGATCGCGATCATCATGCCGAGGATGACGATCCGCCAGTTGGCGAGTGCCTAGGGCAAAGACCTCGCTTGCTTCTTCATCGCCAGAAATTCCGGACGTTTCCTCCAGCGTGCGGCCCAGGCAGAAGATAAGTGGAATGATCAGGCAACCGAGAAAGAACGGGATGCGCCAGCTCCCGGCGGCTACTACTCGTCCGGCATCGATTCGTTCAGCACGTAGCCCACGAGCGCCGCGACAAAGATCGCGACCTGCTGGCTGGAGGACTGGAACGAGCTGTAAAAACCGCGCTTGCCCGGGGGTTGCGATCTCCGACAGTTAGACCGAAACGCCGCCGACTCGACGCGGCGGAAAAGCCCTGCGGCAGCCGTCCGAGCAGCACGATAACGGGTGCGGCAATGCCGATTGTCTCGTAGCTGGGACAGAAGGCGATGACCACGGTACCGATTGCCATGATTGCGAGCGTGACGATCAGCCCTTGCCGACGGCCTATTTTGTCGATAAAGGCTCCGAGCACCATCGCGCCGACCGGACGCATCAAGGCGCCCAGCCGGAACACGCCGAAAGTGTTGAGCAGCGAAGCGGTTTCGCTCTCAGACGGAAAGAACGCCTTCCCAATGGCGCTGACGTAAAGGCCGATCAGAAAAATCGAACTGCTCGAGGAAATTGCGCTCGTCGCACGCAAAATCGCGCCGATGCGCGTTTGACCGTTGGTGCGTGCGGGGTGGATGTTTGCGACACTGTGAGTTTCCTCCCCGTCTGAAATAAAATAGCCAGTTACGAAAGACCTCACGCCAGCCCAACTGCAATTCGGGCCAGGAATTTGCCATCTTGGACACTACCCACCAAACCGAAAGCGCCTCATCTTTTCAGCATATTTCGGCGACTGCCGCACGGTTGCACAGATGTCAAGATCTGTTTGCATGTTCAGCGAGGAGCAATTGCGGAGTAATCGGAGCTTTGGCCGATCTTCGGCAACAACACCCATCTACTGGCAGCTCCATCTTCAGGGCTGCACCGGTATTGAACGAGAACGACCGTGAGTCGAATCGCAACATCCGCATCCATACCGCGGGATGCGATGCTAGCCTCCGAAAGGAAGTCGCGGAGATAGGTCGCGCCGAGATTCTTGTAAGGCCAAAGACAAGCTAGTGATCCCGACCGGCGGCCTGGAGTGCTCGCATACCGCGATCTCCGCGCTCGCCTCCGACGACCTGACGACATTGACGCGCGTGCAGGCGGGCGAAATTCATGGTTCACTACGTTCCGACCAGGATACTATGTTGGATCGTAGATTCTAATGCGATCGGACTGATCCTTGGCGCCAATGTCGAGCGTCCCGCCCAAGCCTTGCGGTATCATTGCCGGCGCAAGCGCTAAAGCGACCAGGAATCGTGCCTTGAGGTTTAGAGCCGCTACCGCAATCCACTGCGCTCTCCATTCAAAGAAATGGAGTGTCGGTAAATGGTCGCGCATTGTTGACGAGGGTCGCAAACCATCCCGAGCTGCTCGGCCGCATCGGTGGCAACCTGTTGGATTTCAGCGGCAGCAAAAGGCGCTCGCCGCATGTCCCTCCCGCCGAATGGCCCTGAAGACTTACTCCGCAGCTTTGAAATTGGACCGACAGTCGACGGCCACATGCGCTCCGAGCCGCGCGAATTCACGCGCGAGCTCCTCCCGGGCGTCTGAGGACGAGCCGATGACGAGGGAAACCTTTCCGATGAAGCCGGGCCAGCCAAACTCAGGGTTTGATGCGTTCCGTCCAGACCGACACTGTCTTGGATCTGTCGAGATACTTCTCGTAGAGTTCGTTGAGCATTTCCTTGCCGACCACAGCCAATTCAGCTTGATAGGCCGAGCGATCCGTCACCTCAATGCGCTCGACATAATCCCACGGGCCGCCCGATAAGCCAGCTCCGGTTTCGGTGATGCGGTGCGTACAATAGTTGACGATAGTTTTCATTTTGGCGGCGGTGACATAGTCCACCTCGCGTTCGAAGCGTTCATAGTCTGCCGCGCTGACACCCGGTTTTAATGCGGCAAATACAAATCGGACAACAGCCATAATTCATCCTTCTTCTTGTTGTGACGGACCAGAAATCAAGCGACCAGCTCTGAGCCAAGATGACAGGTGACGAATCGGCCGGGCGCGAGCTCCTTCAAGGGTCTTTCTGCTCAGATGGGGAGAACGCCCGCGCAGCCTGCATCCGGGCGCGAAATCGATAGAGCTTGGGATTTCGCCGGCTAACGTGAAGTCGTCTCGCTTTGCGTCGGCATCGGGCACAGAACGGCGACCGGTCAGGCTCGCGTAAGGGTGCAAGCGCGTCGCGAACAAATCGCGTGTGTCAGACATCTCCACGACGCTGCCGAGATACATCACTGCAACGCCGCTCGCGAGGTACTTCACCGCGCGACATCGTGCCAAATCCCGTGCTGGACGAACGACAGCGGCACCCGCGAAGCATGCTGCCAAGCTTCAATCGGCGGGACCGCATTCAACAGTGCAGCGTCTATGGCATTGATTTGGATCGATCGAGCGAGTTTCATCTGAACTCCGAGGCCGTCTCTGCGAGACGGCCGTGGTCGTAGTGTATCCCACCGTGTCCCAGCAATCGGCGTGCCACAAAAGAGGTTGTGCGAGCTTGGTTGCAGAGGGGGAAAACCATGTTCTTGGCGACGCGCCGGTGGAAATACTTGCGCCTTCCTGTCGGGTTCCGCACATAGCCGTCTTCAGCCGGACACGGCTGAACACGACAACACGCAGGCAGGATGGGGGCGACTTGATGCAGTACAAGCAGGGACTTATCGGAGAACCCCGAGGCGCCGCGTCGGGGAGAGCGGTCCCTCAGCTCACCGGCCACTTCTGGCAGCTGTTCCTGACCAGCTCCATCGGCCTAGAGTCCCTCTACGAGATCTCGTCATACGGAGCCGACATCTTGCTAGCGTCGAGCAGGTAATTGAGCTTAACGGGGCGGCGAGATAGGCGAAAGATGGAGATGTCCGGCGAGAGGCTCAATCGCGGCTTCGCCTTCCGGGCAATGATCAACACGTACTGGACGAATAGTGCTGCGCGCTTTTCTTCCGCCATCTGCGTTTGAACTTCAGCGCGATGACGTCGTGAAGCCTGAGCCGGCCGGCCTTCCTCGGTCCGTTCTTGATCACGGTGAGAGGCGTTCCTCCTTGTCCAGCCGGCCGGAGCACGGTGTTCTCAATTGCAGTCTTTTAAAATTGCGCTCGATCTAAGCCAAGCTCCGGGCGTATCGGCCGGCGCGAAGCGCGATGCAATTGCTGCGGGCGTCACGCTTAGCGCGATCCGAACCAGGCAGCCGATCAATCGCCGCGATCCTTCCAACGGCGTATCGCGGATCCGATACGCGTTGTAAGGTCAACGGCCGCGTCTCGAAAAGCAGAACATCATCATTCACTGCGTGCTGGCATGCTAATTGCCTGCCTGTGGCTCAACACATAAATGGTAAGGCATGATCAATCTGACGGACAGCGCGACGTTAGCTTGCCGCCCACATTTTCAAGCGGGACGACGATATCGTTCAAGTGCAGCTAATGGGGGAGATTGATCTACGTGTGCGGGATTGTCGGCATTTTGGGACGCGCTCCGGTCGCGGACCAACTCGTCGCTTCGCTGAAGCGGCTGGATTATCGCGGCTCTGAGTCTGCGGGTGTTGCGACGCTAGAAGGCGATCACTTCGATCGGCGGTGCTCCGAGGGCAAGCTGAAAAACCTCGGAGAACCGGCTGCGCGCCAAGCCGCTGTGGGGCCATATCGGGATCGGCCACAGCCGCTGGGCCACCCGCGGCAAGCCGACCGAGAGTAACGCTCATCCGCATATGACCGATAACGTAGCCGTGGTCCACAACGGCATTATTGAGAATCTCCGCGAGCTGCGTGCCGAATTGGAACAGCAGGGCACCCAATTCGCCTCCGAAACCGACACCGAGATGGTCGCTCATCTCGTCGAATCCTATCTGACGAAAGGCTACTCACCCTCGGAAGCGGTGAAAGCGTCGCTGCCGAAATTGCGTGGCCCGTTCGCGCTGGCCATCCTGTTCAAGGGCCATGACGATCTCATGATCGGCGCCAGCAAGGGCTCGCCGCTTGCGATCGGTCAGGGGGATGGCAAGATGTATCTGGACTCGGATGCGATTGCGCTTGCGCCGTTCCCCGACACCATCACCTATCTCGAGGACGACGATTGGGCCGTGCTCACCCGCAAGACCAGCGTGATCTTTAACGCGCAAGGCGCCGTTGCCCATCGCGAGGTGGTGAAATCAGGGGGCTCGTCGTTCCTGATCGACAAGGCGAATTATCGTCACTTCATGGCCAAGGAAATTCACGAGCAGCCGGAAGTGGTGGGCCATACACTCCGGCGCTATGTCGACATGGCCGCCGAGCGCATCGCGTTGCCGCAGAGACTGCCATTCGACTTCAACGACATTGGCCGCATATCGATCACGGGTTGCGGCAGCTCGAGCTATGCCGGCTATGTCGCCAAATATTGGTTCGAGCGTCTGGCCCGCGTCCCAGTCGAGCTCGATGTTGCCTCCGAATTCCGCTACCGCGAGGCGCCGCTGCGCAAAGGCGATCTTGCCATCTTCATCTCGCAATCGGGCGAGACGGCCGACACGCTGGCCGCGCTCCGCTACGTCAAGGCGCAAGGGCTCCATACGCTCTCAGTCGTTAACGTGCCTACCTCGGCCATTGCGCGTGAGAGCGAGACCATGCTGCAGACGCTGGCCGGGCCCCAAATCGGCGTCGCCTCGACCAGAGCGTTCACCTGCCAGCTGATGGTGCTCGCCGCGCTCGCGGTCGCCGCCGGCAAGTCGCGCGGCGAATTGTCCGACGCCGACGAGACCAGGCTCGTGCAGAGGTTGATCGAGATTCCGAGGCTGATGGCAACCGCGCTCGCCACCGAGCCCCAAATCGAAAAGCTCGCGCGCGACATGGCGAAATGTCGCAACGTCGTCTATCTCGGCCGCGGCACCTCGTTCCCGCTGGCGCTGGAAGGCGCGCTGAAGCTCAAGGAAATCTCTTGTGTCCACGCCGAAGGCTATGCCGCCGGCGAGCTCAAGCACGGCCCGATTGCGTTGATCGACGAGACCATGCCTGTGGTCGTCATCGCGCCCTATGACGGGGTGTTCGAAAAGACCGTCTCAAATATGCAGGAAGTTGCAGCAAGAGGCGGCAATATCATCCTGATGACCGACGCAAAAGGCGCGAGGGAGGCGATCGTAGACCCGCTCGTGACCATCGTGCTGCCAGACATGCCAGCAACCTTTACGCCGATGGTCTATGACATTCCGATGCAGCTTTTAGCCTATCATACCGCGGTGGTGATGGGCACCAACGTGGATCAGCCGCGCAATCTTGCTAAAGCGGTGACCGTAGAATAGGCGGGCTTAGATAGATGTCACTGGAACAGGTTTTATTTTGTTTGGTACAGTGGGGATGGTGTTTCAGCGCCGCAAATGACCGCATGCGGACCTGATCCGCCTTCGATGCGCTCTGACCAGACCGATACTGTCTTGGATTTATCGAGATATTTCTCGTAAAGTTCGTCGATCAGTTCCTTGCCGGCAACGGCAAGTTCAGCTTCATAGGCTGCACGGTCGGTCACCTCAATGCGCTCGACGTAGTGCCGCGGTCCGCCCGATAGGCTAGCACCGGTTTCGGTGATGCGGTGCGTTCGATAGCTCACGATAGTCTTTGATTGGAGGCGATGGGACATAGTCCAGGTCGTGCTCGAAGCGTTCATAGTCTGCCGCACTGACACCCGGCTTCAATGCGGCAAACACAAATCGGACAATCCTCATGATGGATCGTCATCCTTTGTTATGGCGGACCTGAAATCAAGGGCACAGCTCTGAGGCGAGATGACAGGCGACGAATCGGCCCGGCGCGATCTCCTTCAACGGCGGTTTTTCTGCGCAGATAGGTTTGGCCAATGGACAACGCCCGCGCAGCCTGCATCCGGTCTCGACATCAATGGGGCTTGGAATTTCGCCTGCCAATGTGAAATCGTCCCGCCTTGCGTCGGGATCGGGCACCGGAACGGCCGCCAATAACGCGCGCGTGTAGGGGTGCAAGGGCTTCGCGAACAGATCGCGTGTGTCCGATAATTCCACGATGCTGCCGAGATACATCACTGCAACGCGGCTCGCGAGGTACTTCACCGTGGCCAGATCGTGCGAAATGAAAAGGTAGGATAGCCCGAGATGTTCGCGCAGCTTCTCCAGCAGGAGAATCGCTCGCGACCGCAACGAGACGTCGAGTGCGGACGTCGGTTCGTCGAGAACAACAAAGCGAGGATTTGTCGCGATCGCCCGGGCAATATTCACGCGCTGGCGTTGGCCACCCGAAAGCTCGTGGGGATAGCTGTCCAAAAGATCGCGGCCAAGACCCACCTCGTGCATGAGCTCTTCGACCCGTGCGCGGCGTTCCTTTGCATCAAATTTGGTATGAAGCGTGAGCGCCTCCTCGACCATGCTTCTCACCGAAAGCCTGGGATTGAGGGACGCGGTGGGATCCTGGAACACCATTTGGATGTCCCGGCGGAATGGCCTCATTGCTTGCGCGTCAAGCGTCGCGATCTCCTTGCCGGCATAGCGGACAGATCCCGCCGTCGGTTTCAGTAACCGAACCAGGCAACGCGCGACGGTCGATTTGCCACAGCCTGACTCACCAACCAGTCCGAGGGTTTCGCCGGCCTCTACGTCGAAGGAGACGGAATCGACCGCTCGCAAGACAGGCTCGGCTTGACCACGTAGGCGCGCGAGTGTGCCGCCAATCCCGCCCAGCGGAAAGTGCATTTGCAGATCACGAATCTCAACAAGTGCCACGACGTTCCTCAAATCCATAACATGCTACAACATGGCCGGGAGCGGCCTCGACCATCGGGGGCCGCGAAACGCGACAGCGATCCATCGTCCACTCACAACGTCCTGCGTAACGGCAGCCGCTGGGCGGGTTGATCAATGAAGGAACCGAGCCCGATATCGGCTCAAGCACGACATCCCGATCTACTCTCGGGATCGATCGGACGAGCGCCTTCGTATATGGATGAGCGGGATTATGGAACAGGTCCCGCACGGGCGCGCATTCAACCAGCTGGCCCGCATGCATAACGGCAACGCGGTCGCAGATTTCGGCAACGACGCCCAGATCGTGCGTAATGAGCATGATCGCGGCTCCCGTCTTGGTGCTCAATTCGCGTAAAAGATCGAGAATCTTGGCTGCGATCGACACGTCAAGCCCGGTGGTGGGCTCGTCCGCAAGCAGAAGCTGAGGTGAGGTTGCAAGCGCCATCGCGATCATGACGCGTTGACACATTCCCCCCGAGAGCTGATGCGGGTATTGGTTGGCCCGCTTCTCTGGTGCTGGAATGCGAACAAGGCGCAGCATCTCCAGCATCCTCTTCTCGGCCTCTCGCGTCGACAAACCTGCGTGCACCATCAGCAAGCGCGAAATCTGCCTTCCAACGGTCAGGAGCGGGTTAAGCGCGGTTCGCGGCGTTTGCGAGACCATCGCGATCTTCGCGCCGCGCATTCGGCGCATCTGCTCCTCAGGAAGCGAGCCAAGATCAATGCCGTCGAAGTGGACGCTTCCTGACACCACACGCCCTGGCGGGCGGATCAGGCGCAGGACGGCGAAAGACGTCACCGACTTCCCCGACCCGGACTCACCGACTAGTCCAAGAATCTCGCCTCGGCGAATCGTCAGGTTAATGTGATCGACGGCTTCAATCGCGCCTTGATTGATCTGAAAATGAACAGTCAGATCCGAGATCTCAAGCATTTCGGTCATCTCAGCCCCCTCATGCGCGGGTCCAGCAAATCACGCAGTCCATCACCGATAAGGTTGAATGCGAGAACGGAAACCATGATCGCCAGACCAGGAAACAGGAAGAGCCACCATTCTCCTGTGACGATCTGTGAGGCGCCTTCAGCTGTCATAACGCCCCATTCGCTTTGCGGAGGCTGAATTCCGAGCCCGATAAACGATAGCGACGCCATTGTCAGAAGCGCGAAACCCGTCGAGAGGGTGGCCTGTACGATCAGCGGCGGAAGGCAGTTGGGCAGCAAGTGAATCAACACAATCCTCCAGGTTGGATTACCGAGAGTGCGTGCTGCATCGGCATACTCCATTTCGCGAAGCCGAAGCATCTCTCCACGCGTGAGCCGCAAGTATGCCGGGACTTGGGTGATCGAGATGGCAATTGCGACATTGGTGATGGAATTGCCAAGGCCAGCTGTGATGCCCATGGCCAATACGAACGCCGGAAAGGCCATGAGAGCGTCGACTACGCGCATCGCGAGAGTATCAGCCCAACCTCGGCTGTATCCTACGACCGCTCCAAGCAAGCCTCCGATTGTGACAGCAATCAATGTTGCCGCAAAGGCCACCAGCAGGTCGACGCGTGCGGCAAAAATGATCCGCGAGAGTTGATCCCGGCCGAACTCGTCAGTGCCAAGCGGATGCTGCCAGGAGGGCGGCTGCAGGGAGGCTGCGGGATCGGTGGCATCGGGCGCGTAGGGCGCCACGATTGGCGCGAGTATCGCAGCCGCTGCGATCAGAACGATCACGCAGAGTGCCGCAAACGAAACTGGATTTCGCTGAAGCCGCTGCCACACCAAAGACGAAGCCACTGGTTTGGAAATCGAGGAGGACACAGACAATGATGAAGGCATCAGCTGAACCTTATCCGGGGATCGATGAGGCCGTACGCAATATCAACCGCCAGATTGACCATGACACACGTTAGGGCGACAAAGAGGATGAATGACTGGATCGGAGCCGAATCCTTGGTGAGCAGTGCGGTCACTGCGTAGTTGCCGATACCCGGCCATGAGAACACGCTCTCCACCACCGCATTTCCGGCCATCAGAAATCCAAAAACGATTCCGGAAATCGTGATGACCGGTATCAGCGCATTTCGCAGGGCATCCCTGTAGATGACCGTGCGCCGCGGCAATCCGGCCGCCCACGCCGCCTTGATGTAATCGGACTCGAGGATCTCAAGCATGGTGGAGCGCACCATGCGAGCGACTGGCGCGATCGCGCTGAGCCCGAGGGTCGCTGCAGGGAGCATGAGCTGATGCAGGCTTGATCGCAGGGTGGTCCAGTTTCCGGTCATCAGGGAGTCGATCACATAGAGCCCTGTGAGGTGTGCGGGAGGTTCTATGCCGGATCCCAGCCGTCCAAGAGGTGAGGGGGCCAAATCGAGGATGTAAAAGAAGAGGTAAACGAACAACAGCCCGGTCAAGAAGCTCGGCATCGCGACCCCCATGATGCCGACGACTCGTCCGATATGGTCTACCAACGTGTCGCGATGCACCGCAGATAAGACGCCGAGAGGCAATCCGATCACGATCGCGATGAGAAGGCTCGCCAGGTTGAGCTCGAGAGTGGCGGGCAGGCGCTGCAGAAAGTCCTGCGAGACCGGCCGTCCCGTCGATGCGCTCTCGCCAAGATCGCCTTTGAAGATGCCGGAGACGTACCGGTAGTACTGCTCGGGAAACGGACGATCCAATCCCATTTGGTGTTCCATCTCGGCGAGATGTTCTGGCGTGGCAAAGGGGCCCGCCTTCACCATGGCTGGATTGCCAGGAAGCAAGTACGTGAGCGTGAAGCAGATCACGCTGACGCCGAACAATGTCGGCAGAGCCAGCGCAAACCGCCGCGTCACATAGTTGAAAAAAAACATTGGAGCGCTCTCCCGATTGAGACGAAAATTGAGGTGCTCAGGCGAGCTTCATGCTGAAAAAGCGCTCATAACTATCCCAGCGCTTCTCAATGCCAACGAGGTCGGATCGCATGACGCGGGTCCAGTTCTCGTACCAGAGGTGCCCCCAGACGGCGTCGCCGATGATAATCTCCTGCAGGCGTTTTGCTGCTGCCAGACGCTTGTCAACGTCGGTTTCGTGCATGTTCTCATCGATCAGCTTGTCGACTTCCGGATTGGAATAGAAAGAGGTGTTGGTGCCTTTTGCTGTGCTGTGGAAGTTGAAGAACAGGTGATAGAAGGGATCGTTGATCCAAGACTGCCACGACTCGATCGAAAGCTGGTGATCGCCTTTGGTCGCGATCTGGCGGAAGGTGGCCTCGGTTTCCTTGACGATGCTCACTTTGAAGCCGATCTTCTCCAGCTCGGTCTGGAGCCAGATCGAAGCCTGCTCGTGCGGCTGCCATCCGGCGCGTACCGCAAGGTCAATCGCAACCGGCTCCTTGCCAAAGCCCGCCTCGCGCATCAACTCCTTGGCCTTTGTGATGTCGTACTTGTAGGGGCTAATCGTGCTATCGTAACCGGGCGTCAAACTCGGCACAGGGCTCTTCATCTCGGTGCCATAACCATACAGCACGCTCGGGATGATGGCCTGGACCGGGATCGCGTAATTGATGGCCTGACGCACTTTGACGTTGTTAAGCGGCGCCTTCTGCGTGTTCATGCAAAGCCAGTGACACAGGGTGTCCGGCACGGAGATGGTCTTCAAACCTGGCTCGGCTGCGAGACCCTTCACATTGCGCGGAGACAGGGTTGATCTGCCGACCACCATATCGATGGCCTTGCGTTTGAGCAGCAGCACGCGATCGGCTTCGTTCGGCACATATTTGAAGACCACCCGATCGAAATAGGGCCGACCACGCCAGTGATCGGCCTGCGCTTCTAGGACGACCTCGACCCCCGGCTGGTTCTTCACCAGCTGATAGGGTCCGAGCCCGGCGGTGTTTCGCTTCAACCAATTGGCAGCCCAGGGATCTTCCGCGGTCCCATTCGTCTTGACCTCATCCGGATCAAGCAGCGCGTTGTTCATGAGCGCCATCGTGTCCAGCGCCATCGGACTTGGCGAGGGCATGTTGATCTCGATCGTAAACTCGTCACGCACCTTGAAGTGCTCGGGGTTCGTTACGCCCAGAAGCCGCGGAAACAGGATGCGCATATAGCCCGGCGACTGCAGCCCGCGGTCAAGGAGATACTTCATAGTCGTTGCGTTGACATCGCGACCGCTCGGTAATTTCACGCCTTTGCGGATGTTCAGCACTAGCGTGGCGCCGCCATTTTCGAAAGACCAGGACTGGGCGATGCCGCCCTCGATTTCGCCCGGCTTTGCTTGCGACACTCCCGGCTTTCCCGCGACCGGCTGCACCTTCCACATCAGCGGACTGTCGTAAACATTGGCTTGCACAGTGTAGCCTGCCGACGTCTTGAACGAGGCCGGATCGAGCGTGTCGATGTCGGCATCCCAGGCGACCGTCAGCGTTCGCTTTTCCTGCGCGGCAGCCAAACGAGCTTTGCCGGCGAATGTGAGGGCCGCGATGCTGGTTGCGGCAAACTTCAAGAAATCCCGACGGCGCGTGTCGCTTCTCATCTCATTCCTCTCCCGACGTTGCGCGCAGCTTGCGGGTCATCCGGTGCGCGATGGCTTGCATTGATAACTTGCATTATTGTCATCGTCCTGTTATTGTCAACTCAGTTTCAATATACGAAACATGGTGATTAAAAAGTGGGCGCAATCGAAAATGCTGCGGAAGTACTTAGACTTTTTGGGCCTGGAAGGCTCGAAATGTCGGTGACAGATGTCTCGCAGCTGCTAAGGATGCCTAAAAGTTCAGCATCTCGACTGCTGAAAACGATGCTGCAGGAGGGGTTGTTGTCGCGTTCGGAGAATCCGCCGCGCTACAAGGTCGGAAATCTGCTTTTTGAGATTTCGCGCCTCTACAAGCTGAACTCATCGTTGATTGACGCGGTCGATGAGGCTGTGAGGGAAATCAGTCGAGAGACGGGACACACGGGTTACGTCTCGATCCTTGATGGTGCTGACGTTTTGGTCATCCGGATGCATCAAGGCTCTCACGCCTTGCGGGTGTTTACGCCGCTTGGCCAGCGTGCGCCGGCGTTTGCGACTGCACTCGGTCGCAGTCTGTTGGCGCGGCTTTCGGATGATGTTGTGCGCTCACTTCACGATGAAGGTGTCATTCCGCCTTCTCCGCGCGCGCCGCAAAGCGTCGATCAGTTGCTGACTGCACTCGACCAGCCACGTCGGTTCGGTTGGGCCGAGGCCGCCGACGAGGCTATCCCTGGCGTCGGCTCGATCTCGGTAAGCGTAGCCGATCCGGAGATCGGCGAAACGGTGGGTTTCTGTATCTCTTATCCCGCCTCGCATTTGAGCGATGAAGAGAGGAGTCGCATGATCACGCTGCTTACCACCGCGGCCCAGCGGATCGCGAGTCGCTTCGGGGATCCGTTCCTTTCGCAGCGTGCGCACCGTGTGCTGGGCGGCGGCTCGACTGCTGCTTGATTTTTTTCTATCGCCGCAACTGGTTGCGGCTTGGAGGCAATAGATGAGGCAATTGAGTCCAGAGGATATCGAGGCGCTCTCGGTCGGCGCCTGGATTCTCGGAACGGGTGGTGGCGGAAGTCCGTATCACGCGCTGCTGAACTTGCGGCGCTTCTACAATGACGGCGTTCGCATCAATCTCATTGACCCCGACGAGTTGGACGATGACGATGCGGTTGCGGTCGTCTCGATTATGGGCGCTCCGCTCGTTTTCCAGGAGCGGCTGGTCGACAGCCGGCTGATCGCTCGCGCCGTCTCGGCCATGGAAGAGCATCTTGGCCGCAAGTTCAGGGCGGTGATGCCGGTCGAGATCGGTGGGGGCAATGGCATGCAGTCTTTGCTTGCGGCTGTCCATCTCAAGATTCCGGTTGTCGATGCCGATGCGATGGGCCGAGCTTACCCTGAAGCGCAGATGACGAGCTTTGCGGTTGGCAATCTCGCGCCTTATCCGCTGACATCGATCGACCCGCGCGGCAATGAGGCCATCGTCGGCAAGACCTCTTCTTGGAAATGGATGGAGCGTGTGAGCCGCAAGCTTTGCACAGAATTCGGATCCATTGTCGCGACTTGCAAGGCGCCGCGCACTGGTGCGGAAGTGAAGAAATGGGCGATCCCGCGCACCACATCCAAGGCCATCAATCTTGGAAGGGCTGTCGTCGAAGCCAACCGCCAGCATGCCGATCCGATTGCGGCCATTCTGAAAGCGGAATCGGGCAAGCTCCTGTTCTCCGGCAAAGTCGTTGAGGTGGAGCGGCGGACAACAGAGGGCTTCCTGCGCGGCCGCACCGTCATCGAGGGGCTTGAGAATCACGGCAGTCAGATTCGGGTCGATTTCCAGAACGAGTGGATCGTCGTGTGGCGGGATGGGCAGGCGGTCGTGTCGACGCCCGACCTCATTTGCGTTCTCGACAGCGAATCTGGCGAAGCAATCGGAACAGAAACCATTCGCTACGGGCAGCGGACGACGGTGATCGCACTTCCGGCTGCTCCGGTTTTCCTTTCGCCGCGCGGGCTTGACCATGTCGGCCCCCGTGCCTTCGGCTATGACATCGATTTCAAGTCGGTATTTTGCTCATGAGACGCATCGGTATTGACGTAGGTGGCACCAACACGGATGCCGTGCTGATCGACGACGCAAAGGTCGTCCAAGGCGTGAAGGTCGCCACCACGGCCGACGTCACCAGCGGCGTGGCAACGGCCATCGAGGCGCTCCATCTGAGTGCCAACCTTGCGGCCGGCATTGACGCTCTGATGATCGGTACGACCCACTTCATCAATGCGGTCGTTCAGCGTCGCCATCTCACGAAAGTTGCGGTGATCCGCATCGCACTCCCCGCCACCAGCTCCTTGCCGCCCTTCACAGATTGGCCGGCTGGCCTTGCTGAGCTTGCCAATGGCGGCGTCTGGCAAATCGAAGGTGGTCACGATTACGATGGGCGCAGGTTCGCTACTCTCGATATCGCTGCAGCCAGACAAATTGCGCGCGAGATCCGCAATCGCGCTCAAAAATACGTCGTCGTCAACGCACTATTCTCTCCACTCGACCCTTCTGACGAAAAAGTGGTTGCCGCGATCCTGCGCGAGGAAATCCCGGATGTGTCGGTGACCTGCGCACATCTGCTCGGCGGGATCGGCTTGCTCGAACGCGAGAATGCGGCAATTCTTAACGCCTCTCTCATTGCGCTTGCCGAGGAGACCATCACGGCCTTCGAGCACGCCAAGTCAAAGGTCGGACTTAACGCTCCCCTTTTTGTCACGCAGAACGATGGCACCGTCGCAGAAGCCTCGCGTGCCGCCGCATACCCGGTGTTCAGCTTCGCTTCCGGCGCGACCAACTCCATGCGCGGGGCGGCCTATCTCTCTGGCCTTAAAGAAGCGGTGGTGGTCGACGTCGGCGGCACGACGGCTGATTTTGGCCATCTGCGGAACGGTTTTCCGCGTGAGGCCAACGCGGTCGTGCATATTGGGGGTGTCAGGACGCTGTTTCGTATGCCGGACCTCGTGTCCATCGGACTTGGGGGCGGCAGCCATGTCGATCTTGATGCGGGCACGATCGGACCACTTAGTGTTGGGTATCGCCTGTCCAAGGAGGCGCTTGTCTTTGGAGGGAACAGCGTGACGGCAACTGACATTGGCGTCGCCGCCGGATTGATCGACCTCGGCGATCGTAAGCGTGTGGCGCACATAACTGCCGATGAGGTGAGCGGCATTTTGCGCCGCTGCAAGGAGATACTGGAAGAGAACGTTGATCGGATGAAGACAAGCGCCGAAGACGTCACCCTCATCGCGGTCGGTGGCGGCGCGTTTCTTGTTCCCGAAGAATTGCAGGGCGTCGGGCGTGTTGTCCGCGTTCAGCACGGAGGTTGCGCAAATGCAGTTGGCGCGGCCATCGCCCAGGTCAGTGGTGAAGTCGACCAGGTCTTCCAGGGTCTGACGCGAGATGAGGCCGTCGCTTCAGCGCGCAAGCTTGCCGATACCCGGGCGGTGGAGGCCGGTGCGGAGCCGGCCTCGCTCGCTTTGGTCGAGGCAGAGGACACCCCGATCGCCTATCTGCCAGGAAATGCGATGCGCGTCCGCGTCAAAGTCGTCGGAGATATTCGGTCAACCCGTATTGAGAAAACAGCCAAGGAGAAAGTCGCATGCCAGTCCGTTTCCTGATCAGCACGCTAAAGCCTGGGGTCGATCCAGCCGAATACGAGGCATGGGTGCGCGAGCGCGACTACGCTCTTGTGCGCAGCCTCGACAATTATATGAGCTACAAGGTGCACCGCATTCGCCGCCCCATCCAGGGTGCCGAAAATTCAACGTGGCAGTACATCGAGCGGATCGAAGTCAAGAGCCTCGAGCAACATGACAAGGATCTGGCCTCGCCGGCCGGCGTTGCTCTGCGAGAGGAGCTTTATGGCAAGTTTCTCGATCGCTCGAAGAACATCTATTTCGTCAGCGATGAGATAGAATGACGTCGCATTGAGTTCTGCCTGACCCAAGACGTAAGCCGCAAAACAGGACAATAAGATGACCCTCGATCTGCTAATTCTCGGCAACGCGCCCATGACCAAGATGCTTGATCGCGTCAAGCTCGCCGAAGCGAGCGGCTACGATACGGTCTGGCTTGCCGATGAACGATTTTATCGGGAGGTCTATTCCTGCCTGAGCTATTTTGCTCAAAACACGTCGCGGGTCAGGCTCGGACCTTGTGTAACGGACCCCTATGCAAGGCACCCCGCGTTGACGGCTATGGCGATTGCGACGCTTGACGAGATTTCTAACAAGCGCGCAATTCTGGGTATCGGCGCCGGGATTTCGGGCTTTGCTGAGCTTGGCATCGAGCGGAAGAAGCCCGCGCGCGCCATAAGCGAAGCGATCGAGGTCATTCGCATGCTTCTGCGAGGCGAGACTGTCGCCTATGAGGGTGAGGTCATTCAGTTCAGGGAAGGCAAGCTGAACTTCGCCCCGATACGGGCCGATATCCCAATCTATGTGGCTAGTAACGGGCCGCTCGGCCAACGGACCGCGGGCGCTTGCGCCGACGCCGCGTTCATGGAGGCAGGCGGCAACGCCGCGGAAGTCAAGGCGTTCCGTGCGAGACTGGATGAGGGGGCCAGCAAGGCCGGCCGCGATCCCAAATCCGTCAAACTGATCGTTCGGCTCAATGCCTGTATTGCGTCAGATGGTCAGGCCGCCCGTGACGCTCTGCGGCCGACGGTTGCACGCTTGCTCGGTGCAGGACGTCTTAAGTTTGAAACAGCTGAAGAGCAGGGGCTCACATTGCCGGAGGATATACTCGCCACCGTTCAGGGTGCCCACTACGCCGCCGGCGTGACGCCCTATCTTCCTCTGCTGCCATACGTGACCGACCGCCACATCAACGCCTTCACTCTGGCCGGCAATGTCGAGGAAGTGACCGCGCGTGTGATCGAACTGCGCCATGCCGGGGTCGATGGCATCATCACCATGCCCTTCGCCGCCGAAGGAGGTACAATCGAGGACACGATCGCCAAGATGGGCTCCGAGGTCTGGCCTGCTGTACAGGCTAACGAAGAGGTGAAGCCATGAGCTTTGATCTTCATCGGCCGGCGACAGTCACCGAGGCCGTTGACCTCGCTCAACGTTTTGCGCCGACCGCGCGCTATGTCGCCGGCGGGACCGATACGGTCATCCAGATCAATCGGAAGAAGATTGATCCTGCGCATCTGATCGATGTCGCCTGCCTGCCCGGCATGAGCGAGATCACTGAGACCGCTGACGCATTCGCCCTTGGCGCGCTGATCAAGTATCGCAGCATCGAAACCCATCCTGCGTTTCGGGGTAATTTGCGGGTGCTGCTGGAAGCTGCCAGTGTCGTCGGTGGGCATCAGGTCCGAAACATCGCCACGATCGGCGGCAATATCGTCAATGCTTCGCCAGCCGCCGATTTTGTGCCGCCGCTGCTCGCGCTCGATGCGAGTCTCGACATTACCGGCCCGAAGGGACGGCGCTCTGTCGCCTTGCGCGACTTCATCGTTGGCCCGGGACGAACCAATCTCTCACCGGTAGAGATCGTGACCAGCATCCGATTTGCCAAGCTTCCAGCCAGATCAGCAACCGCCTTCCTGAAGGAAGGGCGTCGGCGTGCGATGGAGATTTCGGTCGTTTGTGTTGCTGCTTGCTTGACGCTAGAGGTTTCGGCCTCGCGTTGCGCTTGCGTGCGCCTGGCCATCGGCGCCGCAAGCCCCAAGGCGTTCCGGCCCGAACAGGCGGAAGGCTACCTCATCGGCAAACCTGCCGGGAACGAAAGCTTTGCGGAGGCGGGCAGGCTCGCGGCAGAGGCTTCCAGTCCGATCTCTGATGTCCGCGCGTCGGCCGGTTATCGCCGCGATCTTGTCGCCGTGATGGTAGAGCGCGCGCTGACGACGTGTTTGCAACGAATTCGGGAACAAAATCAATGAATCGGAAAATTCTCAATATCGTTGTCAATGGCGAGAGCCATCAAGTGCTCATTGAGCCCCATTGGACGCTGCTGCAGGTCCTGCGCAACGAGATCGGCATGATGGGCACGAAAGAGAACTGCCTGGAAGCAGAGTGCGGCGTCTGTACGGTGCTGCTTGATGGAAAGGCCATTAATTCATGCATCCTGCTCGCAGGTCAGGTCGAGGGATGCTCTATCACAACAATCGAGGGGATCGGCGATCCCGAGCATCTGCATCCCCTCCAGGAAGCATTCATCGAATGCGGTGCTGTTCAGTGCGGCTACTGCATCCCGGGAATGATCCTGACGGCAAAGTCATTCCTTGATGAAAATCCGGGCTGCCGGCCCTCGCGCGACGAAATCAGGGAAGCGATCGCAGGGACCCTGTGCCGCTGTACCGGCTATCGCAAGATCATTGATGCCGTGGCAACCGCGGCAGACCGCATCGCACTCTCGGGAGCAAAGCAATGAGCGCACATACCCATCGCGTTGCCGGTCACCGCTTACCCCGACGGGATGGCGTCGGCAAGGTTACCGGAAAGCACGTCTATGCCGCAGATTTCAAGCTCCCCGGCATGCTCTACGGCAGGGTTCTGCGCAGTACGCGAGCGCACGCGCTGATCAAAAAGATCGATGCCTCGCGAGCGGCTGCAATTGCGGGCGTACGGGGAATCATCACCTCGGCTGACATTCCACAGATCCGTTACGGAACGGCAGTGCGCGATACAACTGTGTTCGCAACTGATCGCGCGCTGTTCATTGGACATGCAATAGCCGCCGTTGCTGCCACCTCTCTCGAGATCGCCGAGCGCGCGCTTGCAGCCATTGAGGTCGAATACGAGGATTTACCACCGCTGTTTGATCCGGAGGAGGCGCTCAAGAGCGATATCCGGATCCATCCGGATTGGGAAACTTACAAGGCGCTCCCGATCATTTCGAGAAACCGCAATATCGCAGGTCAAGCGCGCATTCGCGTCGGCGACGCCGAAGCGGCATTCGCAAAAGCCCATAAGGTCTACGAGCATCGTTTCTCAACCGCGTTGCAGCATCCCGGATACACAGAGCCACGGGTTGCGACCGCCGACTGGGATGCGAATGGAATCGTCACCGTCTGGTGTAACACGCAATTGCCTTTCGATACGCAAACCACTTTGGCCGAGATCCTTGATCTGCCGGCCGCGCGCGTGCGGGTGACTGTGCCAGGCATTGGTGGCGGCTTCGGCGGGAAGCTAAGGATCGGCGTGGAGCACTTCGCAGCTCTCCTGGCGCGCAAGACCGCGCGCCCGGTGAAGGTGATGTCGACGAGCGAAGAAGAGCTCACAGCCGCGCTTCCCCGTCAGGCCTCCATCGTTCTGCTCAAGACCGCTGTCGACAAAGAAGGACATCTTCTCGCTCGAAGCGGCAGGATCATCGTGGATTGTGGCGCTTATGCAGGCTCAGGTCCGGGAACGGCTGCAATCGCGCTGCAGGTCATGGCAGGCCCTTACAAGCCCGGAGCACTCGCGTTCGAAAGCGTCGCTGTCTACACCAACAAGGTCCATTCGGGCTCGTTCCGCGCTCCTGCGGGGCCGATGGCAAATTTCGCGATGGAATGCCAGATCGACATGATCGCGAAGGATCTCGGATTGGATCCTCTCGAAATGCGCCTGCGGAACGTCGTCAAGGAGGGAGACCCAGGTCCTTCCGGCGAGATTCATAGGTCTGTGAGCATCGAGGAATGCCTGCGCAAGGCAGCCGATGCGATCGGCTGGCACGATCGCAATCCGGAGCCAGGACGCGGCAAGGGGATTGCCTGCAGCTGGTGGATGACAACCGGTGGCTCGTCCGGCGTCTATGTCAAGATCAACCCTGATGGAAGTGCGACGCTTGTGAGCGGCGCCGTCGAAATTGGCACCGGCGCCATCACGGGAGCTGCTCAAATCCTGGCCGAGGAGTTGTCCCTCGATCTAACCGACGTCAACGTGACGGGAGTCGACACCCAGGCCGCCCCGTTTGACTACGGCGCTCAAGGGAGCCGCACCACTTTCTCGGTTGGCAACGCTTGTCTTGCTGCTGCCGCCGAGCTGCGGCGCCAGATGTTCGAACTCGCAGCCGAGCAGCTCGAAGCCCCGATCGAGGATATGAAACTGCAAGACAAGCATGTGGTGGCCGGCAACAAGTCGATTTCGATTGCGGAATTGGCGCGCATCTCGCGTCTTGCCGGCGGCGGGCTCATCGCGCATGGCACGGCCATTTCGCCCGCGCCCGCTTATGATCCAACGCGTGTTCAGAACCATCCGCTACCCGTATGGAATACACCGAGTTACCATGCCCATGCCGTCGACCTGTCGGTCGATCAAGCAACCGGCAAAGTGACCATCAATCGCTATGTCGTGGCCCAGGACGTCGGATATGCGATCAATCCGACCTATATCGAGGGCCAGATCGAGGGCGGCGTGGCGCAAGGTATCGGCCAGGCGCTGTCGGAAGAGATCGTTTATCAGGACGGTCGCGTCATGAATGCGAACCTGACCGATTACAAGATGCCGACAGCGATGGATGTCCCGGAGATCGAGAGCATCATTGTGGAATGCCGCTCCGCTGCCGGTCCTTACGGGGCCAAGGGCGTCGGCGAGCCACCCTGTATCGAGCCACCGGCTGCCATCGGAAATGCGATCGCAGCGGCGACCGGCTGTTGGCCGAATTCGCTGCCTATGACAGCTGAAAAGATTGCCGCCGCAATGCAGGTGCAACACTCATGATCCGCGTCGAGATCAATATGCATGGAAACCTCCGTCGGCTCTTGCCCGACGGAATTGGATCCATTCAGCTTGACCTGCCCGACGGAACGACGGTTCTCAACGTGATCGACTCCTTGAGCGCCGAGCATGAGGTCTGGCTGGCGTCGATTGGTGACGTGGTGGTGCCGTTGTCCGCCGAAGTCGAAGACGGTGCCGAACTCAATTTCTTTCCCTATCTTGAGGGTGGCTAGCATGAAATCCTTTCATCCGGGAGGGGCTCAAAACTGTTGACCTGCCGGCGCGCTGGAGTTGAAGAGCCTGTGCACGTGATGATGCGGCAGCCACTCACCTGTTGAGTGTTCGGTCTGGTGTGAATACCGTCCGGCACACTCAAGCAAAGCAAAGTTTCGCGGAAGAGTCATGCCGCAAGCAAAGAAGGTGCAATCCACATGTCGAACGCTAACCTTCCTATTTTGTCAATCGTCGGCGGCACCGGCGATCTCGGGTCTGGCCTTGCCCGCAGCTGGAGTCGCGCCGGATACTCCGTCATTCTCGGATCCCGCTCAATTGAGCGCGCTCAGGAGGCAGTCTCGCTCCTGAAGTCGGAAGGGTTCGCCAATGTCAGCGGCGACACCAACGCTGCCGCAGCTGCGAAGAGCGACATCGTCGTCGTTGCGGTTCCTTTCTCCAACTATGAGGCAAGTCTGGCCGAGATCAAAGATCCTGCCAAGAGCAAGATTGTCGTCACCGCGGTAGTGCCCTTCGTGCCGCCAAAGGTATCCGTCGTTCATCTCCCGAGTGCTGGTTCAGCAGCCCTGATAGCGCAGTCGCTGCTTGATCCAAGCTCGCGCGTGGTCGGCGCCTTCCACAATGTCGGCTCGCAGAAGCTTCATGCTGGCGGCAAGGCAGACTGCGATGTCCTGGTGTTCAGCGATGACGCCGATGCCCGCAACCAAGTGATCACGCTCGCGGACGCTGTGAGCAATCGTGGCGTCGATGGCGGTGTCCTCGCGAATTCGACCGCGGCCGAGGCTCTAACCTTCGTCCTGATCGCGATCAACCGCAAATACAAAGTGAAAGGCGCCGGCATCTCGATCTCCGGCTTGACGTGAATGGAACAACGATAGGGGCTCTCGATGCTCTCAGCCCTCGATTCTCTCGACCGTAAAATTCTGCGCGAACTCATTCAAGATGCCCGAATAAGCCACTTGGCTCTCTCCGAACGGGTCGGACTGTCAGCGACCGCCTGTGCGAGGCGCGTACTGCAAATGGAGAAAGCCGGCATCATCAAGGGTTACGCGGCAAACATCGATGTCAATGCGCTTGGCTTCCCGCTGACAGTGATCGTTCACATCACACTTGATCGCCAAAACGAGGATGCACTCGCACGCTTTGAGACTGAAATCCACAAGTGCCCCGACGTAATCTCGTGCCACCTTATGTCCGGTGCGGACGACTATCAGGTTCAAGTGCTGGCATGTGGCATGGAGGACTACGAACGTATCCATAAGCAGCACCTATCGCGGTTGCCAGGCGTCGCGAGACTGCAATCCAGCTTTGCAATGCGCACCATAGTGAAGCGATCCATCTCTCCTGCTGCGCTCATAATGATTAGACCGGCTGGGACGCAGCGTAGAGGCAAGTGACCAACTTGGGTTAGCGGCTGTGTATGAGGCAAGCGCGAAGAGGTTCATCGGCACTCCTGCAGGACGATCGCATCGAAAGAGCGTATCTGACAGTTGAGCACTTACAAGCTGCCCACGGAGAAGAAGATGGAATATAGCGGATTCGCATTGACTGGCGGCACCTCGGCGGGCACCATTTTCAAGGCGAGATGCACATGTGCAAGAATTAATAATCGGGAAGTGAGCAGCCGCGAAGGGAGAAAGGCCTCGCGATGACTAGGAGCATCACTTATACCGGCCTTCGTGGGATCCCTATGGTGAGGCCGGACGACGATCTGGTGTCTATCATTGCGGATGGCCTTACTAGTGCTGGCATCGAGGTCGCCTCGGGTGACATTTTCGTAGTTGCTCAAAAAATCGTCTCGAAGGCAGAAAATAGGTACGTTGATCTCGATGACGTGAGCCCTTCCGCACGGGCATTGGAACTCGCAAAAACGGTTGGAAAGGACCCGCGGCACATCGAGGTGGTGCTCTCGGAGTCAAGCGAGGTCATCCGCTCCAGGCAGAACGTGATCATCGTTGCTCACCGCCTTGGGTTCGTGATGGCGAATGCCGGGATCGATCAATCCAATATCGATCAAGGTCACAGTCATCGCGTGCTGCTGCTGCCAAAAGATCCGGATGACAGTTGCGAGCGCTTGAAGTCCGGGCTCGATCAACGTTTCGGCGTTAATGTCGCAGTGGTCATGAACGACAGCTTCGGTCGCCCTTGGCGCAACGGTGTTGTTGGGGTGGCAATCGGATGTGCAGGGCTGCCTGCGCTTCAGAATATGATTGGGGAGCCCGATTTGTTCGGACGGCCCATGCAGGTGACGGAGATCGCCGTGGCTGATGGACTGGCAGCGGCCGCGTCGTTGGTGATGGGACAGGCAGCCGAGGGACAACCGATCGTCCACGTCCGCGGACTGTCATGTCAGGCGCCGGCAAAGCCTGCCTCGGTTCTTGTCCGTCCGAAGGAGCAGGATCTTTTCAGATGAAGGGACCTTCTCATCTGTCTGATGAGGGCCGTGTGGTGGCCCTCTGCGGGGGAGTCGGAGGAGCAAAACTTGCTCTCGGCTTGCAGCACCTCCTCGGAGAACGTCTGACCGTTGTCGTAAATGTCGCGGACGATTTCGAGCATCTCGGGCTACATATCTCCCCGGACCTGGATACAGTGCTTTATACGCTCGGTGGTTTGAGCGACCAGCAACGTGGTTGGGGTCGATCCGATGAGACCTGGAACTTCATGGAGGCTTTGAAGGAAATCGGCGGGCAGACCTGGTTCTCCCTTGGCGATCGCGACATGGCCATGCATGTGGAGCGAACCCGCCGGCGGCTAAGCGGTGAAACTCTCACAGCCATTTCGATCGATATTGCACGTCGCTTCGGCATTCGTTCAAACGTGCTGCCCATTACCAACAACAAGCTTTCCACCATCGTTGTAAGTACGGAAGGTGAACTCGAATTCCAACGCTATTTTGTTGGGCGGCGCTGCGAGCCGGCGGTCAAGCAGATCCGATTCAGAGGGGCGGAAAGCGCCCGCCTCACACAGGAGGTGCTTCAGGCTCTTGACGCTGATGATCTCCGCCTCATCATCCTATGTCCGTCCAACCCTTATCTGAGCATCGATCCGATGCTGGCTGTTCCAGGAACGACGGAAAAACTGCGAGCGGCCCGTGTTCCTGTCGTCGCCATTTCCCCGATCATAGGCGGCCAAGCCATCAAAGGGCCGACACGAAAGATCATGGACGAGCTCGGCCTTGAGGCCACAAACCGAGAGATTGCAAGACATTACGCCGGGCTGATCGATGGCTTGATCATAGACACGACGGATGCCGAAGGGGCTGCCGACCTGGGCATCGACGTGCATCTGGCACCAACATTGATGACTGAATTGCAATCAAAAATCGCCCTCGCGGAGCACGCGCTTATGTTCGGCAATAGCCTTCGAACAAAGCGCAAGGGACAGGAAAAAGAACCCTTGAGCGGAGGTGTATCGTGACCAGCCCTGATGCATGGGTAATTGTCCCGGCTAAGATGTTCTTGCGCGCAAAGCAGCGGCTCTCATCATTTTTGACTGCATCCGAGCGCGCCACATTGGCGCGTACCATGCTGACCGATGTTCTTGAGGTAGCATGCAGCGCGCCGACGTCGAAGAAAGTCGCTGTTGTCACCAGTGCAGACGATGTCGCGCGAGAAGCAGCTCGCTTAGGTGCTGTTGTCATTGATGACGGCGGCGCGAACGGAACGAACGAGGCAATCGCGGCAGGTCTCGCAGGGGTCGAAAAGAGGGGAGGCCGGCTTGTCGTCGCTCTGCCGAGCGATGTGCCCGCGATCATGAGCGAAGATATTTCAACGCTGCTTCAGGCCGCGGAGCGCAACCGTGTAGTGATCGTGCCGGCGCCACGCGATGGCGGCACGAACGCCGTTGCGTTCACCTTGGCGCGGCCATTGCAGCCGTGTTTCGGCCCCGACAGTTTTGCCCGCCACATCGCCGCAGCCGATCGCCTCGGCATCGAGCCCCTCGTGTGCCGCAATGCAAGAATTGGGCTTGATCTCGACAGTCCCGCCGATCTCTTTGATTTTCTTGACCTGAGCACGTTGACCGCGACCGATCGCTATTTGCGTTCGATCAATCTGGGGGAACGGCGACGTGGCGGAGGTGCTGGACACAGCCGCCCGATCGTTGATGCGGGCGGCGGAAATGAGTTCGCCGTTGGTTGCGCAAATGAGGGAAGCTCCGTTGTAATTCGCGGAGCGTGAGGAGTTCTGAAAATGGTGGATCGGATGCTTCTGGACACGCTAAGGCGAAGCGAAATTTCCGCTTCCGAGGTCCTATCTCTGGTCAGCGACGTATCTCTTTCCGATCTCATGGCGATGGCGGCATCGAGGCGGGATGAGGCCCACGGCAGAAAGATCTCCTACTCGCGAAAGGTCTTCATTCCGCTTACGCAGCTATGCCGGGATGTCTGCCACTACTGCACATTTGCCCATGCCCCCCAAAGAGGGCAGCGCGCCTACCTCACTATCGGTGAGGTGCTCGCGATCGCGCGTGCCGGTCGTGAGGCCGGATGCAAAGAGGCGCTATTTACGCTGGGTGATAAGCCTGAGCTGCGCTACGGCCAAGCCGAGCGTGAGCTGCACGAAATGGGGTTTGCATCGACCCTCGCTTACCTCCAAGAGGCCGCGCGCGCGGTTTTCTGCGAGACAGGCCTATTGCCGCATCTCAATCCAGGCTTGATGGAGGCCGATGATATCGCAAACTTGCGCAAGGTCTCCATCTCGCAAGGGATTATGCTCGAGAGCGCCTCCGCACGGCTGTGCGAGCCCGGGGGACCGCATTTCGGTTCACCTGACAAGGATCCAGCAAGGCGGCTGCAGACGATTGACCTCGCCGGCCAGCTCTCTGTCCCCTTCACGTCCGGACTGCTGGTCGGTATCGGCGAGACGCCGCTTGAGCGCATCTCGTCGCTGCTAGCATTGCGCAATCTGGACGAACGCCACGGACACATTCAGGAAATCATTATCCAGAACTTCAAGCCGAAGCCGAATACGCGGATGAGACATGCGTCGGCGCCGACACTGGAAGAGCATCTGTGGACCATTGCATTGGCGCGCTTGCTGTTCCGGCCCGATATGAACATCCAGGCGCCGCCCAATCTCAGCCCTGGCGTACTGGACATGATCTTGGCCGCTGGAATCAATGACTGGGGCGGCGTGTCCCCGGTCACGCCGGACCATGTCAATCCCGAGGCGCCTTGGCCGCATCTCGCGCGTCTTGCCGAGGCCACCGCCGAATGCGGCAAGAAGCTCGTCGAACGTCTCGCGGTTTATCCAGCCTATGCGCGTCAGTATGCACGCTGGACCGACACATCGCTGCAGAAAACCCTGCTAGGTCTTGTCGACGGAAGAGGGTGGCCGCGTTCGGACGAATGGTGCCCTGGAACGAGGGGCGATCCGCCTGCCGATGACCTTGTGATGCTGCGTGAAGAGGCCAACTTGCCCCCGCTCTTGAGCGGCAGCGTAGGTAGAATTGTCGCAAAGGCTCAATCTGGGATACGGCTCGAAGAAGCAGAGATCGTGTCGCTGTTCGAGGCCGAGGAGCGCGATTTCACAGCCGTCTGCCGCGCCGCAGATGAGCTGCGCCGCTCCGTCAATGGCGACACCGTCAGCTATGTCGTCAACCGGAACATCAACTACACCAACATCTGTTACTTCAGGTGCCAGTTCTGCGCGTTCTCGAAAGGAAAGCTCGCCGAGAATTTGCGCGGGCGGCCTTACGATATCGCGATGGATGAGATCGGGCGGCGCGCCCGCGAAGCTTGGGAGCGCGGCGCGACCGAGGTTTGCATGCAGGGCGGCATCCATCCCTCCTACACCGGCGCGAAGTATCTTGAGATCTGCCGGACCGTAAAGCAGTTCACGCCTGAGATGCATATACATGCTTTCTCCCCGCTCGAGGTGTTCCAGGGCGCCAGGACGCTCGGGATTTCGGTCGATGAGTTTCTGCGGGAGTTGAAGAAAGCCGGGCTTGGCACATTGCCCGGGACGGCCGCGGAAATCCTCGACGACGAAGTCCGCGCCATTCTGTGTCCCGACAAGATCAACACGGCGCAGTGGCTGCAGATCATGGGAGCGGCCCATAGAGCGGGATTGCGCAGCACCGCAACCATCATGTTCGGCCATGTTGATCGTTACGAGCATTGGGCAAAGCATCTCTTGCGCATCCGGGATCTTCAGGCCGAGACCGGCGGCTTCACCGAATTCGTCCCACTGCCGTTCGTCCATATGGAAGCCCCGATCTATTTGAAGGGGCGCTCGCGTAAAGGGCCGACGTTTCGCGAAGTCGTTCTCATGCACGCGATCGGACGGCTCGTATTCCACTCGAGGATCTCCAACATTCAGACGTCGTGGGTGAAGCTCGGGCAAAAAGGCATTCGTGCCTGCCTTGAAGCTGGCGTGAACGATCTCGGCGGCACGCTGATGGATGAAACGATCTCGCGCTCAGCCGGTGCCCAGCACGGCCACGAGATGGCTCCGAAGCAAATGGAAGATCTTATCCGCGAAATGGCACGCCTGCCGCGCCAACGTACGACGGTCTATGGCGATGTTACGCATGATCGCTATCTAGCGTCGCAGAACCCGCCAGCGCTAAAGCCGATTGTTACTGGACTAGACGACCGCCGCGATAGGGCAGACGTGCCAGAGCCCCGTGCCACCGCTTTTGACATGACCTAGCGGAGCGGGGGCGTTCGCGCGCCCCTTGGGCAACGCCGGAATGCCTCTCCCAGCGCTTGACGCCTATTTTGATTTGTGATCACATATCTAAGATTTGGAGGAGCCCGGAGTGAGCCGAATTATCGCGCCAGCGCACGCTTTCGGCTGGCTATTGGTCGCCCACGTTTCGATCGGCCACCCCTGTGCGCAGATGCTCGCAGTAGCCCGCAGTTCAAGTTTGGTGCGGGCGCTCGATGCGCTGTGTCGCAATGGCCATAGGATCAATGCATCCATCGTCGTTGAGTTGGTGGCGGTGCCTCGCGAGGTGTCCCGGTGCATCGTTGCCCTGATCGACATCCTGCGATCACAAAAAACAGCATCATCGTCTCGCTTAAGGTCTCGCCATTTCGCGTTTCGCGCCGCGCGCGCTCAGCTGGTCCGCTCAGAACTGCTGTCCAGAAAGTCTGAAGACGGCCAAGGCTTCGGAATCATCCAAGCAAGTACGAGAATCTGCCCTGGTCCTTGGACCAGAGGCCGATGAGGTCGCCAATCTGGGGGATCCTCGGCGGCCTATTTCACGATCACACCACCCAGGAGCATCCATGCCGACTGTAGATGAGGACCGAGCAGCCATTTTGAAAGTACACCGCGACTGGTGGGCCGCCAATTACAAGTGGGACATCCCCTTGATGCGAACCTGCTTCCCGAGTGGCACCGCATTCTTGAATTTCAACCTGAGCGGCGATCCGTACTTCGGTCGCGAAGAACTTACCGCCTTCTGGGAGTGGTTCAAGGACACGCCGCGCTCGAAGCCTGCGGTCATGCACATCTGGCGTCTGGATGTCCGCGGCGACATGGCTTACCTGCTTTGCGAAGGCAACTTCGAGACCCTCGAGAAGCCGGAACAGTACCTGCGCAGCACCGAGATCTACGTGCGCAACGACGGAGAGGGAACGCCGGAGTGGAAGATCTGGCACTTTCACTGCTCGGAGATGGCGCCAAAAGATAAGATCCGGCAGCCGTTCGGCGATAGCTATGCCACCCGCGGTGTGGGCTATCTACCGCCCAGTTTTGGCAAGAGCTTCTCGGTCACGGACGACCAAAAGCCATAACCCAAGCGACCAGCCTGTCGGGGGCCGGCAGGACATAACACTCCGGCGGGACGGGTTGGTCCCGCCGGTGCTGCAAGGAAATTCAGAACAGATTTTGCAGCGGAAGTTCCTGTCCCATCTACCCCAGAAAAGCGGATGGACTGCGATGGCCGAGCATTCGTTGGAATCAAAGAGCGCCCCGCACTTGAGTGTCCTTTCCGCCTTTCAGGACGTCGTGCCCGTGGAGCATTCATGAGACGGCTCACTATCAAGCGACCAGTCGGTACGATTGCCGTCTCTTACTATGACGGGATGGATACGAGTAGGCTGCCAATCTTGTTCGTGCATCCGATCAATCTGAGGGGCTCGGCGTGGGCGGAGATCGTACCGGCGTTCGCCGACCGGTTCGCGATCGTCCCTGACATGCGTGGATTCGGTGACTCGCCGCCGGCCGAGCAATACGACATTGCGAGGTGGGCGAAAGACTGCATCGACGCCGTCGACCGGGCGGGCGTCGATCGCTTCCACGCCATCGGCGGCTCGCTTGGTGGAGCAATCTCAGTCTATCTCGCAGCCGCCGAGCCCAAACGGGTCATCTCGGTTGTTGCGGTCGGCAGCCAGCTCTACTCGCGAGATCCCGACAATGCGGCGGTGCTATCCACCCTCGAGCATCACACCGTCACCGAGATGTTTGAGTTAGTCCTGCCGAAATACGCCCTCGCTCCGAACGCATCCGCCGAGGTGGTGGCCAAGGCCATGGCATTGCGCAATCCCAACAGCAAGGATGACATCCGTCGCGTGTGGCGTGCCGCCTGCGCGGCCGATATTCGGGCCCTGGTGGCTAGTGTCAGCTGTCCTGTGACGATTGTGACCGGCGAGTTCGACCTTACCTGCCCTCCCGCGGCCGGCGCGGAAATGGCAGCGATGCTGCATGCCCCACACGTTCTCCTGCCCGGCATCGGTCATTTGCCGATGCTGGAAGATCCGCCGGCTTTGATCGCCGCGATCAAGGCGCATCTCAAACGTGTGGAGTCCTGAAGATGACGTATTCGATTGTCGCCAGAGACGCAATCACCGGCGAGCTGGGTGTGGCCAGCCAGTCGCATTATTTTGCTCTTGGGCGCGTTGTGACGTTTGCGCGAGCCGGCGTTGGTGCAGTTGCGACCCAGTCTTTCGTCGATCCGGCTTACGGGCCGAATGGGCTAGATCTTATGGCCTCAGGCGCGTCGGCGGAGTCGGCGCTAACGAGTCTGCTCGCAAAGGACGCCGAGCGAGAACTTCGCCAGGTCGCGTTCCTCGATGCCGCCGGCGGGACAGCCATGTTCACTGGCGATCGCTGCGTTCCGTACCGGGCTCAGCTAGAGACCAATAACGTTGTGGTGCTGGGCAACATGCTCGCCAGCGACGACGTCGTTCCTGCCATGCTGGCAGCATATGAGAACACTGCCGGCTCACTCGTCGAGCGTATGCTCGCGGCCATGGATGCAGGTGAGGCCGCCGGAGGTGACGCCCGCGGCCGAATGTCGGCCGCGCTCCTTGTGGTTTCTGCCGATACTGGTCCAGCGCCTTGGAGCAACCGGGTCATCGATGTACGAGTTGACGAGCATCCGGCCCCGCTCGTCGAATTGCGCAGGCTCGCCAAGCTGTGTCAAGCACACGCGATCTTCGGCGCCTCTGTCTTCACACCTGGGCTGCTCTCGCGCGAAGCGGCAGCGACAGGTCCGCAGCTTGCGGAAGCACTGCGTACGCTCACGGACGCTCAGGCACTGATCGGCGCTGACCTCGAGCCAACCTTCTGGAAGGGTGTGCTGCTGATCCGCGCCGGCGAGATTTGCTCGGGAAAGAAACTCGTTGCCGCCACGGTCGCGGCGCGACCGCAGTACCGGGCCTTCGTGGAGGGCCTGCACGCGGTCGGAATCCTTCAGCTGTCATCGAACGAACTGCTCGGTGCGTGAAAAGTCCAACCTCCTTGCCTCCGGTCCGCGGCTGTTTGCTGCTACAGGCCCTCGTCGGTCTGGATGGGCCGCACTCAAGCCGAGACGATCGACAACGCTTCGCCCGCTGCCACAACGCGCAGTTCGGAATATCGATTTCGCCCATCGAGCCACTGTTGACGGAATTTTCGTAATGTGATCACATATCTCATATAGGGAGGGGACTTTGGAAAAGAGCAACATCATTGCCTTGCCGCCATCGCCATCCGTTGCCCGAGGCTCGATGACGGATCAGGTTTACCGACATCTGAGAGATGGCCTGATGGCGGGCCGCTTTGCGCCGGGCCAGAGGCTGACAATCCGCGATCTTGCCGAGGCGCTGGGCTCGAGCCCAATGCCGGTGCGCGAGGCGCTCCGCCGCCTGCAAGCCGAAGGTGCCTTCGAATTCAGCGGTACGGCGCGGCTGAGCGTTGGTCAGCTGTCCGAGGCGCAGCTGCGGGATGTGCGCGATGCGCGCGTGGCGCTCGAGGGGCTGCTGGCGGAGCACGCAGCCGCGCGCATGACGTGGGTCGATGATAACGAGGTCAGGCAGCTCTACGGTCAGCTTCAGGCAGCCGCTGACGCAGTCGACGTGACCGCTTATCTCTGGACGAATTTTGCCTTTCACCGGCGGATCTATCAGATCGCGCAGGCCCCGATGATTCTCGGCGCCGTCGAGAATTTCTGGCTGCTCATTGGTCCCTTTTTTGTGCTCGTTGCGCCCGACGCTGCCCACCTGCAGCGCTCCATGGAGGCGCACCGCCAGATCCTCGATGCGCTGCTGGATCGCGACGCCCCCGCCGCCCGCGCGGCCGTGACCGACGACATCATGCAGGCGGCCAATTGCCTGTCTCGCGTTCTCGACAAAGCGGCCAAGGAGCGCTCCGTTGCTGCTCCAAGACGCAGGCGGGGAGATATACCGGAATGAGTGTGTTGCAGCGTCTTGTGCCTTACCCGGAGCTGCGTGTCCTGATCTCGGCAGGCGCGTCCGGTATTGGCGCCGCACTTGCCGGAGCCTTCGTTGAGGCAGGTGCGCATGTGCATATCTGCGACGTCAACAAGGATGCGCTTGCAGCCTTCCGCGAACGGCATCCAAAGGTGCTTGCCACAAAGGCCGACGTGTCGGATCGCGAGGCGGTCGCCACCGTCTTTCGCGCGCAAGCTGCGCGTTGGAGCGGTCTCGACGTACTCATCAACAATGCGGGCATTGCCGGACCGACCGGCGGAATCGACGCTATTGCAGAGTTCGACTGGCAGCAAACAATCGACATCAACCTCAACGCGCAGTACCGCTTCGCCTGTCCCGCGGTGCCGATGCTTCGCCAATCGCGCTATGGACAGATCATCTGCATGGCCTCCGTTGCCGGCCGGCTCGGCTATGCATGGCGTACCCCGTACGCCGCAACGAAATGGGCCATTGTCGGGCTCGTCAAATCGCTTGCCGCTGAACTCGGTCCCGAGGACATCCGCGTCAACGCGCTCTTGCCCGGCATCGTCGAGGGCCCGCGAATGGAAGGCGTGATCCGCGCGCGCGCCGAGCAGCTCCATACCAGCTACGACACGATGCGCCAGGAATACCTCAAGAAGATCTCATTGCGTCGCATGGTGACGGCCGAGGACGTTGCCGCCATGGCCCTATTCCTCTGCTCGCCAGGTGGACGCAATGTGACCGGCCAGGCGATCAGCATCGACGGGAACGTGGAATATCTATGAACCGTAAGAACGGGGGACGAATTTGCAGATCGAGATCGTGGCGGATCTGAAGACGACGCTTGGCGAAGGCCCGCTTTGGGACGTCGAGCAGCAGCGTCTGTACTGGATAGACAGCATTGATGGTCGCGTTTTTCGCACGACCGCAGATGGACGCGAGCTTCGCGCCTGGGACGTCGGGGCGAAGATCGGCTCGATGGCGCTGCGGCGCGACGGTACGCATGCGCTCGTTGCGCTCCAATCGGGAGTGCATGATCTCGATCTGGAGAGCGGCGCGCTGACGCTGATCGCAACACCCGAGACACATTTGCCGCGCAATCGGCTGAATGACGGTAAAGTCGATCGCCGAGGACGTTTCCTGTTTGGCTCCATGGATACGCTGGAGGCCGAGGCCTCCGGCCGTCTCTATCGGCTCGATCCCGATCTTTCACTGCACGTCTTGGATGAGAAGATCATCGTCTCCAATGGCCCGTGCTGGAGCCCGGACGACCGGACCTTCTATTTCGCCGACACCTGGACGGGAGAGATCTGGGCCTACGACTATGACATCGAGACCGGTGCTGCGACGAAGCGGCGTCGTTTCGCGCCAGTGGATCGTTCGAATGGCGGTGCCGCGGACGGCGCCACCGTCGATGGAGAAGGCTTCCTATGGCAGGCGCTGGTCTACGATGGAAAGCTCGTGCGCTACGCGCCGGACGGCAGCCTTGACCGCATTATCGAGATGCCGGTGCGCAAGGTCACGAGCGTGATGTTCGGTGGTTCCAATCTGGACATTCTGTACGTGACGTCCATGGCGAAGCCGCCCTTGCCGCGCTTTCCCGACGACGGACAGCAGCGCGGCGCGCTATTTGCAATCACGGGGCTCGGCATCAAGGGCATCCCGGAGCCGCGCTTCGGGAGCTGAGCCGGCCAAGACAGCTTCATCAAGCGGCAGGCAAGGGCGCTCCATGCTGTCCCCGCCACCGCGGGTGGCACTCCTAATCCCGGCGGCTTCCTGCCAGTTCCGGGCGAGAGACTTGCAAAGCCGGAACACCTAGCCGGCCCCTTACTATCACCGATTCACTCTGGAGATTTTCGATGGCCAAGACCGGCAAGGTCCTCCTCACTTGCGCGCTGACTGGCGCGATCCACACGCCCTCAATGTCAGCGCATCTTCCCGTGACGCCGGACCAGATTATTGAAGAGGGGGTACGTGCCGCGGAAGCTGGTGCTGCGATCCTGCATGTGCACGCGCGTAACCCTAAGACGGGTCAGCCGGACCAATCGGTCGAAGGATTTCAGAGGATTTTGCCGGAGCTGAGCCGCCGTTCCCGAGCCGTGATCAACATCACCACCGGCGGCAGCCCGTTCATGACGGTTGCCGAACGCGTGGAGCCTGCCCGTCATTTTCGGCCCGAACTCGCCTCGCTCAACATGGGCTCCTTCAACTTCGGCCTGTTTCCGATGCTCGAGCGCTATCGCGATTTCACCCATCAATGGGAGCGCCAGCACCTGGAGTCTTCGCGCAACCTCGTTTTCCGCAACACCTTCGCCGAGATCGAGGAGGTCCTCTCACTATGTGCGCCCGGCGACACGCGATTTGAATTCGAGTGCTACGATGTTGGCCATCTCTACAACCTCAAGCACTTTGTTGACCGCGGTCTGGTCCGGCCGCCATTCTTCATCCAATCCGTCTTCGGCCTGCTCGGCGGGATCGGCGCGCATTACGAGGACGTCGCCACGATGCGCCGCACTGCCGAGCGGCTGTTCGGTAACGACTATGTCTGGTCGGTGCTCGGCGCTGGCGCCGCGCAGATGCGCGTAGGCGCCATGGCGGCTGCGATGGGCGGCAATATCCGTGTGGGCCTCGAGGACAGCCTTTGGGCAGGCCCCGGGAAGCTCGCCAGCTCCAGCGCGGAGCAGGTGAGACTAGCCCGCTCGATCCTCGCAGGACTCGGATTGGAGCTGGCAACGCCGGACGAGGCGCGCGTCATGCTGAAGCTGAAAGGGACCGGTGAAGTCGGCTTCTGATCGTGCGGCCTGCTCCGCGGTCCGCAGACGAATGAGGCCGGCGATCAATCGAGTTAGGCGACGGTCTTGGAGGCCCTTGCCACGCGCGTGGCAGCAACGGAAGGGCCATTTTGCGACGGTGGATTTTGGGATGATCTCGAACAGAGGTTGTCACCGCCAGCTTCTTCGGTTCAGATATAAGATTATCCTCGTCCTATAAGCTTGCGCGCCAAATCAAGTGTCCGTGCTTTGGCCGTAGTGGGAGAACACGATTTTGTTGGGCTGGAGGAGGTCATGCCTTACATGAGAACTGCCGCGCAGCCGGCGTGCCGATGGAGCTGAGGATTATCAAGGGCGAGGAGATAAGTTCATCACACCGGCAGCTCGACAATCCGAGCATTGGGCGGCAATTTATTTTCGATTGGCTGAAAGACAAGCTGCGCCTGGATTGAAAAGTCCAGGCGCATATCATTCCACGGCGAAAGAGCTACGCGAAGAGCTCGCCGCAAATAGCAGGCAAGGACAATAGCAACGAATCGAGGTCCTCCCCTCAAAGCGCGACAATCGCTATCTCGATTTAGCCTTACCGCTACATACCTTCGCTACTGCGGCCGTTCGGAGTCGAATTCGTGCTCCAGCAACTCAGTTACTCACACGTCAGGCTTGTCGCAAGCGCCGTCCTTCCAAAGGAGCGGGTAGGGGGATAGCTTGACCGTGGCACCAATTTGTGATCACATATCTAGAATCAAGATAGGGGAAATGCGAAGGTGAAGGATACTAAACCGCTGCCGCCACTGCCGTCGGTTGCCCGGGATTCGATGGCAGATCAGGTTTATCGACATTTGCGTGACGGCGTGATGGCCGGCCGCTTCGCGCCGGGCCAGCGGCTGACAATTCGTGGTCTTGCTGAGGCGCTGGGCTCGAGCCCGATGCCGGTGCGCGAGGCGTTGCGCCGCCTACAGGCTGAAGGCGCATTCGAGTTCAGCGACACGGCGCGGCTGAGCGTGGTTCAGCTGTCGGGGGCGCAACTGCGCGATGTGCGCGATGCACGGGTGGCGCTTGAGGGGCTTCTGGCCGAGCGCGCAGCCTCCCGCATGACGGGCGTTGATGATGCCGAAATCACGCAGCTCTATGATCGCCTCCAGGCAGCCGCCGACGCGCTCGATGTGCCCGGTTATCTATCAGCGAATTTCGCCTTTCACCGGCGGATTTATGAGATCGCTCAAGCGCCCATCATCCTTGGTGCGGTCGAGAATTTCTGGGTCCTGATCGGTCCTTGCTTCGTGCTCGTTGCACCCGACGCCACGCACCTGCGACGCTCCATGGACGCGCACCGCCGCATCCTCGATGCGCTGATGCATCGAGACGGTCCCGCCGCCCGCGCGGCTGTGACTGATGACATCATGCAGGCGGCCAACTGCCTGTCGCGCGTTATCGACAAACCGGAAAAGGCGCGATCGGTCGCTGCTCCAAAGCGCAGGCGCCGAGATGTGTCGGCATGAGTGTCGTGCAGCGTCTGGTAATTGATCCCGATTGCGCGGACCTGATCGCTGGGTGTTGTCGGCGTCACCTTCGGTAGGTCTGTACTGAGGCAGGCGAACTACGTCGCTGCTCCTTTGCAGGAGGCTGCCTGAGGCTGATCCAGCCAAACCATCTACTTCGAGCTTTTCACTCAAATCGACAATCTAGGCAGGGGGACTTGAATGTTTGGAAATCAGTCGCGCCGCAACTTCCTCAAGCTGGCGGCGAGCGGAAGTGCGATGTTCACGCCGGACCTTTTTACCGGACCTGCACATGCGCAGGATGTTCCGACCCTCACCGTCGCCTGGGGCGCCGATATCGATTCCTTCGATCCGGCGCAGTTCAAGTCCGATGGCGCCTACATTGTTCAGGCAAACATCTACGACACGGTGCTGGGCTGGGGGGCGGAGCCAGTCACCGGATCGCCTAACCTGTCGATTTCCAAACCCGGTGTTTTCATCGGTGGCATCGGCGAAAGCTGGAAATTTGAGAATGACGACAAGACCCTTGTCGTAAAGATCCGACAAGGCCTGAAGTTTCCGAGCGGCCGGCCGGTCAATGCCCAGGCGGTGAAATATCTCTTTGACCGCGGACTGCAATCACCCGGCTATATGCGGCTCATCTTTCCGACCATGATCGGGGTGACGCAAGCAGATCAGTTCGAGGTTCGCGACGACAGCACCTTTGCCATCAACCTGCCGGCACCAAGCGCTATGTTGCTCGATGTGCTCGCCCTGTCCAACAACGCACTTCTTGATCCCGACGAGATCAAGCTACACGCGACTGCCGACGACCCCTGGGCCGCTCAATGGCTCAAGCGCAACACGGCCGGGCTTGGGCCCTACAAACCCGTGAGCAACAATCCGGGCGTCGAGGTGATCTTGGAAGCGACCCCCGGTTATTGGGGACCGGCACCGTATTTCAGGCGCATCGTCATCAAATATGCATCCAATGAGGCAGACCGGATTCTGCTGCTCAAGCGCAAGGCCATCGATATGGTGGTCGGGCCTAACTCGATGTCGCCCAAGAATCTCAAGAATCTCGAGGGCGCGCCGGGCCTCACTGTGGTGTCTCTGCCCGACACCAACTGCAATTTCCTATGCATGAATCTGAAAAAGAAGCCGTTCGACAACGTGAAGGTTCGTCAAGCGATCAACTACGCGATGCCGATCCACGCGATCATCCCAAACGTCCTTTACGGCTATGGCGAGCAGATGAAAAGCCCGATCGCAGCTCAGACCCCCGGCTATGACGGTTCACTCTCGCCGTATAAATATGATGTCGGCAAGGCCAAGTCATTGATGGCCGAAGCCGGGCACGGCTCAGGACCAATTCCAGTAAAGCTTGCGGTTCGTGTGGGCTATGCGCCCCACGAGCAGGCAGCGATTTGGATCCAGCGCGAGCTGGAGAAAATCGGCTTTCAAGTCAGCATCGAGAAGGAGACCGACGCAACCTTCCGCCAGCTGTCATCGAGCGGCGGGCACGAGCTGTCGATTGAATCTTGGCAATCCTGGATCAACGATCCAGTTTATCACCTCTATTGGAACTTCCATAGTAAGGCGACGGCGACCAACAAGGGAGCCTACGCCAATCAGGTCCTCGATAAGATCATCGACGACAATATGCGCGAGGCTGATCCTGGCAAGCGTATGGCCGGGGTCAAGGAGGCGCAGAAGATCCTTTTGGATGATGCGGCCTGGGGTCTGCTTTGGTACGACAATTGGGCCAGAGTGACGCGTTCCGAGCTCGCGGGCGTTGCGAAATATTGGGATTCCTTTGAGCGCTTCAACAAAATGAAGCTGGCTTGAAGCGTAGCCCGGATGCGCTGAATAAGTCATGTCGTGCTTAGCTTCCATGCCTCGTAGAGTAACTCTGCTGGCGCCGACCTTGTTCGGCGTCAGGGTGATCTGTTTTTCCCTGATCGAGCTCTTGCCCGGCAATCCCAACCTCCCGTGGCCTCCAACGCGTATCAGTCATCGTGCGGCATGGAGTTGCCGCAGCCAGTTTCGCCGACAAGGCCCAGCGGCTCACCCTCGCCGATCGAGAACGAGCCACCGTCCACTGCGCGCACGGCCGCCTGCTCACCATGCAAGCGGCGCAGCCCCGTTCTTGGTCCTTAAGTTCAAAGATCTTCTTCAAATCGGCGTGACCTTCAGACGAGATGTTCTAACGTCGTAATGCCCTTTGCCGAAAGTTGAAGACCACCATCACCTATCGGCCGGATCAGCTGCCCCGCGCCGCCGAAGACAATAATCGGAGAAGTTGATGTCCATAGAACTGTTGATGCTTGGCGACCAACCCGTGGCTGGCCTTGCGGCTCGCACCAGGCTTGCCGAAGAGAGCGGATTCGAGACCGTCTGGCTCGCTGATGAGCGCTTTTTCCGGGAAACCTACTCGTGTCTCTCGCTTCTGGCGGGGCAAACTGCGCGCGTCAATCTCGGTCCCTGCGTCACCGATCCATTCGCGCGCCATCCAGCTCTAACCGCCATGGCTTTGGGCACCCTCGATGAAGTTTCGGAAGGGCGCGCCATCCTCGGCATCGGCGCCGGCGTCTCCGGCTTTGCGGAGCTCGGGATCCAATCGCGCAAGCCCCCGCTCGCTATTCGCGAAGCCGTTGATCTGATCCGTCAGCTCATGGCCGGGCAGGAGGTCGACTACCAGGGCGAGATCATTCAGTGTCACCGCGGCCGGTTGAATTTCGCGCCGCTGCGATCGCGTGTTCCTGTTCGTGTCGCTAGCAACGGACCGCTGGGCCAGAAAATGGGCGGTGCAATCGCCGACGGCGTGATGATGGAGGGCTGTGGCTCCGTCGAGGAAGCAAAGGCCTTCGCATCGACGGTCGCCGAAGGTGCGCGGAAGGCCGGCCGTTCTCCGAACGAGGTCAAGCTCGTCGCGCGACTCGATTGTTGTATCACTAACGACGGTAAGCAAGCGCGGGATATATTGCGGCCTTCGGTGACACGGATCATCGCGCAAGCCAATTCGAGGTTCTACACGCTGGAAGCACAAGGATTGACTCTGCCGAAGAATGTCGTCGAAACCATTGGTCCCGTTGCCTATGCTGCCGGGGTGGCCCCGTTCGCGCCTCTTTTTCCTCTCGTCACCGACATGCATGTCGACGCTCTCACTCTCTGCGGGACTGTGCAGGAAATAACCCAACACATGGTTGACCTTCGCCGCGCCGGCATCACGGGCTTCAACATTTTTCCTGTTCCGGCTCCTGGCACCACCTATGAGGACGTTATTATGCGCTTCGGAACGCAAGTCTGGCCCGCTGTCGAGACGGCTTTTGCGAAAGAGTCCGATAATGGGACGGCTTAGGTCTCACGGACTCGTTTTATTGGAATCCGCTCGACGGGGCACGCGTATTTCATTGAGAGTGTAGTGCAGCCACGAGCGGGAGATCCAAGATGATGAGCTTGTTCAATAAAAAAGGCAAGCGCGACAGTAGAACGGATCGAAGTAACCGATCGCGCCGCCTAGGAGGCGGAGCTGGCCACATCCGCCAAGGATCTGATCGAACTAATACACAATAAATATCTGGACGAGTCGAAACTGAAGTTCATCTGATCTACGAGGATCGATCCATGAGTGCGGGCGAAAAAGATCTTGAGGGCAAGGTCGCCCTTGTCACAGGTTCTTCGTCCGGCGCGGGCGCTGCAATCGCCATCGAACTCGCTAGGCGAGGGGCGCGTGTCGCAGTGCACTGCCGGCGTGCATTAAGTGACGGCGAAAGCGTTTGCGCTCGCATCGCTGCAATCGGTGGAAAGGCAGCGGTCTTTCTGGGTCACCTCAGCGATCCCGAGGCGCCGTATGCACTCGTTTCGCGCATCGCGGAGCGTCTCGGAGACGTCAACATCCTAGTCAACAATGCAGGTCCCTATGCGGATGCGCCGTTTCGGTCGTTGTCCATCTCGCAGTGGGAGACGGTGATGGCGATCAACGTAAGGGCGCCGTACCAGCTCGCTCAAAGCGCGATCGCAGGCATGGAGCGAACCGGTTGGGGACGGATCATCAATGTGAGCGCAACCTCGGCTTACGCGCGGTCGCATTCGGTATATGGCCTTGCCAAACAGGCTCTCATCCATTTGACGGAATGCCTCGCGCTCGAATTTGCGCCACTCGTCACCGTAAATGCAATTGTGCCCGGCCAGATCGCCAGCGAACGCACCGACACGATGGTCGACTACAAGAGCTCCGTGATCGCGGAAACGCCCTTGGCAAGGCTCGTGACGGAACAGGAGGTTGCCCGAATGTCAGCCCTTCTCTGTACTCCAGAGTTTTCTGCTGTGACGGGACAATCAATCATCATGGACGGTGGCCGATCGCTGCCGCGCACGCTGAAACTCAATCTCACAACGACCGGCTAATTGTACGCAGGAGAAAGACCGATGCTTTCCCTTGCAAAAGGCCTCGCCTCTACCAGCTGCAGCATACGTCAAAGGGACGTTACCTCTTGCCGGCTCGAGGACGATCCCTCGGCCGTTTAACCAAAGTTGCTAGATTTGTCGGCCATAACTCGATTCGATCGGCCTTTCGGCGGACCTAGAGAAAAGCCTCGCAAGCCGCCGCTTCTGCGATGAATTTCACCGAAATAGTGGAGGAATGGCGCGCGTAACGCCGAGTATCGTGCGTTAGGAATGTTATTCTGTCATCACTGGATGGGAGATCGAACGTGAGGGGTACAACAGCGGCCGACCCGCCGGATCCACTTGCCGGATCGAGAAGTGATGTTGATGCGGCCTACGCACCTGTTGTCAGCTGCGACGGAGCCGGGAGGAGGGCTCCTCATTTGCAAGTTCGGTCGGCGTAACGGCAAGGGCTCTAAGCGCGCTCGAAGCGGTCGGTTTTTGGCGGCGTGGGCGGTTCTGCTCTTATGCAGGTTTGTCTCTTAACCCGCTCCTTGGAGCTAACTTGAAAGCCGCCACTTTGGGTCGACACTTCGCAGGACAGTCTTGAATTTTCGCCCGCGGCGATTCGCTGTTGGGCATTCGTGGCGGCCTTGGTCAATCTCGCTTTCGTCGCATTGGTTGTATTGTTGGCGTGACCGCGAGGCGCGATCTTGCTGATTGAATAAATTGTCTCATCAACATCGGAAACGCGCAACCCGCAACTAGGGAGCTTGGTGCGCTGTAGCATGAGCATCCGATGTTTCAAAGTCAGCCTCAGGAGCTAGCGTGACTGCATACCGTGGGCCAGTGTTTGAGATGGCCGTAAAGCAATTCGAGGTGATCGCGAATTATCTGGGCATACCGGATGACGCAAGACCCCGCCTATTGCTGCCGAAGCGATCTGTCACGGTGTCGTGTCCAATTCATCGTGATGACGGCACAACGGCGGTGTTCGAGGGCTACCGGGTGCAGCACCACCTGACGCTTGGCCCGACAAAAGGGGGTACCAGGTTCGCGCCAACAGTTGACCTCGGCGAAGTCGCAGCGCTTGCTATCTGGATGAGCTGGAAGTGTGCGCTGGTCGGATTGCCATATGGTGGCGCCAAGGGCGGAATTAACGTCGACCCTTCCAGCTTGTCAAAGCGTGAGCTTGAAGCCCTGTCGCGCCGGTATATGCAGGAAATGATCCCCTTTGTTGGGCCGCACACAGATGTCATGGCTCCCGACCTTGGGACAAACGAGCAGATCATGGCGTGGTTCATGGATACATACTCGATGTATCAGGGCCAAACCGTCACCGAGATCGTGACAGGCAAACCTGTCAGCGCCGGCGGAACGCTCGGTCGCCGTGAAGCGACAGGCCGGGGTGTGGCTCATTTGGTTCGCCGCTCCGCGGACGAGCTCAAGATCCGACTCAATGGCGCAACAGCCGTCGTTCAGGGCTTTGGAAATGTCGGTTCGGTCGCCGCGCTCGAGCTGCATAATATGGGGGTGAAGGTGATCGCGGTCAGCGATCACACGGGCGCGCTCTATCGGCCTACGGGGCTCGACATACCACAGCTGGTCAGACATGCGGCCTTGCAAGGTAACCTGGATGGCTACTCCAACGAGCTCGCTCTAGACCCAGCAGAGATGCTGACGATGCCCTGTGACGTGCTTGTTCCGGCCGCAGTGGAACGGGTCATCGACGCCGAAATAGCGGGTAAGCTGCGCTGCCGTATTCTTGCTGAGGGCGCCAACGGCCCGACAACACCGGAAGCCGATCGGATCTTGGAAGGCCGTCAGGAGGAAATCTTCCTCATCCCCGACATTCTGTGCAATTCGGGAGGTGTGGTGGTCAGCTACTTCGAATGGGTGCAGGATCTGCAGCGGTTATTCTGGGAGGAGGAGGAGGTAATGCGTCAGGAGTATCAACTTCTGGATCGTGCCTTCGATCGCGTACTGGCACGAAGTAGGCGGGAGAACATATTCAATCGCACCGCGGCAATGGCCATAGGTGTGGATCGCGTTCGAAGTGCAAAGGAAACACGTGGGCTGTTCCCATAGCATGTTCGTTTCCATATTTGCGTCTGGTTCGACGTCCTGTGTCGCAGCTAGGACGAGCCGGCCCACTCTGAATTGCGAAGTCTGAGCAACTCTGTGTTCGGATCGCCTTGAAGGTCTTCCTGGTGTGCTCGAAGCTACTTAGGATCCGCTGGCAAATCGGACTGCCTCCTAATTCTCTCTCGCCTTGGCAGCCGACGGCAAAGATAAATTTTGGGCAGGCCATCGAAAGCAGGGCGTTGGGCGTAGACTAAAATTTGCGAAGATCCTGTGATCCGATTCAGGAAGAACTGCCTCGTAGCGACCGCTTCCATCGAAATCCTAGCGTGTCCATCGGGTATGGGCGCGCGGTTGATCCTATTGAATTAGTGAGCTATGTTGTGGCCCTGTTCTGTTCAGGAGTACGTGCAAGATTGACGGCATTTAGCCGACCTTCGAAGGCGTGATTGTACCTGAGGGTTGGCGATCGACTCGACTGCGATTGAGCCGGGCATCACAAATCCTGTAACGGGATGAGCCGTATGATCGGCTACCCATAAGAAATCCTCTTCTTAATCGGCGATGGTATGGAGGGGACAATCATGTTGTGGCAACGATTAATCCGTCCCGCTGCTCCGCGCGAGGTGCCGTACGAAGTGCGCCGGAGAGAGGAGCTGCTCGAACAAGCGCAACGCATCGCCCACGTCGGCTACTGGGAACGCGATCTCAGAACAGAACGGATCACCTTTTCGGACGAAGCATGTCGCATCTTCGGGCTCGCGCCGTGTGAGGGCACCATTACGACTGAGGAAGTGACCGAGCGGTTACATCCGGAGGATCGTGCAATCTGGAGCTCAGCACTAGCGCACACGCTACGCGGCGGCTCTCGCTGCGACTTTAATTATCGGATAGTGAGGCCGGACGGCGAGGTGCGGTTTGTCCACAGTCAGGGTGATCTGACGAGGGACGCGTCTGGCCGACCTCTCAGCCTGTTCGGAGCGGTCCAAGATGTCACCGATCTCAAACGGGCGGAGCATCTGACGCAGCTGGTTTTTGAGCGTTCACCGGATGCAATCTGCATCATTGGGCGCGACTATCGGTACCAACGTGTTAATCCGGTCTTCGAACTCATTTCGGGAAGATCAGCGAAGGATCTCGTCGGGATGCACGTGGCTGATGTCTTAGGGACTACAGTTTTTGAGCAGACGGTCAAACCCAAGCACGACCGATGTTTCGAGGGAGAAGAAGTCAGATATGCGGACTGGTTTACTTACCCTGACACTCGACGCTATATCTCGATAAGCCATTCGCCCTTGCACTCCAAGTCGGAGCGGGTTGAAGCCATCCTTTCGATCTTTCACGACCTCACAGACCATTCATTGGCGTCCGACGCCTTGCGATCGGCGCAGGCTGAGCTCGCGCACGCCAATCGCGTCGCAACCATGGGGCAACTCACGGCCTCAATTGCTCACGAGGTAAACCAGCCAATTAGTGCGGTGGTAATGAACGCACAGGCAGCTTTGCGCTGGCTCGGCGTTGATCCGCCCAATCTTGAGCAGGTCCGTCAGTCTCTAGACCTGATCGTTAAAGATGGGATACGGGCCGGGCAAGTCGTGAGCGGGATTCGCGGACTTCTGAAGAAGGCACCGCCTCGGAAGGATAGCATCGACATCAACAACGCTGTCCTTGATGTCGTCGCTCTGACCCGAAGCGAAGTGCTAAAGCACGGCCTTTCGCTGCGGACAGACCTCGCGACCGGTTTACCGCTCGTGCAAGGCGATCGCGTCCAGCTGCAACAGGTGATTCTTAATCTTGTCATGAACGCCGTGGACGCGATGATTTGTATCGCGGACGCGGAGGAGCTCAGGATTAGCACTTCGAGCGATGCCTCTGACCGCGTACTCGTGTCTGTGCGGGATACCGGACCGGGCGTGGATCCGAATATCGTGGACCGCCTCTTCGAGGCCTTTTACACCACCAAGCCTGAGGGGATGGGAATGGGCTTGGTCATCTCTAGTTCGATCATCGAGGCGCATGGGGGACGGTTATGGGTCACCGCGAATGAACCTCGGGGGGCTGTGTTCCAGTTTAGCCTGCCTGCAAAACAAAACGGCGTTTCTGGTGATGGACCGCGCCAAGTCTTGGCAGCATGAGTCTCGATGCAAGTAGTCTGCTGGATCTGGCGGAAGGGTATCACAGGCGCATTGCCAAACTTCTCAGGCACCGAAAATACTAGCGCTGCCCTGGCTCAACCGAGGAGGGCGGCATTGATGCAGGTTTAGAACACTTGCACTTCCGATCGATCTATGGGCTTCGCATTTCGGGTAAATAGATCCAAAGATTCTAGCACTACAGTTGCCTTTTCTCTCGGCTTCTGAATCCATGGGCAACCATGATTCGAACATCGTGGACGCAGGCAGCGTCGATTGAAGAGACGCTTGCGTTGTGGGCGGCGTCGCTTCGGGAGATCAAGAAGCGGATACGTCCATTGTTCGGGCAAGAGCGTGTTGCGAAGAATGCAGGCCTGTTCCTGGAAGGTCTGCTTGGAGACGAGCAACGCAAGACCGGTTGGATGCGCGCTGAGGCCGCAGGCGATCCTGGCCCATGGCGGCAACAGGCGATCCTGGGTCGCAGGGATTGGGATGCGGATGCCTTGCGCGATATCGTCCGCGATTATGTCATCGAGCATTTGGCGGACGATGACGCGGTCCTCGTGATCGATGAGACCGGCTTTCTCAAACAGGGCAAGGCGTCGTGCGGCGTAGCGCGTCAATACACTGGTTCGGCGGGCAAGATCACGAACTGCCAGATCGGCGTCTTCGCGGCCTACGTTTCGTGCCACGGTCATGCGTTCATCGACCGCGCGCTGTATCTTCCGAAGGAATGGACCGACGATCCAGATCGCCTGAAAGCCGCATACGTGCCCGCCGATACCGGCTTTGCGACCAAACCAATGTCATTCGGCCTGCAATATTGACCCCCCGAGGGGTCAAATTTGAACGCCGATTGACAAAAACCAAAGCTTGCGACGAGAATGATCGCACGCGCCATGGCCGCGCCTGTCCCATTCAAGTGGGTTGCAGGCGATACGGTCTACGGTGTCGGTGACATTGAACAGCAACTGCGTCGCGCAGGCAAAGGCTATGTCCTCGGGGTCAGCAGCGCGCA
>NZ_LLXX01000153.1:172172-183040 GCF_001440405.1 Bradyrhizobium valentinum
GTCCGACTGGAAACGCCTCTCGGCAGGGGCCGGAACCAAAGGACCGCGGCTGCATGATTGGTGCTATCTCGAATTGGCTGATCTCGAAGTCGAGGCATTAAACGATGCAAATTCGGGTCTGTGGACACGCGGTCTACTGATCCGTCGTCGTATCGCCGATGGCGATCTCGCCTTCTTCACCACCTGGTGCCCAGCGGGAACGTCTATCGAAACGCTGGTGGCGGTCGAAGGCCATCGGTGGGCGATCGAGGACAGCTTTGAGACGGCGAAGAACCAGTTTGGTCTCGATCACAACGAGAGCAGATCCTGGCATGGCTGGCACCGCCACGTTTCCCTGGTGATGCTCGCCTTCGCCATGATGGCGGTGATCCGCCATCGCGCCAATCCACCGCCCCCCAAAAAAACGAAACGGCGAACTACGGCAAAAACAAAAGCATCGCCATCCCGTCATTGATCCGTTGGTCAATCCAGGAAGTTCGCCGTATCGCCATCAGGCTCGCCCGAAAGCGCATCCAACCCGCACACGTTATCGCATGGTCACTCTGGCGCAGAGCGCACCAAGCCACCGCTCAGCGTGCTCACTTCAAAGCAAAACGGCAACTGTAATGCTAGGTCGGTTCCATCTTGGTCAGACACGAGACGTGGTCGACTAGGCGCTCCGCAATGTCGGGTCGGGGTTGTTGAGGCAAACCGTTGAACTCAATTATCGGTAGATGCCCTCTGATGTTCCTTGTCTTACAGCGCGGGCTGCCGGCGCCATCGCAGTAGAGTCACATTCGCTTCGAGACTTCGGTGTGACTGATCCGAGCGCTGGGTCGCATTGATGCTAAGCTCGGCCTGGATCGTCGTATCGATCTTGCCCGGTTCTTGTTTGGAATCCTGCAAAATAGTGCCAAATATTGCTGGATTTCTGCTTCACATAGCGCTTGCTTCGCAAGTTTGCAGGAAAACAAACCGATCTTCCGACTAGAAAAGGTTGTCCAAGTACGGAGATTGCAGGTGAAGATCGGTGTTCCCAAGGAAATCAAGACGCACGAATATCGCGTCGGTCTGACGCCTGGAGCCGTCCGCGAATATGTGGCCGCCGGCCACAGCGTGCTGATCGAGACCAATGCCGGTGCCGGCATTGGCGCAACGGACGATAAATATCGCAAGGCCGGCGCAACGATTCTGGACTCCGCTCATGAGATATTTGCATCGAGCGAGATGATCATAAAGGTCAAGGAGCCCCAATCTTCCGAATGGGCGCAGTTGCGAGAGAACCAGATTCTCTTCACTTATCTGCATCTGGCGCCGGATCCGGAGCAGGCTAAGGGCCTGCTAAAGTCTGGGTGCACCGCAATCGCCTACGAAACTGTCACCGATGCGCATGGCGGTCTTCCGCTGCTTGCGCCGATGAGTGAGGTCGCTGGCCGGCTTGCGATCGAGGCGGCAGGTAGCGCCCTGAAGCGGTATGCGGGCGGGCGGGGGCTGCTGATCGGTGGCGTGCCCGGTGTTCAGCCAGCCCGCATCGTGGTGATTGGAGGCGGCGTAGTCGGTACGCATGCGGCGCGGATGGCGGCGGGCTTGGGTGCCGAGGTCACGATCCTTGACCGGTCGATACCCCGGCTTCGTGAGCTAGATGAGCTGTTCGAAGGTCGCGTTCGTACCAGGTTTTCGACAATTGACACCGTTGAGGAGGAAGTATTTGCGGCCGATGTTGTTGTCGGTGCGGTGCTCGTTCCAGGCGCGAGCGCGCCGAAACTAGTCAGCCGCCGCATGTTAAGCTCGATGCGCAAAGGCTCTGTGATCGTGGATGTTGCTATCGATCAAGGCGGATGCTTCGAGACATCGCGTCCGACGACGCATGCTGATCCAACTTACGAGGTCGACGGCGTCATTCATTACTGTGTCGCCAACATGCCCGGAGCTGTCCCGCTTACCTCAAGCCAGGCACTGAATAATGCCACGCTGCCATTTGGTTTGGCACTCGCCAACCAGGGATTTGCAACCGTGCTCGAAAATCCGCATCTGCGCGCAGGCCTCAATGTCTATCGGGGCCGGCTAACTTATAGGGCCGTGGCCGAGAGCCTCGGCCTGCCATTTTCACCGATCGAACAGGCTGCGGCCTGATCCCAGAGGCCCCTCAAGGGCGTTTCCTCCCTGACTTGGGCCACTCCATTGGAGTGGCCTTCTTTTTTTGGGTTCTATAGTTCGCTCAACGAAAAGTTGCCTGGAACCGGAAGATCAAGGGGCAATGATCCCAGACTCGACGTTTTCAAGCCGCCCGGCGATACGAAAGACGTGCTTTTGCGATAGTGGGGTGTAGGCGCGGCGCGTGCCATCGCGGTGCGATACTGTCGGCGCCTGTCCAATTCTAGCCTTCGGCTTTGGACCCCGGTCGCGCCATTCCCTTCCAGCTTCTTGATGTGAAGGTGGTCAGGCGCGCGGCGTACTCGCACGCTCCGCAGGAAGACTCGTCTGGAACGAGATGGAGTGCTCGGTTCAGTGGAGATGGCGGCCGACAGTGCGGACATGCCATCGAGGACTGGTTGCCCTTATCAAGACCATGATAGACCAAATCCTCCCGTTCGCTGACGAGGCCAGAACGCCGTCAAGTTCGAGCGCCCCGGGGCGATGGGAAGAGATACACAGAGTGCAGCATGTGGCGCTTGTTCAGTTTGTTGGATTTTGATGGGACCCGACCAATTCCCAATCCCAGCTCAGATGGCCAGGGAACTCGTCCTGATATTCCCTGAGCATTCGATGGTTGTGCCGCTTGGCCTCGGAGTGGCAGATCTGCTGTTCATCGGCGCATTTGACGACCAAGGCCTGTGGCTCGATCTTTGCCCCGCGGTTCACCTTGGCACGCAGAGCGGAGGTTGAAAGCCGCAGTTTCGTGAGGCCGTTCGCCGCAGCGTAGTTGAGGGGCTCGTAGTAACAAAGGACGAAGTATCTGTAGTCATTGAGATCGAGACTGTAGTTTGCCCCGAAGTAGCGCAAGTGAAGTGTCGCTCCAAAGCGATAGAAGATCGCCAGCGCGGTTATATCTTCATCACGCTTGGAAACTGCTGCGGCACCGAAATACGATACACCTGACTTTCTCTGCCCCGCGAGGATCCCTTGCACCCACTCGCGATCCTGCATGCCGCCGTACCGTGACCTGTTCTGGGTGATGAGATCAGCGGCTACCGAGTCATCGAGTTCGTCGGGCACGCCCCATTCGACCCGACTTCCCATTCGCCGGAACGCCGCGATTTCAGACTTGGTCTGATTACGATCATGCGCGCGCCAGCTTTCCATCATCCCGGCAAGCCCTGTATCAGGCACCTCCAGCGAGGCTTGGGCAGAATGCAGAACGACGACCCCGCCTACGGCATATGCAAATTCCACCGCAGCCTGGTAGGGCATGTACGGCATCACAAAGCCGGCATATCCTCGCTGCTGCGCATACTCTAGCGCGCAGCGTCCCAACTCTGCTAGAGCCTGATGCCTTCGCCTGCCCTGAATGCAGGGAATCTCGTTGTGTGTGTTGCGCCGACCGCCGAGCCAAAGAAAGCCCTCTTGCCAGGGGCCCGGAACGCCCGCCATGCAATCTGGTAGGAAGAACATCCCAGGCGATTGGTCTCCTTCCCAAAGCGTACATGCGGCGACGAGCCCGGCCGACCCGTGGACGGAAAGCACGTCCGTTGCACCGAGTGAATGTTCGAGGCCTCGCAGCCACCGGTAGCTGTTGTAGAAATTGTCGTCACTGACGAGGGCATCCCATTCATGCTCGTCCATGTCGGACAGCTTTTGCAAAACGCCTGAGCAAAACGCGTGGGACGCGTCGCTCCTGAAAGGGAAAAATTTCATGGCTAGTCCGATTTACTGTGGGTCACGAGCGCGCACACCCTCGATGATGATCGAGTGTGGCTTTTGAAGATATGCATGCAGCTCTTTAGGAGCCTGACCCAAAGCGGCGCATTCTGGGGCATCCAGTTCCCGCCACTTCAACGATCGGAGGCCGCCTTGCCCTAACGCCCGCTCCAAAGAAGCAGCGGACCAATACGATGCGAAGACGCTGCCCTGCTTTCCGTTTTTGCAGAGTCGTATCCTTACACCTCCACCATCGACATATGGTTTCTGAAGATCATCGGCGCTGAGCCTGAGGCCATAGCGTTCGTAATAGCTCCGACGTGAATCGTAAGATGGGTGAATCGGCAGTGTCAGCAAGCGCCCGCCAGGACGCAACAGACCGACCATGTCGGCGCACATATCTTGCAGCTCAGGTCCGCTGCTAGCGTATTGCAGCACATGCACGGCAAGAACCAGGTCGAATTGACCTATCAAATCGGGGCTGAGACGAGTGACGAAGGAGATGCCCGGAGACTCCTTCTCCGCCCGACGCCGCGCGTAGTTGAGCATGCCTTTCGTCGGATCGTATCCTACAACCCGGCCCGCGCCGCGTTGCTTTAGCCAGCGGGAATACATCCCCGTGCCGCACCCGAAGTCGAGGACTGAGAGACCCTCAACATCACCAATAGCCTGTAATACGCTTGGAATTTCGATCTCTTTTCGAAAGGGCCAGTGAGCGGTGTCTTCATATAGAGTGGCAAGTTCATTGAATTGGCCCGCATTGTTTTTGGACATGAGGACACCTCTCTTTTCCTTACTTATGCGGTATATTGGCGCGAACCTTGCGCATGAGCGTGGTCTCGGGATTCGGGAGTTCACAAGGAAGTGGGCGCTTGCAGGGCGTGAACGCCAAAAGCGCAATCCAGGAGCGCTCGTTGCAACGCGCGAGAAAGGTCCGCACGATGATCAACATGTAGCGCTCGCATTTCAGCTCCTCCTGTACGTGCCAAGAGTATTGAGCAAATCAACTCGACGAGGGTGGCCATCCTAGGTCGACTGCAGCGCAACCTTGTCGAGCTCCGTCAGCGCAAACCCATCTTGATGTCGCGGCGTCTCTGCCGCCCTCCGACAAGAACCAAAGCCGCTCCTGGGCAAACGCCACGCGGGCACCCAGCGACGGACGGGCGAAGCCTGAATTGGCGGACCATCACTCAAGCGTGCGGCGTCTATGGCATCGATTCGAATCAATCGAGCAAGTTTCATCTGAACTCCGGGCTCGGTGCCTCCGAGACTGCGATGGACGTAATCGATCCTGCCCGTCCTCAGCAATCGGCGTGCCGCAAAAGACGTTGTGCGAGCCTTGCTTGAAAAAGGGCATAACCACGTGCTTCGCGCCGCGCTGGAGGAAGAGTTGCATTCTACTGTCCGGTTCCGCTCATCATCGTCTCCAACCGGACGCGGCTGAATACGACAAGGCCAGCCTCAACTGACTACGGTCCGCTCACGCGCTGAATTCAGATCGTTCCTTGAGGATAAATGTGCCCTATGGCGACCTACCTAAGCGCACAGTATCGGAGCATCAGCTGGTGTGATGCGGCTTGCGGCACGCGATCCAATGATGCTGTCGTTGGCCGACGACGCTGCCGTGCTTCAGCGGCCGTCTCGAGGCCATGTGCCAATAGATGCCGATCCGGTACGAACGCGTCTGCTGATCACTGCAGCTCATGGCGAGACATGTCGTTCCTACGCCAAAACGGGGAAAGCGGAGTTGCAACGAGTCAATAGGATCGCGGGTCGTGACGCCTACGAATTCGCCAGGCCAACTTCCTGTTGGACACAACTACAGATAGCAGCGAGAGTATTAGTCCAGCTTTGACTGCTGTGGCTCAGGCTCCGGTGCGCAGACTATGTCCGATCCGCGCAACAGCTGCGGCTTCCTTCCATGTCATCACAGCAATCGGGGTGCCGGTCGCGAGAATTGGTGCGAGCCTTGCTTGACGTGAGGAAAAGCACCTGCGTCCGGACGACGGGGCGCTGGAATGAGAGTGCCACTTTGTCAGGTTTCCGACTTGGCGTCTCCAACCGGACACGGACCGAACGACAACATGGAGAGAGAAATGAAGGTGACCCCACCGACCTACCTCGCACGGCTGTTGGCGCTGGCAGGAGGCTGAAATGGAAATCCCGGCCTTACTCCGGGGTGATCGCAGGCAAGCGCGGCTTTTTGGACGGGAAGGGCCGGTGTGCAAGCAAGCCCCCGCGTGTCGTACCACCGCCGCATTGGACAAATGCCGATCACTCGCTCAGATCGCGCCTGACAGCAATGCCCGACGAGAGCACCTGAAGCTGGCTCAGATATACAAGTCTATCGGGTGGGCCGCTCAGCGCTTGCAGGGGCTGCGCTACACGCAGGAGCGGCGGGCTTGTAACGGCTGGCTGACGCTCTCTCCTACATTAGCGTCCCGTCGAGCTCTACATGACCTGGCATGCGACAAAGGACATTATGTTCACGGCGTCGATCGACAATCTGTTGAACCAGTACTATCGGCCCTATGCCGTCCCCGGCAATTCCACCGATGGCACCAACCAAAACGATGTGCTGTGGTCGAGCCCAGGACCGGGGCAGAGTCTACAAGGCCGGATTGAAAATTCACTTTGGCGGAGCTTAGTTCGACGAGCTGACGAACCAAACAAGTTGCATCGGGCCGCGCTGATGCTCCAGCGCGGCTTCGGTGCATCCATGTTTCTAACCAACTCAAACGGTACGCCAGGCGCACCCCAGCAACCCAGCAAGGAGATTTCAAATGTTTATCGCGATGAATCGGTTCCAGGTGAAGATTGGCTCTGAGGCGGCCTTCGAGACGGTGTGGCGCACGCGCGAGTCCTATCTCAGCAACATGGCCGGTTTTGTCGAGTTTCACCTGCTGAAGGGGACCGTTGCCGAGGATCACACGCTCTACTCGTCGCACACGGTCTGGATCGACAAGGCGGCATTCGAAGCCTGGACCAAATCGGAAGAATTTCGCCGCGCCCACGCGCGCGCCGACAACAAGACCGGCGAAAGCCTCTACCTCGGCCACCCCAAGTTCGAAGGTTTCGAAGTGATCCTGAGCGAGCGCAAATCCAGCGCCGCTGCGTGACGGGGAGGGCTGTCATGTTGAGCACGGAGCTTGCCGAACTCAAGGCGTATATGGCTGACAATCCAGGAGCAGTGATCGAGGACGTGGCGCGGGAGCGGAAAGTGAGCCCGCGGGCAGTCCTGGAGGCTATGCCTGAATCGATGGTGCGCCTCGGCCCCGGCAGTGAATTCGCCGCTGCGATGAATGACGTCGCGCAATGGGGCGAGGTGACGCTGATCGTCCACACCGACGATGCGATCTTCGAATTCACCGGCGCCATCCCTGCAGGCGAGATCGGCCGCGGCTACTTCAACCTGATGCAGCCGAAGGGGCTTCACGGCCATCTCCGGCACGAGCGCTGCGCGGCGATTGCCTCCGTCGAGCGGCCCTTTATGGGCAGGTCGTCGGCCTTCATCGCATTCATCAATGTGGACGGCGGCATCATGTTCAAGGTGTTCGTCGGCCGTGACGAAACGCGCGCGCTGCGAAGCGACCAGTTGCAGCGCTTTCATGCGCTTGCGGAAAGGATCGCGCCCGCCCGCGCGGTGTAACCGATCCGCATTGTCAGCCCGGGAGACGATCATGCAGCGAACGATGCTGAACGTTATGATCCGTTGGTGTGGCGCGGCCGGCGTGGCTGCGTTGCCTAATGCGGCGCTCGCCACCACCGATGTCGCGCTGCTGCCGCGCAACCTGTCGCCCTGGAACATGTTCGTGAATGCGGACATCGTGGTGCAGGCGGTCATGGTGGGCTTAGCCTTCGCCTCGCTGGTGACGTGGACGATCTGGCTGGCGAAAACCATCGAGATCCGCCGCAAGACCGCGACCGCCAAACGGCGCCTCAGCCTCTTGGAAATGGATGCCGTGCTGGCCAGGGCCGAGCAGGAGAGCCGCGGTGGCAAGGACGCCGTGGCGGCGCCAATGGACATGATGCCGGGACCCGAGATGCAGCAGGCGGACGCGTCGCCGCCCGAGCCCGCGGCCGCAGAGGCCGTGCGGGAGCAGATCGCGCCGACTACGAACATCGTGGAATTGGCTTTGATCTCGCGCAAGCGAACCGACCGCGGTAGGAACTACAGCTCACAATCGAGAAACCAATGAGCACGCCTGCGAGACGACGGAATCATTTGGCGCAAGAAAATCCACACATCCGTGAACAAATAAGTTGAGCAAAGCACTATTGCACCAAGGTCTACCCGAAGCCGGAGGATACTAGATGGATCGACAAGATCGCGAGCCTTCAAGACGAAGTGATGCCTCTTTGCAGGAAATGAACTCGTCTCCCGATCCGGGGAATTGGTATCGGTTGACGGTCCTAGGTCTAGGCCAAGAAAATCTCTCTCTCTGCATGCCCGGGTTCGAATGACGTTATCCCAAGCTTCTCCCTCTAAACTGCATCAACCTTCAGAGATACCTGTTGGCGAGCACCTGGCTCGGCGAGCCCGGGCTCTGCTTGTCCCCCATCCGTTCGCTGCGGAGATGTCCAAAGATCAGGTTGCCAGTCTCCTACCTGAATACTTAGCGATGTCACAAGCGTTCCCGCACCTGCAGGCGGGATCACAAAAGGATCTCATATTCGACGCAATACGTCGCAATCGAGACCTCCCGAGGGACGTTGAGCTGACCAGTGTGGTCGCAAATTTTATCTGCTGGGATGAAACGGGAGGTCACAGTCGGGTTCTCCAAGGCGGCAACGCTGCGCTACCCAGTATTCTGGACACCGAAAACTTCCACTCAAAGCTCTTTAGAACAGATGCGTCGCGCCTACTTGGCCGAGCAATACAGCCTAACTACAGTACCACAACGAGCCGGTACCTGCGTGCGCTATATCATGGCTTGTCGTCGAGAGACCCCATAGTGCGCTGCGCCTACATGGTTGCCTTTGAGCTACATGCTGCGGAAATGATCCAGGCGCTTTGGACCACTTTAGTCAGAACCTTTGATGCTCGCACTGATGATCTTGAGTATTTCCAGGTCCATGTCGGCGGCGAGGATCCTGCGGAGAAATATCACGGAGAGATGACAAGCAGGCTCATTAGCGAACTGGTCCCTGCCGACTGCAATAGCCGTTTCTTGGATGAATTCGACCGCGCGTATGGTCTCAGCTTAGAGTGGTGCCGCAATCTAGTCGGAATTGATTCGCTTGACGGAGATGGTCGGCCGGAGGTTGAACACAGTGGCCGCTGTCACTGTGGGGCTGTCAAGTTCTACGTACGAGCGCCAGCAGAGATTTCTGCAGTGAAGTGCAATTGCTCAATCTGCCAAATGTCCGGATTTTTGCACATGCTCGTTGCTGACGACAAGCTTAGGATTGAATGCGGCGAAGAACGCCTCACTACGTATCAGTTCAATAAGAACATCGCTCGGCATACGTTTTGTCGGGTTTGCGGCGTAAAGCCATTTTATCGGCCGCGATCGAATCCGTCAGGATTCAGCGTAAATGTTCGATGCCTAGATAAAACGACGATCGAAAGCATAAGAATAGATGATTTCGACGGCGAGAATTGGGATCTGGCGATCCGCTCGTTGCAGGCGGATTAGAAGAGTCGAATTTGAGTGAATCCGAAAGGCGCGAACAATGAGTGATAAACTTGGTCTGCTTTCAGAAGATGCCCTCGCGAAGTACCGCTCAGAGCTGGCAGATAAAGGTACGGTCCTGATTGCCCCCGAGACGCTGTTCACCAAAGATGAGTTGACGAGGATCGATCAGTTGCAGTCCGATATTCCCGAAGAAGAGGTTCGGAAGGGAGATGCCGGCGATTCTCACAATGTTTTTGTAAGACGAGTGCGCTTGGATCACGCCGGCCGTAATCCTAGCAACGTGAATGGTACAGCTTCAGCGCAGATCATCGAACTACTTGAAAGTACAGAGCGGATCTCCGCGCTCAGGAAGATCTTCGGAGCCTCATCAGAATACGTCATTCGCCGATGCCAAATGCATCGCATGCCGCCTGGGTCCTTCGTTGGCATCCATTTGGATGCTGAGAGCGACCCCGACTTCGAGTATTCTGTGATTGTTCAGCTAGCGACAGATTTTGAGGGCGGTGAGTTCGTCGTATATCCAACCAACCGTAAACTCCAAATGTTTCGGCCACCTTTAGGAACCGTACTGATCACTACATGTAGGTTCCGGCATGAGGTAAGGCAGGTGCACGCCGGGGAGCGTCGGTCACTCGTCTACTTTTGTTCAAAATACGGCGGTGCGAACCGCAGGATAATCGAAAGCCCTGCCGCTCGCGCATGAGGTCGGCTAGGAGCCTGTCTGAGTAGTGACTGGTCAAGAGGGTGCGAGTCTGATTCCTTGCGTGGCCATGAGCGAGGAATTTCGCCCCTGGAAGATCGACGAGGTCCAGCTTCTGCCGCCGAGCGTGCAGGACTATGTGCCGCAGGACCACGTTTCGCGGTTGATCGTGTCGCTGGTCAAGGAAAGCCTTGATCTATCGGCGATCCTAGGCAGCTACCGGAGCGGGCTGGGTCAGCCGCCGTTTGATCCGCGGATGATGACGGCGCTGCTTCTACACGGCTATGCGAGCGGCATCTACTCGTCGCGGCGGATCGCCAGGGCGACGGTGGAGCGGGCGGATTTCATGATGATCGTGGCCGGCGACCCGGCGGACTTCCGCACGATCTCGGAGTTCCGGCGGCGGCATCTTAAGGCGCTGGCCGACCTGTTCGTGCAGGTGTTGAAGCTGGCCGAGAAGGCCGGGTTGGTGAAGCTCGGGCACGTGGCGCTCGACGGCACCAAGATCAAGGCGAACGCGTCCAAGCACAAGGCGATGAGCTACGATCGGATGAAGAAGCGGGAAGCGGAGCTTGCAGCGGAGGTCGACCGCTGGCTCAAGGCCGCCGAGGCTGCCGATGCGCAGGAGGACAAGCGCTACGGCGACAAGCGCGGCGACGAGATGCCCGATTGGGTGGCCGACAAGCAGAAGC
>NZ_LLXX01000154.1 GCF_001440405.1 Bradyrhizobium valentinum
CCGGTGAAAAGTGCCCGTTTTCTCGAAGGTGTCGAGGCGGATGAAGACGCAAAATAAACGTGGGTGAAATGTGGGGTCTCCAGGAGGACATCGAAATTATTCTTTTATTTTCAGTATTGGCAGAGGGGTGGCATTTGAACTTACCCGTGTGTGGACGGCGATCGTGCGGTCCGACCGCAAAGCTCCAGCGAGTACAACGGGCGGAGCCGCCTTCTTGGGCGGCGTCGGGTTCCCGTGGCCATGGGCCGTGCTGGCTTGGGTCGCGCTGCTGGTGGCGATCATCGTGTCGTTCAGGCCGGCGGTCCCGGTCATCCGTCCTTCGTGGAATCTGCGCTTCGCACGCTCGAGGGGGCGAGGCGGTCTTCAAGTGAACTGGTCTGTTTGATCCTTCTGCGCTGCATCCATGACAGATGAACCAAAACGCATAAACGTTTTCCCGGCCGCATCAGTTTCGCTGGAAATGGGCGGAACTGTTTTTGCAGCAGCCGATTGAATCATCCCCAACACGCGCAAGGAGCGCTGCTGCCATGCGCCTTCAGACATATCGAGACGAAACCCGCTCCCGACACTTGGATTTAGTCGGCCAAGGCGACCACCCCTGGTCAATTGACCTGGTCGCCGTAACAGTTGCTGGCCTCCTAGTGGGGGGCTTCGCCTGTGCCATCGCGGCCCTGATGGGTGGCAGCTTCTGACCTTGCAACGGCACCGGCACGAGGAAAAATTCCGGCGCTTGGATGGGCGTGTTCGACAACAGCCCTCAGCAGCCAAGCCATCGTTGGAACGAAAACTCTCTGAGGTAGTTTGGACTGGCGCTTCTTTCCGGTTCAGAGGAGCTGAGCATGAACAAAACCCTCCTTGTTAGTCTTGCCATCTTCACTCTCTCCACTTCTGTCGCTTTGGCCGCGCAGCGGACTCAAAGCCGCGCGGTGAAGCCAAGCGCATCTGCCGCCGCGATGAACCCAAACCCATATGCCCGTCCGATGAACCCAAACGCAGCGTTTGCTCGTATGGGTCCGTCTCCGGCCATCTTCGCGCCCGGTGCGAGCAACAGCGACCGCGAGCTGTATTTCCGAAATCTCCGCGACTCCGGGTACGATAAGAAGCAGGACTTCAGCCCGAGCGGGACCATACGGACGCAATAGCGTCAAGCCTCGTCGTCCATCCTTCGTCTTGCCCTCCACCACCTTAGGCTGTGATGACAGCGCCTTGGGTGACGCAAGGTGTTGAGGGTGCGCCGAAACGCGTTGTTGGCGGTCGCCGTGCGTTTCGGCAGCGCCGGATCGCGCGCTTGTGGCGCGCTCCGATACCGAGGAGGCGCCGCCTTAAGCAAGCGGTCGAGTTCGACGACCTTTCCGTCGACCAGTGCCTGCGCGCGAACGTGATTTGACACCCGCCGGGCGGACTGTCTGTTAGTGGTCGAAGATAGCCATCTCGGAGGACGCGGAAGTGCTCACCGCGGTCCCATCCGCCAGTCCCCAAGAGATTCTGATGCGCATTTTGGCTTCAGCGATTTTGGCGGGCGCGACGCTCGCTACGGCTGCGCCGGCGCGCGCTCAGACATACGATCCAAACTACCCCGTTTGCTTACATATTTTCGGCCGGACCCCGTATTACGAATGCCGCTACACATCGCTGCCTCAGTGCAACGCGTCGGCATCGGGCCGCGCTGCCCAGTGCGTCATCAATCCATATTTCGCGCACGCAGAAGAGCCCGCGGGTTATCGGCGGCATCGCCGCCTCTACTAAGAGCGGCCGAGTGATTGAAGAAAAGCCCTCGACACCGTCTGCCGACCACTTCCGGTCTTCCCCGATAGGCGGACATTGTCAGAGTCCGACGGCATGTCTCAAAAGTGCCGATAGTGTTGCAAAAGTCGAAAATCGAACGACGCCGAAAATCTCGCAAAAGTTGATTTTAGCCGACTCCGCCACTGCAATACTCCGTAGCGCCGATACGAAGCTCCGTGGTTGTTTTTGGGTGAAAGGATGTGGTCCCTCACACTGCCGCGCGCGAAACCTATCAGCGGCTCTAAAAATTTTCGTTCGTCACCCCAAAAGACTTTTTCAACACTATCAGGGGAAGACCGGAAGTGGTCGGTCGACGACCAAATAACGCAATTGACCCGTTGCGGACGGAGCGACCGAGAGACCGCTGCTACCAGATGTTTTTCTGCATTGAGCGCGCCCACGCGGAGAAGGCGCTGATTGAGGCGAGCTTCGGGTGCCCAGACCGGTGCACTAGGTAGAACCCGTAACCTGGCAGTGTGAGCTTCGAGACTTGCACGAGTGCGCCGCTTGCAAGCTCCGGCGCAACCAGCACATCGCTGCAGATCGCGATGCCCTGACCGGAGATCGCGGCTTCGATGGCGTGCAGCTCCTCACGAAACGCCAGGCTTTGCAGCCGCGCGAGGTCGGGCACGCGCTTGAGGCGACGGCGCGCCATCGCCTGCCAGCATTGCCAATTCGGTGCGTCAGGCTCGGTGGATGGCCACTCGATCTCGATGAGGGGGAAGTTAGCTAGTTCGGCCGGGCTGAGTGGCTTGGCCTGATCGCCGACGAGCTTCGGACTCGCAACGACGCGGTAGCTGTCGCGCGTCAACTCAATGCAATGATCGCCTGGTGGCGGCCTGCGCGCATAACGGATCGCAATGTCGGCCTCGCCCGCCGCAAGGTCGAGAACGGCATCCGTGCCGAGGATATCCAGTTTCAGGCGCGGATGCGCGGCGCGCCAGTTCGGAAGCCGAGGTACGAGCCATCGGGCCGCAAACGCATTGGTCGCCGTGATGCGTAGCCGTCCGCCCGTCGCGCCCGGCCGCACGGTCGCCAGCACATCCGCGAAAGTCTGGAAGCCATCGCGGACGACAGGGAAAAGCTGTTCCCCCGCCGTCGTCAACGTTCGCACGGCGATAGATTACGCCGCGTGATCGATGAAGGGCGCCACCACTCAACGCGCCGCAACAGCGGGTTGGCTGTGACTGATCGTCTAGTTCGCGGAGCCGGTCGAGTTGCATTCCGATGTTCGTTGGCAACTCTCGATCTTCCTTCAACGACTCCCGTAGTATTTCGCCGATCTCTCGAACGATCGCGCGGGTATGCCTGGAGTCGATATCAACGTTGTTTCGCATAACGGTATGCTCCAGTCTCGCGAAGCCCCAATGAACCACGACGCCTAGACAAATGGCTTCCACACCTCACATCAGAAGAAAATCGAGACCGCCGCCTTTGGCTATCGTGCGCGAGCGCTCGGTTTTGAACAGAGGGTCCAGCGGACCTTTGGCTATCCGCGATACGCGCCGTCGTGAAACGGCGGGCGACGGTCTCGCACACCAAGTCTCCGCTGAGGATTTCTGTTCCCGTCCGATTAACGGATATTCAGGTTCTGCGCAGAAGTGGGAGCTTGGCGCAGGCCCCTGCCATTGTTCCATCATGGGCAAGGTCGGTTGGACAGTCATACTAGTGCTGAGCGCCGCTGTGGCGGCGGATAGATACTTCAACTATGGCGCCGCACACTGACGGCGTAGTCGCAACGCTCCGCCAAATTCAGCGGGCATTCGGTTGGTAGACCCATCCATTGGTCCAAACCATTCCCTACATCACGGAGCAAGCTGTCCCAAGGTGGCCCAAGGAAGCCCATTGTTGAGCGCCCGCCTCAAAAGGGGTCAACGGCACTCGATGAACGCGCGCTGCGATCGCGCATCCGGCAGCAGGAAATTTTGGCTGACATCGGGGTCAAGGCATAGAAAGGGATACCATTCGAGGACCTGCTTAACGAGACCGTGCGCCCTTTCGGTGGAAGGTTTGAGCGCCGACTTCGGCAAAGTACTGGGGCATCTGCCGTCCGAAAACCTGCCAGGCCCATCAGTCGAGCGATTTCTCAAGATTTTGTGCCGCCCGAAAGTCATCCATGTGATGCAGGTTCGGGCCGTATGCGGCCTCCTTCGTCAGAGGGTGATAAATCGCTCCTGCCACGAACTGGAGATGCCTCATCCGTCCGACGGGTTGTCCGAGCCTTGCAAAGGGGTCGGACAGCATGGGCCCGGAAATAGTGAAAAGCGTCCGACATGCGGATCCAACGTCCGTCCGGGATTTTGGTTCTTCCGGCCCCCTCCAGGAACCCCACGGAGATCAAGTGGTTGAAAAGCATGACAAGAGTTCTCTACGAAAGCGCCAACGGTGACGTCTGGCGGCTAGTCCGCGATCCGCAATCGGGTGTCGCGATGGTGGAGCACAAGCCGAACGCCAGCTCCGGGGGACGTACGTCCCTGATCGAAATCGGAAAATTCCTTCGAGCTGGCGCCAACGGTCCCGAACACCAGGCTCTACTCCAGTTGATCGGCACTCTGGTCAACGACTGACGAGCGTCAGATAGGCGGGCAATTTCGGCATGCAGATCGCCCCGGCCGCCGACCGCATCGGCGGTCTGCGGGCGAGGGTCGAACCACTATACGATCGAGGACGTCGATGCCGTGACCCGGGCGTGGTTTCCATTCGTACTCGCGATGAACAGCCTGAGGCGCACCATCGGCGCCCGGGACATGTATCCATTCGTGTTGACGGGCCCGGTCATCGGCAAGCTGGCGTTTATTCATGAGCTGGCTCAACGCGAACGGTCGGTGTTACTGCCGGCTGCGGCGGCGGGGAAGGGGGACAGTCGCCCAGGTGACGTTCCCTTGAAACAAAGCCGGTTCTGATCGCATTGTAGTACATCACCAGAAACGGTCAGCCAAAGACGCGGGTGGAGATGGTGTGTGCTCCCGATATGATACAGGAGGCGCGCATGTGCGATTTGTGCCGCGAGCTGGACTATAAGATCGAAGCGTGTCGCAGATTAGAAAACTCAACTAATGACGAGCTGACGCGCGAAGCTGTCGCTGACCTTATCAGGGAATACGAGGAAGACAAAGCCAAGCTCCATCCAAACCAGTCCGGCGAAGCATCGCGAAGTTAAGTTGCTTCGCAGTGTCAAATCCTGCGCAAGCCTTTGCTCGACCGATTGAGGGACGAGTTGCAAACGCTCATTCTGCTTAACTCATTGGCACGCCGTCCGTAATGTCAGCTATTAAACGTAGCGGGTGGCCGGTAAGGCCCCTTCGATTCAGACAAGGGCCTAGCATCGAGCGGCACACGAAGACTTTGGATCGCTAAATCTGCGGGAGTTTCAAGGAGCCGCTCCGAACGGGGCGGGTGCTTTTTTACGCCTGGTAGGTGGCAGGAACCAAAGCATGGATAGTGCTTTTA
>NZ_LLXX01000155.1 GCF_001440405.1 Bradyrhizobium valentinum
CGTCAACGCCGTTTCAAAGGCCGCCGTATCACTCAGCTCTGATTCCGGGTACTAGTGCCGTAAGAGGCATTCTGGGAGAGAGGAGGCATCATTGCTGCAGGCTGCAAAGTCTCGATTGCCACGCCTGCCAGCGCGCCCAAAGGCGGGCAGTTCGTGCTGCATGCCAAGGCCCTGCACGGCAATCCCTATGACGGCCACGCTCGGTTCCCGTCATCGCCGATCTCGAAAAGCTCACAGGTGTCGCAGCGCGCCGCATCCAGGGCGACAAGGGCTATCGCGGCCACAACTATCCCGACCGGTTCAAGGTCTGGATCAGCGGCCAGGTTCGCCGCGTCACCAAAGCCATCCACCGCGAGATGCGGCGTCGTGCCGCTGTCGAGCCGGTGATCGGCCATCTCAAGGACGACCACCGAATGCGTCGCAACCATCTCAAGGGCCGCGACGGCGACCGCATCAACGCCGTTCTCGCCGCCGCCGGCTACAACTTCAGCCTGCTCCGCCACTGGTTCGCGGAACTTTTTAGCGCCATGCTATGGATACTCTGTCGCCGCCTATCGCAACCACACCTTACGTAAAACGGTGCTCAGAAACGTTCTTCACGAACGACTTCATGGCTGATGTTCGCCCGCTGCTGTCCGCAGACGAGGCGGAGGATTTCGACGACGATGCGGCGAAGGCTGAACGACTCGGGAAAATAAAGGGTGCCATGATCAATCTGACGGATAGCGCAGTGAATGCGCTCAAGAGCACGATTTCAGCATCGGCGCAGCCGGCAAGCGGCCTGCGCATCATGGTCGAGGCCAGTGGCTGCGCCGGGTTCAAATACCGGATGAGCCTGGCCGACGAGGCTAAGCCCGAAGACACAGTCATCGAGCGCGACGGGATCAAGGTGTTCGTCGACAATAAGAGCCATGAACACCTCGCCGGCACGACGATCGATTTCGTGGTGGCGCTGGAGGGGTCGGGCTTCACCTTCGACAACCCAAACGCCCAATCGAGCTGCTCTTGCGGCAAATCCTTCAGCTGATGACAAGAGAAATCGAAGCATGCCGGTCGAACCGGAACAACTGAAGCAACCGCCGAGCATTGAGACCGATCGGGAGCAACTCATTCGCGCCGTGATCGAGGAGATCCGGCCCAATCTGCAACGCTGCCTGGGTCCTTCCTGTCGGCGGCAGAAACCTGCCTGGATCGCTCCCGCCGGATGATCTTCGAAGTGAGTTGGGCGAGGAGTTCGGTCGTGCTTTCCGGGCTGCTGACGGGCACCAATTCCAGTGTCCCAGACGAGTGGCGTGTCAATCAGCACTGGAACGAATCCTTACGGGATCCAAAAGGTCCATGCCCAAAACATAATCCCCAGCACAAGGCACAGGAGGCGCTCGCAGAGCATGCCAACTCAGGCGACCCTGGCGTCCAAGTCGTTGATCGCGATCTGTATCCTTCCGCATCAAACGCGAATCCTGAGTCTCGCATACCCGAGCTAAATGCTCGGATTGATGGGCAAGCAAAAAGGTCGCTTAATTGACAAGCGGCCCAAGTCTAGGGAGGAAACGCCCAAGGAGGGCAGCGAGAGCCCGGGACGCTGCCGTGGTTGACTCGATACGCTTTGTGTTCGATGCCATTGGCGGAAAGCAAGGCGAGAGAACTATATTGCTACGGATCACCTCGATGCTATGGATATCTTCATTCGTGACGTCAGTCAATTTTCTCTTCCCGACTTTCTGAGCATCTTGATATCCCCGGCACACCATCTGAGGATGTCTGCGTCAACGCCTTCCGGTGGGGGCCCTCACACGAGAGTGAAACGGCGTACGCGCCACAGGCGTCTGGTATCAGGAAGATTGTCGGCTCCGAACCAAATGTCGACAATGCGACGCATGCAGAATACTGCGTGCAGACTCAATCTTCTTTGTTGCGGCACGGCGCTTGCTTCTTTAGCCTTGGCATCTCCGATGAGGCATGGACGGTGATGTCTAGTGGTTCATCATAGTGATTTTGACGTTTTGATACCGAGCCATTCGAGGATGGGCAAGTTTTCCGGTGGCAAGAGAATCTCGATGCTTCTGGGACGCCGGGTTGACGTCGGATGAAGCCGTTCCGTTCGAGGGTGACGATCATCTG
>NZ_LLXX01000156.1:0-894 GCF_001440405.1 Bradyrhizobium valentinum
CTCGACGGCCAGCTCATGGTCGTCCTCGACGTCGATCGCGTTCTCGAAATCGTGCCGGACCTGATGGCGGCATGAAGACCGAACCTGGAATGAAAAACGTCCCTCCTGGGATCTGGTGCAATTGGAGCCTAAAATGAAAACATGTCTGGTCGTCGATGACTCGAGCGTCATCCGAAAAGTCGCACGCCGCATCCTCGAAGGTCTCGACTTTCAGATCGTCGAAGCCGAGGACGGCCAAAAGGCGCTTGAAGTTTGCAAGCGCGCCATGCCTGAGGCGGTTCTGCTCGACTGGAACATGCCCGTCATGGACGGCTACGAATTCCTCGGCAATCTGCGCCGCATGCCCGGCGGCGATGCGCCCAAGGTGGTGTTCTGCACCACCGAAAACGACGTCGCACACATTGCGCGCGCGCTGCATGCCGGTGCCAACGAGTACATCATGAAGCCGTTCGACAAGGACATCGTCACCGCGAAGTTCCAGGAAGTCGGCCTGATCTGATCTCGCGTATGTGATCCCGGCGGCTCAACGGCCTTCGGCGTTGTCCTTGTAAGTGTGCGGCTTGAGTTGGGGTCGGGTGAAGTAATGAGTGTTGCGTTAACGAGGTCTCCGCCGCCAATCTCGACAAGGCAAGACAAGCTGCGTGTCATGGTGGTCGACGACTCCGTCGTGATCCGCGGGATGATCTCGCGCTGGATCGGCGCCGAGCCGGACATGGAGGTCTCGGCCTCCCTGCGCACCGGTCTCGACGCCGTCAACCAGATCGAACGCGTCAAGCCCGATGTCGCGGTCCTCGATATCGAAATGCCGGAGCTCGACGGCATTTCGGCGTTGCCGCAACTGCTGGCGAAAAAGCGCGACCTCGTCATCATCATGGCGTCGACGCTGACCCGCCG
>NZ_LLXX01000156.1:987-15009 GCF_001440405.1 Bradyrhizobium valentinum
TCCGACTACATTCCGAAGCCGGAAAGCACGCGCGAGGCCGGCGCCGCCGAGACCTTCCACCACGATCTGATTCAGAAGATTCGTCATCTGGGCGCCAGGGCCCGCCGCCGTGCCTCGCCTGCCGCGGGCCCGTCTCTGGCTCCGGCCCCCGACCGGGCACGCGACGTATCGGTCCATCCGGTCGCGGCACCGGTTGCCCAACTGCAACTGGCGCGCAGGCCCTTCAGCATGCTGGCGCCGCGTGTGCTCCTGGTCGGCTCGTCGACCGGCGGCCCGCAGGCCCTGATGGCGCTGGTCGCCGACATCGGCCCGGTGATCGATCGTTTTCCGGTGCTGATCACCCAGCACATGCCGCCAACCTTCACCACGATTCTCGCCGAGCATCTGGCGCGTGCGAGCCGCCGGCCGGCGCATGAGGCCGTCGATGGCGAGATCGTCAAGTCCGGCCGGATCTATCTCGCGCCCGGTGGCCGCCACATGCGCGTCGTGCGCCACGGCGCCGAGACCGCGATCGCGCTCGACGATGGGCCGCCGGTGAATTTCTGCAAACCCGCGGTGGACCCGCTGTTCAACTCCGCCATCGACGTTTGGCAGGGCGGCGTCATGTCGGTGATTTTGACCGGCATGGGTTCCGACGGCATGCGCGGCGGCAAGGACATCGTCGCCGCCGGCGGCAGCGTGATTGCCCAGGACGAAGCGACCAGCGTGGTGTGGGGCATGCCCGGCGCGGCCGCCAATGCAGGTATTTGCGCGGCGGTTCTGCCGCTCAATCAGATTGGGCCAAAACTGGTTCGGTTGTTTTCGGGAGATCGTTCGTGACGCCTTCAGACTATGAGTATCTGCGTAAGCTTCTGAAAGAGCGCTCCGGGCTCGATCTTTCCGCCGACAAGCAATATCTGGTCGAAAGCCGGCTGTTGCCGCTGGCGCGCAAATCCAGCCTGCCGGGCATTTCCGAACTCGTCGAGAAGATGAAGGGCGGAGCTGCCGCGCTGACAGCAGAGGTGGTCGAGGCGATGACCACCAACGAGACGTTCTTCTTCCGCGACAAGATTCCATTCGATCATTTGCGGGAGGCGGTCATCCCGGCGATGGTGCAGGCGCGCGCGGCCCGCCGCTCCTTGCGCATCTGGTGCGCGGCTTCCTCCACCGGGCAGGAGCCGTATTCGATCGCGATGTGCCTGAAGGAGGCCGGATCCTTGCTGTCCGGCTGGCGCACCGAGATCGTCGCGACCGACTTGTCGCAGGCGGTGCTGGAAAAATCGAAGGCCGGAATCTTCAGCCAGTTCGAGGTACAGCGCGGATTGCCGATCGGGTTGCTGGTGAAATATTTTACCCAGAACGGCGAGCTCTGGCAGATCAATGCCGAGATCCGCAGCATGGTGCAGCATCGTCAGCTCAACCTGCTGCAGGACTTCTCCCATCTCGGCGTGTTCGACATCATCTTCTGCCGCAACGTGCTGATCTATTTCGATCAGCACACCAAGGCCAACATCTTCGAGCGGCTCTCCCGAATGCTGGAGCCCGATGGCGTGCTGGCGCTGGGCGCGGCCGAATCCGTGGTCGGCATCACCAATACCTTCAAGCCCTATCCGGAGCGGCGCGGACTTTATCGTACGAATATAGCGCCGGTGATCCGGGTAGGGGCGTCGACCCTGGTGCCGCAAACGTTGCGAGCGGTTGCCGCGGCGAGCTGAGCCTGCATCTCCAGGCTTGCAGCGCTACAATATCGCGTGCGGCAGGAAGCGTGACGTGTTGCCGGTGATCGGGTTCTCGTCCTCGCGGATCGACAGGCCGCACGGCGTGTGATCGATCAGCCAGCTTCCGAGCACCGGGTATTGGTCGGAAAAGCTCGGCAGCGCCGCGAAAGCCTGCCGGATGAATCCTTCCGCGCCGTACGGGCCTTCCTGCTCCGCCAGCGTCGTGCCGGCGCTGACGAGTGCGACATTGGCGCCTTCGCGCGAATAAAGCGGCTTGCGGACGAACGAGGAGCCGAGCATTGCCGCCTTCGGATCGTCCTCGAAATAGGCCGGCAGCAAATTGGGGTGCTTCGGAAACATCTCCCATAGCAGCGGTAGAATACCTTTGTTGGAAAGGATTGCCTTCCAGGGCGGCTCGATCCAGCGGGTCGGCACGCTCGACAGCTTCGCGCCGAACGCGTCTTGAAACATCCATTCCCAGGGGTAGAGCTTGAAGGCGAGCTCAATTCCGCGATCGTCGAGATCGACGAAGCGGCCATCACCGCTCAGTCCGACGTCCTTGATTTCCATCAGCGTAGTCTGCAATCCGGCCTGGCTCGCGGTGTCCTGCAGATAGGCCAGCGTGCCGGCATCCTCGGTGTTGTCAGTCATCCCGGCGAGATGAAGATGCTTTCCGTCGCCGTGTTTCTTCCTGGCATCGATCAGGCGCTCATGGATTGAATTGAACTGGTCGGCGCGCTTCGGGATGATGTTGCGCTCCATCGCCTGTTCGAGCCAGGTCCACTGAAAAACCGCCGCTTCGAAAATCGAGGTCGGCGTATCCGCGTTGTACTCCAGCAGCTTCGCCGGGCTCCAGCCGTCGTAGCTCAGGTCCAGCCGGCCATAGAGGCTGGCGTCGCGGCGGCGCCAGCTTTCGGACAGCAGCGGCCAGAAGGCTTCGGGTATTTTCAATCTGCGCAGATATTTTTCGTCGTTGATCACGAGGCCGACCAGTTCGAGGCACATCGCCTCGATCTCGGCGGTCGGCGCCTCGATCCGCCGTTCGATCTCGTTCAGCGTGAACGCATAGTAGGCCCGTTCGTCCCAATAGCGCTCGCCCTCGATGGTGTGAAACGTGAAGCCAACACTTTCGGCTGTGGCACGCCAGTCGTCGCGTTCGGGGCAGGGGATGCGCTGCATGAAATTCAGCCGCCAGAGAAGCCGATGGCATGCCCGAACGACCCGAAGCCGCCGCGCTGCGCGGAGTGCGAGCCGGAATCGGACGTACCCGAGGATGAATGGCTCGAGGACGAATCGCTGCTGTAGTAGCTGCTGCGCGACGAGCTGCCACCGGAGCCGCCATGGCTGCTGGATGACGAGCTCCGCGACGAGCATTCGGTATTGCTTTGCTGGAGCGACGACGAGGAAGCATTCGGCGACTGCTCGCAGCTGCGGCTCGGCATCAGCGTGTAGGCGGCGGTCCCGACGGCGAACGTGCCCATTAGCAGGAGGGCGACGTGGCTCGAACGTTTCGCCGGCGGCGGGACGGGGCGCGGCGATGCCGGCATCGAAGCCGGTTTGCGCTTGCCGAATTCGTGCTCTGAATGATCTGCCATGATCAGTAGATCATCGAAGCGGCGTTCAGTGCGCCGGCGGCGAGCGAGGACAGCCCGAGCCAGATCGCGGCGGCGAGCTCGCCGGAAGCGATCCGCTTCGACAGGTTCGGCACCGGAACCCTGACAAGGAAATAGACAATGATCTGCACGATCAGCGCGATCGCGGCCCAGATCATGCAATCCCACACATTGGCGGAATGGGCGATGGCGCTGACCAGCGGCAGCACGAAGCCGAGCAGGCTCAGGCCAAGCGCAATAGCGGCTGCCGGCTCATTGGCGCGGATCAGATCGAACTCGTTATGCGCGGTGACGCGTGTGTAGACGAAGAGATAGGCAACGACGGCGACGATCGCCGTGCAGAAATACACCAGGAACGCCGGCAGCCCGGCGAGGGATTGCAAAACCATTGAATTCGCCCCGACTCGTGCGTTCGATAAGGTTCGCACGATCTGTCAGTCGGCGCATAGGAGCGGGCGGTTCAATCCCAATAAAAACTCTGCTTGGAGCCCGGCTCTGATTGAATCAGAGCCGGGCTCTAGATGCTCGTTTTGACGCGCAGGTCCTTGTGGAACTTCGATCAATCCGGAGAGGTTGTAATATAAGGTGATTAAACTTTGGGGAGCAATCCGGGGTGAGCGGGTTAACTTGAGCAGGTAACTGCACCCTTGCTCGGGAGGATCGCCATGGCCACGAATTTGGTCTCTGTAGTGATGCAATTCCTCACACCGGACATGATCGCGAAGATCGCTTCTGCTCTGGGTCTTGATCGCAATGTCGCGCAAAAAGCCATAGCGGGTGCAATTCCCGCCCTTCTTGCAAGTCTTGCTGACGTTGCCTCCACTCCCAATGGGGCACGCCAGCTCACCAATACGCTGACACAGCAATCCGGATCGCTCGATAGCCTCAAGAATCTCACCGGCGATCGCGATCTGAACTCGTTCGCGGAAACCGGGTCGAACATGCTTTCCGGCCTGTTCGGTGGCGGAACCCTGGATGCGATGGCACAGACCATCGGCAAGTTCGCGGGGATCGGCGAGGGTACGACCAAGTCGATGCTCGGCATGCTTGGCCCGGTGGTCCTTGGCGCTTTGGGTCAGCAGCAACGCAGCGCTGGTCTCGACGCAAGCGGGCTGGCGTCCCTCCTCACTTCACAGAAGGATCAGATCGCCGCGGCAATACCATTCGGTCTCGCCGGCCAGTTGAGTGCCGCCGGCCTTATCGATGGTGCGACTGAAAGCTTGCGCAGCGGTGCGGCGGCGGCCAGCACGGCCGGCAGCCGAATTGCAGGGGCTTCGGAGCGGACCATTTCCGGGGCTGGTCAGGCGGCCGCCGCGGCGGCCCGCAGGACCGCGGTACCACAGTGGCCGTATTGGCTGGTCGCCGCGGTGGTATTGGGTGGTCTGATCTGGTTCGCCCTTGGTCGTCCAGGGGAGGACACAGTCGCTCAGATGTCGCCTCCCTCCACGAAGCGGACCGAGACCGGAACCGTAGGCAAGGCCCCGACGGATTTAACGGTCGACGGGATGAATCTTGCGAACCAGATCAACTCGTCGGTTGGGTCCATCAGGATCGTGCTTTCCAGCATCACCGATGCCGCATCGGCCGAGGCCGCCCTGCCCAAACTGAAGGAAGCGACAGATCAGTTGGATGAGGTCGGCTCGCGCGCGACGCAGCTCTCTCCTGAAGGAAAAAGCACCCTCGTAAAGCTGGTTGTTGTTGCGACCCCCATGATCAACCAGATGTGTGACAAGGTGCTGGCGACGCCCGGCGCCGGCGATGTTGCGAAGCCGGCGATTGACGAGCTTCGAGGCAAGCTCGACGCGCTCGCGCGCTCCTGATGGCGAATTGACGGGAGCCATCCGCCCCCAAACAAAAACCCCGCCATTTTTGGCGGGGTCCAGTCGGGCGGAGTGAGCCGTGCGGCTCGCTGTAAAACCCTGGTGTCAGGCGGGGATGCGCTCGTCCGCCTCATGCGGCTCGCGCAGCACGTAGCCGCGGCCCCACACGGTTTCGATGAAGTTGCGGCCTTCGGAGGCGTTTGCCAGTTTCTTGCGCAGCTTGCAGATGAAGACGTCGATGATCTTCAGCTCTGGCTCGTCCATGCCGCCATAGAGATGGTTGAGGAACATTTCCTTGGTGAGGGTGGTTCCCTTGCGGAGCGAAAGCAGCTCCAGCATCTGGTATTCCTTGCCCGTCAGGTGCACGCGCTGGCCGCCGACTTCGACCGTCTTGGTGTCGAGATTGACGACGAGATCGCCGGTCTGGATGACCGACTGGGCGTGGCCCTTGGAACGGCGTACGATCGCATGGATGCGGGCGACCAGTTCGTCCTTGTGGAAGGGCTTGGTCATGTAGTCATCGGCGCCGACGCCGAGGCCCTTGACCTTATCCTCGATGCCGGCGAGGCCGGACAGGATCAGAATGGGGGTCTTGATTTTCGACACCCGGAGCTGCTTGAGCACGTCGTAGCCGGACATGTCGGGCAGATTGAGGTCGAGAAGGATTATGTCGTAATCGTAAAGCTTACCGAGATCGACGCCTTCTTCTCCGAGGTCCGTCGTGTAGACGTTGAAACTCTCGGATTTGAGCATCAGCTCGATCGACTGCGCGACAGCGCTGTCATCTTCAATCAGCAAAACGCGCATGCCAGTCCCCTTTAGTCGCCGCTCCGGGCGTCAGGTCGGCCGCACTTGCGGCACTCAAAACGCCTTTGAACAACTGATTCGGATCCTGACAGACACATGGTTAACAAATCCTGATTCCGGTTCGCAAGGTCTTTAAGTGCAATTTTTATCGAATCGCCCTAAGATATTGCGTCGAAGCAGCTTTTCCCTACCGTGCCTGCTCAAGCTCCAAGTTAAGAGGCGGGCCTAACCGACTCTCGCGACTCATCCTTCTTCTGACGGGCGAGCGCTCTCAGTCACCAAAGACAGTGACGTAATGATTAATGATGCGGGTAAACACGAGGTTAAGCGCTGCCCGTTAAAGCGCGGAAACTTAAGGTTTTCGAAATGAAGGCGCTCGCGGAGCAGATCGGCGATATCGACGGCGTCAATATATATGGCCGCGTTGTGGGCGTGCGCGGGCTGATGGTTGAGATTGCAGGGCCGATCCATGCGATGTCGGTCGGCGCCCGCATCGTCATCGATACCGGCGGGAACCGTTTCATCCCGGCCGAGGTCATCGGCTTTTCCGGCAGCAATGCGGTCGTCATGCCATTCGGCGGGCTCGAGGGCGTCCGGCGCGGCTGCCGCGCGGTAATCGCAATCGCCGCCAGCCAGGTGCGGCCGTCAGCGGCCTGGCTCGGCCGCGTGATCAACGCAATGGGCGATCCGATCGACGGCAAGGGACCGCTCGTGCAGGGCCCATCCCCGATGTCCTACCGAAATTCGCCGCCGCCGGCGCATTCGCGCCAGCGCGTTGGCGCAGCGCTCGATCTCGGGGTGCGTGCGCTCAACACGTTCCTGACCTGCTGCCGCGGCCAGCGGCTCGGCATCTTCGCGGGTTCCGGCGTCGGCAAATCGGTGCTGCTGTCGATGCTGGCGCGCAATGTCGATGCCGACATCACCGTCATCGGCCTGATCGGCGAACGCGGCCGCGAGGTGCAGGAATTTCTGCAGGAGGATCTCGGCCACGAGGGTCTCGCGCGCTCGGTCGTGGTGGTGGCGACATCGGACGAGCCCGCCTTGATGCGGCGGCAGGCGGCCTATCTGACGCTGGCGATCGCGGAGTATTTCCGCGACGAGGACAAGGACGTGCTGTGCCTGATGGACTCGGTCACGCGTTTTGCGATGGCGCAGCGCGAGATAGGGCTCTCGGCCGGCGAGCCGCCAACCGCCAAGGGCTACACGCCGACCGTGTTCACAGAATTGCCGAAACTTCTGGAGCGGGCAGGGCCGGGCACCGGGACCGGCACCATCACCGGCATTTTCACGGTGCTGGTCGACGGCGACGACCATAACGAGCCGATCGCGGACGCGGTCCGCGGCATTCTGGACGGTCACGTCGTGATGCAGCGCTCGATTGCAGAGCGCGGACGATTTCCCGCGATCAACATCCTCAAATCGGTCTCCCGCACCATGCCGCGATCGGCCAATCCAGACTATCTGCCGGTGATTATGAGGGGCCGCCAGGTGATGGCGACCTACGCCGACATGGAGGAGCTGATCCGGCTCGGCGCCTACCGGGCGGGTTCGAGTCCCGAGGTCGACGAGGCGATCCGGCTGCACGAGCCGCTGGAAGCCTTCCTGCGCCAGGCCAAGGACGAAAAATCGAGCCTCGATGACGGCTACCGCCAATTGGCGCAGATCCTCGCCAATTTGGAAACGGAACGCTAACTTTGTCAGGCCATCATCCCCGGCACATGATTAATGACGCCGGTGGGGTCCCCCGAGGGAGCCGGCTCCGTCCCGCGTTCAGATTGGGACTTCTGGGGAGTATGAGTCGATGAAGTCACGAGAAACGCTGATCCGCCTGAAGAAATTTCAGGTCGACGAGAAGCGCCGAAGGGTTACCCAGATCGAAGGCATGATCGCCGACTTCAAGCGCATGTCGGTCGACCTCGAGCGCGAAATTCAGACCGAGCAGGAGCGGGCCGGGATCAACGACCCCTCCCATTTTGCCTACCCGACCTACGCCAAGGCCGCGATCCAGCGGCGGGAAAACCTGACCCGCTCTGCCGACGAACTGCGCATTCAGCTCGAGGATGCCAAGAGCCTGCTCAGCGAAGCCTTCGAGGAGCTGAAGAAGGTCGAACTGCTCGACGAGCGCGACCAGGCGCGCGAGCGCGCCGAGGAGAGCGCCCGGGAGCAGGCCGACATGGATTCGATCGGGCTGATGCGCGCCCGGCTTGGCGTCGCCTGACGCACACTCATCGGTTGAAGGAATCGAAACCCGGGCCACAAGGCCCGGGTTTTTTCTTGGCGGGTTTTCCTGGTGGTTTTTTTGGAGGTTTTTCTTGGCGGATTGCCCGGAATCGGCGACTTGGTGCCCAGTTTGACGCAGGGTATGCTACGAAACTTCTCGACTGCTCCGGCGTACGACGCGAAGGAGGACCGAGATCTTGGGGGTCGTTGAATGCTGACGCCAGCAGAGCTGGTCTGGCTGATTGCCGCGGTGGCGAAGGGGGATGAGGCCGCTTTTGAGCGCCTTTACGCCGCCACGCGCGCGAAACTGTTTGGCGTCGTGCTCCGTATCTTGCGGCGTCAGGATCTCGCGGAGGAGGTCATTCAGGAGGCTTACGTCAAGATCTGGAACAGCGCCGGCCAGTTCAACCCGGCCCTGTCTTCGCCGATTACGTGGATGGTGTCGATCGCGCGCAACCGGGCGATCGACGTGGTGCGCAAGCGAAGCGAAAGCTCGATCGAGGAGGAGCCGGCCGCGATGGAAGTGGCGGCCGATTCACCCGATCCGCTGGCGCGGCGCGAGATGACGGAAGAGTTGAAGCGGTTGCTGGAATGCGTCGGCCGTCTGGAGCCGGATCGGCAGAAGCTCGTGCTGCTGGCCTACTACAACGGCTGGAGCCGCGAGCAGCTCGCCGCCAAGTTCGAGGCGCCGGTAAATACGGTGAAGACGTGGCTGCGCCGCAGCATGATGGATATAAGGGAGTGTCTCGGGCTGTGAGGTCCGGGTCTTGAACGATGGCCTATAGCGAAGACCATATCGCGCTCGCCGCGGAATATGCGCTCGGCACCCTCGATGCCGACGAGCGCGCGCAGGTCGAGACCATGATGGCCGCCGATAGCGAATTCACCGCGATCGTGCACGCTTGGGAATACCGGCTCGGCGTGCTGAACCAGATGGTCGGATCGATCGAGCCGCGGCCTATCGTGTGGGAGAACATCAAGGCTGCGATCGGACATTCCGCGGGGCAGCAGGCGCCGCTGATGTTGCCCGAGGCGCCATCGCCGCCTACGCCGGCGCCTGAACCTCCGGCCGAGCCTGTGGTGGCCCAGGCGCCGCCAGCAGCCGAGGCGCCGCCAGCCGTCGAGGCGCCGCCGGCTGCTGTACCGCCTGCCGTGGACAATTCGAACGTCATCCAGTTGACGGGCCGGGCGAAGCGCTGGCGCAACGTCGCCTCCATTGCCACCGCGATGGCCGCAGCTCTGGTCGCGATGCTGGCCGTGCAGGTCTACCAGCCCGAACTGCTGCCGGACGCGCTTCGGCCGAAGCCGCGCATCCAGACGGTCGAAGTGAAGACGCCGGCGCCATCGCCGGAGCCCTCGGCGCAATATGTCGCCCTGTTGCAGCGCGACGGCGGCTCGCCCGCGTTCATCCTGACGGTCGACGCCGCCAGCAAGAATTTCACGGTCCGCAAGGTCGGCGCGGACGCGGAGCCCGGCAAGAGTTTCGAGCTGTGGCTGATCTCCGACAAGCTGCCGCAGCCGCGTTCGCTCGGCGTGATCGGCGGCAGCGACTTCACCGCGCGCCCGGTGCTCGCCGGCTTCGACGCCGGCACGATCAACACCGCGACCTATGCGGTGACCGTGGAGCAGGCCGGCGGGTCGCCGACCGGCAAGCCGACCTCGGCGCCGATCTATGCCGGCAAGCTGATCGAGACGGTGCCGGCTAGCCGCTAGCGCCTGCGTACTGAAGCTTTCCCTCATGGTGAGGAGCGCGCCCTTGCGCCGTCACCGGACGATGCTTCGCATCGCCGGGAGAACCATGTGGCCCCCGATCTTTCCGCGGCCATCCTTCGAGACGTCCGCTTCGCTGGCTCCTCAGGACGAGGTCTGTGGGTGTGTCACGAGGCCGGTTGGTGAGGACGGCAATCTCCGCGGCACCCCAACAAAAAGAAAACGCCCGTGGGGAGCGGGCGTTTTCGTAGTCAACTTGGGGGTAGTTGGGGTCTTAAATATCCACACGGCGACTTTGGGGGGCTGTAAAGAGCCGCGTGAATTCCGTGAATTCTCCTTTAGCGTACGACAGAGTTGCCTGTGCTGGTAATCACAACCGGCTTACCAGCCTTCATGACGCGCTCGCTCGCGGTCTGGGTGAGACCTTCATCCGAGTTGGTGCGCGCGGAGATGCTGAAACCGGCGACCACGACACCCGCGACCAAAGCCACGACCACGATCTTGAGATGGGTCGTGCGATCTGCGCTGTAGATCGAATGGTTCATGGAAGTCTCCTGCCGCCTTCCCGCCTGTGGATTCGTCGAATGCATCCGCAGCCGGGTTCAACTTCTCGCGTCAGGGAACGTGGGAATCCGGGGAGTAGTTCCCAAGTGGCGATCACAAGGCGGTGAAAAGACTTGAACGGCCGCGATCGGAAAATGCGCGTCGCCCGGCCAAATGAATAATTATTCAGCTAGCACATCAACTTAGTGCTTGATCGTTGCGCCCGGCGCGATTTGGCGGGGTTCCGGCCGTTCTCGACAAACCATTTGCCTGTGGCGAAAAGGCCTCGGGATTTTTCAGTGATTTGCGGGGCGTGCCTACACGCTTCCGACCGTCTTCAGCCGCGCGCGCGGGTGAATTTCAGCCTGCGACAGCACCGTGGTCTGCGAGCGGAAACGCTCGACCAGCGAGCGCACGAACGGGCGGATCGCTGACGAGGTGACCAGCACCGGCGCTTCGCCCTCGCGGGCGGCCTGCTCAAAGCTGTTTCGGACTGCGGTCATGAACTCCGAGAGTTTTGAGGGCTGCATGGCGAGGCTGCGCTCTTCGCCCTGGCCCACGATCGATTCCGCGAACGCCTGTTCCCACCGCGCCGACAGCGCGATCAGCGGCAAATAACCGTTGAACGAGGTATTCTGTGCACAAATCTGCCGCGCCAGCCGGGCGCGGACATGTTCGACCATGGTGGCCGGGTTGCGCGAGAAGGCGAGCGCATCGGCGATGCCTTCGAGGATGGTGGAGAGATCGCGGATCGAGATGCGCTCGGCCAACAAAAGCTGAAGCACGCGCTGGATGCCTGAAACCGTGACCTGACTCGGCACGATGTCCTTGACCAGCTCGCCCTGTTCCTTCGGCAGGTCCTTGAGCAGCTTCTGCACCTCGCCATAGGACAAAAGATCGCTCATGTTGTTCTTGAGCAGCTCGGTCAGATGGGTCGACAGCACGGTCGCGGCGTCGACCACCGTGTAGCCCTTCAGCGAGGCTTCTTCCTTCAGCGCGGCGTCGACCCAGGTCGCCGGCAATCCGAAGGTCGGCTCCACGGTGTGAATGCCGGGCACACCGACCTGGTTACCGGCAGGGTCCATGACCATGAACTGGTTCGGCCAGATCTTGCCGCTGCCGGCGTCGACTTCCTTGATCTTGATGACGTAGGTGTTGGCCTCGAGCTGGACGTTGTCGAGGATGCGCACTGCCGGCATCACAAAGCCCATTTCGATGGCGAGCGAACGGCGCAGCGCCTTGATCTGCTCGGTCAGGCGGTCGGTGCCGTCGGGACCGTTGACCAGCGGCAACAGCGCATAGCCGAGTTCGATCTTGAGATCGTCGATCTTGAGCGCGTTGGCGATCGGCTCTTCCGCCGTGGCCTGGGCGGCAGCCGCAGCGAGATCGGGCGCGGCTGCGGCTGCGGCTTCCGCCGCCTTGGTGACGCGATTGTGGTTGCGCGACTTCCAGGCCAGCGCCGCGGCGCCGCCGCCGAGCGCGAGGAACGGAAGCATCGGAATGCCCGGCAGCAGCGCCAGCACCAGCATCACGCCGGCCGACATGCCGAGCGCCTGCGGATAGCCGCTTAGCTGCTTCATCAGCGCCTTGTCGGCGGCGCCGGTGATGCCGGCCTTCGACACCAGAAGGCCCGCGGCGGTCGAGACGATCAGCGCCGGCACCTGGGTGACCAGGCCGTCGCCGACCGTCAGAATGGTGTAGGTGCGGGCGGCGTCGCCAAAGCTCATGCCCTGCTGGGCGACGCCGATGATGATGCCGCCGATGACGTTGATGAAGACGATCAGGAGGCCCGCGATGGCGTCGCCGCGGACGAATTTCGAGGCGCCGTCCATGGCGCCGAAGAAGCCGCTTTCGTCCTCCAGCGCCTTGCGGCGTGCCTTGGCGGTCGCCTCGTCGATCAGGCCGGCGGAGAGGTCGGCGTCGATCGCCATCTGCTTGCCGGGCATCGAATCCAGCTGGAAGCGCGCAGCAACCTCGGCGATGCGCCCCGAACCCTTGGTGATGACGACGAAGTTCACGATCACCAGAATCGCGAACACGATAATTCCGATCACGAAATTACCGCCCATCACGAAATTACCGAAGGCTTCGATGACGTGGCCGGCCGCGGCCGTCCCCTCATGGCCGTGCGACAGGATCAGCCGGGTCGAGGCCATGTTCAGCGACAGCCGCAGCATGGTCGAGATCAGCAGCACGGTCGGAAACGACGAGAATTCCAGCGGCGCCTGGATGAAGAGCGACGTCATCAGGATCAGGATCGACACCGTGATCGAGATCGCCAGAAACAGATCCAGCACGATCGCCGGCAGCGGCAGGATCAGCACCACCAGGATGACGAGAACGCCGAGTGCCAGCGCCAGATCGCCACGCTTTAGGATATCGCCGATTTCGCTGAGGCTTGGAAATCCGCCGCTTGGGCCTGCGCCGCCCTGACCCGCCGTGACATCGACCATGGTAGCCGCTTCCCCCCGCGATTGACGCCCGCGGGCGCCAAACGTCTGCGCGGCGGCCGAAGGGCCGCCGGTCCGAAAGTGAGGCACCGCACTGGCGTCCACGGGGTTCCTCCCGTTCTACGCGGCCGACGACACTCGACTTCACCCGGCAATTCTTGCCGGGTGTATGGTTAGCAAAGGGTTAACAGGGGAGGGTTGGGGCGGGTTATTCGGCCCCCGATGCGAAGCGTCGAACGGACGCTCCCGTCGCACTCACCGCGGCCTCGTAGTTCGAGACGCGGCCTTGCCGCGCTCCTCACCATGAGGGTCTCAGACCTCATCCTGAGGAGGCGCGAAAGCGCCGTCTCGAAGGATGGGCCAAACAATGACTCGCTCCCACACACACCTCCGCATTCCCGCGGCGCGTTTCGCCCGGGCTTTGCAAAATTCGTTTCGCCCAAAGAGAAGAGGGCGCAGGGAATGCCGGGTGCTTGCTGCACCCGCGGTCTCGTGTGCAAGAGATGCGCAAAGATGCGCACACGAGCATACAGGTACAGTCGGAGCATTCCGGCATTCCCTGCACAATGGTTTTACGGCTTATGCCGTGCTCTCCCCGGAGACGAATTCCTCTTGCCTCCGTCGCCGGCGAATTGACGGTCTTGCGCGCCCGGTCGGGCTTCGCAACACCTCCGCCGACTTGACGCCAGCCACGGGCGCCAGGACCACACGGTTTTGCCGCATGCTTCAGTGCGGCAGCGTATTTGCATTGATGGTCCCCAGATCGCAACTGTTGCCATCGATAAACTGAAACTTCGATCTGCGAAAACAATCATCCGCCTTCAGTGCGTGATTAGGAACCGCGCAATCTGGAGCAATTCTAGCAACCGCCTATCGTACTCCGAAGATGCCTGCGTTAGAGCGAGGCCTCAAAAAAATCATACCGGCCAAGCCGGCAGGTCTCGGGGTATCGCAGGGTGACACTAACAGGATTTTCTTCGCTTTCCGCCACTCGACTTCAATTGATGCGAATGATCTGCCTCGGGGCAGTCAGCGGACTTACCCTCTCCCTGCAGACTGGTACCGCGCTGGCGCAGTCATCACTTCCTGCGGTCACCGTGGACGCGCCGCCGCAGCAGGCGCGCCCGGCCGCAGCCCGGCCATCCCGCCGCGCTGCGACCAC